>NZ_JBEPOS010000033.1:0-66669 GCF_040546885.1 Bradyrhizobium sp. S3.2.6 | reverse complement strand
CTCCGGTCGGGCTACGCCCTCCCTGCGTCACGAGCCCGGCGAAGCTCTCTCATCCTGATTGACGCTGCACTTCCATCCAGATTGCCGCGCCGCAGCCATGTGCGTTCGGAAGCGGAGAGAGCTCGGATCGTCGCCGAGAGCCTGTTACCTGGTGCCCAGGTGTCCGAGGTGGCGCGCAAGTATGGAGCGACGCGCTGGCAGATCTACGATCTACGACTGGCGCCGGCGCTTTCGACAGCGAGGCCTGTTGCCGGCGCGGTAGGCGTCGCAGCCGACATTCGCGCCGCTGGTGGTGGTGGTGGGAGGTGCGTTGGGGGAGCGTCAGGCGCCGGCAATCAAGCTTGAGATCGCGACCGGTGATATCGTGCTGCGGACGGATACGGCCATTGATGCCGAGCATCTGTCCCGGGTGATCCGCGTGCTGCGAGCATCACGATGATCGCGGCCGGTGCTGATCTGAAGATTTACGTTGCAACGCGGTCGATCGACTTCCGCTGTGGCCACGATGGGCTTGCGGCGAAGGTGCAGGAGATGCTTCGTCTCGATCCGTTCAGCGGCGCAGCCTTCGTGTTCCGATCGAAACGAGCGGGATCGGATCAAGATTTTGGTCTGGGATCGAACGGGCCTGATATCGGTGCACAAACGCCTCGAAGGTTGCAAGTTCGTTTGGCCAACGATCACGGACGGCGTGCTGCGCATGTCGCCAGCGATGTTCGCGGGCCTGGATTGGAGGTTGGTCCGCCCGGAGGAAGCGCGGCGTCGGCTGGAGGTCATTCTCGGCGAACTGCGACGCGACAAGTTCGGCGCAAAGTCCGAGAAGCTACGACCAGATCAATATCATTTGCCGCTCGAAGACGTGGAGACCGCACAAGGCATCCTGGACGCCGCGCAGGAGAGAGCCGAGGCGGTGATCCAGGGTCGGTCGCGGAACGCGCCGGATCAAGGTTCTCATCGCAGTCGCGGCTGCTTGCCTGCCCATTTGCCGCGAGTGCAACGGATCATCAAGCCTGCGAGCACGCTCTGTCCGCGCGGTTGCGGCGCCATGACGAAGATCGGCGAGGACGTCAGCAAGCGCCTCGACGTGATCCCAGCGCAATGGCGGGTGTTGGCCACGCGCCGCCCGAAATATATCTGTCGCCGCTGCTCGGGCCCCGTCATGCAGGCGCACGCACCGGAGCACGTCGTGCCCGGCGGGCTGCCGACCGAAGCGACCATCGCGCACGCGATCGTCTCCAAGTTTGGCGACCATACGCCGTTTTACCGTCAGGCCGAGATCTATGCGCGCCAGGGCATCCGCCTTGATCGGGCGACAATGGGCAACTGGTCCGGCCGCGCCTGCTTCCATCTTCAGCCCATCGCAGACCACATGTGCCGCCGCCTGGCCATGGCGGATCGTCTGTTCATGGACGAAACCACGGCCCCAATACTCGATCCCGGGCGTGGCCAAACGAAGAAGGGCTACTTCTGGGCGATCGTCTCCGACGACCGCGGCCACAGCGGCCCAAGTCCACCGATCGTGCTGTTCTGATATGCCCCCGGTCGCAGCGGTGCCTTCGCTGAGAGGTTCGCTTGTTCACGGACAACTAGTTAGACCTGAGCTCGCGGCTCGTTATCCTGCGGTGCTCTCGCGCGCTGGTTTTCGTGCCGAGGTGGGGTCCTCAAGCGGCGACGGACGTGCGTCACAGCGTTTGAGCAAGCGGATCACGTGAGGCGTTAGCATTGTCAGCGCGAGTACGTAGACGCACGATAAAATGACTACGTGCTTCAACATTCGCGAGCCACACTTTTCGATCCATTCTCACGGCTTGCAGAGTGGGCATCGCCTCATCCAGCTTGTCGGCGGGACGCGTTCCGTCGTCCTTTGCTACCGTTGATAAAGCAGTTACCAGCTGTTCGCTCAACTCGCGACGACCTCGCGATCGGTAGCACATTCAGCATTTGGCCGTGAAGTCGCATTGAATGGCGGCGCGTTCTCACTCTCATATCGCCAAATCACCATAGACCATCACATTATTCGATAGTCGTCACCGGACTGTTGCTTCCCAACGATATTGCCTCGGCCGCACAAGTTTTGGCCTAGAGGATAGGGTGGCAATGACATTATCACATACGATCTTTGACTTCTATCGGACGATTAAACAAATCGCGCTGACACCAGCCGTAGGCTTAATCGCATTGAGTCAAGCGCAAGCGGCGGACCTGCCCGTCAAGGCAAAGGCGGTCGAGTACGTGAAGGTTTGCTCGCTGTATGGTGCCGGATTCTATTACATCCCCGGCACCGACACCTGCATCAAGCTGGGTGGCTTCCTGCGCGCCGACATGATGTTGGGTACCAACAGCTTCGTGCTGCCCCCACTGTCTGGCGTCGGCGCTGCGCACAATCGTCTAAGCAACTACTACACAACTCGTGCTCGCCAAGACCTCACAATCGATACGCGCACAGCGACCGAATACGGCATGGTCCGCACCTACTTCGAGGCGACCTTTAACTGGAAGGCTGGTTCCACCAGTTCCACCGGAACGGGCGCCACGTCGTATTCGGGTGACGGCGTTGGGCTCGGTTCACTCGGCGTCTACTTAGCCTTCATCCAGTTTGCGGGCTTCACCATGGGGAAGACCGTCTCCCAGTTTAGCTCGCCGTGGACCAACTATCCTGCCAACAGCTTCGATGGCCTCCCGGGTGGTGGCGGCGATGCTACAGGTGTCAACCAGCTGAGCTATACCGCTGACTTGGGTCAGGGTATCACGGCAACAATTTCGGCGCAGGACCCAACTGCTTACTACCAGACAAACATCTGGAACACGACAGGCGCCACGGCTGCCGGTATCGTGACGGGTGCTTATGGGGCGCAGAATTTCGGTGGCAGCCGCGCTCCGGACGTCGTCGGCATGATGCGCGTTGACCAAGCTTGGGGTCTCTTCCAAGCGTCGGTCGCGGCGCACAACAACCATTCGGCGTACTATGGTTCGAACGAAACCACTGGGTACCCAAGGGACAAGTGGGGCTGGGCTGGTCAGCTGGCGTTGTCGATCAAGAATCTCCCAACTGGCGCTGGTGATACGATCAACTTACAGGGTGCGTATACCAGTGGCGCAACCATGTTCAGCATCCAGGAAAACTTCCCGACCGCGTGGGCAATCTACGGCAGCACCGGCCGCGCTGGTGCCTACCAGAGTCTCGGCATTGCTGGCGTTTCGGATGCCATCTACTCCGGCGCGACGGCAGCGACGGGGACGGGTCTTGAGCTGACCACCACGTACGGGTTCAATGGCGGTTTCACCCATAACTGGAATCCCAACTGGAATACCGGCTTCTTCGGTGGGTGGGCTGCTATTCGCTACACTGGCGCGGCTAAAGCTCAGATCTGCGGCAGCGCAGGCATGGCGGCGCTAGGACTGACGGGTGTCTGCAACCCCGACTTCAACATCGCAGCGGTCGGTACCATCACACGCTGGACGCCGGTGAAAAACCTGACGTTCTCGGCGGAGCTTGGCGCGATTTTCCTCGATCAGAAATACTCTGGCACAATCACGGCGCCGACGGTAGCGGCAGTTGCCAAACCGGCTGCCGTGTATGAACTTAAGAACCAGAGCGCAGTGAGTTTGCTCCTGCGCGCCCAGCGCAATTGGTGAGGTCCTCTAAGTAACATTGGGAAAGGAGGGCACCTCTCGAGAATGGTTCGCAAAGGCTGAGGCGCTCCAGGCCAGCCGCCAGCTCTGCACTTTATCTCCAAGGAAGGCCTCCGATATGCCCATCGGAGGCCTTTTGGAAATTGGGCAGCATGTTCCAGACAAATTCGCACTCGTTGTCAGCGCAGCACGGAGCGGAAGCAGAATGGCTGTTGGACCTCAAGGAAGCTCACCGCCTTCCATCGGTTCTCCGTCAACCGCTTTACAAGTCCGCACGGCTGTAATCATCACGCGCCGGCGACATCCCACAACTCGCGAGACTCATGATGCGCGAAGAGAATAGTATGCTCCCGCCCATGCCATCACCAAATTGCCTTAACAGCTCGCCAAATCGTTGACCAAGACGGGCGTCCTTGAAAGCCGTCTTGTCGATCTCGCGCTCAGTCCAGTGTGCGACGGCGCTTTCATCACAATCATCCTAGTGACCATCCGGGCCCGCCGAGCGCCGAGATATCGCACCGCTCGAACACATGAAGACACCTCGCCGTCGCGATTCAGGTGCTCAACAATGAATCACACGCGATTCATCAAGATTCTTCGATCGAGCCTCCCGCAAATGAAGCAAGTACTTGTGGGTAATTGAAGGCCGGTGAGGACCGCGGGGCGGTCACTCAGGCTGCCTGATTGACTTGCTTATTTTGGTCTCGCCAATTCCAGGGCGGCAGTTCGTCAGCGCTAACAGTGCGCTGGCGTGTGAGGCGGTCGGTGAAGAAGCGCTCGATCAACGTTGCGACATTGCAGGCGAGCTTCATGGCGCCACCTCCCATCGCCGATCGAGACGCCGCGCCGCTTCTTCCATCAACTCGGGGCAGGCCGAGAGATGCCAGTAAGTAACGCGCACGCAGGCGTGGCCGAGGTAAGTGGAGAGCACTGGGAGCTGCTGCTCGACGTTCTTGCCTTCGCGATACCAGTCGAGCAGCGTCCTTATGGCGAAGCGATGACGGAAGCCGTGGACGCGTGGCCCGGTACGATCACCGGGGCGTCGCAGCCCGATCTCCCGGGACAATCGCCAGAAGACGCGATACTGGTGCAGCGGTACAGCAAGCGGCCTCCCTGTTCGGCAACGAAAAAGGTTGTCGAGCCGCAGCGTGATCCCAGCAGTGCACCGCGCCGGTGGACGTAGTCGCGCAGCACGGTTCTCGTCGCGCGATGCAATGGCACGAGCCGCGACTTGCCGAACTTGGTCAGCCGGACGGTCAGCACGCCCGCGTCGAGGTCGACGTCATCACGCTCTAGCCTCATCGCCTCGGATATAGGCATGCCCGTCACCGCGATCAGCGCGAACAGGGTATGGTAGGTCCATCGGTGCAGCCCGTCCTCTGGCGGCAGAGCCAGCGCCGCCGTCAGCAACGCATCGATCTCCACGTCGCTAAACACATAGAGGCTTGGCACGCTTCCATCCTGGCAGCATGCCGACGGGGGGCACCTCCGTTCTCGGATCGAAGTTGGCGACATGGCGCGCGAACCCCCGCACGTCGCAATCGCAGCGCCCAGGATGCATGACGATCCGGCGGCAGCGTTGCCCATTCCATTGCCAGGCTCGCGGTGATGATCCTGGCTTTGCGCTTCTCCATGAAGGTGACGAAGTCGGCAAGCAGACGGGTCTGATGCTCGTATTTGTATCCCAGTCCCTTGCGCATGCTCAGGAACTTGTCGAGTGCAGAGCGCAGATTGGTCATTGCACGTCTCCCGGCCAGGGCAGGCTCAATGTTCTCAGCGCATCGATGTCGACCTTCGCGTAAATCCGGGTGGTGTCGTGGCTCTCGTGCCGTAGCAACTGTCCGATCTCCGACAAGGTCGCGCCAGATCGGAGTAGCTCGGTAGCGAGACTGTATCGGAAGATATGGAAGCGCGGTGTGCGCAACCTACGATTCCAACGCGATCGAGAGCGGCCTTGGCGATCGTGGTGATCGCACATCCGGAAGCAAAGCCGACGTCTGGCGCGCGTGTGCGGACGGACGAACAACCGTCGGCACGACGACTTTGGGCGGCCATTGCGCAGATATGCTACGATGACCGCGCCAACGTCTGGCGGTATCAGCATCCGTGCACGCCGGCGGCCCTTGGCGCGAACGAGTATCTCGCTGGCGCGCCAGTCGACATCATCGAGCGTGAGCGTCGCGACCTCGTCGGCTCGCAGGCCGAGCTTGGCCAGCAACAACAGAATGGCGTAGTCGCGTCGCCCCATCACCGTCTCTCGGTTGCATCCGTCGAGAGCCTTCCGTACCTGATCGGCAGGCAGATAGGTCGGTAGAGTTGCGAGCTTCCATCGGCGCATCGATGGAACGCAATCCGCCAACGGGCGCGAGTGCAGACCCCGATGGTGGAGGTAACGGAGAAAGGCACGCAACGACCAGCACATTGCCTCGCCTGTTCCCGGACTCCGATCCTGGGCGTCGCGCTCAACGTAGCGGATCACGTCCTCTTGGTTGATCTTGCACAGGGCACCGGCGCCGCCGGAGCATTCTTCGTGCAAGAACCTGCGGACGAAAGGGAGATGGCGGACGATGGACCTCGGGGTCAAGCCGCGCTCTGATCGCAGGTAGGCATCGAACTCCCTAAAGAAATGTTAGCGCGGGGTGAGAGGCGGTAGCGCCAACCGCGTGATCACGCTTTCCTCGCGCAGCACCGACAGCCATCGCTTGAGCGCAGCTCGGTCACCGGTTGGATAGACTGCCTCCCGCCTCGATGTCGGCGGTACCGCTCAACGAGCTGCTCATCGAAATCGACCAGCTTGTAGCGACGCCCCGCGATCCAACCCAGGAGCCCGCCAACCTCGTTGAGGCAATGCCACGTGCCGTGCCGAACGAGCCTCTCTTCGACGAGACGAGCGGCGTAGCGCTCGACGAACTGTCCGTGCGGCCCGCTTCAGAGACGCCGGTCCAGCGGCTTCTGCCTAAGTACTCTTCAACTTCCATCTTCCTGTTCTCCGCTGTTGAAAGCGGAGGCATAGAACGAACTATGCCGAACCGACCAAACGCCGGTCAGCGAGAATTCTGAGGAAAATGACCGACTCGGCATAGTTCGGCGGGCGGCATAAACCTGCAAGCTCAACGACGTCAACCCGGCCGCCTACATCGCCGAAACACTCGAGGCGATCATCGACGGCCATCTCGATAGCAGGATCGAAGACCTCATGCCGTCGCGATTCCGCAAAACGCCAAGCCAGCATCAATAGGGTCGCGGCTAAGCGCTTACGATCAAGTTCACTCCCCATCCGCTGAACGCCTTGTTTCTAATGAATCTCATTGAGTGTGGATGATGACGGGACCGAGCGGAGATGCTGGCAGAGCCATCCCAGAGAATATCTCAGTGAGATGTTCGACGACTTGGGCCTTCACATGGTTGGAAAGGCAAGGCGGTCTCTAATACGATCGCGACATTCAATCTCGGGTGCTGGGAGGAACCCGGCACCAAAGAAGTTTGATACGGCATCCGCCAATAGGTCGCACGAATTAAGCCTGTTCGGTCTCATCCTTTGCCGAAGGGCGACCGTCACGTAAGCTGCCAAGCGCGAACACACAATCACCTATCTTCGTTTTGGCCGGAGCTCGCCGTGCGAGAATCGTGCCTCCCTTTTCGAAGCTGATCGTTTCAGGAACACGCCAGGGGACCTCGGGAAAATGAATCCGCCCTGCTATGTCTCCTTCCTTCACCACATCACCAAGCCTAGCAAATGCCTCGAAGATGCCGGCTTCCGTGGCATAGAGTAAGTCGTGTGCAGGTTGCCTAAGATAGAATTGCGTTGGTGGCGCCGGCTCGCCGCTATCGTCATCTACCAGGACGCCGACGTGGCGCAACAAGCGGGGAAGACCGCGTTCGGCGGCTCTATAGGCCTCAACCGAAAACGCCCCTCCGCCACCTAATTCCGTCGACATGTGGCCCACACTATGCTTCCGACACGATCCAAGCAAAAGCTGGTCGTCTCCTTTAAGGCCCTCAATTACAATGCTGTTCGGCATTGCGAACGCTTGGAGGAAGCCGATAGCTTCTCTCCGGAGTGCTGGCTCCGCCGGTACGACAAGGTGGGCAGCGGGGATGTACTCCAAAGAATAGCCCCCCGAATGGAAATCAAAGCAGTAACGGACCATCGGTAGTAGGACACTATCTATGTAATGAGCAATCATCTGGGTCGGCGTGCCGTCTGCATTTCCAGGAAACAGACGGTTGAGGTTGCCTCCATCAATTGGCGAGACCCTCTGACCAACCATCACCGCGGGCGCATTAACGCCTGGTAGAATGATGAGCCGCCCGCGAACCTGTCGAGGAGAGACGTTGCGCAGAAGATTCATGAGCAAAACTTGCCCCTCATATTCATCGCCGTGATTGCCTGCCATGAGAAGAACGCTTGGACCACCGCCATTTTTGACTACAGTGATCGGCACTGGGATCCAGCCGTAGGCAGAATCCGTCGTCGAATGAGGCACGTGCAGATACCCGTGTGCTATGCCATCAATCTCAAAATCAATATCTGTGCTGATTCGACTTTTCTGGTTCACTAGTGATTCTCCGGACCTCGTGTTTAAGTTCCGCGCAAGGCATCCAGACAAAGGACCCTTAGTAGCCTAGGCATCAATGGATCCGGTCTCTACCAGCGCCGCGACGCGCAGCCCCGAAACATGGATTGGAGCGCGCGTTCCGAGATCGATTAGGGCGAGCGCTTCGCCAACGTGATCTCGGTAACATATGGAACATCGAGCCATCCGTCAGCGCTGGCAAAGAGGTCGAGAATATCACGCAATGCCTTCATCACCACGCCTTCGCCGCTGTTCGCAAGGGCTCTCCTTGTGTGACTGGTCGAGAGGCTCAAAGACTCAAACTCCGCTTTGGAGAGAGTCCTGTTCCACTCCCATGACGCCTTGCGAACGCCCTGAAAATTTCTGTTCGCCGCGAGATCTGATGCAAATGTCTCCTCTGCAAAGCCACCAAACCGATCAGGAAACGTGCCCCTTCGGTAGCCTGGCACAAACTTCTCGTGAAATTCTTCATAAGTCTCGAGGAACAAGCTGTCCCACCAGCGCCGTTTGTTTTGCACTATTGCAATGACACCGTCGGAGGATAGTACCCTTACGACTTCATCATAAAACCTTGGCAGGTCGAACCAATGGGCCGCTGATGCGGCGGTCACCAGAACCGCCGCGTTATTGCCAACTGGCAGAGCTTCGGAAGAACCGGCTACAAGTTCGATATTTGGATGCAAAGCCGAAGCGCTGATCGCCTGATGCCGCATATCATCATTCGGTTCGATCCCCAATATCCTATCGGTTTGCCGAAGGACGCCAGCGATGCGCCGGGTAAATATGCCGGTGCCGCAGCCGACGTCAACGGCGAGTCTAGGTTCCCGTGAAGGCGGGAGTGCTTGCAGAATCCAATCCGCGGCAGCATTCGGATAGTCAGGTCTCATAGCCTGATATTGACCCGCCGCACCCGTATAGATTGTCCAATTTGGAAATGCATCACTCGTCCCAGTCGACACTTGTGTCATGTCCCGATCCTCCTTGTAGATATTTGCGTGCATCAGTGAACGGTAAGGGCGAACGGCCGCCATACTGAATTCATGGGCTGCGCGAGTTAAAGCAAACTTCATCGCCAGGGTCGATCGGTTCAAGTTGCCTGACGTAAAGAGCATGTAAGCCCGCCCCAGGAATGTCGAAGATCTCTCCATCACGTTGGAACCCATGACCCTCATAGAACCGCGCAGCAGACGTTCTGCCGTAACACCACACGAGGGGACCTTTCCGCCTGTTGACTTCCGCGACCCCTTGTTCGAGCAACTGCCCACCAACACCGTGGTTCTGCATTTCGGGCTTGGTGGCCATTCCGCGAAGCCGCCAGATTTCACCGCGTCGCATGAAGGTGTTATCTAATGCTTCTACCAAGAACGAGACGACCGAAACGAGCCGGTTGCCGTAGAAAGCCCCCATATGAAAGAAGTCTGATGTTGGCGAAAACGGAAAGCGCCAGTTCTTTTCTTCCGGCCGGAGTACACGTTGCCTCAATTCCTTGCCATCTTCCAGAGAGATGAGCCGAACCTCTACCTCCAAATTCCCCACTCTGTCCCGAGGAGCGGCGGCTATCGATTCTAACATCATCTTCTTCCCTCCTTGGTTACGATTGTTCATTGCGCCACTAGGAGAGGGCGCGGCGAATTCTCGAGATCGCTTGTTCGAGGACTGAGCGAGTTTCAGGGTTCCCGATGCCAATTCTTATTGCGTCTGGCGGTATGAAGCCGTCACGGGCATAAGAGGCGCTGGCTGCAACCTGAACACCGTGCTTAAAAATTGCTGCCGCGATTCGATTGCTTGATAGGCCTTTCAGCGGCATCCAAACGTGAAGGCACCCCGGGTCACTGGCGAGCGGTTTTCCCCTGAGTCCGTTTACGACTAGATGATGACGTGCCGCGAGTTCGACTTTTACGGCGGCAAGGATTTGCAGGTCCTCGCCAGTCGAAATCAGCTCAGTCATAAGAGCTGCGCTCACCGGGGATGCCATCCAGTATGTCGCGCGAACGCCGGGCCAGAAAGCCCGCGCAGCTTCAGCCCCATTTGGAGCGACGACGAATGCCAGCTTTAAGCCCGCTGAAAAGCTCTTTGCCGTCCCGAGCAAATACCAGGAAAGCTCCGGCACAAAGGCTGAAATGGGTGGAGGCGGTGACGCTGCCAGCAGGCTGTAGACATCATCTTCGATTAGTTGGACTTGGTGCCGGCGTGCGACCGCAGCGATTTCTTGCCGCCTACCGACGGACATTGTTACCGTGGTCGGATTCTGAAATGTCGACAGCAGATACAGAGCGGCAGGTTTCTCTCGCCGACAAACCTGCTCGAATGCGTCAGGATTAAGTCCATCGCCATCAATTGCAACGTTTACGACCCGGATTCCATAGCGGGCTGCGAATGAGCGAACTGGTGGATAGCTCAACTCTTCGATAGCAAGCGGCCGCCCGTTGCCAGCGATACTTGGAAGAAGCATGTGCACTGCGGCTTGAATGCTGTGGGTAACAATTATTCGATCTGGACTTGGGATTTCGCCGAGGCGTCGCGCCACGAAAGCCGCACCTTGCTGTCTGTCCTCTTCGCTGCCCATCCAGCGATGGGTCGCCATCAGTTCGACCGGTGGACTCTTGGCCAAAACGCGGTTTAGGGCCTCAGAAACTATCGGATTGAACACATCAGGAACTGGAGGCGGATGATTCAGTGCGAGCCGGATCACACCGTCAGGGGAAATCGCTCTATCCCGGGTGTTTTTTGAGCTGTGGTTTGAAAGCGCTATCGCATTCATGATCATTCCTCCAAGACAATTGTTACTGTCGGCTTAGTTGCTATCCTTGGCGCGATAGAGCGGGCTCGATGAGCAGGGCCAAGGCGACTGAGGCGACGACAGCAAAGCCTGTCGCGACTGGTATCGCTTTCCCTCGAATTGGTGGCACCTTGATCGCCGTATTCACGTGAAGGATTGCCAATACGATGAAGGCGATGGCGACTATGTCGGGAAATGTTGTGCCAGGAACCAACGGCCGTCCGAGGATCAATATCGCGATAAGTGGCGTGTCATAGGAAACTGGAATGCCGACAAATCGCGCGTCCGCTGTTAGTCCGACATTTTCGAAATAGCTGAGCCTGATCGCACCACACAGAATGAGACCCAAACTGGCGACGAACGAAAGTGCCGTGCCATGACCAACAAGGATGATGACAACAGCCGGGAACACGACGCCGTGGATTAAGTCGGCAAAGCCATCAAAGCTTTTTCCGAACTCCGGTACACCTCGACGGCGACGATGCCTCGTCTTGCGGGCAACATGCCCGTCCCAATGATCCAGAAACCAGGTCCAGAGCATTGCCGCAACGCCGAGCTCGATCTTGCCGTTGAGGGCCAGGAACAGTCCGATGACGGCAAACAGATAGGCGAGGGCGGTGATGGCATTTGCATAGTCACGCAGATACCCGATCATCGCCTTGCTCCCGTCAGCGGGGAGGAACTCGCCGCGGAAACTGCGCGGCCCATCGACGGCGCGAAAATCTTCTCCGCTAGGCGCAGATCATCTTCGCTATCGATTTCGAACCAGCGGGTATCGCTGCAATCCGCCGCTGAAAGCTGCAGCTCTCGCTGCTCGACAAGCCGTGCGAGGACCTGCTCAACATAGGCCGTACGATGCCCGCTTTCCACAGCCTGGTGCAGTGCCGGCACGAGCTGTTCGCGCGAGGCTTCTGCGGAAAAGCGCGTCAGGTTGATGGTCTTGAAGAGACCTCTGGCCCGGGCCTCGACGGGCGTCTGGTTCATGACGAACGTGACGACAGAACCGTCGTCAGCCAGCTCGACGGCGGAACCACTCATTGCTGCGTTGAACGCCGCCACAGCCGCCACGCTCTGCTTGGTAGGTGAGACCGTTCGAAGTGTTCTTTCGAGGACTTCGCGCTCAAAGAACACATCGCCTTCGAGAAAGACGGTGTCGCCGGCAAGCATTGTATTTCGCGCTAGCAATAAGGAATAGGCGCTGCCGGTCCGATCGAAGATGGGATTGTGGACATACTCGATGTCGACCTCCTCGAACCGATGGCCGCAGGACTGTTCGATGGCTTCTTCGCGATAACCCACGACGATGGTTGCTTCGCTAGCCCCGAGCTCAGACAACTGATGCAGCGCGTTGTGCAGCATCGGGGTTCCGTTCACCTCCACCAAAGGTTTCGGAACAAATTCCGTGTAGGGGCGCAGCCTCGCGCCCATTCCTGCGGCAAGGATCACCGCCCGTGTACCATTGAGCATTTTCAAACGTCCTTCTGGCAAGCTTCAGGCTGCTTGCCTGGTCTTCAGGTTGTTCAGGGTCTCGACGACGCGTTTCAGTCCCGTCTCCAGCAGGTCCGGTGGAGCACCGAAACAGAGACGCAGGCCATTCACGTCGCCAAAGGTACCGCCGGCAACGGATCCCACATCGGCTTCCTCCAGGAGCAATCGTGCAATGTCGTCGGTGGATCGAAGGTGGCCGCTGGCCGGCAAAGCTGAGACAAGCCTACTGAGATCGAGATAGAAGAAAAACGAGCCGTCGGCGCCCGGCGAGCTTACGTCCTGCAGACCAGAGAGGATGCGAAGACCATTGTTGCGAGCGTCGGACAGACGCTCATGCATCTTTCGTTGAAAACTGCCGTCGCCGACTTGAAGATGATGCAGGATGGCGTGCTGTGCGATTACATTGGCATTCGAGGTCGTATGGCTCTGCAGCTTCTTGGCCGCGGAAACGATCTCCGGAGGAGCTGCGAAGTAACCCAGGCGCCAACCGGTGATCGCCAGCTCTTTTGAGAAGGCATTGACCAGGATTGTCCTTGAACGGACGCCGGGATGCGCCATGACGATCGACTCATGGCGCGAACCGGTGAATACGAAGCTGGAGTAGCTTTCGTCGGAAACGATCCAGAGCTGATAGTTGATCGCGAGATCGCCGATAGCTTGTAGAGTGGTTCGATCATAGACTGCGCCAGTCGGATTGTTCGGCGAGTTAATGATAATGGCTTTCGTGCGCGGGGTGACAGCGGCGCGAATTGCGACGATATCAGGAGTATATGTCGGGGGGCGAACATCAACGAACACGGGCTTTGCGCCAGCGAGAAGAACCTGGGACGGGAATGTCGGCCAGCAGGGACGAATGATGATGACCTCATCTCCGGGATTGAACACGGCCAAGGCAACGTCGAGGAGGCCCTGCTTTGCACCCGCAGTGATAGCGATGTTATCCGTATTCCAGCCGATGCCTGTTTCCGCAGACAGCTTTGCGGCGACAGCGCCGCGAAGCGGCGTCAGGCCGATGGAATCGGTATACCGGTTCGCCCCGGCATTGATGGCGGCAATCGCTCCTTCGCGCACGGACGATGGTGGCTCGATGATGACTTCGCCGGCGGCCAGATCGATGATCTGACGACCGGTCGCGGCAGCTATCTTAGCCGCCTCACGGGCGGCGGCCGTGCCCGAACCTGACAGCAAAGACATCCGTTGCGCCAACATGTGCGCTCCTCCTGCATCGATTGTCGAGTTTGTTAAGAAGATCGCAACCGCTTCGCCGCCGGTACGCGATCTGCCTCGGCGGATATCACTCTTCCGTTCGACAACCGCGGCGTAGCCAATGGGGCTTAAGCGTTTGTTGAGACCGGCGCCCCCTTCATCGCGCCAAGGTGCCCTTCATGCACTTACAAGGAGGGGCGCGGTTGGAGCAGACCTGAGCACACAGTATTTTGGAACCGAGGAGCCAACGCGTCGAGCGCGGCCGTCGGCCAGAACAGATTGTGAGTGAGTTTGCATGCTGAACTCCTTGCAGCTGATGTTCGTGTAGCCCGATGCTCATCCGTCAAATAGCTAGCTCCCATCACTGGATCAAATACTAGCGTTGGTAGTTGACCAGAGCGCAAGCGTAAGTCGTTAGAATTGAGACGAGAGTTGCGGCTCTAGGGTGCTCGGAGTCGAGCACGTCTCGAGTTGCCCATGCCGATGGCTTCTATCATTTGCAAGCATGTCGATCACGAGGCGGTTGAAACATGCCGCCGTCGGATCCTGAGAGTGCCGCCCGCGCTACCGACGAGGCCTATTGAGCTCACAGCGGCGCGGATGAGCGATGCATCGATGTGAACGACCTCGGCGGTGGCGATCTTCGCCTTGAGACGGGCCCCGACCGTCCGCTTGAAGATCATGCGGTGGCGCTCTGCACCCCACCGCTGGCGGATGCGTATCAAGCTGGAGTGGTCGGGAAGAGCGTCATGCGGTCCTTAGCCGACGAACCATCGGGTGGCGACATTGACTTGAGCCTCCGATCGTCGACGATGCCCGGTGACAGCCCAGCGAGCATCAAACGTACAGCGACTTCCGGATAGTCGCCCGGCCATCGCCGAGGCAACAACAGTGAGACTTCGTAGTGTAGCCAAGAAGAGTGCGCGATCGACCCGAACCACCACGTGATCGTCGGGGGATTAGCTGGCGAAGCGAGCCGGTGACGAACAGCTTTAGCTGATCCTGTTCCTTCCCAGCATGTGGCGCCCCTCCGACCGCGAATCACAAGGAAAGCGGAATCAATCTGAGCGGACTCTTCAACGACCTCCACTCGGCAGCGCTGTCACGTGGCGTTCAGCACCTTGGCGGCCGCCTTGATGGCTTCGTGGGCGTCCGAGATTCACTAGCTTGAGGCCGCGCAGACCCCGCCTGGCGAGCCTGCGCAGGAACGCCATCCGCGGATGGGCCGACATCCATGCCGGGAACTTCGCGCCGGCCATCACTGTACGATGATCGCGAGATCCCCGCGACCGATATAATGCGCCCCTGCTGGCGTACCTTCACGTAGGTGGCGTCGATCCACAGAGAGGCCTTCGCCCTCGACCGGACGGGCGAGGAACGCCCCGTCAACTATCAAGCCTGCTAATTGATCTAGATGTCAGAAAAGCCGAGTGATTGCCGAATGAAGGTTGGGCTGCTCAGTCGGGTTGCTCAACCGTCGCTCCTGGGGTGTTCGGCATGAAACGTCAACCACAATCTGTACTCGCCAACGGTCGTTGCACCGCATCCTCGCCCGCAGAGATGCTGCGTGCACAGGTGTGTTCTAATCTTGAACTTTCCGTTCTCATGGAAGCGCATGACGGCCTCTCCGCTGCGATCGCCGAGCGCGCAGGGTTCAAAGGTCTCTGGGCGTCCGGTCTTTCAATTGCCTCCTCTCTTGGGTATCGTGATGTCAACGAAGCGTCATGGTGCCAACTTGTCGATGCAGTCGAGCGGATCGTGGACTCGAGCAAACTTCCTGTTCTGGTTGACGGCGATGGCGGCTTCGGGAATTTCAACAATGCACGCCTCCTCGCCCGCAAGCTCCGTCAGCGAGGCGCTGCGGGCGTTGCGCTGGAGGACAGCTGCTTTCCAAAGATGAACTCGCTCATTGGCGATCGTCATCCCCTCGCCGATATTGACGAATTCTCAGGCCGCCTGCGGGCAGTCAAGGATACAGTCGCGGAAGACTTGGTCCTCGTGGCCCGGATCGAGGCGTTGATCGCGGGGCATGGAATGGACGACGCAATTTTACGTGCTCACGCCTACGCGGACGCGGGTGCGGATGCGATCCTCATTCACTCGCGAAAGAGCACCGCGGACGAGGTTCTTTCCTTCACGCGCACCTGGCAGAGCCGACTGCCCGTCGTGATCGTGCCAACGACATACTATCGAACACCGGTCTCTGCATATCGTAATGCCCGCATCTCAACAGTGATCTGGGCCAACCATTCCATGCGAGCTGCAATAGCGGCAATGCAGCAGATCTGCCGTCGCATCATTGCTGAAGAAGGCGTTGCCGGTATCGAGCCCAATATTGCGACGCTCGACGAGGTCTTCGAACTGCTGAGGTATGACGAACTTGCCCGCGCGGAAGCGCGCTATCTTCACCCTCCTGACTGAGGGCGATGACCTCTCATTTAAACGCAACAAACTCATTCTCGAAGGACCACCGCCATGCAATCGGGCGCCTTACTGGTACGCTCCACTGCATTTTCAGTGAAGCACAGGCGTTCCCTCCCAAAATTAGATGCGCCATAATCTTGCGCGGCTGATCCGAAGATGCTGCAGATCTACGGGCTCATTCCTCTCTTGAAGAGGCGCTAACGCGGACGGTGATCCGTCTTCCTCTTCGAGAAAGCTGCTAGACTCCGCAACAGCAACCACAAGCGACATTTGAGACCGACGGAGAGCGCTCATGTTAAGGCAGCGGACGGTTCTGCTCGACTCTTCGGGCACCGCCGCCAACGTGACAGATCTGCCTGGCGGCGCCGTTCGCAACGTGTTCGCTTTCAGTACGCGCCGCTGGCGCAAGCAACTGACCCGGCTAAGGCTGATTGGGACCATGGTTGTCGCCTCAACTGTGGCTGGCAGTGTTACCGATGCGATCGCGGGAGACGAGGGGAAGGCTGGCTTGCAAACCCAAATCGGCCGGGTGCAGCGGGGCTAAAGCCATCTCTCTACCGGTTCCCGCATGTGGCGAGACAACCCAAAAATTTGGCTCCAATGATCCGAACGATCCCGTCGATGGCGCCGTCAACAAGACGATCACCGACTGGCTGGCGGCAAGGCCGCTTGGAAATCCAGCTTTGGTCTGGATAGGCCCGCTCTTGGCGACGCAGAGTCCGAAATCGACACCTCCGATTACGGGAAGGATCTCTTCCCGACCGGCCCCGAAGCCAAGACCCGCGGCATCGATCCGCAGGTGCTTAGTGGCATCGGACATGCCAGAGGCATCGAGTGTCTTCAGCAACGCCGAGACGTTCCGTTGTCGTTTTTGAGCCCGCCTAGGCGGGGCTCTATGAGACCTCGTCAGGTTGTCTTCAGTTTTAGGGTGCTTGTCGGATAACCGAAGGCGAGAAAAAAGTGTGAAACTCGAATGGTGCCGTGCGTGGGAGCCAGCGACGGATCTCGTTCGTGCTCAGTGTCGAAATCTGCCGCCCTGAACATATTGGACGGCCTCCCTATCGGGTCGCCGCCGGAGGTAGGCTTAAGGCGCAATGCGGTTGCGAGGGCGGCGTCCTCCAGTGCTTCCCTGATCGGCGGGACCACATCAGCCTCCGGATCAAGAAGGACGCCCACCATGGCGGCGACCGCTTGTCGCCGGCTGTAGATGCCTGTGACGAAACGACCGAGGCCTTGTTCGAGCAGATAATGGTTACGGTGCTTCTTTTGCCGTCCCATGCGCTTGAACTCGAAGACGAGACGCATGCCTTGAGTGGTGTCGTTCCGGCCATAGACAATGTCGGTCCGCCGCTCCTGAATGAGCGCTCCAGTGCTCAGATCGATTTCCCCGATCACGTCGTCGGCTGATCGAGACCGCGCGCTCGCGCTTGCCATGGAGCAGCGGACGCGCGCGCTGCGGCTGTCGGAGCCGTTCTGCGACAAATCGCGCGAGCTCCCCGACGGAAGCTATGTCGGGTTGGTCGAGGCCGCCCGCGGCAGTCTCGGGCACTGGATGGCAGTGCGCGACGGCAAGATAGAGCGCTACCAGATCATCGCGCCGACCACCTGGAATTTCTCGCCGCGCGCTTCCTTCGACGTCGGCGGCCCGCTGGAGCGGGCGCTGGTCGGCACTGATGTCGGCGACGCCGGCCCGCGTGCGGTTGCGATCCAGCACATCGTGCGCTCGTTCGATCCCTGCATGGTGTGCACCGCGCATTGACCGGAAACTTCGTTGCCGGCTGCAAATCGAATTGTTTCCTCTTCTCGTGTTGGCAGCGTCCTCGCGTACCGTTCATGAAAGTGGTTCAAATTCACAACGTTATGGAATCTCTCCACTTTTGAATCTCTCCAGGCTGTTGGCCTGCTTCTTGCTACCCTTTGCGTCATCGAAAAGTCAAAGCCGAAGGCGGGAGCATTCATGGGCGCGGCGACGGAAACGTTTTACAGCGTGATCAGGCGGCAAGGCATCACGCGTCGGTGCTTTCATAAATTCTGCAGCCTGACGGCGACGAGCCTCGGCCTCGGACCGCTGGCGGCGAGCCGCATCGCGAACGCGCTCGAGACTAAGCCGCGCGTGCCCGTGATCTGGATGCACGGCCTCGAATGCACCTGCTGTTCGGAGAGCTTCATCCGCTCCGCGCACCCGCTGGTCAAGGATGCGGTGCTGTCGATGATCTCGCTCGACTACGACGACACCATCATGGCGGCTGCGGGCCACCAGGCCGAAGCCATCCTCGAGGAGACCCGCGCCAAGCACAAAGGCCAGTATATCCTCGCGGTGGAAGGCAATCCGCCGCTGAACGAAGGCGGGATGTTCTGCATCGACGGCGGCAAGCCGTTCGTCGAGAAGCTGAAGATGATGGCCGAGGACGCGATGGCAATCATCGCCTGGGGCGCCTGCGCCTCCTGGGGCTGCGTGCAGGCGGCAAAGCCCAATCCGACACAGGCAACTCCGATCGACAAGGTGATCACCAACAAGCCCATCATCAAGGTGCCGGGATGCCCCCCGATCGCCGAGGTGATGACCGGCGTCGTCACCTTCATCACCACCTTCGGCAAGCTGCCCGAGCTCGATCGCCAGGGCCGACCGAAGATGTTCTACTCGCAGCGCATTCATGACAAGTGCTACCGGCGCCCGCATTTCGACGCGGGGCAGTTCGTCGAGGAGTGGGACGACGAGGCCGCGCGCAAGGGCTATTGCCTCTACAAGATGGGCTGCAAGGGGCCGACCACCTACAACGCCTGCTCGACCGTGCGCTGGAACGGCGGCGTCTCCTTCCCGATCCAGTCGGGTCATGGCTGCATCGGATGCTCAGAGGACGGCTTCTGGGACAAGGGCTCATTCTACGACCGCCTCACCAACATCAAGCAGTTCGGCATCGAGAAGAATGCCGATCAGATCGGCATGGCGGCAGCCGGTGCCGTCGGCGCGGCGGTCGCGGCGCATGCCGCGGTGACGGCGGCGAAGCGCCTCGCCAACAAGCGCGACGATGCGAACCAAGATCACTAATCGAGTTCAGGGGAGATAGCGATGGGCATCCAGACACCCAATGGGTTCAAGCTCGACAATTCCGGCAAGCGCATCGTCGTCGATCCGGTCACCCGCATCGAAGGTCACATGCGGGTCGAGGTCAACGTCGATTCTGACAACATCATCCGTAACGCCGTATCGACCGGCACGATGTGGCGCGGCATCGAGGTGATCCTCAAGAACCGCGATCCGCGCGACGCCTGGGCGTTTACCGAACGGATTTGCGGCGTCTGCACCGGCACGCATGCCCTGACTTCGGTCCGCGCGGTCGAGAATGCACTTGGGATCACAATTCCGGAGAATGCCAACTCGATCCGCAATCTGATGCAGCTCGCGCTGCAGGTGCACGACCATGTCGTTCACTTCTATCACCTGCACGCGCTGGACTGGGTCGACGTCGTTTCCGCGCTCTCGGCCGATCCGCGGGCGACCTCGACGCTGGCGCAGTCGATCTCGAGCTGGCCGCTGTCGTCACCCGGCTATTTCAAGGATCTGCAGACCCGTCTCAAGAAGTTCGTCGAGTCGGGGCAGCTCGGTCCGTTCAAGAACGGGTATTGGGGCAGCAAGGCCTACAAGCTACCGCCCGAGGCCAATCTGATGGCGGTGGCCCATTATCTGGAGGCGCTCGATTTCCAGAAGGAGATCGTCAAGATTCACACCATCTTCGGCGGCAAGAACCCGCATCCTAACTGGCTCGTCGGCGGCGTGCCCTGTCCGATCAATGTCGACGGCACCGGCGCTGTCGGCGCCATCAACATGGAACGACTGAACCTGATCTCCTCGATCATCGACAGTCTGATCGAGTTCAACGAAATGGTCTATCTCCCCGATGTGGCGGCGATCGGCTCATTCTACAAGGATTGGCTCTATGGCGGCGGCCTTTCGAGCCAGAGCGTGCTCTCGTATGGTGATGTGCCAGAACATGCCAACGACTATTCCGCCAAGAGCCTGAAGCTGCCGCGTGGCGCCATTATCAACGGCAACCTGTCCGAGGTGCTTCCGGTCGACCACGCCAATCCCGACGAGATCCAGGAGTTCGTGGTGCACTCCTGGTACAAATATCCCGACGAGACCAAGGGACTTCATCCCTGGGACGGCGTCACCGAGCCGAATTACGTGCTGGGACCGAACGCGAAGGGCACCAAGACGGCGATCGAGCAGCTCGACGAAGGCGGCAAGTACTCCTGGATCAAGGCGCCGCGCTGGCGCGGTCACGCCATGGAGGTCGGCCCGCTGGCGCGCTGGGTCGTCGGCTACGCGCAGAACAAGGCGGAGTTCAAGGATCCCGTCGACAAGTTCCTTCGGGATCTGAACCTGCCGATGTCGGCGCTGTTCTCGACGCTCGGCCGCACGGCGGCGCGTGCGCTCGAATCCGTCTGGGCCGGACGCCAGATGCGCTACTTCCAGGACAAGCTCGTCGCCAACATCAAGGCCGGCGACAGCTCGACCGCCAATGTCGACAAGTGGAAGCCGGAGAGCTGGCCGAAGGAGGCCAAGGGAGTCGGCTTCACCGAGGCGCCGCGCGGCGCGCTCGCGCACTGGGTCAAGATCAAGGACACCAAGATCGACAACTACCAGTGCGTGGTGCCGACGACTTGGAACGGCTCGCCGCGCGACCCCAAGGGAAATATTGGCGCCTTCGAGGCGTCGCTGATGAACACGCCGATGGTCAATCCCGAGCAGCCGCTGGAGATCCTGCGCACCATCCATTCCTTCGATCCGTGCCTCGCCTGTTCGACGCACGTCATGAGCCCGGACGGCCAGGAGCTCGCCAAGGTCAAGGTCAGGTAGGAGAGGATCATGATGGATGCAGTTGCTCCCGCCTCGGACGCCAGGCCCGACCGCGCGGCGATCGCAGCCGATGCTTCCGGAGAACGTGCGGTGGGTCGTCCTAGCGTCTATGTCTACGAAGCGCCGGTACGGATCTGTCACTGGGTGAACGCGTTCTCGATTATCGTGCTTATGGTGACCGGCTATCTGATCGGAACGCCGTTGCCGACGGTCGCGGGCGAGGCGTCCGACAACTTCGTGATGGGCTACATCCGGTTTGCCCATTTCGCGGCGGGGCAAGTGCTGGCGGTGTTCTTCCTCGCCCGCATTCTCTGGGCCTTCGTCGGCAACCACCACTGCCGGCAGATTTTCTATCTGCCCGTGCATCGCAGGCAGTTCTGGAAAGAAGTGCTGCATGAAATCCGCTGGTACGCGTTCCTGGAGCGCGAGCCCAAATTGTATGTCGGCCATAATCCTCTGGCGCAGATTGCGATGTTCACGGGATTCACGCTGTTCGTGGCCTTCATGATCGTCACCGGGTTTGCGCTCTATTCGGAAGGCACCGGCATCGATAGCTGGCAGCATAAGCTGTTCGGCTGGGTGTTTGCGATCTGGCCGAACAGCCAGGACGTGCACACCTGGCATCATCTCGGCATGTGGGCGCTGGTCGTGTTCGTGATGGTGCACATCTACACCGCGATCCGCGAAGACATCATGTCGCACCAGAGCATTATCTCCTCGATGATCTCGGGCGAACGGCAATTCCGCGACTGAAATGGGAACGCCAAGTGAAGCCGACATTCTCGCCAGACGATCGCATCCTGGTGCTCGGCATCGGCAATATCCTGTGGGCCGATGAAGGGTTCGGCGTCCGGGCGGTGGAGGAATTCCACCGCCGCTACGCCGTACCCGACAATGTCACCATTCTCGATGGCGGCACGCAGGGGCTCTATCTCGTCAACTATCTGGAAGAGGCGGACCGCCTGATCGTGTTCGACGCGATCGACTATGGCCTCGAGCCCGGCCAGTTGAAGCTTGTGCGTGACGACGAGGTGCCGCGTTTCACTGGCGCCAAGAAGATGAGCCTGCACCAGACCGGCTTCCAGGAAGTCATCAGCGCGGCCGACCTGCTCGGCCGCTGCCCGAAACATCTGGTGCTGATCGGCTGCCAGCCGCTCGATCTCGAAGACTGGGGCGGGCCGCTGACGCCGCCGGTGCGCGACCAGATCGCGTCGGCGATCAATCTCGCTTGCGCCATCCTGGCCGAATGGGGCCTCACGGTGAGCCAACGCGCCGAGCCATTGGCAGATATCGAGCGGCTGCTCGCCAATGACATCGATCATCTCCATTACGAGACGCGGCCGGCCTGATCGGCCACACTGCCGGAGACTTGCCCATGTGCCTCGGCCTGCCCATGACGATTGTCGAGACCGACGGGATCTCGGCGCTGTGCGCGTATCGCGGCGAGCAGCGCCCCGTCTCTGTGCTGCTGCTCTCGAATCCTCCGGTCGGCGCCAAGGTGCTGGTCTATATCGACACCGCGATCCGGCTGCTGGACGAGGACGAGGCACGCCTGATCGCGAATGCGATCGAAGGTCTCAGCGCGGCGCTCGATGGCGAGGATTGCGACCGCTTCTTCGCCGACCTCATCGACCGCGAGCCGCAACTACCCGAGCACCTGCGGTCCGACTAGGATCGCCGCTGCTTCTCCCGTTTGATGCGTTGACGACATCAGTGACCGGCCGGCCTCGGCGGCCGCTGTGGGCCTGGAAGGTCGATTTCTACCTGCAAGGACAGCTCTCACCAGATATGGCAAGTATCTTTCCATTGAAGCTTAGCTTACAATCGGCGCCAAGAAATACATGATCCGGATCAATGGGATAAATCCGGACATGTGATAACCGATCCTGGCACGTGGCTTGCTAACCTCTAGTTCGGCAAAAACACAAGCTTGTCAGGAGAGGTTCGATGGAATTCCAGGTAGGAAAGCATGATCTGGCGCGGAATGGTCTGCCCGAGGTCGATGCTGCGACGGTCGATCATTTTCTTGGCGGAGCGGACGAGGCCGGTGCGGTCGCGGTGCTGCTGTCGGCGGGCGATCCCAACCGCTTTCCGGAGGCAATCGATGTCGCCGTGGTGCTGCCCGAGCTTATCGCAGCGTTCGGTAATCGGCTGCGCGGTGCGATCATCGCACGCGACGCTGAGCGTGTGCTCGGCGAGCGCTTCGAGGTGCGGGTGCAGCCGACGCTGATCTTCGTCGCCAACGGCAAGACGCTGGGGTTGATCGCCAAGATCCAGGACTGGTCGGTCTATGCCGACCGCATCACCAAGCTGATCGACCGGCCGCGCGGGCAAGGCGCCGCAGTCGCCGTCACCATCGTTCCCCAGCATCGCGCACAAGAGGTCGGGCTATGAAGGCCGGCTTCTGGGATGCGCCCGAAGGCGCCGAGCAACCAGTCAACGTGTTTCCGATCGGCGACGAGAGTCTCAATGCAGCGAAGGGCAGCCTGACGGCGGCCGGCGCGCTCGCAAAGCTTGCAACGCTCGACAGTGCGGAGCTTGCAGAGAGCTGCCCGAACGCGGTCGCGCTGCTCTCGAGGATCGCGGATGCCATCGCGGATCAAAAGGCGAACGCGCCGACAAGACTGTTTCGGCTGGCCAATCTCAACGATCTCGAGAGCAAGCTGGTGGCCGACGTGCTCGGCGAAGGCGAGGTCGCCGGCGTCGTCGCGCTGCCGGACGGATCGCTGGCGCAGATCCAGGAATCGGTGCTGGCGGGAATTTGGCGTGTGCGGCTCGAGACCGACGCCACTTCCGAATATCTCGAGATCGGCGCGGTTCCCGAGATCGTCAAGCGTGCGGCTGCCGACCTGACATCCGCCGATTTCGAGATCGGGCAGGTGCCGGAGGGCGCCATGAACGTGCTCCCGGTGCTCGCCGAAATCCGCGAGCGGGCACGGGCCTGGCGGCCCGGCATTCGCTCGCAGATCATCAATTTCACGCTGCTGCCGATGAGCCCGGTCGACATGAGCTTCCTGCAGGACACGATCCGGAACGGACCGATTCAGCTCGTCTCGCGCGGCTACGGCACCTGCCGGGCGCTCTCCACCGGCATCCGCAATGTCTGGTCGGTGCAGTTCTTCAACGCCATGGACACTATCATTCTCGATACGCTCGAAGTCGGCGGCGTGCCGACGGTTGCGCTGGCAGCGGACGAGGATTTCGAGGATTCCGCCGAGCGGCTGCAGGAAATCATCGAGGCCTACTTCAAATGAGCGCCTTCGAGAATATTGGCGTGCGCCAGGACGTCGCCGACGTCACGCGGCTGGAATGCGGCATCTGCTGGACCGTCTACGATCCGGCGGATGGCGATGAGGTAGCGCAGATCGCGCCGGGCACGCCGTTCGCGGCGCTGCCGGAGGAGTGGCACTGCCCGAATTGCGACGCGCCAAAGTCCAAGTTCATGGCGATCGAAACATGACAGGCAGCGCGCCAGCGAGTGCGTCAGGTCCTGCCGGCGACGCCGACGCCGCGGCGTGGGGCGAGCTTCTGGCCGCAAGCTACAGGGAGATCGGCGAGCGCGCGATGCGCGATCTACCCATCTACAACGATGCGCTCGGCATCGAGGCGGTCGGTTTCCGTCCCTTCAACGGCACGATCGTCGGCATCATGGTCACGCCGTGGTTCATGAACGTGGCGATGCCGGCGGGCGCGGTGACGCCAGCCACCTCGGACGCGACCGTGCGAATGCGTTTTCCCGCGGGCGATATCGAATTCACCCTCAGCGAGATCGCCCGGATCGGCCGGAACGCGAGCTGCTCGCTGTTCTCGCCGATGTTCCAATTCGCCGACATGGATGCCGCGCGAGCGACGGCCGAAGCCGCGCTTGCCGAATTGATGCTGCCGGCGGACAGCGAGGAGGCGGTTCGCCGCCGCGAGCCCGAGACAAGCCCGATCGATCGGCGTAACTTCCTGCGGGGTGTCTTGATGGAGCGGCATGGATGAGTCTCTCGTTCCGCAACGAGATCGATATTACGGTGCTGTTGTCCGGCGCCACGATCGCCGACGTCGCGATCAAGCCGCGCAACCGGCCGCCGCTGACGCGGCTGTTTGCGGGAAAGCCCGCGGCTTCGCTGCTTCCGGTGCTGCCGCGTCTGTTCTCGCTGTGCTCGATCGCCCATCACGTGGCGTTCCAGTCGGCGGTGGAAGCCGCGCAAGGGCGGGAGGCGGCTCCCGCAACGGTGCGGCGCCGCGTCACCGCAGTCGTCGTCGAGCGGCTGACCGAACTGCTGCGCGGCCTGTTCGTCGGACGGCTCGCGCTCGACGGCACAAACGCTCCGGCGGTGCGCGCCGTAATGCAGGCAAGCGCGCTGCTTTGGGGCGCGGACGAGGCCGTCCCGCCGGCCTTGCATCGCAACGCCGTGGTGCAGATCAAGGCCGCGCTCGGCGCGATGGGGATCGCCGGCGAAGAAGACGAGACGCTCGCGCCGGGCAGCCCGCTCGCCGCCTCCGTCGCGGGATGCCACGGCAAGCTGGTGTCAGAGCCCGAGGCCGATCCATCCTTCCTGACGGTGGCGGACGATTTGGACATCGTCACGCGTCTGCTGGCGGACGGTGCGGCCTATTCCGATGCGCCGGACCTCTGTGGCCGGATTCCGGAAACCGGCGTCTGGGCACGCAGGGCACGCCGTGAAGCGGTCTCGGCGGCGGAAGCGGGCTCCGCCGCGCGTCTGAATGCGCGGATTGCCGAGGTCGCGCGGCTCTGCGCCTGGCTCGATCGTGGCGATGCGGATCTTGATGAAGGCGTCGTCGCGAGCTACCGGCTCGGCGCGGGCAAGGGGGCAGCCGCGGTCGAATGCGCACGCGGGCGCCTTCATCACGCCGTCGCACTGGACGACGAGGATCGCGTCGTCAACTTCGAGTTCCTGGCACCGACCGAGTGGAATTTTCACGCCCGCGGACCGCTGGTCAGGAGCCTCAGGGGCGCGACGCTCGCGACCGGCCGGCAGGGACGGGACGCGGTTCGCGCGCTGGTCGGCTCCTTCGATCCCTGCGTCGGCTTCAGCCTGCAATTTCGCGAGGCCGGCCATGCATGAGATGGCGCTGTGCGAAGGCATCGTCGGTATCGTCGAGGAGGAAGCGCGCAAGCGCGCTTTCACCAAGGTGAACGTCGTCTGTCTGGAGATCGGTGCGCTGAGCCATGTCGTGCCGGAGGCGCTGAAATTCTGCTTCGAGGCCGTGGCCGCGCGGACCATCGCGCAAGGCGCGCGGCTCGAGATCGTCGAGACGCCCGGCACGGCTTGGTGCATGGCCTGTTCCAAAACCGTTGAGATCGGGCAGCGTTACGAGCTGTGCCCGTCCTGCGGCGGCTACCAATTGCAGGTGACGGGCGGCGAAGAATCGCGCGTAAGGGAATTGGAGGTCGACTGATGTGTACGGTCTGCCGCTGCAGCGACGGCAAGGCATCGATCGAAGATGCGCATGGTCATCATCATGATCACGGCGATGGCCATGAGCACGGAGGGCACCATCATCATGACCGCGGTCATGGCCACGACCACGGTCACCACCATCACCACGGTGGTGCCCACGACCACGCCCCCGATGAGGCCGGGCTGCTCGACTGCGGCGCCAATCCCGCGGGCCAGAAGATCGCCGGCATGAGCAGCGACCGCATCATCCAGGTCGAGCGCGACATCCTCGACAAGAACGACCGGCTTGCGGCCGACAACCGCGCCCGCTTCGCGGCCGACGGCGTGCTCGCCTTCAACCTGGTCTCCAGCCCCGGCGCCGGCAAGACCTCGCTGCTGGTCCGCGCCCTGTCCGAGCTAAAGGCAAGCTTTGCGATCGGCGTGATCGAAGGCGACCAGCAGACCTCCAACGATGCCGAGCGCATTCGCGCGACCGGCGTGCCGGCGATCCAGGTCAATACCGGCAAGGGCTGTCACCTCGACGCCGCCATGGTCGGCGAGGCCTATGACCGGCTGCCCTGGCTGAACGGCGGCCTGCTCTTCATCGAGAATGTCGGCAACTTGGTTTGCCCGGCGGCGTTCGATCTCGGCGAGGCCTGCAAGATCGTGGTGTTCTCGACCACCGAGGGCGAGGACAAGCCGCTGAAATACCCCGACATGTTCGCAGCCTCGTCGCTGATGCTGATCAACAAGATCGATCTCGCGCCCGTGCTCGATTTCGATCTGGCGAAGACCATCGACTATGCGCGCCGGGTCAACCCGAAGATCGAGGTGCTGACGGTGTCGGCGCGCACCGGCGAAGGCTTTGCGACGTTCTTTGCCTGGATCCGCAAGCGGATGGCGGCGACGACGCCTGCCGCGATGACGGCGGCGGAGTGACGATGGGCGGCGAGGCCACGGCGCGGGACGGACGGCGGCTGCGCCTGCACGTGCGCGGCGCGGTACAGGGCGTCGGCTTTCGCCCCTATGTCTACGGCCTCGCCACGCGCTACCGCCTCGGCGGCTTCGTCGCCAACGATTCCCATGGCGTCGTCATCGAGGTCCAGGGCGAGCGCGCGTCGGACTTCGTCAGGGCACTGCCGCTGGAAAAGCCGCCGCTCGCCCGGATCGACGAGATCTCGGTGCAGCCGGTCGGGGCGGGGGCGAGCGAAGGGTTTTATATCCGCGCGAGCGACCAGGGCAGGGTGTCGACACGCATCGTCGCCGATGCCGCGACCTGTCCAAAATGCCTGAGCGAGCTGTTCGATCCAGCCGGCCGGTTCTATCGCTACCCCTTCGTCAACTGCACCCATTGCGGTCCGCGCTATACCATTGCCGAGCGGCTTCCTTACGACCGCGCGACCACGGCCATGAAGCGCTTTGCGATGTGCAAGGCCTGTGCGGGCGACTATGCCGATCCCGACAGCCGCCGCTTCCATGCCGAAGCGATCGCCTGCCCGCAATGCGGCCCGCGGCTCAGCCACGGTATCGAGGACATCGCTGCCGCGATCGCCGCAGGCAAGATCGTCGCAGTCAAGGGGCTCGGCGGTTATCAGCTTGTCTGCGATGCCCGGGACGAGGCGGCCGTGCAGCGCCTGCGCCAGCGCAAGCAGCGCGACCAGAAGCCGTTTGCCGTCATGGTCGGCTCGGTGGACGCGGTCGCCGGCATCGCCGACGCCGATGCTGCCGAGCTCGCCTTGCTCGAGACGTCGCCGCGGCCGATCGTGCTGATGACATCGCGCCATCGGCTCTCGCCGGCGATCGCGCCGGAGCTGGCGCGGATCGGCATCGCGCTGCCGGTCACTCCGCTCCATCATTTGATCTTCGAGGCGCTGGATGCGGCGTATCCGCTCGCCGGCGAGAGCTGGGCGATCGTCGCCACCAGCGCCAATCCCGGCGGCGAGCCGCTTCTGACCGACAATCGCGAGGCCGAGCTGCGGCTTGCCGGCATCGCCGACCTCATCGTCAGCCATGATCGCGACATCGTCACCCGCGCCGACGATTCCGTGGCGGCCGTCGTCGCCGGCCGGACGCAATTTATCCGCCGTGCCCGCGGCTACGTGCCGGAGCCGGTTCGGCTGGCGCGACCGGTGCCGCCGATCCTTGCGGTCGGCGGCACGTTGAAGTCGACCGTGACGGTCACGCGCGGCAGCGAGGCCTTCGTTTCCCAGCACGTCGGCGACCTCGGCACCGCCGAAGGCGTCCGTGTCTTCGAAGAAACCATCGGCCACCTGCTGTCGACGCTGGACGTGGAGCCGGCGGTTATCGCCCATGATCTGCACCCGAACATAGCCTCGACCCGCTTCGCCGAAGCGAGCGGGCGGCGACTGATAGCAGTCCAGCACCATCATGCCCATGCCGCCTCCGTGATGGCGGAGCATGGCCTCGCGGGATCTGCGTTGGCGCTGGTGCTCGACGGCTTCGGCCAGGGCAGCGACGGCGGCAATTGGGGGGGCGAGCTCCTGCTGTGCGAGCGCGCGCAGTTCCGGCGGCTCGGCCATCTGGCGCCGATGAAGATGGCGGGCGGCGATCGCGCCGCGCGCGAGCCGTGGCGCATGGCTGCAAGCGCATTGCATGGCCTGGCCCGCGGCAACGCGATCGCGACCCGGTTTGCGGCGCAGCCGCAGGCTGCGCGTCTCCATGCCTTGCTCGACCAGCCGGGCGTACCGGTGACGACCAGCGCCGGCCGGCTGTTCGATGCGGCGGCGGGGCTGCTCGGTCTTTGCCAGGTGCAGAGCTATGAGGGCGAAGCCGCGATGAAACTGGAGGCGCGGGTTCGCGCGCCGCGCTCCATGAAAGACGGCTGGACGATCGAGGATGGGGTGCTGTCCCTGTTTCCGTTGCTTGCGCGCCTTGCGGCCGAGGGCATCGATCCGGTCGAGGGGGCCGGGCTGTTCCATGGCACGCTCGCCGCTGCCTGCGTCGACTGGATCGCCCGTGCGGCGCGCGAGACCGGTGTCACGACCGTCGCTCTGAGCGGCGGCTGCTTTCTCAACGCGATCCTCAGTTGCGAGATCGAGCGCGGCTGTATCGCCGCCGGTCTCTTGCCGCTGCTGCCGCGGCAAGTGCCGCCCAATGACGGCGGTCTCAGCCTCGGCCAGGCCTGGATCGCCGCGCTCCAACTCGAACAGTACGGCCTGGAAGGAACCGCCTGATGTGTCTCGCGATACCTGCTGAGGTCACGAAGCTCCTGCCCGACGAGATGGCGATCGTCTCGATCGACGGCGTGAGCAAGGAGATATCGGTCGCCTTGATCGAGAATCTCGCCGTCAGCGACTATGTGATCATCCATGTCGGCTATGCCCTGACGAAGATCGATCCGGAGGAGGCAATGCGGACGCTCGAGCTGCTGCGCGAGCTTAGCGCCGAGGGGCAGGGAGCCGCGTCATGAAATATGCCGACGAGTTTCGCGACAAGGAGATCGCGCTCGGGCTTGCGAAAGCGATCCGCGCGGAAGCCGATCCGCAAAAGCTCTATCGCTTCATGGAATTCTGCGGCGGCCATACCCACGCGATCTCGCGTTACGGCCTCGAGGACATGCTGCCGAAGAACGTGCGGATGATCCACGGCCCCGGCTGTCCGGTGTGCGTGCTGCCGGCCGGACGCATCGACATGGCGATCCGGCTCGCCGAGCGGCCGGACGTCATCCTGTGCGTCTATGGCGACCTGATGCACGTTCCCGGCTCGCAGGGCACATCGCTGTTGAAGGCGAAGGCGCGCGGCGCCGACATCCGCATGGTCTATTCCACCATCGACGCGATCCGGATCGCCGAGGACAATCCCGGACGCGAGGTCGTGTTCTTCGCCATCGGCTTCGAGACCACGACGCCGCCGACTGCAGTCATGATCCGGCTGGCGGAGAAGAAGCAGCTCGAAAACTTCACCGTGTTCTGCAACCACGTGCTGACGCCGCCGGCGATGCAGAACATCCTGGAAAGTCCCGACATCCGCAACATCGGCCGGGTCGAGATCGACGGTTTCGTCGGGCCGGCCCATGTCTCGACGATCATCGGCACGGCCCCTTACGAGTTCTTTGCCGAGGAGTTCGGCAAGCCCGTGGTGATCGCGGGCTTCGAGCCGCTCGACATGATGCAGGCGATCCTGATGCTGGTGCGGCAGGTCAACGAGGATAGGCACGAGGTCGAGAACCAGTACAGCCGCGCGGTAAACCGCGACGGCAATCTGCGCGCCAAGGAGGAGGTCTCCGACATCTTCGAGCTGCGCGATCAGTTCGAATGGCGGGGGCTCGGACAGGTTCCCTATAGCGGGCTGAAGCTGAAGCGCGCTTACGCCATATACGACGCCGAGGTGCGCTTCGACATGCACGAGCTGCGCGTCGACGACAATCCCGCCTGCGAATGCGGCGCCATCCTGCGCGGCGTGAAGAAGCCGGTCGACTGCAAGCTGTTCGGCACCGTCTGCACGCCGGAGACGCCCATGGGCTCCTGCATGGTCTCCTCCGAAGGCGCCTGCGCCGCACACTGGACCTATGGCCGCTTCCGCGACCACCAGCAAAGACGCGTGTCATGAAGGCCTACCAGCGCAAGCTCGACATCAGGAACGGCTGCGTCGACCTATCCCACGGCTCGGGCGGCCGGGCCATGGCGCAGTTGATCTCGGGTCTGTTCCACGAGGCCTTCGGCAATGAATGGCTGGCGCGCGGCAACGACCAGTCGGCATTCGACGTTGGTGCCGGGCGCATGGTGATGACGACCGACGGCTATGTGGTCTCGCCGCTGTTCTTCCCCGGCGGCAATATCGGCTCGCTTGCAGTGCACGGCACCGTCAACGATATCGCCATGGCCGGTGCACGCCCGCTCTACCTCTCTGCAAGCTTTATCATCGAGGAAGGCTTCCGCTTCGCCGACCTCAAGATGATCGCGGAATCGATGGGCGAGGCTGCGCGCACGGCCGACGTTCACATTGTCACCGGCGACACCAAGGTTGTCGAGCGCGGCAAGGCCGACGGCCTGTTCATCTCGACCGCCGGCGTCGGGGTCGTGCCCCACGGGCTCGATCTCTCGGCGGAGAATGCCCGCGTCGGCGATCGCGTCCTGATCTCGGGCACGCTCGGCGATCACGGCGTGGCGATCATGTCGAAGCGGCAGAATCTCGCCTTCGAGACCGAGATCGTCTCGGATTCGGCGGCGCTGAACGATCTCGTCGCGAAGATGGTCGAAGCCGGCGGCCACGGCATCCGCCTGATGCGCGATCCCACCCGCGGCGGGCTTGCCGCCACGCTGAACGAGATCGCCCAGCAGTCCGACCTCGGCTTCCATCTTCGCGAGGAGGCGATCCCGGTCAAGCCGGGCGTCGCGGCAGCGTGCGAGCTGCTCGGGCTCGATCCGCTCCATGTCGCCAATGAGGGCAAGCTGGTCGCGATCGTGGCGCCCGAAAATGCTGCTCCAGTGCTGGCCGCGATGCGGGCGCATCCGCTTGGCCGCGACGCCGCCGACATCGGCGAGGCCGTGGCCGACGATCATCATTTCGTGCAGATGGCCACGAGCTTCGGCGGCGGGCGGATCGTCGACTGGCCGTCGGGCGAGCAATTGCCGAGAATCTGTTGAGGCAAATCATGCGCATCCTGCTCCTGTCGCATTCCTTCAACAGCCTGACGCAGCGGCTGCATGTCGAGCTCAGGGATCGAGGCCACGATGTCGCGGTCGAGCTCGACATCCATGCCGAGGTCACGCGCGAGAGCGTGGCGCTGCATCGGCCGGATCTTGTGATCGCGCCGTTCCTGAAGCAGGCGATTTCCCAACGACGTCTGGCGCAGCCTGCGGTGCCTGGTCGTCCATCCCGGTCCGCGCGGCGATCGCGGTCCGGCGGCGCTCGACTGGGCGATTCTGGACGGTGCAAGCGAGTGGGGCGTCACGGTCTTGCAGGCGGATGGCGAGTTCGACGCCGGTTCGGTCTGGGCGTTCCGCAGCTTCCCGATGCGGCGCGCGCCTAAGTCCAGCATCTACCGCAATGACGTGATGTCCTGCGCGGTTGCGGCGGTGCTCGAAGCCGTCGCGGCGATCGAATCCGGACGGTCTGCCCCGCAGCCGATGGACACGGACGACCCGCGCATTCGCGTGCGCGGACCTTGCCGCCAGGCGGCCGGGCGATCGACTGGCAGCACGACACCACCGCGACGTGCTGCGCAAGATCGACAGCGCCGACGGCATGCCGGGCCTGGTCGACAGCCTGTCCTTCCAGGAGGCCAGGCTATTCGATGCGCATGAGGCGCACGGCATCTCCGGCGTGCCCGGCACCGTCGTCGCGCAATGCGACCGCGCGCTGACGCGCGCCACGGTCGATGGTGCGGTCTGGATCGGGCATGTCAGGAAGCTCGCGCCGAAGAGCCTGAAGCTGCCGGCGGCGAAACTCTTCGCCGCCGAGGCGGCGCATCTGCCGCACCGGCCCGGCTGCGGCTACGCCCCGATCCGGTATCGCGAGCATGTCGAGGTCGGCGAGCTCACGTTCTCCTTCTACAACGGCGCCATGGCGACCGGCGACTGTGAGGCCCTGCTCGAGGCCTATCGCGCGGCGCTGGCGCGCCCGACCAGGGTGCTGCTCCTGACCGGCGGCCGGGATTATTGGTCGAACGGCATTCATCTTACAGAAATCGAGGCGGCCGACAGCCCCGCGGATCAGTCCTGGCGCAACATCAATGCGATCGACGATCTTGCCCGCGCGATCATCGAGACCACCGACTGCCTGGTCGTCTCGGTCATTCGCGGCAATGCGGGTGCGGGCGGCGTCTTCCTGAGTCTTGCCGCCGACGAGGTCTGGGCAAGCGACCAGATCGTCCTCAATCCGCATTACAAGGACATGGCAATCTTTACGGCTCGGAATACTGGACCTATCTGCTGCCGCGCCGTGCGGGCGCCGCGAACGCAACCCGGATCACGCAATGCCGGCTCCCGATGGGCGTGGCGGAGGCGCGGCGCCTCGGCATCGTCGATCGCGTGCTATCGGGCGAGGAGCTTGCCGATATAAGCCTCGTACAGCGCGGCGCCACCATGGCGTCGGATGCCGGCTTTGCCAAGCACCTCGCCGCCAAGCGGCAGCGGCGCGCCGCCGATGAGGCCGAGAAGCCCCTGCAATCCTACCGCGACGAGGAGCTGCGGCGGATGAAGCTGAATTTCTACGGCTTCGATCCGAGCTACCACGTCGCGCGCTACAATTTCATCCACAAGGTGCCGAAGTCGCGCACGCCGCTGACCATCGCTGGTCACCGGTCCCCGGCGTGCGCCAGATCGGCCTGTCGGAATGGTGGTGCCATCGTGAACATCAGGGAACCATTCTCGTCGTCGACGACGAGGTCCGCTCGCAGGAAGCGCTGCGGCGCGTGCTCAGGGAGGATTTCGAGGTGCTCTGCGTCGGCAATGCGACCGATGCGGAGAAGCTGCTGGAGGGCGAGATCGTCCACGCGATCCTCTGCGACCAGCGGATGCCGCACGAATCCGGCGTGAGCTTCCTGAAGCGCGTCCGCGAGCTCTGGCCGGATCCGGTGCGGATGATCATTTCCGGCTATTCGGAGTCCGAGGACATCATCGCACGACTGAACGAGGCCGGCATCTATCAATACATCACCAGGCCCTGGCAGCCGGACCAACTGGTCGAAACCGTCAAGGAGGCGGTTTAGCTCTATCGGCTGCAGACGGAGACCGAGACCGCCGGCGTCGACGTCAAGGCGACCTCGGGGCACATCAAGAAGGTCGTCTCGGTCAAGCGCGGAGTGGCCAAGCAGCTCTACGATTTCGACCGCATCGTGCATTCGACGGAAAGCCCGATGCATGTCAATCGGCGTTCAAATATTGCAAGCCGAATGACACCGGGTTGAGTTGCGAGGCTTCGGAGTATTTTCGGTCAGCCATCGGCAGGCTCGCACAGGCCGTAACCCAAAAACGGGCCAGTACGTGCAAATCGAGCAAAGCGCTTTCCGGTCTTCAAGGCCGAAGCGCTGCTCTGTCCCGGAAATTCGCCAGCAAAGCCGGGCCAGTTCCTGGAGGATGGAGCTGGCGATAGCCATCCACTCAAACGGACGTAGGGTTCCATCATGCCAAGCCGGCGGCGGCCGACGCGGTAACGACTACCCGTTGGGCAGGGTCCTAGTCACCATTAGCATCGACAAGTCCCGCGGTCCGCCAAGATCAGTCCATCCACGCCTGACTCAGACCAGGGCCGTTGCGCTGAATTGGTTCGGCTTCAAGTGAATGATCGTGAACAAACCGTGGTGAGAACCTTCGTCCGCCCCCTCGGAACCGATTATCACTGGGCTCCCGGAAGCACGGAAACCACAAACGAGGGTCTTTGATCTGGCGTTCGTTTCGGGCCCCGCCACCAAATCGATCGAAAGAGCCCAGCAACTCAAGAGATTGCTGGATTTCGTTTTGGGTCGCTTTGGTCAAGCGATCAGTAACGGGAGGTGCCACCCCGAATGTCCTCTGCGCTGACGCGTAAAGCCATAGCGCGGGTTGATGCCGCATCCTGCATGCTGCCCGAACCGTCGCCCTGCACTGGGCCGTTCGGTTTGCTGTCGCCCGCGATTAAAGACCGGACGACTTTAGATACCGACAACGAAACCTTGTCCCGCGTCGTAAACTACACGGCCAGCATTGGGCCGCCAAACCTGGAGCACGAAATTTTCCTCCGCCGAAGCTGATTAGGGGGCTAGCTTCAGCACGTGTTGCGTTCAAACGACGGGTTATCGGCGCAAGCGCTGGGCCGTCTTGGCCGTAGTCGCCTCGCTCAACGAGACTTGCCAGCAGCGCGTATGCCTTGAGCAGCGCATCGACAGTTTCCCCGGCCTCGTCGTTGAGACCGCCGGAGAAAGGGCGCAGTGCCGACCGCGCGCGCGTCATGTGGTCGTTCACAACCGAAAAAACTCGCGCAAAAATGGCGTGCCAAATCAGGCCAATTTCAACGAATCAAGTCCTCTGTGTCGAGGTACAGGTCAGCTTCTCGAAAGCCAACCTTCTAGCATTCGAACCTGGTCTCTAGATGCCGATGCCGCCTATGACTGGACTGGTGACTGCGCTCCTCGCTAACGACCTCCTTGCCGATTCCAAGGCGGCCGGCAGGCTGCGTTACATACCCGTCGGTATCGAACGCTCCTAATTCCATCCGCTGGAGGTGCCGCAGCTCATTGAGGAAAGCTTCTATCAGATCCTGGCAACCGCTGCCGCGATCAGCGACCCCTTCGAACAAGCGTTTTCGTGATGGTGCAGCTCCATACCTGCAGCCCTTCGACGACGTGAACAAGCCCGTGTCGCGCCTCGCCGCCAACATCCCGCTACCGCTCGGCGAGCATGTCGTCTTTAAGGGCGGTCCGTCGCTCTCGAAAGGCTACAAGGTTATTCGTCGATTCTATGCCCACGCCAACCGCTCTCCGGTTCTCACCCCAGGGCGGAGCGGAGAGCGAGGCTCGAAGCTACGCGTGGCGTTGCCTAAAGTTAATTGGGTTTGGCCGGTATTTTGGGCGATGCCGTGGCGCCTAGCTGCTCGGCGCCTGGTCAGGAAGTCGCTGCCGATGGCACGGTGGTCGACCGGGCTGCGCCCATTGGGGAGCGGCCGACGATAATGGTGAGCAGACCCTGGCCCCACAGCCGCTGTGCGGCCCTCTTGGCGTCCTCCAACGTCACTGCATCGACGATGGCGTTATGCTGTTTGACATAGTCGATCGGCAGCTTATCAAGCTGATGCTGCAGAAGCGTTCGCGCAAACTTCGAGGAAGTGTTGAGGGCCAGCATCTGTGAGCCTCTCAGGTAAGACTTTGCATCGTCGAGTTCCTGCTGGGTCGGTCCTTCCTCCGCGATTCGGCGGGCTTGATTCTCGATCTGTTCGACCGTCTCGTCAGCGCGATCGGCGCGGGTGCCGCTATTGCCGACAAACATGGCGGAATGATCCATCCAGACCAAGCGCTCATGGACCGAATAGGCCAGCCCGCGCTTCTCGCGGACTTCGCGGAACAGCCGCGACGTCAGACCGGGGCCGCCGAGGATGTGGTTGACGACATAGGCCGCCATGAAATCGGGCTCGCTGCGGCGGACGCCGGGACCGCCGAAGGTCACAACGGTCTGGGGCACATCGAGCGGAATGAAGACGCGCTGCGGCGGTGTTGCTGCGACCACGTCGGGCACCGGCGCCAACTCCGCCATGGCCGGCAGGCCGCCAAAAGTCCTGTCGAGCAATTTGCACAGGGCCTCTGGATCGACGTCGCCGACCACCGCGATCTTGAGCGTGTCTTTTGCTATCACGCGTCGGACATAGCCCTTGAGATCCGCGACCTCGATCTTTGGCACGCTCTCTATCGTGCCTCTGGCCTCCCGAGCATAAGGATGATCGTTAAAGGCGACTTCGAGGAATTTGCGCTTGGCGAGGGACGAGGGATCGGTCGAGCCTTGCCGAAGGCTCGCAAGCATGCCGGTACGAATCCGTTCGACATCGGCCGCGTCGAACCGCGGCGAGGTTAGTGCCATCCGTAGCAGGTCGAAGGCCTCGTCCCTGTTGTCTTCGAGCGTGCACAAGGCACCGCGGAAGTGATCGCGGGTCGATTCAAAGTTCAGCTCAATCGCGCGACGGCCGAGCCGCTCATGAAAGGTCTGGGAATCCAGATCGCCGGAGCCTTCACCGAGTAGGTCAGAAACCATGTAGCCGACGCCGGGTTTATCGGCGGGGTCTTGGGTCGCGCCGCCGCCGAATGCGTAATCCATCGCAATCAACGGGACAGTGGCGTCCTGCACGAACCAGGCTACTATACCGCAAGATGACACTAGGCGCTGGATCTTGGTCGGGCCACGCGTTCCGGCCGCGGAAAGTGAACGTGGCGAGGCGAGCATCGCGGTCGAGCGCGAGGCTCCGCCAGCGAAGACCGCACGACGTGTGAAGGAATAGGTCATGATCGCTTCTCCTGGTGGTTCCGCTTTGACTCTTTCATAAGATAGCCGGTCACGGAGCGCTTCTTGTCGAGCCATTTCCCAGCGGCCGCGCGCACCTGGTCGGCGGTGACGGCGCGGATGCCGTCCTGCCAGCCTCGGATTTCGTCGATGCTGAGCCCAGTCGTGAGCCCGCCACCATACCAGACTGCAAGCTTTGTTTGGCTGTCCTGGGCGTAGGTTGCTTGCGCGATCAGCTGCGTCTTGACCCGCTCGAGATCCTCGGCGCGCGCGCAACTGTGCGCAATATCGGCTATCACCTCGTCGATGGCGCACTCAATCTCCCCGAATCCGACGCCGGGTTTCGGGGTCGCATAAATCTCGAATTGCGTAGGATCGAGCGAGGTACGCTCGTAGATTGTCTCCGCCGTGATCGCAATCTGCTTGTCGATTACCAGCGCGCGATAAAGATGTGAGTTGGCGCCGCCACCCATCAATTGCGCGAGCACATCAAGAACTGGACTCTCGCCGGCGGCCGCGGGGTGAGCCGACGGCACGAGATAATAACGGCGCAAGGCTGGCTGCTCGACGCGGGGATCGGTCAGCGTCACGGTACGCGGCGCGGCCGGCGTCGGCTCCTGCGGTCGCAGGCGTTCCGCGGGAATTGATGGTTGCGGGGGGATGTGGCCATAATTCTTCTCTACCATCGGGCGGATCGCATTTGCGTCGACGTCACCGGCGATGATCAGGATGGCGTTGTTCGGCGCGTAAAAACGCTTGTAGAAGGCGAGCGCGTCCTCGCGGTCGAACTTTTCGATTTCCTGACGCCAGCCGATTAAAGGGCGGCCGTAGGGATGGTTGAGGTAAAGAGCCGCCATCATCTGCTCGGCGAGCTGCGCATCCGGCTCGTTGGCGACCCGCCTATTGAGTTCCTCCAGCACCACGTCGCGCTCCGACAGCACGTTCTCCTCTTTGAGGATGAGACCGGTCATGCGGTCGGCTTCAAATTCCATCATCTTACCGAGCTGCTCGCGCGGCACCTGCTGGAAATAGGCGGTATAGTCGGTCCCGGTGAAGCCGTTCTGGTAGCCGCCGCAGCGCTGCACGGTCTGGGAGAATTCACCCGCCGGATGTTTGGATGTGCCCTTGAACATCAGGTGTTCGAGGAAATGCGCAAGCCCCGATTTGCCGGGTGGCTCGTCGGCGGAGCCGACCTTATACCAGATCATCTGAGTCGCAACGGGCGTCCGATGATCCGCAATCACCACGACCTGCAGGCCGTTCTGAAGCGTGAAGCTGGCTGGTCGATCCGACCTGACTGTGTCCCGGGCAAGCACGCTCCCTTCTCCAGGAACGTACCGAAGGTTACCATCCGCGCTATCATACGTTTCGACAGCCAGTGCGGTGCGCGTCATCAAATCGAAGGCACCGGCCGCGGTGCTTCGCACCTCGGCGGTTACCGAACTCCAGTTCTTCATCGCATCGCCTTTTCGTTCCACTGAGAGCCACGTTCTGTAACAGACAATCCCGACAAAAGCGGGAAACCGCACACCGTTTGGCAAGCAGCTGAGCAAAGACCGGGCCAACTGCTGGCGGCCTGCGCACGGCCACGCTACGCGCCAACTGGACGCAGAACAAAACGTGGGGCGCACGTTCTGGCCAAAGGTCAACCCCGGCATGTCGTGAACACGACATTGCGCACGAAAGCGCACCATAACTTGGCGCCGACTGGCAGAATGGCAACTTGCAGCAAACGACAGACCGAGCGGCAATTACAACGCCGTCTCAACTTTCGCCTGGCTCACTGTTACACGCTTAAGGACCCTCATCCATCGAAACGTCTGACGCACGGCGTCCTACCGACGGTCCAACTCGGGCGGGCAGTGAACGATTGCCTGTTCGCTGGAGCGCAAATTTCTTCGCAGTGGATGCCACGGCATTGCACTCAACTCGGCTGATGGCTCACTCTCCCTCTGCGCCGTGAGTGGCTTCGCAATATTTCTCATGATCGCGATACGCGAGTTGGCGAGCTGCTTGGAGTGCACTCCGCCGAAACAGTGTAGGACAAGGTGCCAGAATAACGTAGATTTCTCGGTAACGCGAATTAGGTTGTCGAGAATGGGCCCACTTCGCCAATGTGGTCCAGGATAACGTTGATATCGTTCAGCCGGCGAACCGCCTTGTCGGCAATCACCTCTAGCAATCAACAAACGCGTTGTTCCCTATGGCGTCGTAGAATGGCTTTTCTGCAGCAGACGCGCGGCAAGTCACACCTCGTCAAATGCGATCATAACCATCAGGGAGAATTCGTCTTTGAGATGTCAGCCATGGACCAAATCATGTGATCGAATGTTTAATCTCTCTCGAAGGTCCGTTTCGGATCCGTTAGCGACAGCTCTGTGGTGCGGATGACCCCATCGGCGTGGCGCTCTTTCGGCTGTCCATAATTAAACAATGCCCCGGCGTCATCCGTAGCGATCACTCCTACTGCGTCATAATTTGCACCGACTTCGACGTCAGATTGGTCTGATGCAATAAGGGTATCGAAATAGTGTGGACACGAGAGCCGCGTTCCATCCGCTCCGAACGGTGGCGATCGAATTTTGGGAGGTCGCTTAGGCCGCAATGGCGGATCCCTCGGTCGATAAGTTTCGGAATTGCAGCTTCCTTGAACAGCTTGGTGGAGGCTGTTTCTGAGGGGGAATCGTTTATCGCTCACGGAGCCCAGATTCCGTAGGCGGCAATGCACGGTGTTGCGTGATGGTGGAAGCCACGCCAGCTTCGCCCCTCGAAGTGGCCAAGGCCAACTTCCTGTTTGAGTTCGTGGTAGTCGCGCTCAATGCGCCAGCGCAGCTTGACGGCATCGACGAGCTGACGGAAGCCAATGTTCGCCGGAAGCGTTGACAACTAATATTTGGTCGGCGCCTCTTCGCCTGCCGGCCCCTCGATCGGCAGCCATTTCCTCCGGCCGGCTTTCGGCGCGCCACCGATCTCGATGTGCCGGACGGACGCGCACACGGGGGAAGCGCGACGACAACCGCTCTGCCGTACCCTCACGCCACGTGATCTTGTGCCACGCATGTGATGGCAGGCGGAGCGCAAGCTTCTTGGCCGAAATCGCTCGGTGCGTAACCCTGTGGTAAAGCGATCATCCGGTATCCACGGGAGGAGCGAACCTCAATGACCACGCGCACGCTGTTCGTGACCCATCGGGCGCCAAACCGCCCGTATAAGGACAGCCAGGTCATCAACGCTATATTGAAGGAGGCATTCGCGGCGACGTGCAGCACCGTCTTCTCGTGTGCAAGGCTGTGGTGATGGCGTTGGCGATAGTCTGACTCTTGCCCCCGCCGGGCCGGCCGAACAGCCCGCGCCGCGCTGGGTAGCGACGACGGCAGCGATCTGCGAGGAATCGGCCGACAGCGGCGCGAACGGTTCGATCGGGTCGACGATATCGTCGATGGTCCGCGCATCGATGAAGCTCGCCCGGGACCCATCGGAGCTGTGGGTCGGGGTATCGATCAGGTCACGCACGACGGGATTGCTCTTGAGCAAATCTGCGCGGTCGACGAGATCCTCCCATATCAGTTACTTGGTGAAGGACTGCGTCGCGAGCGTGACCGGCTCGGTGGCTTCCCAGCCCTGGATGCTCCTGATGTGACGGCGGACACCTTCGAGCTGGGCAGGCGGATCGGCTCATTCTGAATGAGGGGATTGAGTTGCGCCGGTGCTCACCGACTTGTCGGCCGGACTCAATTCGCAGGTTCCTGAAGTACGAGCTGAAGACATTCGGCGGAAGCTGATCTGGATGATTGGGCTTCCAACGATGCTCATGGGCCTGCTCGCCCAACTGTTGGGTTGCCGCATCGCCACAAACAGTCGCGTCGATGACGGCAGCCATGCGCCAGCTCGGGCGACGGCCGGTTCGATGTGGTTCTGCCGGGTAGCGGATCCAGGAAATGGCCTCCACGTTAGACGGTACCGAGTCTGACGTCCTTTGAATGCGGGAGCTGCTTCTCCAACTGCACGATCGACATGTTGCCTCAGGCAAGTTTAAGCGTGTCGCCGCCGATCTCCCGGTTGCAAGGGCAGAGCTCATCAGTCTGGATCGCATCCAGAACGCGTAACGTGTCCTGTGGGCTGCGGCCGACATTGAGGCTTGTCGCATAGACATGCTGGATCGTATTTTCAGGATCGACGATGAAGGTGTAGCGATGCGCGATGCCATCACGCGAGCGCACTCCAAGGCCATCGACCAGTGCGCCCTTGGTGTCGGCAAACTGCCAGATCGATAGACGGTGCAGGTCCTTGTGCTCACGCCGCCAGGCGAGCTTGCAGAACTCGTTATCGGTCGAGCCACCAAGTACGACTGCATCGCGATCGGCGAAATCCTTGGATAGGCGGGCAAACTCAGCGATTTCGGTTGGGCAGACGAATGTGAAATCCTTCGGGTAAAAGAAGATGACTTTCCATTTGCCGGGAAAGCTCGTCTCAGTCAGCGTCTCAAAGGCGCTCTGCCCGTTCTCCTCTGGCAGGTGAAAGCCGGGCTTCACGCCTGTGATTTCGAACGGCGGCAACTTACTGCCAATTCCAGACATATTGTCCTCACTACAACATCGCGTCACGCGGAAACTGCGTTCCGGGCCTAGCAAAGCAAGCGATATGCCACCCGCTCTGACGGCAAGTACCCACCGTGCCGGTCATGAAACATTCGCCTCTGATGATGGCGGTGTCCTCGAACCCGATCTGCACCGTACGATCTCCTCAATCGCCTCGGGCTAAGGCCCGGCATTCCCCGTTCCGCGCCCTGTCGCCGGGCGCTCGTAATGGAATCAATGCGCCAGGGTTTTGTCCGGTTTCTGTCAAAAGGGCTTTGTCCGGTCTCTGTCAAAGCCGTTGCCGCTGTCGCGTCCGCAACGGCATCCGGTCTCGCACGCCGCGCGATTAGTCCAGCATGCTCAGGCGCTTGACGCACCTGCGAACGAAATGGCACGCCAGTTGCTAAATGGATGCAGCAACAACGAGTGAGGGCTGAGGGCATGCCGACGCCGATGGCGAGCGATGGCCTCCTTCCCGAAACCCGTGTGCCCACGTTTCTGAGAGAGAAATAGCCTCGCGCGTTCGGCGCGAAAAAGTTGGCAATCGGTTGATGGAGAGCAACATGTCTTCGCTGAGACAAATCGCGTTTTATGGCAAGGGTGGCATCGGTAAATCGACGACGTCGCAAAATACGCTAGCGGCCCTTGCTGAGCTGGGCCAAAAGATTCTGATCGTCGGTTGTGATCCCAAAGCAGACTCGACCCGCCTCATCCTGCACGCCAAAGCGCAGGACACCATTCTGAGCCTGGCGGCGAGTGCCGGCAGCGTCGAGGACCTCGAAATCGAGGACGTCATCAAGCTCGGCTACAAGGACATTCGATGCGTCGAGTCCGGCGGTCCGGAGCCAGGGGTCGGGTGCGCCGGAAGAGGCGTGATCACTTCCATTAACTTTCTGGAGGAGAATGGCGCCTATGAGGGCATCGACTACGTCTCTTACGACGTGCTCGGCGACGTCGTCTGCGGCGGCTTCGCGATGCCTATCCGCGAGAACAAGGCGCAGGAAATCTACATCGTGATGTCCGGCGAGATGATGGCGATGTATGCCGCCAACAACATCTCCAAGGGTATTCTGAAATATGCGAATTCCGGCGGCGTGCGCCTCGGCGGCCTGATCTGCAACGAGCGGCAGACCGACAAGGAGCTGGAGCTTGCAGATGCTCTTGCCAAGAAGCTCGGCAGCCGGCTGATCTACTTCGTGCCGCGCGACAATGTCGTTCAGCACGCGGAGCTGCGCCGCATGACGGTGCTGGAATACGCGCCAGATTCCAAGCAGGCGGATCACTATCGCAATCTCGCGACCAAGATCCACAATAATGCTGGACAAGGCGCTATTCCGACGCCGATCAGCATGGACGAGCTCGAGGATATGCTCATGGAGCACGGCATCCTCAAGCCCGTCGACGAGAGCTTGGTCGGCAAGACCGCCGCCGAGCTCGCCGCTGTTTCGGCATAGTTCATGATGTCGGCCTTCTCGACCCGGGAAGGCCGACATCGTCCACTCAGATGCTGGGGGGACCTTCATGATTGGTACACAAAGAAAAGTGGCCGATACGGTGTCACCTCCTGTATCGGCAGCTCACGTCGCCGAGCTGCGCGATGCAAGTAAGCTCTACGGCCTTCTGACTGGACGCCATCCAACAGAAGTCGACATCAGCGATAACTACGATTTCGATCGCCATGTGCTCGCCTGCGTTCTCGCCGCATCCGCTATGGATGGCGGCCAACTTCCCGAACGGGCTGGCTTGACTAACCAGGAGCTCAATGCGCTCCTAGTGCAATACTTCCCGTCCAGCCCGGTCAGAAGGTGGACCTGGCGCGAACAGTCCGCGTTATCGGCTCCTGCCGAGACAATTATGGTGCGCGACCTCCTGCTTGCGCAACGTTCTACCCATAGCGAGGTCGGCGGCTGGTTGGCGACGATGATCGCGCGGCGCGCTATGGAGCCCAATCACTTGTGGGAAGATCTTGGTCTGCGGAAGCGGGACGAATTGTCCCGCCTCCTGACGCGCCATTTCGGGCCGTTAGCGGCTCGCAACTCAAAGAAGATGCGCTGGAAGCGCTTCTTATATCGCATGCTATGCGAAGATGACGGTCTGGTGATGTGTACTACGCCGGTCTGCACGGAATGCAATGATTTTGATCTTTGCTTCGGCGAGGAGAGCGGGGAGAGCCGGATGGCCGGACGACGGCGGGATCATCTGCGTCGTCTCGATGATTCCGTTTAAAAGACCAGCGCCCTACCAAGCGCTGGACCCGCGATTGCTTGGCCGCTCCCACCGCATTGTGATCGGCTAGCATTCAGGGTTTGCCGCAATCACTTCGCTGTTGTCCGAGTTGCAGCTGTCGGTCACCGCCGAGCAAACCGAAACCATCCTCGCGCGCGTCCGCTAGCATGCCATCGAGCACAAAGGGCCGGTTGCCCCGGCGTGGTGGCAATCTGACGCGACAATCACGAGGGCTCCCTCGTCAAGGGCGCGTGATCGGTTGGTCAGCCAGGGCCGCGCGATCAAGTCGAAACATTCGGCCCGGATGGTTTCTGGGCGTGGATCTAAATGGAGGTTGAGAATGATGACGGACGGCATCCTTTCGCAATTGAAGAAGGCCTCGGCGGCAGAGGAGTTTTTTGCACTGCTCGGCGTCGAGTACGACGAGAAAATCATCAACGTGGCGCGGCTTCACATCCTGCGTCGCATGGGTCAGTATCTTGCGGGTGAGGAGTTGACCGGTGCATCCGATCCCGACATCGCCTTGCGTTGTAAGGCTACGCTTGAGCGCGCCTATGCCGACTTCGTCACGTCCTCCCCGATCGAACAGCGCGTGTTCAAGGTCCTCAAGGATGCGGCAGCGCCACAACCGAACAAGCATCCAGCCCTGGTCCAGCTCGGTTCCTTGGAGTGACTCGAGTTTACATCTCGTGCTCTGGACCGTGATGGTTCGGAGCTGACAGCTCCAGCTTGCAATTCAAACGGAAGTTGCAGTGGCCTCGTGGATCCGCAGCTTTAACACTTACTCCGCTCTCCTTAAGGGCCAATCACGACTGAGCGCTGGTTTGTCCATCCTTTCAAGCTGCTGCCCATGGCGCACCTATCTCCTGCAATGGTACGCTGATAGCGGGAAGCGCACATTCGGCGGGGAAAGCGCACCAGATTCGGATGACTGTCTTCTGTCGCATTCCGGACACTCCTCGACTCGGTTCTCGAATGTTCCGATCGTCGTGAGAGGCTGCCAACCAATTTCCTTCCGTAAGAGTCTGTATTAGCGCCCAATTTTAATCGCCTACGCAATTGGTACGACAATTGCTGACATATGCTCAGCCAGTCTGGAGAAGCGCATGCACATCTTGGTCCGCATCGATTGTGTTTTTGACGTCGCGCAGGTTCGCGCGCGCTGCCTGTCTGCACCATGATGCGTCGCGACGCCAACGCGATGGCCGCATATTCCGGCCTGGCTGAGCTGAACGCTGGGCGCGATCCGCGCCAAAGGTTCGTCGACGAAATCACCCCCGTTGGCCGAGCTATGGCCGATGTTTCGCGGGGGCAGTCCTTGCTCTCCAGCGCCGGTCGCGCGGCGCCGTTGACGGGCGGCTTGACCCCGGCGCTCGTGCTCTCGGCAAGAGTTGCGGGCTTGTCGCTGCAATCGGCGAGATCTCGAGGGCATTCGGAGCAATGGATCGCGTTTTCACCGAAAAGCACGTGGCGGATAATGATATCAGCCGAGCCTCTGCCACATCCTCGATCCGTTCCAGCTCGGTTGCATCTCGAAGATGAGCGGACCAATCGATCGGCTCGCGTGACCGGCGCGGAGAACCCGAAACGCGTGATTCCGTGGTCGTCGACACTTCGAGCAATGTCTGTCTCGGCCCAGCGCTGCTGCCAGGCGGTGCTGACTGAATGGCGGCGGGCACCCGGCCGAACTTTTGACTGAAGCAATCCTCAAGCGCGAATTCAAAGCTGGGGGCGGAGCGCGCTGCGCTGGCGAGCCACTACTGAACAACGGATGGGAGTACAGATGATGAGCACCGGACCCAAAGGCGCAGCGCCGGCCGCGGGTGGTGGTCGCGCAGCGACCAAGAGGGAGCTGCCCGAACGATTTAAGGCGTATAAGCACGTCTGGGTCTTCATCGAGCAGGAACGCGGGGTTGTGCACCCCGTCTCCTGGGAGCTGATGGGTGCCGGCCGCCGGCTCGCCGACAAGCTCAACGTCGACCTCGCCGCGGTTGTCATCGGCCCGGTCGGGGAGACAACGGAGCAGGCAGTCGCCGAATCCTTCTGCTACGGCGCCGACCTCGCCTATATCGTCGCGGACCATCTCTTGGCCGACTATCGCAATGAGTCCTATACCAAGGCGCTGTCAGAGCTGGTCAATACGTACAAGCCGGAAATCCTACTCCTAGGGGCAACTACACTCGGCCGGGATCTCGCCGGCTCAGTGGCCACCACACTGCTCACCGGCCTAACTGCCGATTGCACCGAGCTCGATGTCGATCCCGACGGCTCGCTTGCAGCGACGCGGCCGACGTTTGGCGGTTCACTGTTGTGCACGATCTACACACTCAACTATCGTCCACAGATGGCAACCGTCCGCCCACGCGTGATGCCGACCCCCGAGCGCGTGACGGGCGCCGTCTGGCGCGTCATCTCGCATCCGCTCGGGCTTGTAGAAGAAGATATCGTCACAAAAGTCCTCTCGTTCCTGCCGGACCGCGATTCTAAAAAGTCCAACCTTGCCTATGCGGACGTGGTCGTCGCTGGAGGGCTCGGTCTGGGATCGCCTGAGAACTTCCAACTGGTACAGCAGCTCGCCGACGTGCTTGGCGCCGAGTATGGCTGTTCGCGGCCGCTCGTCCAGAAGGGCTGGGTCACCTCGGACCGACAAATCGGCCAGACTGGGAAAACCATTAGGCCAAAGCTTTATATCGCGGCCGGTATTTCCGGGGCGATCCAGCATCGCGTCGGAGTGGAGGGTGGCGACCTCATCGTTGCCATCAATACCGACAAGAACGCCCCGATCTTCGACTTCGCCCATATCGGTATCGTCACCGACGCCATTCGACTGTTGCCGGCATTGACCTCTGCATTCCGCGCGCGGCTGTCGCCGCACTCGCACGACCGCATCGCCGGCTAGGGAGCTTGTTATGATCGAGGAAAAATTCGACGCGATCGTCGTCGGTGCTGGCATGGGCGGGAATGCAGCGGCGCTTACCATGGCCGAGCGCGGCCTGAAAGTGCTGCAGCTGGAGCGCGGCGAGTATTCGGGGTCGAAGAACGTGCAAGGGGCCATCCTCTATGCCGATATGCTGGAGAAGCTGATCCCTGATTTCCGCGAAGATGCACCGCTTGAGCGGCATCTGGTCGAGCAGCGCTTCTGGATCATGGACGAGCGTTCGCACACGGGGCTTCACTATCGCTCCGATGATTTCAATGAGGAGAAGCCGAACCGCTACACCATCATCCGCGCTCAGTTCGATAAATGGTTCTCGCAGAAGGTCCGCGAGGCCGGCGCCACGGTCCTGTGCGAGACCACGGTGACCGAGCTCCTCCAGGATTCACATGGGCGGGTGGTCGGGGTGCGCACAGACCGCGATGGCGGTGAAATCCATGCAGATGTCGTCGTGCTGGCCGAGGGGGTGAACGGAGTGCTCGGGACGGGTGCGGGGTTAAGAGGGCGACTGAAACCGGATAAGGTGGCACTCGCGGTCAAGGAGATGCATTTCCTGTCGCGCGAGACAATCGATGCTCGCTTCAGTCTCAAAGGCGACGAGGGGCTCGTCATCGAAGCTGCCGGAACCATCTCCCGCGGCATGACCGGCATGGGCTTCATCTATTCGAACAAGGAATGTATCTCGCTCGGTATTGGCTGTCTTGTTGCCGACTTCCAGCGTACCGGCGAGACGCCCTACGGCTTGCTCGAGGCTTTCAAGCGTCACCCCTCCGTCGCGCCGCTGATCGAGGGTTCGGAAGTAAAGGAATATTCCGCGCACTTGATCCCCGAAGGTGGGTACAAGGCGATCCCGCAGCTTTGTGGTGAGGGCTGGGTCGTCGTCGGGGACGCCGCCCAGCTCAACAACGCCATCCATCGCGAGGGGTCCAATCTGGCGATGACGTCGGGCCGTATCGCGGCGGAAGCGATCTGTCTTATCAGATCGCGAAATGATCCGATGACGGCGAAAAATCTTTCGCTTTACAAAAAAATGCTGAATGACTCCTTCGTCATCAAGGACCTGAAGAAGTACAAGGATATGCCGGCACTGTTGCATACCCACTCGCAGAACTTCTTTCTCACATATCCGCAGCTCTTCTCGAAGGCGATGCAGGATTACCTGCGCGTCGACGGTACACCAAAGCTCGAGAAAGAGAAGCTGATGCTGAACTCGTTCATCAAGGCGCGATCGTGGAGTGGACTGTTCAGCGATGCCCTCCGCATTGCCCGGGCCTGGCGCTGATCACGAAGCAAAGACAACGATTGACGGAGCCAGAATCAATGCCGAGCGAGCCATCCCAACGTGTCGAGGACAAACTATTCTACAACCGTTATCTTGTTGATTCCGGCCGCGCCCATATCAAGGTGCGGCCGCACACCACGCCATCGTCGCAGCTGCTATCGATGCTGAAGGCTTGCCCAGCACGGTGCTACGATCTCAACGATAAAGGTCATGTTGAGGTTACAGTCGACGGGTGTCTCGAGTGCGGCACCTGCCGGGTGATTTGCGAAGAAAGCGGTGATATCAAGTGGAGCTACCCACGGGGCGGTTACGGTGTGCTATTCAAGTTTGGTTGAAGCTTCAGGGGAGGGCCTGGCTTTGGCAGGATGCGGCGTTGTCGCGATGCAACGAGGTGCGCGGGATTCGAGATTTCAACCCGGGCACATTCAATCGGGGCCACGGGCAGGCCCTTGCATGGTGGACAACCGCAGCTTCCCAGCTTCCCCCCATAATCTTCCCGAAGATAGCCAAAGCGAGCGGATCCAAAACAAGGGCGCAACGCATTGTATCGCGGGGATATATCGTCGGCTGGAGAGCATTATGATGATTCGAGTACAAAAGAGCAGGGCAGCCGCTAACGCGCGGCGAGCAGAGGTAGGCCGTGAGAGTTCGGTTGGCGACATCCAGGCATGCATAGCCGAACTGAGAAGCTTGCCGCGCGAGGAGCTCGCGGATGCGGTGTTCATGCTCTCGATGAATGCAAGACAGCAGGGCGAGTTGATCCGACAGGCGATCGAGAAGCGCGCCGAGGTCGACTTGGACTTTGATCCGCCGGTGAATGCGGATTTGGCGACCTATCTCGCCAATGATGCGGTCTCGACCTTACGCCACCACGTTGTTGACCTTCCGGACTTGCTGGACTTCTTGGTTCAGCAAGCGCCTGACGTCTGCTTCACCGTCCACCGGGAGGAGGCCGTTTTGCTGCTCGCCGCAATCATTCGCGAACAGCGGTTCGAAGGAGTCCTTGAAGGCCTCAGGCTCGCCGGGCTCCTGAATGAGCCAGCGAAGGATCGTCATGCCGGGATCGGTTCGGACGCGGACTTGAGGGGAGCTGCCGACGGCGTGTGAGTGTTCAGGGCGCTTTGAGAACGGTCCTGCAGAGAGGTCAAAACCGCCTCGAAAGTCGCGGTTCCTTTGTCCTCCGTTTAACATTCATCGCCGACGCGGAGCCGCTGGGCACGCCCGGTCGCAGTCCCCGGCCGCGTCAAGCTCGGGTCCTTATCGTGAGCACAAGATCCGCAGTTCTGAGCTTTCGTGCTCAGTTGCAGCACGCGCGGTGCGGTGCGCTGCGCTGGCGGATCATGGAATCGTTCGTTAACAGCCTAGCAAGGGAAATGACGGCAGGACACGCCGGCCAAGCAGCGGCGCGGCGGACGCCGCTTTTCCGCAGATGCCAGGCTTGCCGGGCGCAAGTTGATCCATGTTCACTTTAGCGTCCGGTTTTGGCGCCACGTCCTCCCGATCATGCGCATAGTAAGATGGTCTCAAGCTCTGGTATGCGCGAACGGCGCAAGACACAAAGTCGCGAGCTCCGCAGGAATGACACCATATCGGCCGTGATTCTTGAGAACCACGGACTCGCGGTCATGCCAAGACGCCGCCTTTTGAGTTCGAGAGAGAGCGGCATTCGCCTCAGAAGAATGATGGGGTTCTCCAGGGCCTGGCAAGACAAGGGCGTGGCACGGAAATAACAATCAGATTCCGCCGGGTAGCCCAGGCGACCCCAAGCAGACCGGCGACCAACAAAATGCTACTCCAGTCCATGGCGACCCTGCGTTCATCGGAGGGTTGTCCCCGCGGCTGATGTAATGATGAGCTGCAGGGCCGAGCTTCGCCAGGACTCGCGATTCGCTTCGATCAGGCAGCGGCCAAACTGCTCTCAAAGATCAGCTCTCGGACGTTATTGGTTCAGCGAATTCACACGATCGACAAAGCAGAAAGCCGTCCGTTCCGTTCATGCGATCGGCAATGTTGCGAAAAGTCGCCCCTTCGAAGAGATCCTCGTACCTGTCGCGGAGGAGGTTGCCCAAGACGTGTCGTCGCTCAAAATCCATGCAGCAGAAAGTAACATCGCCGTTTGGGAGAAGAACATTACGATATTGCCGTTCGTCGGGACATGTTAGTGTTCCAACGATCGGCTGTCGTGCTTCAGCCATCTCGAGCTCGCCGCTGCCAGCTCTCCTGCGCGGCGGACGCAAGCGGACCAGCGCTTCGTCAGGAATGATGCCGACAAGTTCGGGATGAACCTCGCCCATGACTATGAAGAGCAGTGATGAAATGTCGGCGTCGACAAGTTGGCGCATCAAATCGACATAGTTGCGCGTGACGAGACCACTATCCATGGACGTGCCGTCATCAACAACCTGCACCAGGAAAACGCGGAACTGCAGCGCACGTAAGCGTCTTAGATCCTGCCCATTCATTCCGGCAAGGGTTGTGAAAATCCGGATTCCATGGCCACATCCGTAGGCATGCTTAACCATTTCGGTGCAAGCCGGATTGAGCCAAGGCTGCGAAAACCCGGAAAAGCTAATGTCGACAGCTACTGGTACGTGCGCCAGGCATCGCTTGAAATCTTGCAGAGAAAGATGCTTCACGTCGGATATCGCTCTTTGCCGTTGGGCAAACCTGTCCTGCGAGCAATAAGAACATCCGACGACACAGCCCGTTGTCGTAGTTATCTCCAAGACCCTGCCGCCAGTGACTGCAGAGCGCAGCTCCTGTAGAGTCATCGATTTGATATTATCCACTTCCGCGCTTTCCCCGTTTGGAATAAGTAATCTTGAGGGTGACCGTCGAGTTGTAGCCCTCATGCCAGTTCGCTCATGCATCATTTTCGTTCGTCGCCCATCAGCGCGACACGGCACCGTTGCAAGCGCGACCGCGAAAGATGAAGAAAGCGCCATGGCTCTCTCCCGCCTGGTCGAGCAGGACCGGACGGCTGCCGAGTGCGCTTGCATCGATGGGTTTGGTCTAACGTCTCGTTTACTTCAATAAGCATCACTCATGCCAGGCGGTACTATGTCCATAAGTCGACACGTTCGCGATGAATGTCGTCCCAATTTGCGGCAACCGAGGCGCAGTTCTACGCTCTCGATAAAGTACAATATGAGACCTTACGTGCGATTCAAGCTCTTTCGAAGATGAGTTGAATTGCGGGTTTCTATGAAATGTGACAGCGTTGCCGCTGCCCCGCGCACCACGTCATCGTGATCGTGGTGCATGATCAAACGCGATTGGTCCGCGGACCAGGGAGGCGATATCTTCGTGGCGCGCGCTGATATGATCCAGGATCGGTCTTTGCGTCTCGCGGTCGTGGTCGCCGACGAAACCAGCTTCGGTACGGAAGCCGAGCTTCACGAAGCGCTCATCGTCGATCGCGATGCGCTGCACGCGCAGAACCTCTGCCTCATCGAGCGGTCCCCGTCCCGCCTTCCCGATGACCATTCCCCATCGCTGGATACGGTCCTGCGGTGGTCTCTCGCCTTCTATTGACGTAGCTCGACTTTGATTCTTTGAGGAGATGAACGGCAGCGGTTCGCGCGAGCAGATCTTTTGGAATCTGGCTCACTGAGGCGCGGGCGCGTTCCTTGATATCCTGCGCAACAGACCCACCAGTACTGGCGTCTTGAAAACGAGCGCGCAGAAGTCCGGTGTACCCAGCAGATTGTTGCGGACACGATGCCGTGCCGAATTCTGCCCGGAACTGGCGTACTAGAGCTCGGTGTCAACGGAGATTTAAATCAACGCCCCAACAGCCATTCCCCAACAGCCATTCATGGAGAAACCAGATGCGACGTGTGTAGAGTTCTTGAAGGAGACGCCCTCTCGGGCGTGACTATCCGAGAGGTACCGCGTTTACCGTGAGGAAACTTCGGCAGGTGAATGGTTTGCCGCGAGAGGCGCTGGCGCTCCGCGCGGAGACGATCGAACCTAACGCCAATCAGCGATACGTATGGTTTTACAATCTCATCCTCGCGGCCGGGCCTCACACGAGCAAAGCTTAATGCGGGGCGGCGCGTCTCTCTCCGTTTCGTGATGACCGGCACGGACAGTGCCGTATAGGGTGCCCGTGCTTTCGCGCCCGACCGCATGTTCGGGCTTCCATAAGGATCATGATGGCCTCAGACCGAGCGACCGCCCTTTTCGTTGCCGCACTTGTTTGCACGACCTCGCTGTCATGCAGCGGCCTCCGCGCCCAGACCACGGTTACCTCCGAACGCCCCGCCAGCTTCACGCTCAGCAACGGCCTCCAGGTCGTGGTGATCCCGGACCACCGCACGCCCGTGGTCACGGAGATGATCTGGTACAAGGTCGGCTCGGCCGACGAGACGCCGGGCAAGTCCGGCCTCGCCCATTTCCTCGAGCACCTGATGTTCAAGGGCACCGAGAAGCATCCGGTCGGCGAATTCTCCCAGACCGTGCTCCGCGTCGGCGGCAACGAGAACGCCTCCACCTCGGTCGATTACACCAACTACTACCAGCGCGTGCCGCGCGAGCAATTGCCGACCATGATGGAGTTCGAGGCCGATCGCATGACCGGCCTGATCCTCAAGGACGAGAACGTGCTGCCCGAGCGTGACGTCGTGCTCGAAGAGTACAACATGCGCGTCGCCAACAGCCCTGACGCGCGCCTCAACGAACAGATCATGGCCGCGCTCTATCTCAACCATCCCTATGGCCGACCGGTGATCGGCTGGCACCAGGAGATCGAGAAGCTCAATCGCGAGGACGCGCTCGCCTTCTACCGCCGCTTCTACGCGCCGAACAACGCGATCCTGGTGATCGCCGGCGACGTCGAGGCCGCCGACATCCGTCCGCTGGTCGAGCGCAATTTCGGCCCGATCCCGGCCCAGCCGGCGATCCCCGCACAGCGCATCCGCCCACAGGAGCCGGAGCCGGCCGCACCGCGCACTGTCACGCTGTCCGACCCGCGCGTCGAGCAGCCCGGCCTGCGGCGCTATTACCTGGTGCCCTCGGCAACGACGGCCGCGGCCGGCGAGAGCGCCGCGCTCGACGTGCTCGCGCAATTGATGGGTAGCGGCAGCAATTCCTACCTCTACCGCGCGCTCGTCGTCGACAAGCCGCTCGCGGTCTCCGCCAGCGCCAGCTATTCCAGCACCTCGCTCGATCCGACCCAGTTTGCGGTCTCCGCCTCGCCAAGACCCGGCGTCAGTTTCGCAGACGTCGAACAGGTCATCGACGGCGTCATCGCCGACATCGTGCAGAACCCGATCCGCGCCGAGGATCTCGAACGGGTCAAGACCCAGCTCATTGCGGAGGCGATCTACGCCCAGGACAACCAGGCTGTGCTGGCGCGCTGGTATGGTGGCGCGCTGAGCACGGGCCTGTCGACCGAGGACATCCGAAGCTGGCCGGATCGTATCCGCGCGGTCACCGGCGAACAGGTCCGTGAAGCTGCGCAAAAATGGCTCGAGAAGAAGCGCTCAGTGACGGGCTATCTGATCAAGGACACCACACCCGCCAAGCGCGAGGAGAAGCGTTCGTGAACCAACCTTTCCTTCGCGCAAGACACTTCCTGCGCATAAGGCATTTCGCGCTGTCCTTCGTCACCGGTGCAGCACTCGCGCTGACCGCGGTCTCGCCGTCGCAGGCCGCTGCAAAGATCCAGCATCTGATCTCGCCCGGCGGTATTGAGGCTTGGTTCGTGCAAGATGCGACCGTGCCGCTGATCGCCATGGAATATTCCTTCGCCGGCGGCTCGGCGCAGGACCCCAAGGACAAGTCCGGCGTCGCCAATCTCGTCGGCGACCTCCTCGACGAAGGCTCCGGCGATCTCGATTCCAAGACGTTCCACGAGCGGCTCGACCGCCGCGCCATCGAGCTCTCCTTCAGCGCCACCCGCGATACGTTCCGCGGCAGCCTGCGCATGCTGCGCGACAACAAGGACGAGGCCTTCGACCTGTTGCGCTCGGCCCTGACCTCGCCGCATTTCGAGACGGCCGATGTCGAGCGTATCCGTTCCCAGGTCATCTCGAGCCTGCGCCGCGAGACCACCAACCCGAGCTCGCTCGCAAGCCGCAAATTCCTGGAGATGGCGTTCGGCGATCACCCTTACGGGCAGCAGACCACCGGCAACCTCGACAGCGTGCCGACCATCACGGTCGCCGACATGAAGGATTATGTCGGCCGCGTGCTCGCCAAGGACACGCTGAAGATCGCGGTGGTCGGCGACGTCGATCCAGCCACGCTGGGCAAGCTGCTCGACCACACTTTTGGTAGCCTGCCCGCCAAGGCCAACCTCGTACCGGTCCCCGACGTCGAGGCCGCCAAGCCGCCGCAGCGCGCCTTCGTGACGCTCGACGTGCCCCAGACCGTGATCACCTTCGGCGGCCCCGGGGTGAAGCGCAGCGATCCGAACTTCATGGCGGCCTATGTCGTCAACCACATCCTCGGCGGCGGCGGGTTGTCCTCGCGGCTCTATCGCGAGGTGCGCGAGAAGCGCGGGCTGGCCTATTCGGTATTCGAATCGCTGCTCTGGATGGAGCATTCGGCGGTTTTCATCGGCAATACCGGCACCCGCGCGGACCGCGCCGGCGACACCATGGACGCCATCGACAAGGAAGTGCGCCGGATTGCCGAGGAAGGCCCGACGCAGAAGGAGCTCGACGAGGCCAAGTCCTACCTCAAGGGCTCGCAGATGTTGGCGCTCGACACCTCCTCGAAGCTCGCGCAGGCGCTGCTGCAATACCAGCAGGACAAGCTGCCGATCGACTACATCGAGAAGCGCAACGCCATCGTCGATGCGGTGACGCTGGACGACGCCAAGGCCGCCGCCAAGCGGCTCTGGGGCCAGGGGATCCTGACCGTCATCGTCGGCCGCGCCCCGCAGGCTGCAGCGCAGCCGGCCGCAGCGGCGCCCAAGTCGAATTGACGTTTTCCTACGCGCACCTCCGTTGCGGCTTACCCTCTCCCTACCCCCTCCCCCGCAAGGGGCCGCAAGGGGGGAGGGAGCCTGAACGGGGCTCTCACCTCACAGCGCGTTGCAGATGACTCCGAAGTCATTGGGATCAGTAAGGGGCGCATTGGCCGGCGGGCTCCCTCCCCCCTTGCGCTGACGGGATCCCCGAAAGTGATCGATCGGGATAGGGGGAGCCTCGAAGCTCCGCCCACCGGGTCACCGGAGGCGGTGGCCCGCCCCCGGTTCCCACAGAACGTGGCTGCGGATTTCCCGCACCACGCTCTTCGGCAGTTGGTTCACAGCTTTCACTGCTATCTGTTCAAGTTTCGTTTCCCCATGTGGACAACTTTCCCGTCCTCGGAGTGTCAGGTCGGGGGAGGCGCCCATTGAAGGGCTTGCCCGCCGCTCAGATGGCTCGTGCAGGTTTCCCGCAAGCCGCTTTCATGAATGGGCTTTCGTGATCTGAAGTGAAGGGATCAGTGAGACAAGGCCAACTAACCTAAAGCGGGATGGGGTTAGTCCTAGTCTGCAAACAGGCTGGCGTTGCAGTCACCTTGCCCAAGCCCATGACGTCGAATGCCAAGGCGGAAGGCCGGTTCGGGGGTTCGGCAAACAGGACTTCGCCTATCTGCCTGATGAGGACGTCTACCGCTGCCCATCCGGCCAGCGGCTGCCTATCACTACACCAACGTCGAGCACGGAATGACGCTGCACCGTTACTGGTCGACAGCAGCGTGCCAAGGCTGCGCGATCAAGAGCCAATGCACGCCGTCAAAGGAGCGCCGCATAACGCGCTGGGAGCATGGGCATGTGGTCGAGGAGGTCCAGAGGCGGCTCGATTCCAATCCCGACGCCATGCGGACGCGGCGCGAGAGTCGAGCATCCCTTCGGCACGATCAAAGCCCGTATGGGTGCGACCCACTTCCTGATGAAAGCGCCTAGGGAATGTAGCCGCTGAGATGGCGCTGCATGTTCTCGCCTATAACCTCACAAGGGCGATGAACATCGTCGGCAAACCGGGCCTGATTGCAGCCATCCGCGCTAGTTGAAGGCGGCGAAGTGCGCCAAAGGCGACGCCGCGCGTCGCTTAACCACCTTGGCCGGCTACTTAGACGCTCCGAAGCGAAAACATTGGCGGCCTGGAACGATTGTCGACCACGGCCGCCTCTGAGCTATCCGTTTCCACACAACCAAGACCCATTGCGGAAGTGGTCGGAAGGAGGAGCGCCCTAAACCTTCGTATTGTTCCGTCACCCATCTAGATGCCGGACGATTACCTACGTTCAATTGAGCTGCTGATCGTGATCGTCTTAGGCTGCATGCGTTGGAAACGCGCACAGGCTCATCAAGTGCGACAGTGAAAAAAGGATGATCGACGAACGGCTGCGATAAAGCCAAGAGGAGAGTACAATGCCCAACTGCTCCGAAAGTCTTAGATCTGGCGGTGCCGCGCGATGCGCAGTTTGTGACGGCAAGTTCGGTCTCGTCCGGCACTACTCGTGGCGAACGCCTCTTTGTTCCAAGAAGTGCGTCGATCGCTTCAGAGCTCGCAGGGAAAGTGACCGCAATTGGGTGGGCTGGCTCCAGATCACCTTCAACCAGCTGCCAGAGAACCGCGCGAGGGCTTTGTGATGGTCCAGATCTCTCAACGAGGCAAGGCATATTTAGAGACAGCACGGACTTTGCTCCGTGCAGCCCAAACCATGACCGACTCAGCGATTGCGGGTCAGCTTAAGGTCCTTGCCGACGACTACGAGCGGCGTGCTGAGAAAGCTTGGCATGTTGATGCGGCCAAAGCATTCGCCCGATCGGCTGCTAGCGCTGAACGCGAATTGCGTGCATGACCGGGTGGGCAGCTTCAAACATGTTCCCCGAATTCTGTACCATTGAAGCGCTGAACCTGCGCCCCGGCTCCAAGGAGCTGGAGGCATTCAACGTCGAGCGTGTGCGCGGCTACCTCGAGTGTAATCTCGGCTGCAAGAAGAAGGAAGTGATCCACGCGCTAGGCCTGCATCCGCGCACGGTGGCCAAAGCCATCAAGATCATCCGGGCAAATGCCCATCGCAGCGATGGGGCTCTCCAGTCGTGATCAAGATCATCGCTGTGCTCTGCGGTCTCTCCTCTCCGGCAAATTGCCACGAGCAGACCGTGACCACCTCGGACTTCGCCGACGTCTCGATGCAGTCCTGTCTGATGGGTGCGCCGCAGCTCGCGGAGATGAAGCTTCATCCGGCAGAACGCCCGGCGGGCTGGCGCTGCGTGATCAGCTTGACATGCGGTGGCAGAAAAAATTGCAGTTCTCGCGCTGCTGCTCGAGAAGTGCTCCCAGTTTCGTCAGAGAGTTCGCCCCAGGTACAGCAGCCCTCATGTCGAGAACGAAGCGCTCTGGCTTCGGCACAAACTACCAGTGGGCTGCCAATCCGCCTTCAAATCGTTGGCCGCTTTCGCGATGAGGCCAACGCTGGTCCGTATCGCACGCATCTGAAGGAAGCCAGACCTTGGGCCACCAGCGGCCAAGTGTTAGAGCAAGAGCGGTCTGAAACTGTCGATTGTGGGTACCCAGGGCTTGCGCACCGTCTGATCGATACTGGTCTCGACACGCGACATGCCGGTCATCCAGGTCTGCGTCATGATCTTCTGCTCGGTCTATCTCTTCCTTGGGTTGCTGGTCTATATCGCCGGGATCCCATCTGACCCGAGGCGCGGTCATCATTGAAACTGATCAGACCATTGCTGCAGTCGAAGCGCTCGCCCCGGTCGCACCTGGGGCGGTCCGCTCGCAGGCACGAATCGGCGCTAGCATCGTTGCCGCCTGATGGCGATCACACGTCCCGTACATAGCCCTCACAACATCGGCGCGCCGGTCGACAATGACTGTTCGCGCGCTTGTGCTCGGCGCTGCCGCTCGGCAGCAATTACCTCGGCCGCGCGTCCTCAGCCGCATCGTTGTCGGCGCGCACTCCAATCGGGATCCTGCGGCGGCAACTTTCCTTGCCATCCTGATGGGCGGCACACTCGGCATGCTGAACGCTTTTGGTGCCGTCGAACGAACGCGGCGGCGTCGCTCTACTCAATCGAAGAGATCAACCGCTCGGAGCGGGATTCTGAGCAGGCCAGGAGCCCATGCGTGTGACGCAACTTCAGCTCCTCACCCCCTGGAAGACTATATGAGTCGCAAGAAGTTGAGCAGCAGCACGTGCCCTTGTTGGGTAAGTATCGATTCAGGGTGGAACTGCACACCAATAGTTGGGTGATATCGATGTGCGAGGGCCATGACCTCGCCTTCCTCCGAACGCGCTGTCACCGTGAGATGCGACGCGCATGACTCATCGACCTTGACAACGAGAGAATGGTAGCGCCCGACGCGAAGTGGGGACGGGAGTTCCTTGAATAGCCCTCGGCTATCATGAGTTACGTAGGAGGATCGACCATGCATAGGGCGACGTGCACGCGCCACTTGAGCGCCGAAAACGCTCCCAATGCACTGGTGACCGAGGCAGATGCCTAAAATAGGGACTTGACCCGAAAGTTCGCGGACGACGGCGGTGGATATTCCGGCCTCAGCTGGACCGCAGGGACCGGGCGAGATAACTACTGCGCGCGGCTTGAGGCCAACAAGATCGCTAACGCCGACCACGTCGTTCCGGATCACTTCCGTTGCTTCACCAAGCTTGCGGAAATAGCGGGCAATGTTGAAGACGAAGGAGTCGTAGTTGTCGATGATGACAATCAAGATGCACCGGATGTTTCAGCACGAAACGCGTCAAAGATTCGCTGCGCCTTGGCGAGCGTCTCTTCGTATTCGGCCTCTGGATCCGACATCGCCGTCACGCCGCCACCCGCATGAAACACGGCCAGATCGTCGTCGATCGTGACAGTGCGGATCGCGATATTCGTGTCCATGTGCCCGTTGAAGCTGATAAAGCCAATAGCCCCGCAATAGACGTATCGCGCCGCCCGCTCGATTTCCGCAATGATTTCCATCGATCGCACCTTTGGCGCCCCTGTAATGGAGCCTCCGGGAAAGCAAGCTCGAAGCAGGGTAATAGCGTCTTGGTCGTCTGCAAGTTCACCCGTAACGATCGATACGAGGTGGTGCACTGAGGCGTAGGATTCGAGGCCGCACAGCACTGGAACGTCGATCGAATGTGGAGTGCAAACGCGCGACAGATCGTTGCGCATGAGGTCGACGATCATAGTATTCTCGGCACGGTCCTTTTCGGACGTGACTAGGATTTCAGCGCGACGCTGGTCTTCCTTGGAATCAGCAGAACGCGCGATCGTGCCTTTGATGGGGCGCGTTTCGATCTGTCGTCCGTCGAGCCTCAGGAATCGTTCCGGCGAGCTCGATGCAATGGTGAGCTTGCCGTAGCGCAGGAGGGCCGCAAAGGGAGCCGGGTTCAACGACCGCAGCTGGCAGTAGAAGGCAAGAGGATCAAATGAGGTCGACAGGCGGGCGCTGAAGCGCTGCGCAATGTTGGCCTGGAAGACCTCTCCAGCCAGAATCAAGTCGATGACGCGCTGTACCGCCGCAATGTAGCCCTCACGGCTGAAGTTCGAATGCCATGCGGCAGTTCGGCCGGGGAAGTCGTTCCACGACGTCTTTGGGCCCGCAAGCAATGCTGCTGCAAACTCGTCGGCTCGACGGCGTGCGCGCTCGGCGCGACGTGCGGGATCCTGCTCCGGCCATCCGGTAGAAACGATCCAGCATCTGTCGTCACGGTGGTCGAAGCTGATGACCACGTCATAGAAATGCAGGATGGATTGCGGCAAACGCTGACCGGGAATTGCCGGCGCCGGCAATCGCTCGAGAGTCCTGTTCAGATCGTAACCAAAGAACCCGGCCGCACCTCCTTGGAACGGCGGGAGATCGAGGCGATGCTCTTGCGGATACTCGGCGAGCAGGGTGCGAAGGACTTCCCATGGATCGCCCTCGAGAGCCTCTCCGTTGCAACTCGCCTGTCCGTTCGCGACCATGTAGGTGCTAAAGGGGTCGCAGGACAGATATGAGTAGCGCCCGAGCAACTCATGCCTTGCTGCGCTATCAAGAAACGTAAGGTGCGGTCGATGCGCGAGACATCGCATCGCTGTGACAGGCCCAATCCACGGTAACTCGCGGACGTGCATCGGCCAGTCAGTCACCGAGGACTGCCGTGCTGGGAGACGCGCTCCGATTGTGATTCTTACCCCAACGAGAGCGACGCTCGCCAAGGACCCGCAAGCTCTTGAATTCGATTTTCAGGTTAACCCCCGCCAGTGGACGCGGTGGGCCGAGTAACTTGGCTTATCACTGTCGTTGAGGCGAAACGCGCATCCGTTGATAAATTGTAGTCAGCTGCGAACCGCAGCTCCCGGAGTGGTCGTACCCGCCTGATCGCTTCCTGGTATAGCTCATGCGCTTTGTAAGCTGCGAGTTCCGTCTCGTTATCGAACTCACCATAGACCACGACGTCGATATCGTTGTCGAGCTGGTCGGTCTTGCGATTGCGAGCAACCTCGAGCCGGCGTGCATGTGGGATATTGGTGAGAACCGACAGGCCTTCGATGATTTGGTCGATGTCGGCCTTATCTTTGGCGGTGAATAGAACGATGTGACGAATCATGGATGGCCGTTGGGTGATTACGGAAGTAGATCGCATAACTATCTTGGGATCGACCCCGCTGCAACGCTGTCGTCGCAGGTTATGTCGCTCGGCAAGACGGTCGGTCGTTTGACAGTCTTGCGATGGCTTGCTGTCTGCAGCTGACCTCGCCAGCTCTCATTCCTGGTCAGGCGCGGGAAGGGCAAGGCGCTCAATCGTTTGAATGTGGCGCGCGAGCAGATTACAGGCTTGATCGACGTCGCGTGCTCGCAGTGCCCGCAGAATCAGGCGGTGATCCTGATTGGACCGCGGTTGCCAGCCTGCACTGCGCGCCGTTGCAAACACCAATCGCGAATTTGCAAGCTGTAGTCCATCGAGGCTCGCGAGCAGGCGCGGCATCGCGCAGGGCGCCATCAGCGCGTGGTGAAAGGCGCGGTTGGCCATCTCAAAATCCTGAATCGTCTGGGCATTCTCTCCTTCAATCAGGGCGAGCTCGATCCGTGCCAATTGTGCCGATGTGAGCTTTGAAGCCGCATTGCGCAACGCGACCACTTCGAGCGCTGCACGCATCTCGGCGATCTCCTTCACTGAATTGGTATCGAGCGGGGCAACCCGCACGCCGCGGCGAGTCACAGCGACAACAAGATGTTGAGCCTCCAGTTGCCGAAAAGCCTCGCGCACCGGGACGTGGCTGGAATTGAATTCCCGCGCGACATGATCCTGCCGGAGCGGGCCGTCTGGCTGCAGCGCTCCGCTGATGATGCGCTCACCGATTGACTCCGCAATGCGCACCGCAATCGTCGTGTTCTCGTCAGTCATCATAGATTATCTATCATTACCCCTCCGTCGATGATCGGCATAAGCCCGCTCGTTTTGCAGAATATCTGCAATCCCCGCAGACTTTCGCGGTCTTTGGGCGTCGGCATACGGTTATGTTTCATGTTGGAGAGACAAAGAAGGCAGCAACGGGCGGTCACATTATAGATAATCGCCCGGATTATCTATTATAAGGAAGGCGAGACTTATGGTTGCTGCCGTGGGAGTGAAACGGAATGACGGAGGCGACAGCGCGCCCGTCCGCCATGACTGGCAGCGCGCCGAGGCCGAAGCACTCTATGGCCTGCGGTTTGCCGACCTGATGTTGCAGGCGCAGAGCGTTCATCGCAAGAACTTCGATCCAAACCACGTCGAAACAGCAAGCCTGCTCAGCATCAAGACCGGTGGCTGTCCGGAAGACTGCGGCTATTGCTCGCAGAGCGCGCATTACGACACCGGCCTGAAAGCCACCCGCCTGATGGATCGCGCCGAAGTGGTCGCCACCGCGCGAGCCGCCAAGGACGCTGGCGCGACGCGCTTCTGCATGGCCGCGGCCTGGCGCAGTCCGAACGACCGAGATCTCGATCAGGTCTGCGACATGATCAGCGCTGTTAAAGACCTTGGCATGGAAACCTGCGTCACGCTCGGCATGCTGACGTCGAAGCAGGCCACCCGGCTCTCCGAGGCCGGGCTCGACTTCTACAATCACAACGTCGATACCTCGCCCGAGTTCTACGACAAGATCATCACCACCCGCACCCTGCAAGATCGCATCGACACACTGGCACACGTGCGCGACGCCGGCATCAAGGTCTGTTGTGGCGGTATCGTCGGCATGGGCGAGCGCGTCGAGGATCGGCTCGGCGTGCTCATGCTACTCGCCAATCTTCCCAGCCATCCGGAAAGCGTGCCGATTAACCTGTGGAACGAGGTCAAGGGCGTGCCGGTCAATGACACTGCGGAGCGTCCCGATCCGATTGCACTGGTGCGCCTGGTCGCGACGGCCCGGATCATGATGCCGAAGAGCGTCGTGCGGTTGTCCGCTGGACGGCAGTATATGAGTGATGAACTGCAGGCGCTGTGCATTTTGGCCGGCGCGAATTCAATCTTCATCGGCGATGTTCTGTTGACCACCAAGAACCCGCAGCGCGACCGCGACGCGAATTTACTGGACCGGCTCGGCGTCACGTCCGGGCTTGCCTGATTGAAGCAGCTCAACGAGCACCTGTGCGCAAACTCCGGTTTAGGTGAGAAATGCAGATTGCGTTGATGAAAGGCAAAATCCTTCGCGCCTCGGTGACTAAAGCCGATCTGCACCGTGATGGCTCGATTTCGATTGATCGTGCGCTGTTGGATCCGGCAGGAGTCCTGATCGACGAACGCGTCGAAATCTACAATATCGAAACCGGAGCGCGCTTCGCCACCTTATGTGGAGGACGCCCCCGCGGATCTGGCACCATAGATTTGAACGGAGCGGCTGTGCGCCTCGCGATGCCCGGAGACAAAATCATTATCGTTGCATATGCCTCCTTCGATGAAGCGGAAGCGAAACTCTTCAGACCGCGCGTTGTGGTGGTTGGCCGAGAAAATCGCATCTTGTCAGGTTGAAAACCAAGAGCCCGATGCTGAAGCTTTGTTCTTCGCGGCCATCAGAACTTTCGAGAGATCGACCGCTACTTTGCGAGTGAAGAATGAATTCAATCCAGAGGGCCAAAGTTGGCGACTATGTCGCGGCGTTGCATGCCTTGAAGGAAGACAACCGGCTGCGTGGCCTCAAGCCGCGCGCCGGCATCGATTTTGCGTCGAACGACTATCTAGCGCTGGCGAGCGCGCCGCGGATGAAAAAGGCTGTCTCCGCCGCGCTCGAGGCCGGCACACCGATCGGAGCCGGCGGGTCGCGGCTTCTGCGCGGCAATTGCGAGGAACACGAAACTCTCGAAAAAGAAGCGGCTCAGTTCTTTGGGGCTGAGACGGCGCTATTCTTTGGTGGCGGTTATATCGCAAATTTTGCCGTCCTGACAACGCTGCCGCAGCGGGACGATCTGCTTGTTCTCGATTCTCTGGTGCACGCCAGTATTCATGAAGGCGCGCGCGCTGGCCGTGCCGAGTTTCGGATAAGCGCCCATAATGATCCCCAATCGATCGAAGACACAATTCGTGACTGGCGGGCCGAGGGCGGAACGGGCCGCGTCTGGATCGTGGTCGAAAGTCTCTACAGCATGGATGGCGATTTCGCGCCGCTCGAAGGCCTGGTCGCGATCGCGGACCGGTACGACGCGTTCCTGATGGTGGATGAGGCTCATGCCACGGGCGTTTACGGCGAGCAGGGACGAGGGCGCACCGCGCCCTATGAGGGACGCGAAAATCTCCTGGTCGTTCATACCTGCGGCAAGGCGCTGGGTGCAGCTGGTGCGCTTGTCACTACCTCCGGCGTGCTGCGCGACTTCATGATCAATCGCTGCCGTCCCTTTATCTTCGCCACGGCACCCTCACCGCTGATGGCTGTTGCCGTGCGGGAGGCGCTCTTCATCCTGCAACATGAACCTGAGCGGCAGCAGCGTCTGGCCAAGCTGGTCGCGTTTACGCATCGGGAGATGGGTTTGCGCGGTTGGCGAAGTCCTTCGGTCTCGCAGATCGTGCCGTATATCGTTGGCAACAACGCGCGTGCGATGCGGCTCGCCTCCGCACTGCAGGCTCGCGGCTTCGATATCCGCGGAATTCGGCCGCCAACCGTACCGGCGGGCACGGCCCGTTTGCGAATTTCACTAACGCTCAACGCTGGGGAGGATGATGTGCGTGCAATGCTCGATGCTCTGATCGAGGAGACGAGAGGTGAAATTCGATGAGTCAGCGGATCGTGGTGACAGGCACCGATACCGGGATCGGAAAAACGGTGTTTTCCGCGGGGCTCGCCGATCTCCTTGGCGCGAGCTATTGGAAACCGATTCAGGCCGGTCTTGAAGGAGAGAGCGATACTGAGTTCGTCGCGCGACTGGGCAATCTCTCGTCCGATCGCATCGTGCCGGAGCGTTATCGCCTTCAAACGCCCGCTTCACCCCATCATTCCGCGGAAATTGACGGAATTCGCATCGAGCCAGATTTGCTCGATGTGCCGGACACCGGGAAGCGACCGTTGGTGATTGAGGGCGTTGGCGGCCTGATGGTTCCGCTGAGTGGCGAGACACTCTACATTGATGTCTTCGAGCGATGGCGGCTTCCAGTCGTGCTTTGCGCGCGTACGGCACTGGGCACCATCAATCATTCGCTGCTGTCGATCGAGGCGCTACGAAAGCGCCAGATCCCTATTCTTGGGATTGCCTTCATTGGTGAACGAAATGCTGAGGCTCAGATTGCAATTCGTGAGATCGGGCGGGTGCGTTGGTTAGGGCGATTGCCCTGGCTTTCTCCCCTCACGGCAGACACGCTGCAGGCCGCGTTCAAAACCTCGTTCCATGCCGATCATTTCAAGCTATGACGACGAAGCCGAAGTCGCCGATCTGGCATCCGTTCACGCAACACGCGCTTCAGGACGAGATGACAAAGGTCGTTCGTGGGCAGGGTGCTTATCTCTACTCCGCGGATGGCCGCCGTATCATAGATGCAATCTCATCGTGGTGGGTTGTCACGCATGGTCATTGCCATCCGCATATCGTGAGCGCCATTCAGGACCAGGCAGGCAAGCTCAACCAGATCATCTTCGCTGGCTATGCCCACGATCCGGCTGAGGAGGTTGCGGCACTGCTTTTGAAAGTTGCGCCCCGTGGACTTGAGCATGTCTTCTTTTCTGACAGTGGCTCGACCAGTGTGGAAGTCGCGCTAAAGATGGCGCTCGGCTACTGGCACAACATCGGGAAGAAGCGGACGTGCATCGTCGTGATGCAACATTCCTACCATGGCGATACGATAGGGGCGATGTCGGTTGGCGCCCGTAGTGTGTTCAACGCGGCGTACAGGCCCCTGCTGTTCGACGTTACGTCAATCCCGTTCCCGGCGAGAGGTCATGAACAGGCGACGCTCGATGCGCTCGAGTCTGTATGTCGCAACGAAGTTCCGGCAGCCTTTATTGTGGAGCCTCTGATATTGGGGGCGGGCGGGATGCTGATGTACCCAGCCTGGGTGCTAAGAGAGATGAGGCGGATCTGCGAGGCCTCGGATGTCCTGTTCATTGCCGACGAGGTCATGACAGGCTGGGGTCGCACCGGAACACTATTCGCCTGCCAGCAAGCTAATGTCACCCCCGATATCGCCTGCTATTCGAAGGGCCTCACGGGAGGGGCGCTTCCACTCGCGGTGACACTCTGTCGCGCGGACATTTTCGACGCGCACTATTCGAAAGATCGGACGCGTACGTTCTTTCATTCGAGTTCATATACGGCAAATCCAGTGGCCTGCGCCGCCGCAAAGGCCAACCTGGATCTCTGGCAAGATCCGGAATCTCGCCAACGCGTGGCGTCGGTTGCCACGATGCAAGAGCAGGCAATTGAGCCATTCCGCGCCGACCCGCGGTTTGCAAACGTCCGGCGGACCGGCACGATTACAGCACTCGATCTGAAAACGAAGGATGCAGGCTATCTCGCGGGCGTCGGTCCGAAGCTTCAGGCGTTCTTTAAAGACCGAAATCTGCTGCTGCGCCCGCTCGGCAATACGATCTATGTAATGCCACCATATTGCGTCACAGGGGCAGATCTTGATGAAATCTACCTCGGCATCACAGATGCCGCCGATGCGCTAGCTTAAGGCGGGCTTGGCGCGTTTAGCGAGCGGGAACCCAAGGTTCGACCGTCGGGTTTCGGATTGCCGTGCTTTAACCGCGTAAAAGCAAAGAGGTGGCACTGATAGCTACAGATCAGTTGCTGTACGCACCCCCATCGGCGGCAGTTGAATTCCGTCGAGGAAAGCCGCCCGCACGCGGCATTTATAGCGCGACAATCTGGGTGGGAAGCGCGCGACAATCAGGATGGCGAGTCGGTGTCGCGGCGAGGTGATGATTGCCGCGATGATTGTCGTGCG
>NZ_JBEPOS010000032.1:0-67633 GCF_040546885.1 Bradyrhizobium sp. S3.2.6 | reverse complement strand
GGCCCTCCGTCCCAGACAGGTCGAAAGGCCTTGAATCACATCCATAAACTCCGGGGAATCACTTTCGGGCATCCCATAGCTTACGGGGAGAGGGTAAAAATACCGCAGCTCCCTGCTTATTTCTAACCCCTCTTCACCCCTCCTCGGCTTTGCGACCGCGACCGTTTCTCGCTAGAACAGTCCCCGCAACAAAGCCCCAAACAACAATGCTGAGGGAGAAAACGACATGCAAAAACTCATCGCCGCCGTCGCGGCCAGCTTCGCTATCGCCGCGACCTGCGGCGCAGCGCAGGCGCAGATTTCCGACAACGTCGTCAAGCTCGGCGTGCTCACGGACATGTCGAGCCTTTATGCCGACGCGACCGGCAAGGGGTCGCTGGCCGCCGTCGAGATGGCCGTTGCCGATTACGGCGGCAAGGTCGCAGGCGTTCCGATCCAGATCGTTTCCGCCGACCATCAGAACAAGCCCGACGTCGGCGTCAATATCGCCCGCAACTGGTACGACAACGAGAAGGTGGACGCGGTCCTCGACGTGCCGACCTCTTCGGTCGCACTGCCGATCTCGGCGCTGACGCGCGAGAAGAACAAGATCAACATCAACTCCGGCGGCGGCTCATCGGACATCACCGGCACCGCCTGCTCGCCCAACACGGTGCACTGGACCTACGACACCTACGCGCTGTCGAACGTCGCCGGCAAGGCGATGGTCAAGCGCGGCGAGGACACCTGGTTCTTCATCACGGCAGACTACGCCTTCGGCATGGCGCTGCAGCGCGACGCCGCCAATGTCGTCAAGGAGAGCGGCGGCATGGTGCTCGGCGAGGTCCGGCATCCGCTCAACTCGTCGGACTTCTCGTCCTTCCTGCTGCAGGCCCAGGCCTCGAAGGCCAAGGTGGTTGCGCTCGCGAACGCCGGCGGCGACACCACCAACGCGCTGAAGCAGGCGGCCGAATTCGGCCTGACGCAAGGCGGGCAGAAGATGATCGCGCTGCTCATGGAGATCACCGACGTTCACTCGCTCGGCATCAAGGCGACACAAGGCCTGATCATCACCGATGCGTTCTACTGGGACACGAACGACGAAACCCGTGCCTTCTCCAAGCGCTTCAACGAGAAGGTCGGCCATATGCCGACCATGATTCAGGCCGGGCTCTATTCGGCAACCATGCACTATCTGAAGGCGATCGAGGCCATCAAGACCGATGAGGCGCCGAAGGTGATGGAGCAGATGCGCAAGACGCCGATCAACGACTTCTTCGCCAGGAAAGGCAAGATGCGCATCGACGGCCGCATGGTCCACGACATGTATCTGTTCGAGGTGAAGAAGCCGGAAGAATCCAAGGGCGAGTGGGACCTCTACAAGCTGATCGCCGCCGTGCCCGGCGACGAAGCTTTCCGCCCGCTCGACAAGGGCGGCTGCCCGCTGGTGAAGTGAACTCGACAGCGCGCCCGGTGAAAACCGGGCGCGCTTCGTTTAGGAGGCCAGAAGCGCATTACTCCGAGTACTTGAACTCGGGCATCTTCTTCAGATCGTCCTTGCTGGCATTGAACACGGCGTGGTCCGGATACCACTTCGAGCCAGACGACGCCGTCGCAGTCTTGTCGGTGCCGGTCGCAGCGCCCGTGGTGGTGGTCGACTTGCTCATGGTGCCGGGTCCGCCTGGGCTCATGCCGGGCGCGCCGGGAGCCGTACCGCCGCCAGAATAGGCCACCGCCTCATTGGTGAATTTCAACTTGTCGTAGGGAACGGCGACCAGATGCTCGCCCATGCCGAGGAAGCCGCCGACGCCGATCACGGCGGTCTTGATCGCACCGCTCTTGTCCATCAGGAGGTCGTTGATCGAGCCGATGTTCTCGTTGGCGTCGTTGTAGATCCTCAGGCCGGCCATCTTCGATGCGCGCCAATCACCCGACGCGCTCGTGGTTGTGGTGGTCGCGGTAGATGCGTTTGGCGACTTGTCGGTGGTGGCCGTCGGGTTTTGTGCAACCGCAACGGTCGCAAGCAGTGCCGTGCCGGCAAGGCCGGCGGCGATTGATTTCATCAACATGGTTGTCCTCTCCTTCAGCAGAAACTTGTGCGGAGAGAACAAACACGATCAGCGGCAGTTCCTGTGCTGCGGCAATTTCGTTGCGCAGTTGCGCTGCGTTGCGAGGAAGGTTCCTGCGTCACGCAGAACGTTGTGCGGTTCCCCGCCGACGATCTTGCGCCCTGGGATGTAGCTCGATCGCGGCGGGGAACGCGCCGACCTGCGTCGCTCAGGTCAGCTCTGGTAATCGATCAGCAGCGCCGAAAAATCCGAACTGCTCGACGAGCTCGTCGTGCCATTGGCACCGTAGGACGAGCTCGATGACTGCGACTGCTGCAGGGCCTGGAGGAACTGCTCGAGGACCTTGGCCGTGCTGGACTCGGTCGAGCTGCTGCTCGTCAAGTCCGTCGACGACGCGGAATCCGAAGCGCCGTCATCCGACGGCGGCGGACCGGGAGGCGGGCCACCCGCGCCGCCGGGACCGCCGGGGCCCCTGGCGAAGGCGGACTGAAACACGCCCTTCAGCTCGTCGGCCTGGTCCGACGTCAGCGTCCCGTTCGAGACCTCGCTGGAGGTGAGATCGTCGATCTTCGATTTCAGGCCGTCCTTGGACGGCTTGGTGCCGCCGGACTGATCGCTGGAGCGGCTCTGCTGAAGCGCCGTGTCGATGTCCTGCAGCGCGCTCGTGAGCGCCGACTGGTCCGAGGACGAGATCGTGCCGTCCGACACTTCCGATTGCAATTCCTGCTGCAGCTTCTGCAGCGGCGACTGGTAATGACCGGCGGAGGCCGCCGAAATCGAGGTCATGATGGCACCGTGGTTTTTGCGGGTTTCGTATCCAACTGCGCCACGGTATGGTTAACGGGCTTAACGAGACCTTGCCGTATGACGACCCGGTCGTTGCGGGGTGTTGCAGACATACATTCGGAAACAATCTGAAACAAAAATCTTCGCCTTTTGGCCCGAATCTTGGACAAACAAGGCTCATGGCCATTTCTTCTCCCAACATCCTGGTCGTCGAGGACGACCGCGAGACCCGGACGTTGATTGCGAAATATCTCCGCAACAACTCCTGCAACGTTACCGCTGTGAGCGACGGCCGCGAGATGTCGCGCGCCATGGCCGACCACCGCGTTGATCTCATCATTCTCGACGTCATGCTGCCGGGCGAGGACGGTCTCAGCCTGTGCCGCAAGGTGCGCGCGGAAGCACAGACGCCGATCATCATGCTGACCGCGCGCGGCGAGGACGTCGACCGCATCGTCGGCCTCGAGATGGGCGCGGACGATTATCTGCCGAAGCCGTTCAACCCGCGCGAGCTGCTCGCCCGCATCAACGCGGTGCTGCGGCGCCAGGCCTCCGCGCAGGCCGCGAGCTCGATCGAGGGCGCCTCCACGCTCGCCTTCGAAGGCTGGCGCATCGACCTGCGGCTGCGCGAGCTGCGCAATCCGGAAGGCGCGCGCGTCGCGGTGACCAGCGCCGAGTTCGACCTGCTCAGGACGTTCTGCGAGCGTCCCGGCCGTGTGCTCTCGCGCGACAGCCTGCTCGACCTCACGCAGGGCCGCAACACCGGCTCGTTCGAGCGCTCGATCGACGTGCTGGTCAGCCGCATCCGCCGCAAGATCGAGCCCAATCCGGCCGATCCCACCATCATCAAGACGGTGCGCTCCGGCGGTTACCTGTTTACGCCCAGAACGGAAGCGGTTACGACGCCCCTGAGCAACTGACGGGGCGTTAAGACGATGAGGCCGTTCGGGTTCTTCCACCTCAAGGGCATCGGCGGGCAGATCGCAGCACTGGTGCTGGCCTCGACCGTCGCGCTGCATCTCGTCGTCACCACCGCGTTCCTGATCAGCCGGCCCGACCGCCCGGACACGCCGCCGGACGGCGCACCCCAACTGGCGGATGCCGCGCTGCTGCTTGGCTCGGCCAAGCCGGACGACCGGCCGCGTCTGATCGCCGATCTCACGCGCGCCTTTCCGAAGCTCAACATCGAGACATCAGCACCAGGCACCGCGACGGTGATCGAGGACAGCGAAAGTCAGCACCTGCACGGGCTCCGCCGCCATCTCGGCCGCGGCTACAAGGTGGTGCAGCTCGCGCCCGAGGGCGGCGCCCACCGCATCGGCGTGCAATTGCCTGACGGCACCATGATCGCCGGCCATGTCGACGGCGGCCCGCGTCCCTGGTTCTGGGGCGCGCCGTGGCTGGTGACGCTGCTGACCGCCTTCATCTCCATCAGCGTGCTCGGCCTGTGGGCGGCGCGCGCGCTGGCGACGCCGTTGTCGTCCTTTGCCAAGGCCGCCGAGGATTTCAGCCTCGACGGCACCTCCGAGCCGCTGCCCGAGCGCGGCCCGGAGGAGATCCGCCTGGTCGCCCGCGCGCTCAACCGCATGCATGAGCGGATCGGGCGGCTGATGTCGGATCGCACCCGGATGCTGGCTGCAATCAGCCACGATCTGCGCACCCCGATCACGCGGCTGCGCCTACGCGCCGAGTTCATCGAGGACGAGGGCAACCGCAAGCGCATGCTGATCGACCTCGACCAGATGCGCTCGATGCTGGAAAGCGTGCTGTCGCTGCTGCGCAACGACCGCAAGATCGAGGCGATCACGCTGGTCGACATCGCGAGCACATTGCAGCTGATCGCCGACCAATTCGGCGACATGGGCCATGTCGTGCACTACGAAGGCCCGCTATCTGCGACCGCCGCGGCGCGTCCCGACGATCTACATCGCGGCGTCACCAACCTGGTCGAGAACGCGGTGCGCTTCGGCGCCGAGGTGACGATCCGTCTCGATGTGTCAGGCACAAAGCTCGTCATCGACGTCGAGGATGACGGCCCCGGCATTTCCGATGCGCGCAAGCAGGAGATGCTGGAGCCGTTCGTGCGCGGCGACGACGCGCGCACCATGGACGATTCCACCGGCTTCGGCCTCGGCCTGTCGATCGCGCGCGCGATCGCGCTCGCCCATGGCGGCGAGCTGTCGCTGCACGACCGCCCCCCGCACGGGCTGATCGTGCGGATGCAATTGCCGGTGTGGCAACAGCCGCGGCTGGCAGCGTAGCTTCAGGCTGCGAGCGGCGGGTGCTCGACTTCCATCTCGTCAAAGATCGCGATCGCCTCGAAGCGATAGCCGCAGGCGCTGCAATTCCAGAGATATGAGATGCGTCCCTCGCCCGGTTCGATCCAATCAGGTTGGGGAATCGGCGTGCCGCATTGCGCACAGGGATTTCGCCTGGGGATGTCGCCGATGTGTGCCTTCACCACGTTTGCTTTTGTCATGGCACCTCTCCCGATTTGCAGCGTTTTGATACTCGCTTTCGCGTCTGCGCGCGAATAGACAGGCTCGTTGTCACGAGCTGCGGTCTTCCACCCGAGGTGAACCCTTACGGCAGCATTGCGTCGTAACAGCGGCTCTGCGTCGCAAAAATCGTGATCGGCGGCGTTTCGCCACATCATCGCCGCGTTCAAGGGTCCTAACGGTTCCAGTGCAGGTCGCCCAGGAACCGCGGGGATATCTGATGAAAATTTTACACGTTGCCGCGCTCATCGCGGCCGGGCTGGTATCACCGCAGGCCGCATTTGCGGGCCAGGCCGAATACGCCGAGATGGTCGCCATGCATGCGCGCACCAACGGCGTGCCGGAGGCGCTGGTGCATCGCGTCATCATGCGCGAGAGCCGCTATCAGCCCGGCCTGGTCGGCCATGGCGGCACGATCGGGCTGATGCAGATCAAGCTCGCGACCGCCCGCGGCCTCGGCTACACCGGCGATGCCGCCGGCCTGCGCGACCCCAACACCAACCTCACCTATGCCGTAAAATACCTCGCCGGCGCCTATCACGCCGCCAACGGCGACCACGACCGGGCCGTGCGTTATTTCGCGGGCGGCTATTACTACGTTGCAAAGCAGCAGCGCCAACAAATGGTGCAGCACGTCCGCAACGCGCGGGCGCAGGCACTCAAGTAATCCCCTGTTCCGGGCCAAACGCGTTGACACCAGCCGTCACTGGCCTACATTAGAGCCGTTCCGAGGGGTGCTCCGAGGAGGAGCTGAGATACCGCTAAATGGGCAAAGCCTGCAAATCAGCAAGCCTGCCCAGGACCGCGGTGACCCTTTGAACCTGATCCGGGTCATGCCGGCGAAGGGACAGGGATGTTGCAGACGACCAAGCGACCGGATTCTCCGGTATCCATCATCGGAGCAGGCATAGCCGGAGCCTGGCAGGCGCTGTTGTTCGCGCAGGCCGGCCATGCCGTCACGCTGCACGAGCGCAGTGACGCAGGAATGACCGATGCCACCAGCCATTGGGCCGGCGGCATGCTCGCGCCTTATTGCGAGGCGGAGGTCGCCGAGCCCATCATCAGCCGCCTGGGGCTACGCTCGCTCGACATCTGGCGGCGCGAATTGCCTGATACCCCCTTCAATGGCTCGCTCGTCGTGGCCCATCCGCGCGAGCGCAACGATTTTGAGCGCTTTGCAGGGATGACCGAGGGCCACCGCCGGCTCGATGCAGCGGCTTTAACCGCGCTCGAACCGTCGCTCGAGGGCCGCTTCCGCGACGCGCTGTTCTTCCCGACCGAAGGCCATGTCGAGCCGCGCCGCGTGCTGCCGAAACTGCACGCGCGCATCGTTGCCGCCGGCGGCACCATCAAGTTCGGCAGCGATATCACCGCCCAAGATCTGCAAGGCCTCGATGGCATCGTGATCGACTGCCGCGGCCTCTCCGCGCGCGAGGAACAGCCCGAGCTGCGCGGCGTCAAGGGCGAGATGATCCTGATCGAGACCAGCGAGGTCAGGCTTTCGCGCCCGGTGCGGCTGATCCATCCGCGCTGGCCGCTCTACGTGATCCCGCGCGAGGACAATCTGTTCATGCTGGGTGCGACCTCGATCGAGGCCCAAGACATCGGCGTCAAAGACACCGGCGTCAAAGACACCGGCGTCAGCGTCCGCTCGGCGCTGGAGCTGCTGGGCGCGGCCTATGCCGTGCATCCGGCCTTTGGCGAGGCCCGCATCGTCGAATTCGGCTCGGGGCTGCGCCCCGCTTTTCCCGACAATCTGCCGCGCATCGGCGTGCGCGGCGGCAAGATCAGCGTCAACGGACTCTACCGCCACGGCTTCCTGCTCGCGCCGGCACTGGCCGAGCTGACGCTTTCCTATGTCGAGCGCGGCCAGATCGACAATGAGGTGATGCAATGCGCGTGATCGTTAACGGCGAGCAGCGCGAGATCCATGCGGCAAGCGTCGATGCGCTGCTCAGCGAGCTCGACTACGAGGGCACGCATTTCGCCATCGCACTCAACTACGATGTCGTGCCGAAAAGCCGCTGGGCCGAGACGGCGCTGAACGCGGGCGACGAGATCGAGATCATCACGCCGCGGCAGGGAGGGTGAAGTGATGTCACTCCATTTATCGCCTCGGCGCGCGCCACACACTCCGCCGTCATCGCCCGGCTTGACCGGGCGATCCAGTACGCCGCGCCGCCTCGTTTCCAGCCGCGCCGCCGCGGAGTACTGGATCCCCGCTTCCGCGGGGATGACAGCATCAATTGAGGAGACACCTCGGACATGGTGACCTTCTACGGCAAAACCTTCCCCTCCCGTCTCCTCATCGGCAGCGCGCTCTATCCCTCGCCCGCGATCATGCAGGACGCGATCCGCGCCTCCGGCTCGAACATCGTGACCGTGTCGCTGCGGCGCGAATCCGCCGGTGGCAAGACTGGCGATGCGTTCTGGAAGCTGATCCGCGAGCTCGACGTCACCGTGCTGCCGAACACCGCCGGCTGCCGCAGCGTGCGCGAAGCCGTGACCACGGCAAAGCTCGCCCGCGAATTGTTCGGCACCAGCTGGATCAAGCTCGAGGTCATCGCCGACAACGACACGCTGCAGCCCGACGTCGTCGGCCTGGTCGAAGCCGCCACCATCCTGATCAAGGACGGCTTTGAGGTGTTCCCCTATTGCACCGAGGATCTCTCGGTCGCCAACCGCCTGGTCGATGCCGGCTGCAAGGTGGTGATGCCGTGGGCCGCCCCGATCGGCAGCGCGAAAGGCATCACCAACCGCGACGCACTCAAGCTGATGCGCGAGCGGCTGCCCGATATCACGCTGGTGGTCGATGCCGGCATCGGCGCGCCCTCGCACGCGGCCGAGGCGCTCGAGCTCGGCTACGACGCCGTGCTGCTCAACACGGCGATCGCAAAGGCCGCTGATCCCGTCGCCATGGCCAAGGCCTTCCGCCTCGGCTGTGAGGCCGGCCGCACCGCTTACGAAGCCGGGCTGATGAACGCCCGCGACTTCGCCTCCCCCTCCACCCCTGTCGTTGGGACCCCGTTCTGGCATGCCGTATCCTGATCGCAACGCGTATCCTGATCTATTTTACCCCGTCGTCGACAGCCTCAAATGGGTCGAGCGCCTGACCAGGCTCGGCGTCGGCACCATTCAGCTGCGCGCGAAAGACCTCAACGACGCCGACGCGCTGCAGGTCGTCACCGACGCGCTGGCGATCACCAAGGGCAGTCAGGCCAGGCTGGTCGTGAACGACTATTGGCGCGCCGCGATCGTCGCCGGTGCAAAATATCTGCATCTCGGCCAGGAGGATTTGGCCGACGCCGACCTCAAGGCGATCCGCGAGGCCGGCCTGTCGCTCGGCGTCTCCACGCATGACGAGGCGGAGCTTGAAGCCGCGCTCGCGGCAAAACCCGATTACGTCGCGCTCGGCCCGATCTTCTTCACCACGCTCAAATCGATGCGCTTCGCACCGCAGGGCATTCCGAAGATCACGGAATGGAAGAAGCGCTTAGGCCACATCCCGCTGGTCGCGATCGGCGGCATCAAGTTCGAGCACGCCGCGGAGATCTTTGCCGCAGGGGCCGACTCCATCGCCGTCGTCAGCGACGTCACCCAAAATGCCGACCCGGATGCCCGCGTGCGGCAGTGGCTCGGCCTGGCCAGGGAGGCTGCGTGATGGCCCCACTCTCACCACCCGTCATTGCGAGCGAAGCGAAGCAATCCAGAATCCCTCCACGGATGCAGTCTGGATTGCTTCGTCGCAAGAGCTCATCGCAATGACGGAGCAAGAATTCACCGCCGTCGCTCAAACGCACGCGCACCGAAATTAAACCGGAGGACCCCATGAACATCCGCTCCAATCCCGACAAGACCGTTCCCGCCGTCACCACCGGCCCGCTGCCCTCGTCGCGAAAGATCTTCGCCTCGCCGGATGCCGCGCCCGACCTGCGCGTGCCGTTGCGCGAGATCATCCTGTCCGAAGGCGCCGGCGAGCCGAACCTGCCGGTGTACGACACCTCGGGCCCCTACACCGACCCATCCGTCACCATCGACGTCAACGCCGGTCTGGCCCGCGGCCGCAAGCAGTGGGTGCTGGAGCGCGGCGGCGTCGAGGAATATGCGGGACGGCAGATCAAGCCGGAGGACAATGGCAGCGTCTCCACCGACAAGGCCGCGCGCTCCTTCGCCGCCTATCACCAGCCGCTGCGCGGCCTCGACGGCCACAAGATCACCCAGCTCGAATTCGCCCGCGCCGGCATCATCACCAAGGAGATGATCTACGTCGCCGCGCGCGAAAATCTCGGCCGCAAAGAGCAGCTCGAGCGCGCCGAGGCAGCCCTTGCTGACGGCGAGAGCTTTGGCGCCGAAGTCCCCGCCTTCATCACCCCGGAGTTCGTGCGCAGCGAGATCGCACGCGGCCGCGCCATCATCCCCTGCAACATCAACCACTCAGAGCTCGAGCCGATGATCATCGGCCGCAACTTCCTCACCAAGATCAACGCCAATATCGGCAACTCGGCGGTGACGTCGTCGGTCGAGGAAGAGGTCGAGAAGATGGTGTGGGCGATCCGCTGGGGCGCCGACACCGTGATGGACCTCTCCACCGGCCGCAACATCCACACCACGCGCGAGTGGATCCTGCGCAATTCGCCGGTGCCGATCGGCACCGTTCCGATTTATCAGGCGCTGGAGAAGTGCAACGGCGATCCGGTGCAGCTGACCTGGGAGCTCTACAAGGACACGCTGATCGAGCAGTGCGAGCAGGGCGTCGACTATTTCACCATCCACGCCGGCGTGCGCCTGCAATACATCCACCTCACCGCCAACCGCGTCACCGGCATCGTCTCGCGCGGCGGCTCGATCATGGCGAAGTGGTGCCTCGCGCATCACAAGGAAAGCTTCCTCTATACCCATTTCGACGAGATCTGCGACCTCATGCGCAAGTATGACGTCTCGTTCTCGCTCGGCGACGGCCTGCGTCCGGGCTCGATCGCCGACGCGAACGACCGCGCGCAGTTTGCCGAACTCGAGACGCTCGGCGAATTGACAAAAATCGCGTGGGACAAGGGCTGCCAGGTCATGATCGAAGGCCCCGGCCACGTGCCGATGCACAAGATCAAGATCAACATGGACAAGCAGCTCAAGGAGTGCGGCGAAGCGCCGTTCTACACCCTCGGACCGCTGACCACCGACATCGCGCCGGGCTACGATCACATCACGTCGGGCATCGGTGCGGCCATGATCGGCTGGTTCGGCTGCGCCATGCTCTGCTACGTCACGCCGAAGGAGCATCTCGGCCTGCCCGATCGCAACGACGTCAAGGTCGGCGTCATCACCTACAAGATCGCCGCCCACGCTTCCGATCTCGCCAAGGGCCACCCGGCCGCCCAATTGCGCGACGACGCCCTCTCCCGCGCCCGTTTCGACTTCCGCTGGAGCGACCAGTTCAACCTCGGCCTCGATCCTGATACCGCCAAGAACTTCCACGACGAGACCCTGCCGAAGGAAGCCCACAAGGTCGCGCATTTCTGCTCGATGTGCGGCCCAAAGTTCTGCTCGATGAAGATCACCCAGGACGTCCGCGATTACGCGGCAACGCTGAATGACCCGAACTCGGTCGGCATGTCCTTGAGCGGCACCGCCGAGGACGGCATGAAGCAGATGAGCGCGAAGTTCAAGGAGATGGGCTCAAGCGTGTATCTGGATGCGGAGAAGGTGAAGGAGAGCAATCGGGTGCTCTGAGTCATCCCTTTCAAGACACACACGTCCATAAGAAGCCGGGCTATTGCCCGGCTTCTTTTTATCCGCTGGACACCAACGACTCAACGCGACATATTCTATCTAAGGTAGATTATACTTTCCAACAGGACTTTTGTTTCAAGCACCTTGAGATTTGGAGCGAGACAATGGGAAACGATGGTGAAGGCTCATTGGTCGAACAATGGACACGAAGGCTCAAGAACCGCCCCTTAGTCGCCGCGATAACAATATTTGCGACGGTGGTTGCGGGAGTCGGCTCGTTCACCAATTCGATCAACGATTTTCTTGGTCTCTTCAGGGAGAGCCAAAAATCGCCGCCTGTAGTTCTGACTCTTCCATCACCGTTGCCTCAGCCGCCCAAACGGATTTCGTTTAACGAAGACTTTCAGTTGGGAGAGGTCGCCGCATATTCTTCGACACACGGCGTGTCCGTCCGCACGCAGTTTATCACACCTGACGCGGCGCAAATTGGCGCATCGGCGGACGGCCCAGTCAATTCGCTACAGCAACACACAAGAGGCGACCAGATGTCTCTGTACAGACAAGACTGCGATCGCTTGATCGTCACTATCAGGGATATCTCTTTTGAAATCAAAGGTGGATTGACTCTTGAGGAGGTGCAGAAGCTTGGCCGGGCGGGCGAGATGCTTGTCGACAGAAAGGTCGTTGGAAGCATTTCCGGAAAATGTGAAGAGTAGCAAGTATGGGCAAGTGAAGCGACATTCGGGATTGACGGTCGCGCCGAATATCGCCGATGGTCTCGCTGACTATGTCACTGCGGACGATTGATTTGCCAAGCTCCATCCGCACCCGCCTTCCCGACCAGCTCTGTCCCAACCTGCGCCTCGTCTTCGTCGGCACCGCCGCCAGCACGCGTTCGGCCGAACTCGGGCACTATTACGCCCATCCCGGCAACCGCTTCTGGCGCGCGATCCATGAGGCCGGGATCACGCCGCGGCGCTATCAGCCGGGCGAGTTCGCCGCGCTGACCGAACTCGGGATCGGCTTCACCGACCTTTCCAAGTCGGGCGCTGGGATGGATCATCAGATCGCGGCTGAAGCAATCGACGTGCCGGGGTTCAGGACCAAGATCGACAAGTATCGGCCGCGGACGATTGCGTTCACGAGCAAGAAGGCGGCGAGCTTGTTTTATGGCAGGCCGTCGAGCGGGATTGCGCTCGGGCGGCAGCCGCGCGATGAGAGCTTGCCGGAGATTTTTGTGTTGCCTTCGCCGTCCGGTGCGGCGTCCGGGCATTGGACGCTGGAGCCGTGGCGGGAGCTGGCGGAGTGGATCGCTGCGGAGGGTGGCTAATCAATAGCGCCCCAGACGCAGTGCCGTAGGGTGGGCAAAGGCGCCCCTGCGCCGTGCCCACCATCTCTCCACCAATCCGCTAGAACGGTGGGCACGGCTCGCGAACGGCGCGCCTTTGCCCACCCTACGAGACTGTCGGAATCCGCACCAGTCGTTCGTCCTCTGCACACCGACCTGATCAACACGGAGACCTCAATTGCCCCCCACCATCACCGCCTTCGCAAACTCACCCGACCGCGGCAGGGGACACGCGCGCGACATGCGGGTGCGCTGGGCACTCGAGGAGGTCGGCCAGCCCTACAACGTTCGTCTGGTGTCGTTCGAGGCCATGAAGCAGCCGGCGCATCTTGCGCTGCATCCGTTCGGGCAAATCCCGACCTTCGAGGACGGCGATCTCACCCTGTTCGAGACCGGCGCGATCGTGCTCTATATCGCCGAGCGTCATGACGGGCTGCTGCCGACCGAGCCGAACGCCAGGGCGCGCGCCATCGCGTGGATGTTTGCCGCGCTCAACACCCTGGAGCCGCCGATCGTCGAGCTTGGAATGGCGATGCTGCTTGAACGCGACAAGAGCTGGTATGACGAGCGCCTGACTGTCCTCAACCATCGCGTCCGTGCCCGGCTCGGCGAATTGTCGGTCCGACTCGGCGACGGCGACTGGCTCGACGGCGTGTTCAGCGCCGGCGATCTCCTGATGGTGACCGTGCTGCGCAGGCTGAATGCCTCGCATATCCGCGGCGACTATCCGAACCTCACGTCCTATGTTGCCCGCGGCGAAGCACGTCCAGCCTTCCGCCGCGCGTTCGAGGCGGAGCTGACGGTTTTCACAGCGGCATCGACGAGCTGATGGCTTGGATCGCTGCGTAGGGTGGGCAAAGGCGTTCTTGCGCCGTGCCCACCATCTTTCCACAAACCCGGCAGAATGGTGGGCACGGCGCGCGAAGCGCGCGCCTTTGCCCACCCTACGAGAGCAAGCGCCCTAAAGATCGAAATTGGTTGGCAGCATGACCACGTCACGAATGGTCATGCCGCGCGGCCGGGTCAGCATGAACATCACCACGTCAGCCACTTGGCTGGCCTCCAGCAGGCTGCCGGAGTCCCTGGCTTCCTGCAGCTTCTCGGGTGGCCAGTCCGCGAGCAGCGAGGTGACGACCGGGCCGGGCGAGATCGAGCCGACGCGAATGCCGTGCTTGAAGACCTGGCGCCGCACCGTCTGGACAAAGCAGTTGATCGCCCATTTGGACGACGCATAGACCGGCTCCCACGGCGTCGGAAAATGCGCGGCAAGAGAACTCGTGACGATGATGTCGCCGGTCCGGCGCGCGATCATGTGCGGCAGCACGTCGTGCACGTTCTTCATCACGACGTTGACATTGAGGTTCAGCATCCGGTCAATCGCCATATTGTCGGCATCGACCAGATCGCCACCGACATAGGTGCCCGCATTTGCATGCAGGATGTCGAGCTGCCCTGCCGTCTCCAGAACGCGCGGCAGCAGCGTTGCGCAGTCTTTGGGATCCAGGAGGTCGACGACCAGCGGGATCACCGCGTCGCCATGCTTGTTGCCAACCGCCTTCAGCGCGGCCTCGTCGCGATCGACCATCACCACCCGCGCGCCCGCGGCCAGCATCGCCTCGGCACTCGCCAACCCGATGCCCGAGGCTGCCCCGGTCACGGCGGCAACCTTGCCTGCCAATTCGTTTGCCATGAGATCACCATTCAGCCGATGGTCGGCAGTATAGCGATTCAAAGGCGAGTTGGCGAAGCGGATCGCCGGCTTCGTAGGGTGGGCAAAGGCGCCCTTGCGCCGTGCCCACCATCTCTCCACCAATCCGGCAGAGCGGTGGGCACGGCGCGCGAAGAGCGCGCCTTTGCCCACCCTACCGCACCGTCAGCCCTCACCCTGCATACGCCTTGTCCAGATCGGCAACCACGATCTTCTTCATCCCCATCATGGCCTGCATGACGCGGTTGGCCTTGGTCCGGTCGGGGTCGCCGAGATAGCGGCCAAGCGCTGTCGGAACCACCTGCCAGGAGAGCCCAAATTTATCCTTGAGCCAGCCGCATTTGGATTCCGCACCGCCGTCGGCGGTGAGGCGGCTCCAGAAATAGTCCACCTCGCCTTGCGTCTCCACGCTGATGAAGAACGACACCGCCTCGTTGAAGCGGTGCTGCGGCCCGCCGTTGAGCGCGTTGACGCGCTGCCCTTCCAGCTCGAACACCGCCATGAAGTCGCTCACGGCCTCGACTTTGGCGTTGGGGAACACCGATTTGTAGAAGGCGACGGCCTCCGGAACGTTGTTGTCGAACCAGAGAAACGGCGTGATGGACGTCATGTGCGGATATCCTTCTGCGAAACCGGACGCGCACGCGCGCGCCGTCGCTCGAAGGACGAACGCGCGGCCGGTGATCCGACAGGCGGAACAGCACTTTTTTCGATCCCGAGAGGTTGCCTGGCCTCCGCCAAACCGTTGATGCCGGGCATCCTCCGATTAATCGACGTCGCGCGCGGATTATTGCAAGTCTCGTAGGGTGGGCAAAGCGGAAGCGTGCCCACCAACTTTCTCGCGTACCACTGACACCGATGGTGGGCACGGCGCTTGCGCGCCTTTGCCCACCCTACGGCACCTTTTGCGACCACGCTGGATCAGCCTCTCACGAAAGCGGCCGCAACAGCGGCTGATGATCCTTCAGCCGCGCATCGCATCCAGCCTCCCATGGAAACCGCCCGTCCTGATCCGGCCACACGATCTGGAGGCAGGGAAACGGCCGCGGCAGCTTTGCATAGAACCAGATCGCCGTGCCCAGATAGGCATCGTAGACCTCGAGCGGCACCTCGACGAAGCAGACCTTCCGATCGAGCGGAAGGTCGTCGCAGACGTCGCCGGCGACGTAGCGCTGTCCCGCAGCAGCGCGGTCGCGAACGGCGTTGATAACAGCGCAAGCGTCTGTTGGGTCGAGCCCGAACAAGACCAGTTCGGCGTGCGCGTAATTGAGGTAGAGACCGATCGAGAAAACATAAGCCGGGGCCTGCGCCTCAGCGGCGATGCCCATCAGATGACAGCCGTGTTCGCGGACGTTGCGGAACAGTATCTCGTCGGGAGCCCCGTCAGGCTCGGGCCATACGAAACTGTCGAGCATGCGCAGCTCTCGCGACGGGGTGAGGAAATCAGCATCAATGTACCAGCTTCCGGCCACAGTGCTACAGCGATTGCCTCTCCAAATTCCGCCCGCCGAACGGTTGATACCGGGCATCCTCCGATCGATCGACGTCGCGTGCGGACTATTGCAAGGGCGTGACGGCGGCGATACGACTTGGAGCGGAAGAACGTGGGACGGAACAGCCGGGCCTCAACCGGCGCTCATCATGTCGAGGAAGCCACTGCTGTGAGCGACGATCTCTCCGGTGTCTGGGACGGCACTTACATCCAACCCGGCGCGGGAATGGTCACCTTCACGGCGACGCTGGTCGAGGCCGACGGCGCGATCGAAGGCCACGTCACCGAACCCTGCTCGAATCCGCGCTGCCCCTTGCGCACCCACAGCGCCTCGATCACGGGCCATCGCGCCGGCAGCGTCGTGTCCTTTGTCAAGCGCTACGAGCCGCCGGGTTACGGCTTCGACATTGTCCAGTACGACGGCATCATGAACGGAGAGGCGACCGAGATCGACGGTCGCTGGCGGCTGCCGGGCACATCAGGATCGTTCTTGATGATCCGCGCCAGCAAGCGCGCACAGGCGAACATCACCGGCACACGGGCGGACGAACCGGCCCGCGAATAAACGGAGCCACCATGTTGACCCTCTATTCCTACCCGCAACTGTTCGGCGTCGCCGACAACAACGGCTATGGGCTCAAGGTCTATGCCTTCCTGAAGCTCGCCGGCGTGCCGTTCGTGCACGAGCACGTGTTCGATGCCTCCACCGCACCGCGCGGGCAGCTGCCTTATGTCGTCGATGACGGCGAGACCATCGGCGACAGCGAGACGATCATCGCGCATGCGATCGCGAAGTATCATCTGACCATCGATGCCGCGCTGTCGCCTGCGCAGCGCCGAACCCATCATCTCGTCACACGCATGCTCGACGATCTCTACTGGGTGATGTCCTATTCGCGCTGGAAGGACGAGCGTTATTATCCCGCGTTTCGCGACGGCTTCATCGCCCAGCATCCGCAGATCGATGCCGCCGGCTTCGAGAAGGCGAAGGCCTACAACGCGCAGCGCTATCACTACCAGGGCATCGGCCGCTACACGCCCGAGCAGGCCTACGCGCGAGGGCTGGCTGACTTGCAGGTGCTGGCCGAGATCGTGCCCGCGAACGGTTTCGTCGATGGCGAGCGGCCGACCAGCTGTGATGCCGGCATCTACGGCTTCATCGCGAACATCTATTATTTTCCGATCCCGACGCCGCTGAAGGCGTTCGTCGATGCGCAGAACAACCTCGTCGCGCATTGCGAGCGGGTTCATGCGATGGTGAGCGCGTAGTCCGCAGGTCCTGTAGGGTGGGCAAAGCGGAAGCGTGCCCACCAACTTTTTCGTATGTCGCAGACACCGATGGTGGGCACGGCGCTTGCGCGCCTTTGCCCACCCTACGGCACCGAGTCCTACGGCACCGTCTGTTACCGCATCGTAATCGCAAGCCCGCTCAGATCCGCGTTCGCCATCAGGCCGGTCTGGTAGCCCGACAGCTCCAGCACCGCGCCCTTCTGGTTGGTCAGCACGATGGCGCGGGCGCCGCGGCCGACGGCGAGGCCGGCACCGGCGGCGCCGTAGACGCCGGCGACATCGGAGGGACGGTTGATGTTGGAGACGCGGCCGCGCAGCACGGTCTTGGAGCCGCCGAACACGAGCCCGTAATCGAGCCCGCCGGTCGAGAGCGAATAGGAGCGGCCGCGGAAGTTCAGCACGCCGCTCCCGCCAGAACCGCCGATGAACCAGCCCGCCTTGTAGATCGTCAGCACCACGGTGCCGCCATCGGCCTGCGCCGCGGTCGAGAGGCCGGCCAGCGCGGCAATGGCGACGAGCGCGGCACGCAAGGTGGAAGCAATCTTCATGGGGCGTCTCCGGGGGCTATTTTTCAAGGGGAATGCGAATCAGATGCTGCAATCTATCCGATCGATCGCGGCGGCAAAATGATGGGGGGAGTTTCTGCAAGTGCGGTGGCGACTGGACTCGCGGAAGGTCCTCATCCTCCGTCATTGCGAGCGGAGCGAAGCAATCCAGAATCTTTCCGCGGAGGCAGTCTGGATTGCTTCGCAGCGCTCGCAATGACTGGTGGATGGATTCCGGCCTCTCGGGCATGATCGCCACCATGCCATCCTGCCGGTGTTTTGCCCGACGGGTCAAGCGATATTTCTTCCTTCCCGAATTCCAATTCCGCCAATCATTTCTACTGTGCATGGGGTTGTTTTCGCGTTTCCTGTTGGAGCAGGCCCCGCATGCCGCTACGCTTGCTGCGAACGCCATCAATGTTACATCCGAGATCCCCATGCCGATCCAGCATTTCGCGCCCCCGCCGCACGTCAAGGCGCCGCCGCTCTCGTTCGCGACCCGCGTCGGCGACCTGCTGTTCGTCTCCGGCATTCCCGGCTTCGACGCCAACGGTGCGCTGCCCGACGGCTTCGAGGCGCAGTTCGCCAATGTCGTCGTCAACATCAAGCGCGTGCTCGACGAGGCCGGCGTCACGACGCGCGACCTCGCCAAGGTCAACGTGCTCTTGACCCGCGCCTCAGACGTTGCCGCGATGAATGCGCTCTATGCCGGCGCGTTCGGCCCGCCGCCTTTTCCTGCACGCACCACCTGCGTGGTGCAGGCCCTGCCCGATCCAAAGATGCTGATCGAGATCGAGGCGGTGGCCTCGCTGGCGAAGTGAGCCATGCTAAGCGCGTGTGTCTTGCCGGGCACTCGGCCGAACCAAGTGCACGACTCCATCTGACATATCCGTGAACGGCCGCTCCTCGGCTTGCAAAGGACCTGCTTTTACCGCACGAATTTTCAGGTCACACTTCCCCATCAGGAGATTTTGCATGCGTCGCGTTCTCGCCCTCTGTGCCGTTGCCGGCATCGCCACCTCCGTGTTTGCCGTGCCGGCCTCCGCTGCGGTCGGCTATTACGTGATCCGCTGGGACAACACCGGCATCTGCCAGGTCTGGAACGAAGATCTCCGCTACAAGCCGTTCCAGTGGGGCGCCTCGACCTACAAGGTCGTCAGCAAGCCGGTCCCGACCTTCACGGCCGCCTCCGAGCTCCAGATCAAGCTGCGCGCCGAGCGCCGCTGCACGCTCTGAGCCGGTCCGCCAGTCCGCTCGCCCTGAAGGATCACGCGTTGAAGGCCGGTCACTGCAGCTGGTAAGAATTCGATCGGCGGACGACAAGGGCCGGGCAAGGATGCGATGCCAGCATCCTTGCCCGGTCGTTTTTTTAACCCGGATTTTTGGAGCAGGCCGATGCGCGCACGGACGATGATGCTAGCCGCTCTCACCGCATCGCTCCTGCTCGCCGCAACGGCGCAGGCGCAGGCTCCGCAATCCCTTCGCGTGATCTCGCCGATCTTCAGCCAGCTCGTCAGCTTCGCGATGCCGTCGACTTTCGCTGCAGTGTTCGAGAACACCAAGGGCGGCCACTACATCCGCGAAGCCGTGCTCAAGGGCGAGACGCCCGAGCGCTGGACGCAGATGATCACAGTCACCGGCGAGAAGGGCATGACGCTGACGCCAGGCGCATCGCCGCAGATCTTCGCAGGCACAATCGCAGGCGGGTTCAAGACGGCCTGTCCCGACAGCTTTGCCGCCAGGCCGCTGGGCGCCACCACGTTCGGCCGCTTCGAGGGCTTTGTTGCCGTGATCGGATGCGGCCGCATCGACAGCGGCCCGACGCGGCACAGCGAAACCGCGCTGCTGATCACGCTCAAGGGCGCGACCGATTATTACACCGTCCAATGGGCCGAGCGCGGCCCCGAAAGCGACGAGCCGCCGGTCAACGACGACCGCTGGGAAGCCCGCCTGCGCGATCTGGGCCCGATCGACCTCTGCCCGATCACGCCGGGCGAAGCCGCGCCCTATCCGAGCTGCGTCAACAAGAGCTGAGGCGCCCTCACGCGTCCTTGTGCGCGCCGGGATGAATCAAAACGTCGCGCGCGGTGGAAAGGTCGATGAAGGCCTGCGCGCTGCCGCCCTGGTCGGGATGTATGCCCTTGGCGGCGCGGCGATAGGCCTGGTTGATGTCGTCGCAGGTGAGCTGCACCGCGAGCGGCAGGCCCAGCATCTTGCGCGCGCGATCCTCGCTGGACAGTTTCTTCGGCGCCGCGTTGCGGCGGCCGAAGCGCGGCGCGGTCAGATCATGGACGACATCGAGGATCACGCCTAGGCGGCGCCGGGCCGCCAGCGTGACACCATGATCGTCATTGTCCGCGGCCTGGCGCAGCACAGGCAGCGCCTGCTCGGCGGCCTGCCGCAGCGTGGCATCGCTGCTCATCCGCACGATCTCGGCCACCAGCCGCCCTGCCTCGACCCAGTCGGCGAATTCCGCCGACCGCAGGCGCTCGAGCGCCAATTTCCAGGATTCAAGTCGTTCCATCATGCGCGCAACGTTTAGCAATGGAAATCAGTATGCCAAGGCGGCCGTTTCCGACCCCTTAATTTCGAGTTAGCCTTTCATGAAACTTAGAAACGAATCCGGGAGGAAAATGTCATGGCATTGCTTGCAAACCACATCGCTGTCGTCACGGGCGCGGGTTCCGGCATCGGCCGGGCGATCGCCGCCGGCTATGCGCGCGAGGGTGCGCAGGTCGTGCTGCTCGACGTCAATGCCGAAACGGTCGCGGAGGCGGCCCAAGAGATCCGCAAGGCCGGCGGCAAGGCCGAGAGCTTTGCGCTCGACGTCACCAGGCGCGACGATTGCTTTGCGCTGGCAAAGACCGTCGCCGACAGGGTCGGGCAGGTCTCGATCCTCGTCAACAATGCCGGCATCACCCGCCGCAACCCCTTCACGGCCGAGACGGAAACGGTGGCGAAGGACTGGAACGACATCATCTCGCTCAACCTCAACGGCGTCTTCAATACGACGCAGGCCTTTCTCGCGCCGTTGCGCGCGAGCAAGGGCCGCATTGTCAATATCGGCTCGATCCAGTCTTTCGTGCATCTGCGCACGCCAAGCTCGGCGGCGTACACGACCTCGAAGCATGGCGTGCTCGGCTTCACCAAGGCGCTCGCGGTCGAGCTCGGCAAGGAGGGCGTGCGCGTCAACGCGATCGGGCCGGGCTTCATCGAGACCAATCTCAACGCCAATGTACGCGCCACCAATCCCGCGCTGGTGCAGGCCTTCGTCGATCACACTCCGCTGGCGCGCGCCGGCAAGCCCGAGGACATCGTCGGCCCCGCGATCTTCCTCGCCTCGGACCTGTCGTCCTACGTCACGGGAACAATCGTGATGGTGGACGGCGGATATCGCACAGTGTGAGAGGCGAGATCGGTCCGCATCGCTATGCATCTCGTGCCAATCGCGGCGGCGCGGCGGCATTCCCAAGGTCAATTCGTGCGATGGCGCGCGATTAACCTTTCATTAACCAAACCCGGCCACCGTAGATCTACGGCTTGGGGGTCGTTGTTCTCGATCCGCTTCCAACGATGGAAGCGGGCGTTGATCGGGGAGTATGTTGATGACCACTGTTCACGTCGCGGCGCCCGAGCAGGGCGCGCAATTCCTTGCACCCAACGAGATCGTTCCATTGTTGATTGGCGCGACCGTCGGCGAGGTCGAGCGTGAGCTCGTGCTCCAGACGCTCGCACGCTGCGACGGCAACCGCACGCGCGCCTCGCGCGTGCTCGGCCTGTCGGTGCGCACGCTGCGCAATAAGATCAGGCTGTACGCGGCCTCCGGCATCGAGGTCCCGGCGTATCACGATTGACGCGTGGGGCCGTGCCCCGTCGGGCCGATTGATGTTAATCAAGCCCGGCATCATGCGAGGGCGGAATTGCTGCTGTCGTCAAACGCCGCTAAGTAGCTTGCGTGCGCAGAAGGAGCAGCGGCGTGGCAGACGATCAGCGACGGCAGGGATCTCAGGGTCCGCGCGGACGGCAGGGCGAGCCGGGACGGCCGGGGCCGCAGGGTCATCCGGGCAAGCGGGGCCCCGACGGCGCACGCGGCAAGCCGGGACCGCAGGGCAAGCCGGGACCGGCCGGAAAGGCCGGAGCGCAGGGCAAGGCCGGTCTGCCGGGCAAGCCGGGCGAAGCCGGTGCGCGTGGCACAGCCGGACCGCAGGGCGCCGTGGGTCCGCAAGGCCCCGCCGGCCCTCAAGGCCCGCGCGGCGAGGCCGGTCCGCCCGGCCAATTGCCGTCGATCGAGCAGGTGCTGCCGTGGCTCGAGCAGTTGTTCGACGCCTGGGACGAGCGTCGCCGCCAGCGCGAGCAGGAGGCCGCGGAGCGCGCCGCGTTAGAGGCCGCCGTGCACGAGGCTGAAGATGCGTCCTCCGACGACGACGCCGAGAGCGACGATGCCGAAGGCGACGCGCACAAGAAAAAGAAGAAAAAGAAGAAGCACGGCCACTAGGACCAGCAGGCGCCTACTTCGCCTGATCCTCACGCCGCGGCAGCATGCCCATGCGCTCGAATTGCCAGCGCATGGCGCGGTACCAGAGATAACCCACCGCTGCGCCGCAAACGGCCAGGATCACCACATTCGCGCTCGAGAACGAGCCGCTCCACCACATCATCCACGCGGTCCACAACAGCGTGAAAACGATGGCACCTGCTTTCAGTGGAATAAGGCGGCGGCTCATGATCGTGCTCCGGGTTGTCAAAACCCCGGCGAACATCATCGCGCGTGATGGGCATCGCTTCCGTGAGCCAGATCACGGTCGTGCCCGGCGGAACCGCTAACCGAAGCGCAGCCGCGAACGTTCCTTCGCTTTCTCCGCCTCGACCTCGCGGTCGCGCGTCGGTGCATGGGTGTGCAGCGACGTCAGCAGTTTTCGCGCAGCCTCCGAGACCTCGGCGACCGCGCGGTCGAATGCCGCCTCATTGGCCTGCGACGGCTTGTTGAAGCCGGAGAGCTTTCGCACGAACTGGAGCGCGCTGGCATGAATCTCGTCCTCGGTCGCGGGCGGCTCGAAATTGAACAGCGTCTTGATGTTGCGGCACATGCAGTCTCTCCCGTAGAAGCCCGATTTGATCCAAGGACGGATGGAGAAGCCAAAATTCTACATCGCATGCAGCCGCATGTCACAGGGGTCCGAATATTCCACTTGCGCGCCGCAACATCGAGGAAATGTTTTTCAGGGGGTGAGCAGCGGTCCGCTCTCGATCCCAGGCGGCCTGCTGATAAGATCGCGCGCAACGCGGCCACGAGCCATGAGCCGCACATCTGGGAGACAAACATGAAAGTTTCTTGCGCGGCGCTGTCGGCCGTTGTGCTGTCCATCTCGACATCGGTATTCGCCGCCGACTATCCGGCGCCGAAACAAGGCGATTGGGTCGCCAGGGATTTCAAGTTCCACACCGGCGAAGTCATGCCGGAGCTGAAGCTGCATTACACCACTGTCGGTGAACCGACCGGACAACCGGTGCTGGTGCTGCACGGCACCGGCGGCTCGGGCGCGAGCATGCTGACACCCGCCTTCGCCGGCGAGATGTTCGGCGCCGGACAGCCGCTCGATGCGTCCAAATATTATATCATCATTCCCGACGCGATCGGCCACGGCAAATCGTCAAAGCCGTCCGACGGCATGAAGACGAGCTTCCCGAAATACAATTACGACGACATGGTCGAGGCGCAGCATCGCCTCGTAACCGAAGGCCTCGGCCTCAAGCATCTGCGGCTCGTGATCGGCAATTCCATGGGCGGAATGCAGACCTGGCTGTGGGGCGAGACATATCCCAAGGACATGGACGCGCTGGTGCCGATGGCCTCGCAGCCGACCGAAATGGCGTCGCGCAACTGGATGATGCGGCGGATCATGCTGGACACCATCCGCAACGATCCCGATTACAATGGCGGCAATTACGCCAGCCAGCCGCGCATGATGAAGTACGCCATCACGGCCTACGGCATCGCCAGCATCGGCGGCACACTCGCCTATCAGCAACAGGCGCCGACCGCGGCGAAGGCGGACAAGATCGTCGACGAACGGCTGGCGACGCCGATCACGGCGGATGCCAACGACTTCGTCTACCAGTGGGAGTCCTCGCACGACTACAATGCCGCCGAAAAGCTGGAGGGAATCGAGGCCTCGCTGTTGCTGGTCAATTCCGCCGACGACGAGCGCAACCCGCCCGAAACCGGCGTGACGGACGCTGCGGTGAAGCGGGTCAAGAACGGCAAGCTGTATCTCATCCCCGCAACCACCGAGACGCGCGGCCACGGCACCACCGGCAACGCAAAATTCTACAGCGAGCAGGTTCGGCAACTGCTGCAAACCGCGCCGCAGCGCACGATGTAGGCATCGCCGGAGCTGCCCCGATATCGCAACGCATGATATGCGGCGCCTCGGCGCCGCATATTATTTGAGCATGCAATGAGCCGACGGCTCGGGCTTAATCGCGTCAACGATACGAATCGACACGCGATGAGGAGGATCGCATGCACAGGCTTGCGCTGTGCGTTTGGCTCGCCGCGATGACGAGCGCCGCGTTCGCGTTCGACAACGGCCAGTACGACAACGTTTCGCCCGACATCCGCGCCTGGTTCAAGAGTGTAATCGCGCCGAGCGGCGTACCTTGCTGCGACATCTCCGATGGCCATCGCACCGACTACGACGTGCGCAAAGGCACGTATTGGGTGCCGATCGAGGGACAATGGATGGAGGTGCCCGAGCGCGCGATCATCCGCGATCGCGGCAATCCGGTCGGCCAGGCCGTGGTGTGGTACGTCCACCACCGCGGCACCATCATCATCAATTGCTTCGTGCCCGCCGACGCAGTTTAACGTCTTAAGATAGATATCGTTGGCGGACATGGCCCGATCGGGTAGTTTGACGCCGAACTTATCTGGGAGGCATGCCGTTGACCGACCTTTGCGCCGAAGACCTCGCCACCATCTATGCGAAGCCGACCCCGCGCGTGATCGCAAAGGCGCGTCCCGCGATCGACGTGCATGCGAAGAAGTTCATCGAGATGTCGCCGTTCTGCGTGCTCGCGACATCAGGCACCGACGGCAGCGTCGACGCCTCGCCGCGCGGCGGCAGCATCGGCTTCGTCCACGTCGCCGGCCCCAATCAACTACTGATGCCCGACCGTGCCGGCAACAACCGCATCGACAGTTTCCGCAACGTCGTCGAGGGCTCGGGCTTCGTGCATCTGCTGTTCTTCGTGCCGGGCATCGACGAGACGCTGCGCGTCGGCGGGCGCGGCGCGCTGTCGGCCGACCCGGATTTGCTCGCTTCGATGGTCGAGTTCGGCAAGCCGCCGCGCGCGGTGCTGAGCGTTGCTGTCAGCGAAGTTTATTTCCACTGCGGCAAGGCGCTGATGCGCTCAAAGCTCTGGGCGCCGGAGAAGGTGCAGCGCTCGGTGATGCCGAGCATCAGCCAGGTCATCCACGACCAGACCAGCCTCGGCGAGCCGGAGAGCCAGGAGATCGTGGAAGAGCGCTACAAGACGCAGCTCTAGATCACAGCGTCGTCGCGGCCTTCGCCGGGACGACGCTGGAGTGCGCGGCTGACGCCGGAGCTTAGTGCCCCTCGCCCTCGAGCCCGCCGACGTGCTTCTGGGTGTAGAGCTCGAGGCCGATGCGGCCGATCAGGTCGAGCTGGGTTTCGAGGAAGTCGATGTGATGCTCCTCGTCGCTCATCAGCTTCTCGAACAGGTCGCGCGTGACGTAGTCCTTGACGCTGTGGCAGTAGGTCGCCGCTTCCTGGTAGAGCGCCCGCGCGCTCATCTCGGCGGCGAGATCGCACTCGATGATCTCCTTGACGTTCTGGCCGATGCGCAGGGGATCGAGCACCTGCATGTTCGGGAAGCCGTCGAAGAACAAAATCCGCTCAGTGAGCTTGTCGGCGTGCTCCATCTCCTCGATGGACTCTTTGCGCCAGACCTTGGCCATGTCGCGGAGACCCCAATTGTCGAGAAAGCGGTAGTGCAGCCAGTACTGGTTGATCGCAGTCAGTTCGTGACGCAGCGCCTTGTTGAGATAGTCGATAACTTTTGCGTCGCCCTGCATGGTTCACTCCAGCTCTTGCAGTCCAAATCGGCCCTAAACCGAGTTTAGAACGCTTCTAAATGAGTTTACGAACGAGGGCAACCGGCTACGGAGACGCGGCCGGGGAAAGCTCAGCCAAATTTGCGGAAGTTTTCAGCAGGCCGCGAGGGCGAACTGGGCAGGCTGGGCCGCCTCGTCATTGGCGGCCACGGTGTGGCTGTGCGGACAGCCGGAGCAGCACGACTTGGCACAGGGGCCGAGCGCTTCGTCGATAATGGTCTTGATGGTGCGGGCGCAGCGGCCGCATTCGGCGCTGCAGCCGAGGCATCCATAGATCTGCTTGGCATGACGCACGGCATCGTCGGACTCGGCGACGGCGGCGCGGATGTCGTCATCGCTCAGCACGTTACAGGAACAAACGATCATGGAAGCGGTAGGCCCTTCGGTGATGCGCCATCATCGATATTTAAGGAGCCGTCCGGATGCAAAAGGAAAAACCGGTATTTCAAGCTATTCCAAACTGGCCCGGAAACAGGCCTAGAACGGCTCTAAAATAGAGAGTTGCGCTGGATCAAGATGATGTCTGATCGGGCCTAATCGCTGCTCCCGCCTCCCCCACCATCGCTCCCGCCTCCGCAATCTCCACCCCCGCCGCTATCGCTCGTGGAGCAGCCTCCGCTGTCGGTTGAGCTTCCGGAACTGTCGCTGGAGAACCAGCTTCCGAGCGAGACGCCCTCATTCGTGGTATCTGAATAAGTATCGCTTCCGCCGTCGCCGCCTGCCCGGGCGCGCGGGCGTGGGGCGCGGCTCTGTAAATGGCTCATCAGGGCATAGCCGACCACGCCGACGGCCGCGACGGCGATCAGGGCATTGGTCAGGATGTTCATGTTCGCCTCCCAGGCATGAAATCGGCCATTTCTACCAATTGGTCGCACCCGGCCGATGCGCCGTTCATTGATCGTTCAAACGAAGTATGGAACTTTGGCCGCAAGAAGTTCCGCATTCGCTGTGAAAGGTCGCCCAAATGAAGAAGTCGCTTATGGCGGTCGCTGCCGCCGCCACCTTGGTTTTGGCTGCAGGTATGCCGGCCCATGCACAGCGTGGTGTCGCTGCCGGTGTCGCCGCCGGGATCATCGGCGGCGCGATCGTCGGTGGCGCGCTAGCATCTCCGTATTATTACGGACCCGGTCCCGGCTACGCGTATGGTCCGGGCTACGGCCCCGGCTACTATCCGCCCCGTTATTACGCACCGGGTCCCGGCTACGTCGCCGACGACTATTACGGCGATGGCTGTGTCTGGCAGAAGCAGCGCTTCTGGGACGGCTACGCCTGGCGCATCCGCCGCGTCCGAGTCTGTGGCTGAGGCGCGTTAGACCGGTTCGATTCAGTCGACCGGGTTGAGCCGGTTCACTATGGATGCGCCGTTCATCTCCGGGCCCGAAAAAGACCGCTTTTTCTCGTCACAGCTCTGTGTGCGTTTACCGTGGATTGACCATTTGCGCGCTTCCTAGCTGCAAGGCCAATTCCATCAGAGTGTGCGTGAACCTTTCAAACCCGGCCGCGCCTAACGAGGTGCGTCCATCTCCCAGGAGAGCCAAGAGCATGAAGAAGACTATTGTTGCCGCCCTCACGGTTGCGACGGTCGCCGGTTCGCTGGTGACCGCCACTCCGTCCGCGCAGGCCCATGACGGCGTCGGTGTCGGCATCGCGGCCGGCCTGCTCGGCGGCGCGATCATCGGCGGCGCCATCGCGTCGAGCCGTCCCGCTTACGGCGGGCCGGTGTACGTGGCCGAGCCCGGCCCGCCGCCCCCGCCCTGCTACTGGCAGCGCCAGCGCTATTGGGACGGCTATGGCTGGACCGTTCGTCCGGTTCGCGTCTGCTACTGATCTGATCGCAAGGCGCTCATGAGCGCCGCGATCGAAGCCCGGCCGCAACCATCGGCCGGGCTTTTTCTTTTTTGGCGGCTTTGTTAGCGCGCCGCCTGGATCGAACGCAGCACCTCTTCGCTCGGCCAGCAATCGACCTTGAGCCCGGCCGACTTCTGATAGGCGCCGAGAGCTGCGCGCGTCTGCATGCCGGCCTTGCCGTCGATCTTGTCCCTATAGAGCCCGGCGCGCGTCAGCCCGCGCTGCATCGTCTCGACGTCCCTGGTGCGCAATTGCTTCGACGCGGACCACGGCGTCGCGAACGGGAGCGGGCTCGTCATGCGGTCGCTGAGATGACCGACGAACAGCACATAGAGATCGGAGAAATTGTATTCCTTGATGACGAAGTAGTTCTTCGTGGTCAGGAACGCCGGACCATAGATGCCCTCCGGCTGGAGCAGTGATGCCGGCTGCGCCTGCTCGGCCGCGCTGAGCCGCTCGCCGCGCACCGGCGCAAAGCCTTCACGCAGCCATTGGCCGATCGGCTTCGTCACCTCGGGCACGCCCGTGGTGCAGTCGACCTTCGCCGGCGCCTTCACCTCATAGGCCCAGCGCACACCGCCCTGCCAGCCTTTGTTGACGAGCTGCTGCGCGGCCGAGGCCAGCGCATCCGGCACCGAGTGCCAGATGTCGATGCGGCCGTCGCCGTCGAAATCGACGCCGTGCTTGTAATATTCGGACGGCAGGAACTGCGTGAGCCCGGTGGCGCCGGCCCAGGACGAGCGCATGTCCTTGCGCGTCACCACGCCCTCGCCGAGGATCTTCAGCGAGAGGATGAACTCGTTGCGATAGGTGTCCTTGCGCCGGCCGACATAGGCCTGCGTCGCCAGCACGCGAACAAGATCGTAGGGCAGCGTGTAGCGGCCGTAGTCGGTCTCGCGGCCCCAGATCGCGAGCATGACGGTGGCCGGCACGCCGGAATTCTTCTCGATCTTCGTCAGCGCGGCATTGTATTTCTGCAGCAACCGCTGCCCCTCGCCCGCGAGATTCGCAATCGAGCCTTCCCTGACATAGTCCGCCGGCACCTGCACGAACTCGGCCTGCGATGGCGCGCCGGTCGCGGGCCGCCCGGGCAGGATCAGATCAGGCAGCTTGTAATCCGGCTCGAGCCCGCGCGTCTGTTGATCGAACGTCGCGCGCGAGACGCCGGCCTCTTGCGCTTCCGGCCAGAGCGAGGCGATGAATTGCGTGAAGGCTGCATCGGCGGCCTGGGCGGACGACCAGCCACAGGTGATCACGATCACCGCAGCGATGAGCGCCCGCCGCATCATCACGCAGTCACCGCGTCAGCTTCTTGTACTTCACGCGGTGCGGAATGACGCTGTCCTGGCCGAGCCGGCGCATCTTGTCCTTTTCGTAATCCTGGAAGTTGCCTTCGAACCACTCGACATGGCTGTCGCCTTCGAAGGCCAGGATGTGGGTGGCGATGCGGTCGAGGAACCAGCGATCATGGCTGATGATGACGGCGCAGCCGGCGAAATCCTCCAGCGCCTCTTCGAGCGCGCGCAGCGTGTCGACGTCGAGGTCGTTGGTCGGTTCGTCGAGCAGCAGCACGTTGGCGCCCGACTTCAGCATCTTGGCGAGATGGACGCGGTTGCGCTCACCGCCGGAGAGCGCACCGACCTTCTTCTGCTGGTCGGCGCCCTTGAAGTTGAACGAGGAGCAATAGCCGCGCGAGTTCACTTCCTTCTTGCCGAGCAGGATCAGCTCGTTGCCGCCGGAGATCTCCTCCCACACGTTCTTGCTGCCGTCGAGCGCGTCGCGCGACTGGTCGACATAACCGAGATGCACGGTCTCGCCGACCGTGATGGTGCCCTTGTCCGGCTGCTCCTGCTCGGTGATCATCTTGAACAACGTGGTCTTGCCGGCGCCGTTCGCCCCGATCACGCCGACGATGCCGCCGGGCGGCAGCTTGAAGGTGAGATCGTCGATCAGCAGGCGATCGCCATAGCCTTTGCTGAGGGCCTCGAAATCCACGACATTGGCGCCGAGCCGCTCGGCGACGGGAATGATGATCTGCGCGGTCTGGGTCTGCTTCTCGCTCGCCTGCTTGAGCAGATCCTCATAGCGCTGGTAGCGCGCCTTCGACTTGGCCTGACGTGCCTTCGGCGAAGAGGCCACCCACTCCTGCTCGCGTGCAATCGTCTTCTGGTGCGCGGCGTCCTCGCGGCCTTCCTGCTCGAGCCGCTTCTGCTTCTGCACCAGCCAGGAGGAGTAGTTGCCCTCGTAGGGAATGCCCTTGCCGCGATCGAGCTCGAGGATCCAGCTCGTGACGTTGTCGAGGAAGTAGCGATCGTGGGTGACGATCAGGATCGCGCCGGGATAGCTGCGCAGATGGCCTTCGAGCCACGACACCGACTCGGCGTCGAGATGGTTGGTCGGTTCGTCCAGCAGCAGCAGCTCGGGCTGGTCGAGCAACAGCTTGCACAGCGCGACGCGGCGGCGCTCACCGCCGGAGAGTTTCGTGACGTCGGCATCGTCGGGCGGGCAGCGCAGCGCGTCCATGGCCTGGTCGACCTTGCTGTCGAGATCCCAGAGGCCCTGGGCCTCGATCTCGTCCTGCAGCTTGGTCATCTCGTCCGCGGTCTCCTCGGAATAATTCATCGCCAGCTCATTGTAGCGATCGAGGATGGCCTTCTGCTTGGCGACGCCCAGCATGACGTTCTCGCGCACGGAAAGCTTCGGATCGAGGTGCGGCTCCTGCTCGAGATAGCCGACGCGCGCGCCCTCGGCGACCCAGGCCTCGCCGGTGTACTCCTTGTCCAGGCCCGCCATGATCTTGAGCAGGGTCGACTTACCGGAGCCGTTGACGCCGAGAACGCCGATCTTGGCGTCCGGGTAAAAGCTCAGGCGGATATTGTCGAGCACCTTGCGGGTCGGGTAGCTCTTGGTCAGGCCGTCCATGAAGTAGACAAATTGGCGCGCCATCGGTCCCGTGAAACCTTCAATTTGAGGATATTTGCTTGCTGCCGATGTAGCGATCCCGCCCCCAAAGGGCAATGTTTTCCCTCCGTTCACCACGGATGAATACTGGGCAGACACCATCCGGAGCCCGATCCGGACAATTGAAACCATTTTTTAATAAAGCAGGCCAAAGCTCGGTTTCGCGCGGCAACAGCGCCACCCGCTCAGAATGAACGGGGAGCACAGCGAGGCCCATCATGGCTCTGATCGAGACCCATTCCCTTCCTGTTCCGGCACAAGCCGGCCGCACCTCTGCGCTCGTCTCGGAGATCAAAGGCTTCTGGAAGCGCTTCTTCGCCACCGCCTTCAACCCCTACCGGCCCGAACTGCACTACATGCGCGGCCCCGGCCCTGCCTGGCGCGCCAAGCACGGCATGGATGCGCCGATCCGGCTGAAGCCCCGCAAGGTCTGAGCCGCCGCTCTCTCTCGGATTTTGCCTACGGATTTTTGAAGACCCAGACTGCTTGCACGCAAGCATGATTGCGCGCAACCATGGCCCGGTTCCAACGGTGGCGTCCCTCCGACTGACGCGCCACCTCTCGCCATGGATGAACGCTGATGACGCGGCTGCGCTGTGCAATTCTCGACGACTATTTCAACCTCGCCCTCGACGTCCCCGACTGGGCGAAACTATCCGACCGCGTCGATGTCACCGTGTTCGGCCATCCCTTTGCCTCGGAGCAGGCCGCAGCCAGCGCGCTGGCCGATTTCGAGATCGTCTGCGCGATGCGTGAGCGCACCGCGTTCCCTAGGAGCCTGTTCGACAAGTTGCCGAAGCTGAAGCTGCTGCTTACCTCCGGAATGCGCAATGCCGCGATCGACATCGAGGCCGCGAAGGCGCGCGGCGTCGCCATCGGCGGCACGCAATATTCCCGCGATCCGACCGCGCCGCTCACCATGGGCCTGATCCTGGAACTGACCCGCGGCATCGGCCGCGAGAATGCGCGCATGCATGCGGGCGAGCCCTGGCAGACTTTTGCCGGCGTCGAGATCGAGGGCCTCACGCTCGGCATCGTCGGCCTCGGCAAGCTCGGCACCAAGATGGCCGGCATCGCCAAGACATTCGGCATGAACGTGATCGCCTGGAGCCCCAACCTCACGCCGGAGAAGTGCGCGGCGGTCGGCGTCGGCTACGCCACCAAGGAGGAGCTGTTCGCCAAGGCCGATATCGTCACCATCCATGTGGTGCTGAGCGACCGCTCACGCGGCCTCGTCAGCCGCGCGGACCTCGCGCGGATGAAGCCGACCGCCTTCCTCGTCAACACTGCGCGTGGGCCGATCGTGGACGAGCAGGCACTGCTCGAAGCCTTGCAGCAACGGAAGATCGCGGGCGCCGGCATCGACGTGTTCTCGGTCGAGCCGCTGCCGGTCGACCATCCCTTCCGCAAGCTCGACAATCTCGTGCTGACGCCGCATCTCGGCTACGCGACCGAGGACGGCCTGCGTATCCATTACGGCCAGATGGTCGAGGCGATCGACGCCTTCACTGAGGGTAATGAGCTGCCGCGCAAGCTCGCCTGAAGCGACGCAGATCTCGAACGACGAAGGGCGTGCCGATGGCACGCCCTTCTCGATCTCAATTGTCGCGTAGCGCTTAGCGCACGGTGACCGGTGCGGGCAGCGGCGGCACCACCGTCGGCTGCGTGCCGGGGACCGGACCTGCCTGGGCGGCCATCGGAGCGGGACCGGGCGCAGGCGCGGCCGACGCAGTCGCGGTGCCCGGCGGCGGACTACCCTGCATCACCACCACGCGGGTCCCGACCTTGGCGCGGTCGAACAGATCCGAGACGTCCTCATTCAGCATGCCGATACAGCCGGAGGAGACGAACTTGCCGATCGTCGAAGGCTGGTTGGTGCCGTGGATGCGATAGACGGTCGAGCCAAGATACATGGCGCGGGCACCGAGCGGATTGCCTTCGCCGCCGGCCATGAAGCGCGGCAGATAGGGCTGGCGCTCGATCATTTCCACCGGCGGATGCCAATCCGGCCACTCGGCCTTGCGGGTGATCTTCTGCACGCCGGTCCAGGTGAAGCCGTCGCGGCCGACGCGGACGCCGTAGCGGATCGCACGGCCATTGCCGAGGACGTAATAGAGGTAGGTGTTCGGAGTATCGACCACGATGGTGCCAGCCGGCTCCTTGGTCTGGAACGCGACTTCCTGGCGGCGCAGGTTCGCCGCCAGCTGCGCCGGTGCTGCGTCAGGCTGCTCCTCGGGCGGCAGTGACGCCACCGACATCGGCCGGCCACCGGCACCGGGCTGCGGCGACATCGCTCCGGTCGCGGCCGGGCCACCAACGGCTTCCGGCGGACGCATGCCATCACTGGCGGGCGCCTGACCCGGACGGTCGGCATAGATTACCGCGGGCGGGCCGGCAGGGCGGCCGTAGCGGGGATCATCGGGTGACATCACCGGGCCCTGCGGCGGCGCGGCGGAATAGACGGGCGGAGCGCCAGCCGGACGGCCGTAACGCGGATCATCGGGCGACATCACCGGACCCTGCGGCGGGACAGCCGAATAGACCGGGGGAGCGCCGGCCGGGCGGCCGTAGCGCGGATCGTCAGCCGGACCCGGCGGCGGCAGCGAGGCCTGCGGCATCGCGTCGTCGTCATCCTCCAGCGCGTCGAAATTCGGGGTGCGGTCGCCGGGCCGATATTCGGCCGGAGCGCCGTAGCTCGGCGCCTGCTGAACCGGATAGCTCTGGGCCTGTGCGAGCGAGGTTCCCGCCGCAGCGACTGTTGCGGCAGCGCATATCGTCAGAAAATGTTTGATCATCATCGCTCTTGTATAGCCCCCGGGCCCCGACCGAGCCGTTAACGGCCACATGACCGAAGATAGCGGCACATTCAAGACATGGCAGGCTGATTTGTGCCTGATTTAGCGATTTGTGATGCAATCGCACACAGTTGCTCCGTTGCATCACGGGGATGGAAATCGCATCGCGCCGTAGATCGCCGGAGTTATCAGCCCGATTTTTACGGAACGGCGCGGAGACGTTGCGATATGGTCGAATCAGCCTGATTCGCCACCGATTTGAGCTCGGATCCAGCGTGGCGAACGCGGCAATCGGTATCGTCACCGCGTTCAGATGGCTCGTGGGCCCTGGCCAGCCGCCGGGGCGGAATTCGTAACCCGTCAATGCTTCCCGGCTTTCGCTTCCTGCTTGCCGCGATCCTGCTGTCTGCCTCCATCCTGGTGTTCGGCCTGGGAGCCGCCTCACTGCTGCGGGCGAGCCACGAGCAGTATGTCAGCAACCCGTCCTGGCGGAGCGGCCCGCAGGAGCAGGTGTTCGCGCAAGCCTCCGAGCCGGCCCAGCCGGTGCTCGCGGCGCTCCGCGTGGAGCCGGTCGCACCTGATGCCAACGAGGCGGCGCCCGCAATGCAGGACCAGGTCCCGAGCATCGGTCTGCCCGCGGTCCAGACCGGGCCCGAGCAGATGGCCGCAGTGACGCTCGAGGCCAAGGTCCAGCCTGAGCCTCAGATCGCCGTCGCGTCGCCCGCAGAGCCGGCTGCGCCCGCCACCGAGGCGCCAGCCCCCGAGCAAGCCAGGATCCAGGCTGCGGCTCCTGCGCCCGCCGACACACTCACCCTGGCCGACACGAGTGCTTCCATCACCACCACGACGCCGGCCCCGGCGATGAGCGCCACCGACGTGCCGCGAACCGCGACACCGGCGCTGGCATCGCGCGTGAGCGACATTGCAGCAGCCAGGGTGGCTGCGCTGAACGACCTCGCGCCGACGAAGTCCAAAGCCGGCAGCGCGACGCAAGCGAGCAAGCCGCGCGCGCACAAGAAGCGTCACCGCATCGTGCGGCGTCCGCCGCCTCAGCAGTTACAGCAATCACTCGATCCGTTCGGCCAGCAGCAGCAGCAGACACTCGCCACGACCGCCACCCGCACGCGCTGACCTTACGCCGGCCCTGTCGCGATCGGCGGGCCTTTCTCCTGGCCCCATTCCGACCACGAGCCGTCATAGAGTGCGGTGTCGGTAATCCCGAGGCGATAGAGCGCGAGCGTCAGCACGCCGGCCGACACGCCGGAGCCGCAGCTCGTCACGATCGGCGCATCGAGCTTGACACCGGCGCCGGTGAAGGCGGCGCGAAGCTCCTCGAGCGGCTTCATCGTGCCGGCGGCATCGAACAGCTGATTGTAAGGCACGTTGCGCGCACCGGGGATGTGACCGGAGCGGATGCCCGCGCGCGGCTCGGGCACGCGGCCTTCGAAGCGATCGGCGGCGCGGGCGTCGATCACCTGCTCGGCGCGGCTTTCGACATTGGCGATCAGCTGCTGCATGCTGCGCACGCGCTTCGGATCGTAGCTCGCCTTGAAGCTTGCAGGCTTCGGCTTCACCTCGCCGCTCTCGACCGGATGCCCCTCGGCGCGCCACTTCTTCAGGCCGCCATTGAGGATCCGCACATTGCTGTGGCCGAACGCCAAAAACATCCACCACGCGCGCGGCGCAGCGACCCAGCCGCCGGCATCGTAGAGCACGACGGTATCGGCATTGGAGATGCCGAGATTGCCGACATCGCGGCCGAACTGCTCGGCGCTCGGATACATGTGCGGCAGGGGGTTGGAATGGTCAGACACCGCATCGACGTCGAAGAACACCGCGCCCGGCAGATGCGCGGCGAGATAGTCATCCTTCGGCAGCGGCAGCACGCCCGGCAGCTTGAAGCTGGCGTCGAGCACTTTGACGTTGGCATCGTTGATGTGGGCGGCGAGCCATTCGGTGGAGACGAGGGGGTCGGTGGTCATTGCATGCTCCGGCAGTTGTTCCAGTCGTCATGGCCGGGCTTGTCCCGGCCATCCACGTTCTTCGTCGCAGCAAAGACGTGGATGCCCGGGTCAAGCCCGGGCATGACGGAGTGTGTGGTGAGGGAGGTGTTTTCCTCACCCCTTCTTCTTCGGCTCCCACTGCTCGGTCGGGCCGCCTGCATCGCGCCAGGCCGCGTAGCCGCCGGCGATGTGGGCGACGGGCTTGAGGCCCATGTCCTTTGCGGTCTTGGCCGCGAGCGCGGAGCGGAGGCCACCGGCGCAGTGGAACACGAACTTCTTGTCTTCCTGGAAGATCGGCTTCGCATACGGGCTCTGCGGATCGATCCAGAATTCGAGCATGCCGCGCGTACAGGAGAACGCGCCGGGGATACGGCCGTCGCGCTCGATCTCGCGGGGGTCGCGGATGTCGACAATGACGACGTCGCCGTTCTTGGAGATCTCGATGGCGTCCCTGGCGGTGAGCGTCTCGATCTCACTATTGGCCTCGTCGATCAGCGCCTGGATGCCGCGGGTGATGTTTTGGGGCATGTAGCTCTCCCTCTTGTCGGCCGCGCGTGCAGCTAGTGCGTCAATTCCTTCATCGCTCCCTCAAGTCCCTCGATCGTGATCGGGAACATGCGGTTGGCGAAGATGCGTTTGATGATGGTAGTCGATTCCGAATAGTCCCAGTGCTTCTGCGCAACCGGGTTGAGCCACACCGAATGCGGATAGGTGCGGATGATGCGATCGAGCCAGACCGAGCCGGGCTCCTCGTTGACGTGCTCGACCGAGCCGCCGGGCACCATGATCTCGTAAGGCGACATCGAGGCGTCGCCAACGAACACGACCTTGTAGTCGTGTGGATATTTATGCAGCACATCCCAGGTCGGCGTGCGATCGGTGAAGCGGCGCTTGTTCTGCTTCCACACGCCTTCATAGAGGCAGTTGTGGAAGTAGAAATACTCCATGTGCTTGAACTCGCTCTTCGCCGCCGAGAACAGCTCCTCGACCTGCTCGATATGCGAATCCATGGAGCCGCCGATGTCGAAGAACACCAGCAGCTTCACCGCATTGCGCCTTTCAGGGCGCATGTGGACGTCGAGATAGCCGTGATTGGCGGTCTCGCGGATGGTGGTGTCGAGATCGAGCTCATCCGGCGCACCGGTGCGCGCGAACTTGCGCAGGCGGCGCAGCGCCACCTTGATGTTGCGAATGCCGAGCTCGACATTACCGTCGAGGTCTTTGAACTCGCGCTTGTCCCACACCTTCACGGCACGGTTGTTGCGGTTCTTCTCCTGGCCGATACGAACGCCTTCGGGATTGTAACCATGCGCGCCGAACGGCGAAGTGCCGGCGGTGCCGATCCATTTCGAGCCGCCCTGGTGCCGACCCTTCTGCTCCTCGAGCCGCTTCTTCAAGGTCTCCATGAGCTTGTCCCAGCCCATGGCCTCGATCTGCTTCTTCTCGTCCTCACTGAGGTATTTCTCGGCGAGCTTCTTCAGCCACTCCTCGGGGATCTCCGCCTTCTCCATGGCGTCGAGCAGGCTTTCCAGCCCCTTGAACACCGTGCCGAAGACGCGGTCGAACTTGTCGAGGTTGCGCTCGTCCTTCACCAGCGAGGTGCGCGACAGATAATAGAAATTCTCGACCGAATAGTCCGACAGATCAGCGTCGAGCGCCTCCATCAACGTGAGGTATTCGCGCAGCGTCACGGGGACCTGCGCATCGCGCAGAGACGTAAAGAATTGCAGGAACATGGGTGACAGATTGCCCGTCGGGTGGCCGACGTCAAGGGGCGGAGATCGGCGCTGCACGCTGGACCGGTGGGCTTTTTGCTCTAGAATTGACCGCCTCTCAGGGTTGTTTTGGGGACGTTTGCAATGGGTATTCTCGCAGCGCTCATCATTGGCGCGATCGCCGGCTGGCTTGCCGGCAAGATTGTCCACGGAGCGGGATTTGGGCTGATCGGCAACATCGTCGTCGGCATCATCGGCGCGCTGGTGGCGGGCTGGGTGCTGCCGCAGCTCGGCATCGCGCTGGCGACCGGCACGCTGGGCGCCATCATTGACGCCACGGTCGGTGCGGTGATTGTGCTCGTCATCCTTTCGCTGATAAAACGGGTCTGAAAGCCTGACCGAACCAGGAACGGCCGCCACGAGCGGCCGTTCCTTTTGTTGGACCACGGCAATGCCGGGGCCGACGACCAACAAGGACGCGCGATGAAATTTACCGGCACCAAGGACTATGTTGCGACCGATGATCTCAAGGTCGCCGTCAATGCCTCGATCGTGCTGGAGCGCCCGCTGCTCATCAAGGGCGAGCCCGGCACCGGCAAGACAGTGCTGGCCGAGGAAGTGGCGAAGGCGCTGAACGCGCCGCTTCTGACCTGGCACATCAAGTCCACCACCAAGGCGCAGCAGGGTCTCTACGAATACGACGCGGTGTCGCGCCTGCGCGACAGCCAGCTCGGCGACGCGCGTGTTTCGGACATCAAGAACTACATCAAGCGCGGCAAGCTGTGGGACGCCTTCGCGGCGGAGCAGCGCCCGGTGCTGCTGATCGACGAGATCGACAAGGCCGACATCGAATTTCCCAACGACCTGCTGCTCGAGCTCGACCGCATGGAATTCCATGTCTACGAGACCGGCGAGACGATCAAGGCGAAGCAGCGCCCGATCATGATGATCACCTCCAACAACGAGAAGGAGCTGCCGGACGCCTTCCTGCGCCGCTGCTTCTTCCACTACATCAAGTTCCCCGACGCCGACACGATGGGCCGCATCGTCGACGTCCACTTCCCCGGCATCAAGAAGCGCCTGGTCGAGGAAGCACTGCGCATCTTCTTCGAGGTCCGCGAGGTGCCCGGCCTGAAGAAGAAGCCGTCGACGTCGGAGCTGCTCGACTGGCTCAAGCTGCTGCTCAACGAGGACATGAGCGTCGAGCAGCTGCGCGAACGCGATCCGCGCAAGCTGATTCCGCCGCTGCACGGCGCGCTGCTGAAGAACGAGCAGGACGTGCATCTGTTCGAGCGGCTGGCGTTCTTGAGCCGACGGGAAGTGTAGGGTCACGTGCTGTTTCTCCCGTCCGTCCACCTCAGGAGACGGTGAGAGATTTGAGCGCGCCGCTCTCTCCATTCGTCATTGCGAGCGCAGCGAAGCAATCCAGAGTCTTTCCGCAGTGACAGTCTGGATTGCTTCGCTGCGCTCGCAATGACGGAGCAAGGTGCGGCATCGCGGTTTCCAACTCGCATCTCAATCGCAGACACACGCTCGCATTCTCGCGGCATATTCCGCCCGAGCTATGCTCTCTCCGTTACACCCTCATGAAAGGGCGCAGGGAAGGCCGGGTGCTGACCTCGCACCCACGGTCCGCTGTGCGCATGTAGCGCAATAGGAAATTGCACAGCGGCATACAGGTGAAGCCGAACACACGGCCTTCCCTGCGCAGTGGGTTGACGGCTTATGCCGTGCTCTCCCGGGAGCCGAATTCCTTCTGGCCTCCCTCGCCTCGCGAAAGTCGCCGACACCGCGCCGGTTGACGCCAATGCCGCATCCGCCAAGGCTTGACCGTAGCAACGACGGCCAGGACCACACGGTTTTGCCGTACGCACACAGCGCCGCTCGTCCGCACGAAGCCTCGGGTTCACGGAGAGCAATCCGCCCTGCCCTTGACCTCTCGTACACGACGCTGCCGCGTCCACCGCAACCCGGCCCGCGTTTCGAACGACTCGCGAACCGCCCCTCTTCGTGGGCCGGGCTGTTTCGACTTATGCCGCAATTCCGAATTTCGGTAAAGCGGAATATTTTTCCGGAAGCAGGTTGACAGGTTTTGCGGTGTTTTGCCCGCCGGGCAATGTGAGGCCCCGGAACGACAGCGGAAGGTGCGGCGGCCATCCAAGCATTCCAGAAACTTTCGTTGCCAATCTGCAACGGTTCCCGGCAATCTAAGACTGGACAAAATGAACGCCCATTGCGGCCACGAACCCTGCTCACAACGCCGTGAGACAAGTCAGGGGAACGACGATGCGTGCACAACGCGTTTGGAACGTGAACGGAGCCGCCAGCATCGGGCAGCTTCAGTCCAGATTGGACGATTTGAACAAGCGCCTGAATCAGCTTGAAAGCCAGCATCCCGAGAGCTGGAAGGTCGAAGAGCTGAAATCGAGCGCGCTCAACCTGTCGCGGGAGATCGACGACATCCGCTGCGCCGAGGCGACGGCGGCCTTGCGGGAATTGCTGCGGAAGTAAGACCCCGGCCCGCGCGACGGATCCGTGATCGGCCGCGCGCCCGTCGCCATGGATCAAGGAACCAAGGCGCAGCCCCCGCCATTTCCATGAAGAGCATGGAGCAAAATCATGACCAGGCACCTGACACGAGCCCATCTTGTGCGCGGTGTGGCCGGCGCGGTTTCCACGCTGGTCCTGTGCGCGACGATGGCCTTCACCATTGCGTACCACTTCGCGTTGTGAAGGAGAGTTCACATGATGTCCGCCCCCGAGGAGCCCATGAGGCTGCAAGGCTTTGGCGCTCGCGCCACTGGAGCGATCGGAGGCCACAATCTTCCGCGTCCGCGACGGCGCGCCGCGCGAGATCGCCGACCTTGCCTCGGAATGGGACATGACGCCGATGGCGAACGACAGGTCTCCAGGACTCGTCGCGCACCCACACTGGCCGGATGTCATTCGCGGCACGCGCTCACGTCAAGGGATCACGGCGTTCCGCGAAACCCGACGAAACCATTGTTGCTCGCGAAATCGCGACCGCTCCGCTGGGAACGCCTGGAGGCAGCAGGGATTGATGCCTATCCAACCGAGACATGGAGACAACCATGACACGAATGAAACTTCTGAGTGCCGCCGCACTGGTGGCCACCGTTTTGCCGCTCGCGACCGCAAGCCCCAGCCTCGCCGCGGGACGCGGTCCGGGCTGGTGCACTCCGCCGAGCGGAGACGCCGTCGGCGCCGCCGGCCCGGCCATGAACGGCGGCCAGTTGATGGCTGGCGTCGGCCAATGCCGTCGCGTCGGCGGCTGGCATCAGACCAACACCTACGGCTATCGGGGCGCCGATTATGGATATGACCGGCCCAGCTGGGGCGCACCGGCTTACGCTCCCTACGAGTACTGATGCCTGATACCGCAACGTTACAGCGGCGCGGCTATCTTGGCCGCGCCGTTTGCGTTGGATGAACACCCGGTAGAGCGCAGCGAATGTCCTGAAGCGGATTGGTTCGCGCGCTGCGCGGCGGAATCCTGCCGAAATCGGACCATGTGACGGTGATCTTCAGGCAAAGCTCGTTTCCAAAGCTCGTTTCCAAGCCATGCCGCACGCTGGGCGCCCTGCAAGGGCCAAATCGGCCGTGGACCCGCCTCGAAAATCGTTGCAAGAAAGACGCTCCCGAGGCGCCGGCAGCCGGTCCGCCAAGCCTCTGGAAAACGTCGACTTTTGGAAGAATGGTCGGAGTGGCAGGATTCGAACCTGCGACCCCTGCGTCCCGAACGCAGTGAACATCTTCTAAGTTGTTGATTTTTCTCTCAGCGGCAGGTGCTTCTGTCCCGTTTTGTTCACGCTCGTTTCACCCAATTCGTTGCGATTTCGTTGCGGCGTTCTCATGGAGAAGGATGGTCGCTGCGGCCCCGGCTTGCCTCGGACGCAAGCCTTATGGACGCACCGTCTACCGGTGACGGTCCAGGTCCTTTTCAGTGAGTTTTCGAAACTCGTCGGGGACGGGAAGACGAGGTGCCCAGCGCCACCGATCCGTATCCGATAGCATCCCATCCAAAGCGATCGCGGATCCTATCGACGCATGGTCGGCCGCCCAACGTGCCATGCCCCTTTTGGTGCAGGGGTGGCGTGCTCCATCTATAAGCCCAACCGGGAGTTCCAACTCCACATTCCAGTGCCCGGCAGTGCGAATACCGACTCAATCACCTCGGACCCTCCCAACATGAAGCCAAGCTGCACGGCCGCGATCGACACGACAGGCATCGCCGCATTGCGCAAGGCGTGCTTGAGGATGATCTTGGGCCGGCTTAACCCCTTCGCGCGCGCGGTGCGAATATAATCCGCTGCCAATGCGTCGATCATTCCTGAGCGGGCCAAGCGCATCAGCGCCGGGATCGCCGAAAATGCCAACACGATCTCCGGCATGAGGTAGTCCTGCCATGTCTCGACGCCGGAAATAGGCAGCCATTGCAACTCCAGTCCCAGCAGGACGATCATGACCAGTCCGGACCAGAAGCCCGGCATCGCCTGCCCCAGCAGGGCCACCAACATGATGCCTCGGTCCATCGCCGAGCCCTCCCGCACCCGCCGCCAGAATGCCGAGCGGCAGAGCGACCAACAGCGCGATAGAAAGGCTGGTCAGGCCAAGCGTCAGAGCGACTGGCAATCGGTCGCGGATCAGTCCCCATACCGGGACGTGGTAGAGGAAGGATCGGCCGAGATCGCCCTCGGCGGCGTGGCCGGCCCAATCGAGAAACTGCACCACTAAGGGCCGGTCGAGGCCATAATTCCGGGTAATGATCGCGATGTCGGCTGCACTGGCGTTCGGACCTGCGATAGACGCGGCCAAGTCGCCGGAAAGGCGAGTCAAGATGAAGCTGACGACCAGAACGGTGAGACACACCAAGGCGGCCAGCCACAGTCTACGGACGATAAGCAAGATCATAGTGGAGGACTACGATAGCGTGCGGTCGCTGCAAGTTCTGATAATAGAATCCTTAGCAACGGCGACATCCGCATCTGCCAATTGTTTTCTGCTTATCCACGCAACGTGCTCGCCAATTTGCCCATAGCAGCAACAACCACCGCTCTCGCTGTGTACGAGCTAAGAAGTTCATTGCGTTTGAATCGAAGCAGATCTCTAACTGGAGGTACGCCATAACTATTGCCTGCCGCGAATTGGGACTGAACTCTTTAGCGGAGGAAAACGCCTTAACGATACTGCTGCCGCAGCGGGTTGGCTTTAGCTGGCTGCAGCCGCAGCCGCGTGATCCGACTCGGATTGCTTTCGGCGAGAAGGATATCGCCGTCGGGCGTCCCGGAGATGCCTACATGTCCAACGACTATGCGGCTGATCAACTGTTATCTCTCATACACGCAGATCACTGCGCCCGTAAACGGCACGGTCGGCGCGCGCTCGCTCCGGGTCGGCCAATATGTGCAGGCCGGAACCCAGCTGATGGCGGTTGTGCCGCTGGATGCGGTTTATGTAGTCGCCAATTTCAAAGAAACCCAGCTCACTCATATGCGCAATGGCCAGCCGGTCGAACTGTACGTCGATAGCTTCCCAGCGAGCTGGCTGAAGGGCCATGTCGACAGCCTGTCCCCGGCGAGCGGCCTAAACTACGGCAGCCGCACTGGAATGCTTTAACCGCCGCATGGAACAAGGGATGGCGACCAGAGCCAGAAGCTGTCTCAGCGTCGAAAACACTCTCGACGACGTGATGGCAATTCCGGTCCTTGGAATTGGCGAGGGGATCGAGGAGCACGGATTCATAGACGGTCATCGCTATACGCTCGAAATCGATTTCGAGGTGCTCATAGCAGAGATCGGACGATGGTCCATTTTGTTAGAGCACGCTCCGTCCCAACGGCCACTTCTTGAGGTCTATGATCAAAGCGCCGACAATCCGATCTTTAATCCGGAAGTCAGGTCAAAGGCGCTCGCAATCTGCCGCGAGGCCGCTGACAAGTTACGCGCGCGTATTTCTGCGGACTGGCCGCGCCGATCGACGAAACCAAACGCAAACGGCCAAGCAAAACATCCTTTGTCAAAAGGTGTCGCGAGCGAGTGGTATTGCCTGCATTGCGACGGCACATTCACAGGATCGCAGATGGCTAAAAACATGTGGCACTGCCCGAGATGCAGCGCGACGCCCATAGATATTTTTATTCACCGTTCTGGAAGACGGCCTGACAATCTACGACGGCCCGGCGAGCAGGTTTAAGCAAATGAATGCGGCACTTGATTCGAATCCGAAAGCGACAGTTGAGCGGAGATTTTGGGGACGGCTATTCCAAGCCAAGGAATGGTTGGCTCGGACGTTTGGACCACTTAGGCCTGTCGGCCCTTGATTTGCAAAATGGCAGCGGACGAAGGGGAGTGATAGCGGTGCGGGCCTCCCCCGCGGACCCGAGGCGACAGCCGCCGTGAGACCGGTTTAATAAGGCTCCCGCGTTCAGGGAGTGATAGCGACGCCATTTAGGGCAGAACCGATCGCGAGAGCCTCCGGCGAGCAGCTCATTATTCGCTTAACACGAGGGATCGCCACCGAATGGCGTGCGCCGTTGTGGCGTGAAGAAGAAGGGAGTGTTCGAAAGAATGGAGCCTACTGGTTTGGCTCTTACTTGCCCGACTTACCGGTGTCGGAAACGACTGAGACCTCGAAAGAGGAACGGGACCAGAGCATGTCGGGAAACGTCTCGAAATCGGGCGCCGCAGCCCGGTGGAGAGCACAGAGTAAGGTGTGCATGGTGAAAGCTGTATTGCCTGAATCCCAGTATCCAGTTGCTAAAGGGTTGGCGGTAGCGAACGCGGCTGACACGCTACGCCACGCGGGGCAAACGCACCGGCCAGTGCGATCCGCCACCAGTCCGCGTGGGACGACCTCCATCGGAGGGTCAAGGAAGCGAATGGGACACCTAAACACACCGCAACTCCCCACACACGCAACTACGGGATCGCCTGCAGCAGGTTCGTCCGCGAACCTGTATGGCGACGGAGCCGTCGTAGTACCCAAATGCCCAGCGTAATGGCTGGGACAGCCACCGCAAGGCGGACGATCATGCGTATAAGGCCGGGTGACCGGATCGAAAGCGCCTCCGATCGGGGGAAGGACGATGCCGCCAATAACGGCATTTGCAGTATGCGTAGAGAAGATTCTTCGACGGAGAGGTTCTGCTGATGCAGGCCGTCATCATCCAGAGGAGAATTGAATCACTGCCGACTTTGTCGCGGTCGGGTAAGCGTATAAATGGCGTTCACCGCTTGATGAGATCTCCGTATCTCTTCGAGCGGGCCTACGAAAAGGTCTCCCTCAACAAGGGAGCACTGACGCCAGGTGTTGACGGCAAGACCTTCGACGGCATGTCGCTGACGAAGCTCGCCGACATTGCCAGGCGCGTAGCAGATGGCACTTATCGCTTCCGGCCAGTCCGCCGGGTTTACATCCCGAAGGGCAACGGCAAGACACGACCGCTGGGAATTCCCACGGTGGAAGACCGGCTCGTTCAGGAGGCGGTCAGGATCATCCTCGAAGCAATCTATGAACCTGTGTTCCTCGATGAGTCGCATGGGTTCCGCCCGAGGAGGTCCTGTCACACCGCTCTAAACCTCATCAAGAAGACTTGGACGGGTTGCAAGTGGCTGATCGAAGTGGACGTGCGTGGGTTCTTTGACAACATCGACCATGACGTTCTGCTCACGCTTCTCAAGAAGCGGATCGATGATGATAGATTCATCGGTCTGATCGAAGGAATGCTGAAAGCAGGCTACATGGAAGTTGGGTCCATGGACGCACGTACAGCGGCACGCCGCAGGGCGGAGTAGTATCGCCCTTGCTCGCCAACATCTATCTGCACGAGCTGGACCAGCACATGCAGAAAATGAAGGCGGGATTCGATAAAGGTCGCGACCGACGCGCATTCCCGCCGTACGCGGCGCTGCAAAGGCGCGTCCTTGGTCTCCGCCGGAAGATTGAGCGGCTGCGCACCGATGGCGCGGAGCTGGCCGAGATCAATGCCACAATGGCAGAGATCAAAGCCATCAACAAGGAGAGACGGAAAGTGCCTTCCGTCGATCCCATGGACCCCAACTTCAAAAGGCTCCGCTACTGTCGATACGCCGACGACTTCCTGATCGGCATTATCGGCAGCAAGGCGGAGGCTCGTGAAGCCATGGCCTCTATCGAACGATTCTTGACGGAGACGCTGAAGCTCGCGATCTCGCCCGAGAAGAGTGGGATTCAGGCCGCTTCAAAGGGAGTGACCTTCCTCGGTTATCGTATCGCAGCGTACACGTCCTACGGGGGTGGACGAAGGTCCAACCGCAAGGGACCGGCAGCACGGACATGGCGTATCACGCGCCGGCCGACTACCGGTAATATTAGCCTACGTGTGCCGCGAAAGCGGATAACCGAGTTCTGCAAACGGAACGGCTATGGCGACCTCGCCAAGAAGACCGGCCGTGCTCGTGAGCAGTTCCTGGTCACCAGCGACTCTGCGACCGTGCTCGCCTACAACTCAGAGTTCCGTGGTTTTGCGAACTATTACTCGTTTGCCGATGACAACAAACGCGCCTTGGGAGTGTTGGAGCTTGTTGTGTTCCGCAGCCTCATCAAGACGCTGGCGTTGCGACATCGAACAACGAGGGCGCGGATCATGGCCCGTCTGTGGAAAGGCACGGACTACGAGGTTAGTTCTGTAGTCCGGGGCAAGCTTCGTACAATCAAACTGTGGAGACTGAAGCACCTCACTCGAACCTTTTGGATAAGTCCTGTAATTGACGATGTCATAAGGGGTGCGTGGTGGGTCAGAAACTCGAATGACCTAATCGACCGTTTGAATGCTCGCCGATGCGAAGCATGCGGCGGCACGACGGGGCCGTTCGAGATGCATCACCTCCGCCGTGTTCGAGACCTGCGAAGTGGGTCGCTGATAGTCTGGAAGCGATCTGGCTGGCGGCGCAAGACCATCGTCTTGTGCCCGTCGTGCCGGGCGACCGTTTCCGGTCGAGAGCACTCGCATATGGAAAGCCGTGTGCATCGCAAAGGTGCCCGCACGGTTTGGGGGGAGGCGTAGGAACATCCTCCGCGGAGGTGTTCCACGCCTACCCTACCGAGACAGACGTTCCGCACCTTCGCGGCAATCGGCTGGCGCGGTGAGCGAAAGCGAGTAGAGCCCGGTCGGCGCAGCCGACGCGCATAAACTTCCGGTGTTCTTTCCGGAGAAGTGGTTTTTCCAAGACTATGCTACATTGCGCCGGATAACATTACAATTTCTGATGGGGTTCGCCTTGGTAAACATAGACCAATTGCGCGTCGGCAAATCCGCGAATTTTCATGGCATCAAGCGACGCTTGAGCAATGCGGCACTCGACACTCTTTTTCGTCAGGTGCGCGCAACCCATCCTTCCGCATCCAATAATTTGTTTCATCACCGACGTGAAGCAATCGGCAACGCTCGGTGGTCAGCCGTGTCGTTCATGTACGAGCAATCTCCGACGTTCTTCCTCGAAGATTCGGCGGTTCATGAAACAATCTGCGGGTTTATGCTTCTTGTCGAGTACCGCAGTCACGTTGCGATATTCAAATCTCGTCTTGAGCTCCCATCTGACTTTGTAAGAACCTACCTTCAACGCGTTTCTGCAGATCGCGTTGATAGCGCTGTAGCGCGCCAAGGGGCAGTCTTTGAAAAAATTCGGCTCCGCAACATGTCCGTCTCAAGATTCGCTATGCGCAATAAGACCTTTGAGGCGGACGATTTGCGCGATGTGGTGGGAACCGCTGGTTCAAACCGGTATGCACCGCAAACCTATTCGGTGCGTTCGGATACCGGACATTTTTCGACCACGCCGAACACGGGCCGTATTGCTCAGCGCTCCGATCGCGTCGACTACGAGTCGCTGGTGGACTATGCGAAGCTGGTGATTGACGACCTCGCGGATGGAGCTGCCGTACCGGCGGCATTTATGCGCAATTTCGCACGTCCGATTAGTCTGGAGCATTTGGACGACAATACACGGCCAGTTATTCTCGCCGTCGATGTAGCTGGCATCGGAGAAGCCATTCATGACCGACGCGACATCCGTCTCGTCCGCGACGTCGGCGGCCACCATGTCGCGCTCAGCAATGTTGAGGTCGACGCAATTCTGACCGATCTCGCGACAGCTTTCAACGTGCAGGGAGATGAGAAACTTCTCGAACTTCTCCGGGAAGGCGAACGTGTGGGAGCCATTGCGCTCAACAAGTCACGCATTGCCCTCCGAGATCTTCAGCTGCCGCTCTGTGCTGAAGTCGAAGTTGAAAGCTGCGACCATCCACTTGGCCAAGACCCCGACCGCATGACAATTCGACGCTATCTAGATCGGACGGACAGTTTCATTGTGCTATTCGACCAATTGAACTTAGCCTATATCCACGGAACGCTCTTCCGCGACGATGCGATTGTGGGTGGCGGAGCTACCTTTCTCCGTTACTTGCGACCTGAAGCTCTACTGGTTCCCGTCACGAGCGAAAAGGGTGCGTTCACCGTCCCTCAGACTACCTTCGACGCCGACAGCACGTTTGGCGTGGTGATCGCACGTGTCGCGGACGGAGATGATGTTCTAGTATGCGACGACCTCGGCGATGAGTGGGCCGATTTTATCGGCGTCAATAACGGCAGCACTCCGCCCCGCATTACGTTTTATCACGCCAAGCACGGTCCGTTATCGCTCGGTGCATCCCCATTCCACGTCTCGGTCAGTCAGGCCATGAAGAACCTTCGGCGAATGAACTTGGCTGCCGATGAAATTGAACAGAAAATGGCTGGTTGGCAAACGACTTACAACAACGATGGCGTTGCTACGTCTATTCCCCGCATTATACGTGGAGACGCAGCTACGCTGCAGGATGAAATAGCGCGCGCACGGATTGCGCCCGATACCACAAGGCGCGTGTTTATCGTTACTTCCTCATTGAGCCGGCAAGCGGTGGAGAATGCGCTTGCCGCAATTGCTGGCGGCGAAGCTCCTGATCCATACTTCGTTCAGCTGTATTGGCTGCTATCGTCGTTTTTCTCTGCCTGCACTGATATGAATGCAAATGGCTATGTTAGTTGCCGTCCGTAGCTGAACAAAACCCACAAAACGTCGGCGCGTTAAGCCGCGCCCATTCGATATCCGCGCCTAGCATCGGGATTCGTACGACAGAACCTCTGTGCTAAACCGAAGTCTGCCTGTTGGCAGACCACGTAGCGGGAGGCAAATGACGTTTGCAGCGAATTGTAATAGTCCATGTTGTCCTCATTTGAGGATACAGGTCTGCCCTCCGCCGCGGCCGATAGGAGCGAAGCGGCAGGCTGGTCCGTAGCGTCGAACCGCTCCATCAACTCTTTCATTTGTTGTGCCGTCATCTTGCCCGCCATCACTCGGCCTACGGCCTCAGATCGCCGTTCCCGAACGGCGTTTTCGTAGTCTGAACGGAGCGTCGAAAGAATTGAGGGACACCATGCGCAGAGGAGCAGATCAGAAGCCAGAGGCATGTAGATTTCGATGCCTGTGACCGCTAGGCCAATGTTTCCATACGGCCCGAACTTCTGCATATTGTTCAGGCAAACCGGATTATCCCCAAGATAGAAGCTGCGTCCGTCAGCAGGCGCTGCCAGCACGAAATCCTTCGCGGCAATTATCTGCGCCAACTCACCGATGCTCTTTCGTATGCTTAGAAGATGATCGCGTTTAAGTGAGTTCTCTGTGGCAGGTTGCCAATCCTCCCAACCTTGCACATCCTGCATCGCTCCACCGCTTTCTTTGACCTTTGCAACGATGATTTCCTCCAGCTCTTGCCAATTGTTGCGATTTGCTTTGGTCCGCAACAATTGAAATGAAATTAGGAAGGCAAGGGCCGCTTTCTCCTGCGGTGAATTGTCTAAGCGGCGCGCCTCTAGAATCTTTTGGTAGGTGGGTAGCGCCTGGTCTTCAGCTGCACACGCAATCGGTTCAAACGACACAATCCAATCATCGTCAAATAGGAAGTCGTTGAAGCGGTTTTCAGCCATGACATTTCGGATGGAAGTGACAAACGTCCTATCCGTCTGCTTGTCGTAGACAGCTACGCGTTCGCCGTCCGTATCGGCTAGAAATTGCCTTAAGATGAATTTGGGAACGTAATGCTGATTCTGGGTCATTTTGGTAATTTAGCAGAATTTGGGCGGGCATTTGACTGCAATCACTTTGCGCACGAGATCACTGTACCTACAGCACAGCCAACATAGATCACGCAGCCTTACGCCCGAGGCGTGCCGCTGCAACAGCCTTACCTAAGCTCGATGATAACCGACTGTCGAGCAGTTGAAGGTGACGGAGCGAGTCGTGCAGATCGTTGAGCGCTTGAGGCGGGGCGAGGAATGCCAGGCTTTCAAGACGCCGGGCAAGTTCTTCCATAGCCTGATCTCGGTCAGAATTTGCACCGGCGCATTCTACGAGTCTGCATACGATATCAAGTGTCGAACCATCGACCGGCAATTCGCGTACTTTCTCGACACAAAAGTCAGTAACAGATTCAGCCAGTCCCGCATTTTTTGTTTGAATTGCTACAAATGCAAGAACCTGAAGCACATATTGCGTGTCATCATCGTCCCACCGAGTTCCGTCTTTCCGTAGCCGCCCTACTATCAAATGGCAGGCCTGGAGGGCCTTCTCGGTCACACCAACGGTGTAAAACCCGGCAGCGGCCCGCAAGAGGTTCGTGGCATTAGGCTCTGCGACAAGCCTGTCGTAAGCGGGGCGAAATACGTATAGTTCGTCGTCGGATGGCATCTTCCGCGGAGCGCTTTCGCCAATTGCAGGAAGTACTGCAAATAACTCAACGCCGTTTTCAGTGATCCATTCACGGCCTTTTGCAAGCCGTTCAAGCCAGGCCTTGGGTCTCGTCTCCTCGGGAATTTTGTTGATGGCGGCTTCAACGCGACCGAAAGCATCGGCCACGAGATGCCGACCAGTCAGCCAATCGGCCTTCCATCGTGATTCCCGATCCATTTCGAGTAAGACTGAGAAAAGAAAGGCCTTCCCGAAATGTTCCATCGCCCACTCATATAGATCATCGGCATTGCCGAAGCCGCACGCTCGAAGAATCAATGATGAATGAGCAGATGTGGTCACGCGCCGCCAGAATGCGGGCTTCTGCGACAGAGCGGAGTGCTGTGCTAAACGAGCTGAAGTCATAACAAAAGCACCAGCATAAGACAGACAGCGGATTCGGAGCGTCTCCATTTCAAGAAGGCGATCCAACAATTTTAAACCAGCTGCCTCAAATTCTGCATCTTGCTCGAATGCAGATGCGCAAATTTCGAAGGCGCCGACCTGTGCAAAATGATCTGGTAATGAGGCCGCAATCCGTAGGATTTCCAAAAGAGAGAGTTTTGGAAGTGCTTTGAATTTGTCAATGGGAAGCAGTGCAGGCGCGCAGAATGACAGGGATACGGCGCGAAATGCGCGGATGGGATCTGCGGCCAATAAACGGGCTCTCTCTGCTTCGCATTCGGCGTTCAAAAAGGCCTCAAGCGTTCGAGAGTCGCCTGACGGCGCGACCAAGTTTTCCCAGTGGCGTTCGTCGTTCGGAAGGAGGGCTGAATTTGTCAACTCACGGGCTGCGACTGCCCCTTTTACGGTTTGAACAAAGCTTTCCTGCGCCGTGAGAAGTGTCTCCACGACCGATAGGAAGTCTTCATCAGAAAACGCCGCTTGTGCTACTTTTGCTCGAAGCGCATTTGCGTGAATGCCCGCCAGCGTGTGTTCCCTGAGATAAATCTCTAGGTATTCGAGCCGCTGTTTCGGATCAGAGCTTAGCAGACCTGCGTACGTAAAAGCGAAAATCGCACTATCGACCTTAATCTTGGCTGTTCCATTCGACTCGATGGTCACTGTTGCCTTGATCGTCTTACCGTCGTTGTCCCTAAGAGGTTTTGGGCGATTACCCGCCAACACATCTCGAAATGCGGCGAGCATTTGATCTTGAGGCAATTTAATATTTGGACCAAGCGTAGCAGGGCGATGTGTGGGAATCGCGAACTTTTTTGGAATTTGCCCGTCAGACATTACGTCCGATTGAACCATTCCCGAAAGCTTCCGCAACGAAAACAGTGCGCGGACTCTTGGCCAATTAGGTGCCTGCTTGACGGCGTCCCTTGGCTTTGCCTCGGCTGACGCCTTTGCGATTTGGCGCTTTCTTTTTGGCGGTGGAGTTTTGCGGCGGAGTTGACTTACCTTCTTGTTTTTCATTTTTATCCTCCGTATCCAAAATGAATGATCGAACCTGCTCAATGACGGAACGATAGCGGTCAGGCCATACAGACCTCAGTGGCTCGATATAATGCTGCTCTAGCCAAGCGTTATAAGCACGAACGACGTTGTCGTCCGAAAGCTCGACTGGCATTGCTAAGCCGGAGAGGATCACGCGATCAACGGCTTCCACCCATTGAAGTGGTGGCGAAGGCTCCCATTTAGCCTCCCAATCCTGAGGCCGTGGCAACGAGCTCATTATTAGATTAGACAGCCGCGCGGCGATCGCCGGATCAACTTCAGCTTTCCAAATTTCAAATATGCCAGATTTCATCGCCAGACTAACGCTAGCGAACCAATGTATTTCTCGGGGGAACCTCGGCACCTCGGCGACTTTGGCAAGATCTATGCTTTCCTGTATGGCGCGCATTTCTGCGGAAACGGACACACGGCTGCGGCTGGCAGCGCGGGTGACTTCGGACACGTGCACAGGAAGAAGGGCAGCAGCGCCCGTTCTAAGCTTGTGGCGAGCTGAAAACCATTCCGGATCCTTAATCACACCTCGAACTCGCAACGTTTCGAGCAAATCCAACGTCGTAAGGCAAGGAACTCTCCGGCCCTTGTTGTCGGCGGCAAAGTTCTCCTTGTTTAGCGCTCTGTCATCGCAGACGACGCCATCGATTCCTGTCAGATCGGAAAGTAAGTGTAACGTCGATGGCGTCTGATCGTCATTCAATCCGCCACCTTCAAAACGGCGCGGTCCAAATTGGACCTTCCCCGAAGCATGGGCGGCCCGTATCGTATCCCGAATGTCGTCAATTACGCTGAGCACTTCTCCGACGTGTTGATCGTGGTCGATAATTGCTTGCGCTTCGTCTTCGGAACTTCCCTCAATGCGAACGTCTTTAAATACCTTGAGAACCGCGCCCAATAGGTTTGTGTACTGCAAGTAAACCAACGCGAGCTCTTCGATGAAAAGAGGCTTAGCAGGATCTGGGGATGTGCAATTGGGGATCCCTTTATCTTGAAGCGCAAAATATTCTTGTGCGGTTTGTTCCTCAGTTTCGTCGACTGCTCCGCGGTCTGAAAGAACCTTCAAAAGAGCATGCATATCGGACAGGTACGGTGCGACGCTCGTGATGTCTGCCGGAATCTGCTCTAGACCAGGCCGATGTATCGGTGCTGGCCGTAGGACTGTACCACCCGCTTCGGCAGATCGAACCAGCGCGGCTAGTGAAGGGCCGATTTCAGCTGATAAGGGATCATTGGACCGCTCGATGGGGCGTGCAATCTTAATGCTGTTGCGGCGCAGCGCTTGCTCTAACTCACGCGCACGCAGAATTCGTGATTTCTGAACCTGTTGGACTCTACGTCTGCCTTCAAATAATTCGGACATGACGGTCGCAGGAAGTGTGAGTGCTTTAAACGCTTTGAGCACTTTTGGAAGAAGGCCGAGCCATCCGAGAACCAGTATAGATGAGACATCCAAGGCTAGACTCTGAACATCATCACCGCACGTCCAAGGCAAGCGATGTCCGCTAAACAGCGGCAGGACGTATTTGCGTCGCGCATCCTCAAGCTTCGAATTTCGGACCAAGTTTCTCAGGAGTATGTCAACCAAAGTCGTCCGAAGTCCCGGCGCTGCAATGACAAGCGGAACCTCTGCGCGGGTTATGCGCTCGCTGATGTCGCGGGTGCGTTTATTCCACTCAATCTGCTGAGGTACGAGTTCTTTCAATTCGAATTGTTGGACCGGACCCTTTTTATCTGAAAGGGCCAGTGCTTTGCGAAGCCAAAGGTGAGATTCAGGAACGTCATCTTCGAGACCTTCTTCGATGATTAGCGAATATGCTCCAAGCCAAACGTGCGGATCGGTTCCTGCTTTCGCAACTGCCGCTCGCACTAAATCCATCATTGGCCCGTGACCCGACTGCTGTGCGATATGCGCCGCGCGAATAAGTTCGAGACCCGAGTATTTGGCCAAATTATCGAGGTATGCGGCTAACGGCTTGGCTAATGTCTCCCACTCCCCGGATTCGATTGCGATGGCTATTTCTAACTGGAGGTCTCGATGGGTGACGGACTGCTGCGCTAGTTTATCAACTTGGTTCTTTGCCTCTTTCAAGCTGCCCTGCTTAAACAGCGCCCAAGCGAAGTGACGGAGCAATTCGGGTTCGCGGTCCGTAAGTCCCGGATTGGCCTTTATGATACGAACAAGCTCGGGACCGTCTCCCAAATAGGCAAACGCGTAGGCTGCCCGCGCAATATCACGCGGGTCAGACGATTGAGCGAAGAGGTCTTCCGAATATTTCGCTATTGCGCGATGATCTTTGCGTTCTGAAAGTGAACCGACCAAGGTGCGCAATGATTCCAGGCTTTTGGTTGCTTCATACAGCTTCAGATCTTCCGCGACCGGGTCCTTTCCCTCACATTTTGCAATCAACGCGTCGAACATGGCCGCGCCGTCCGGCGTGAGCTCTTCACGATGCTTTTCAAACAGGATGCGTGCGGATGAGGTGTCTCCTGCCAGTGCTAGCGCTTGAATCTCGATAGGGAAGATTGGCGTATCTTTATATTCTGCTTCAAATCGAGCACGGTAGCGCGAAATTAGCGACGCGACGCTTCCCGGATCATCGCTGTGGATACGAATTATCAGTGCAGCTTTTAGATCGTCACTGTCCAATCCACCAAGTTCTTCTCGACGTTTTAAATAGTTGTCGAGCGCTTCCGGTTTAAACTCAGGGTCAAAGGCAAAGGCGAGCGAAAGTCGCTCACGGGCCAATTTCGGGTCTTTCAACTCTTCACGCAGGCGGTTCAATCCTGCGGTTTTGCGGTGTGGATGGAGAAGCTCGCACCACAGGATGTAAGCCTCGGCCAATCGTTTGGCGTGAGGAAGCTCAAGCTCCGCAGCAATCGGTAGTAGCGCTGTTAAGTCATCTATTGCCCTATCCATTCTTGATGCTGTGGTTGTATCGTCGACGATGGATCGCGTGCCACGACGCGCGTCCATTTGAAAGCTGCGAACAGCAAGCTCACGATCCGGTACCGGCAAAATGGATGCCACGCTAACCATCGCGCGCACAAAACGGAAGTAAGGTCCTTCCGACAACTGGGTGGACGTTATTTCTTCAAGACGCGGTCTTAAGCCATCATAATCTTCGGATTGCAGGTAGGCGCTCACGAATGTCTGGAGACCATTGATAGTCAGTTGAGTAATTGGCATTCCTGAATCGGCAAGCCACTGAAGCCCATCCGCAGGACTCCGGTGTCTCACGAGCATATTGAAGAAAGTCGAGCGGCTATCCGCGTCAGTTTCTTCGCGAATGAGGCTAAGTGCGCCGTCGGTGTCTGTGCGTTCTAATATTCGAGCGCGGGCGAGCAAGTCTGAGTCCGGCCCTTTTAACTTCTGCGCCTCTCGAAGAAGCTCTTGAGCTTTTTCTGTAGTTCCGCGCACGGCGGCGCTGCGAGCGGCGCGAAGCAAGATTCGGCGGCGAAGTTCGGGGGACACCCCGGTGTATTCCGGTTCGCAGGCGATGTCTGCCACACTAACGTATTCGTCAGTCTGGGCGGTTTCCGGAAAAAACGAACGTCTCATAGCTCGAGTGAAGCGGGCTGCTAGATCTCGCTCGACGGCCTCAACTACAGCTGGTTCTTGGCCCGGAGAATGTGAGGGCGTTGCTACACGTGGCCTTGCGGTATGACCCGGTGCGCTTTCGCGCAAGTGCACGGCCACAAGTTTTGCCATCTCAGCAACGTCAGAAATATATCCATACTTTCGAAGCAAGTCCGGATAGTTTGCGAGCTGCCGGGTAATTTGATCCCAGCTTGCAACGTCAACTGAAAACAGTCTCTTTCTTTTGTGCTTCACGGTTAGCGCGCGTGCGTGCGCTTGCACCTTGTCATCATTCGGAGCGGTAGTTGCGACAATGTAATGCTTTAGCCCGGGCTTCCAGGTTTTAGCCTTTTGCACCTCTTCGTCGATTTCATCGGTCGTCAAATCTTTGGGAGGCCAAATAGCCTTCTCTTTGCATTGCACGCCTGTATAATGTTTCCCGTCAGGCCTGCCATAAACATCAACGCCACCTTGTGGCTGGCCCTGTCGGCCATGTTTCTGCGTGCTTCGGTCGTCCCAAAGTCGTTCATATAAATCACAACAGAGGCTCTCGAACTCTTCCCAACTTTGCGGAGGAGCATATTGGCTTGTGACAGGAAGGGGCATGGTGCTGTCTACGGATCAGTTGGCGGATGGCATCGGTGTCCGCATGAAAGCCAAGAGTTTATAGTAGGGGCGCTATGAGATCGGTCTAACTCGGACAGCCGCCTCAAGGAAAGGCTGCGATTATCATCGCGGCATCCTGCGCGAGTAGAGCATGCTGGCTAGCTACCGAGCAACATCGAAGCCGGATATTGTTGTGTAATACGGAAATTCGACGTCGTGTTCAGCTTCAGTGAAGAGGGAATTCTCCCAAGTCCCGTGCGATGATCCGCGATGAGCGCCGGGAGAGTGACATCTCCCGCGCGTCGGTTCGACGGCAAGACGCTGACCATGGGGTCTCGGGGAACTCGGAGGCTCCCTGAGCGCGATTGGACGGCGCACGTTCATCGATGGATCGGTGCAGGTGGAGAGGGGAGTCGCCGAGCCCTGCTCGCAGGTACCGAGGAGCGCGAGAGCCCTTGGTCGATGGGTGCTGGGGGAGCGAAATCTCCCGCGCGTGCTTCACCGGCAAGACGTGTGACCATGGGGTCTCGGGGAGATTGGAGGCTCCACCGAGTGGCGCTGGACCGGCCATAACGGTCCTCCATGGTTCGGTGCAGGTGGAGCGGGAAGGCTCCAGGCGCTGCGAGTGATTGACCGGCGAAACGGTCTGTGACGCGTTATTGGCTCGATGCCGATCAGCGTCAATTGCCGGGGGGATGCAATTGTCTTCATAATCTTCGCCGAGTTTTCGACCGAGTGCCTTTTGCAAAAAGGCATTCTAGGTCGTTTCGCCGCGTATGCCGAGTTCGTTGATCGCTTTGAACAGCAATGCGCGGGCGAGTTTCCGTCGTCGAGGCCCTTGGATGCGCTCGCCCCAAGCTATTCTCGACTAAGTCGTACGAGCCGAGATCCATTCGCTTAAGACCAGAGGCGTCGCAGTAGCTGTATGGTAGCCATGCGGATTTCGAAACAGCGGAGATCGACCTAACCGATTGATTTGGCTGGTGCAGTTGGGCGGGCTCGAACCACCGATCTCCTGTTCCACAGAACGAAGGTCAAGATTCACCCGCACCAGTTTCGCACCAGAAACAGCGCGAACGAAACGCGACGAACGCGATTGAATCCCAACGAAAACGCAACAAAATCAAAGAACGCGATCAATCATCTGCCGCTCATAACGGCCTGATTGCTGGTGCGAGGCCTGCCGCAGATATAAGGAAATCACCCGCGCTTTGATTTTTGACTAGCCTCCTTCGCCCTGCGGCTTTGAAAACGCGATTACTTCCGTACGCTTGAATGCCGCGTGAAAGCTCGCCACTAGATGGCTCCTTTTCTGCTCAGCATTCCAGGGGGCTCCTCTATTCAACCGCCAACTGCAGTTGCCCAGCTGAAGTCATAGTGAGCGCTCACCATCTTCATTGCGCTAACAGCGACGGGAACGCAGATGATTTGCACCAACGTTCTGGTCGAGAACACCGTATTTAGAGCAGCATGATGTCGCCTCTAGCGCTGGTGACCGAGACGGATTCCAAGCTTGAGCGCCTTTTGGCGGAGTGAGCCTTCGGAGCGCTTTGTCAGCTTCGCGATTTTTGCAACGGGCGTCTTCGCTTTCGAATGAGCGCGCAGCTCTTTCACGTCAGCCTTTGTGTATTCGCGACGCACAGTTTTCTTCTTCGTAGCCGTCTTCTTTGCCTTCTTCGCCACTTTCAGCTCCTCGATTCGAAAGCGGGCGTACTAGCATAGCCGCATTGAGGCGCAACCCTCCATCAGTTGACTCTATATGTCTATATGCTGGGTACGACCCGTGAACCCTCTGGTGACATCAGCATTGCAGGCGATTTGCCCGACCTATCAATTATTTCGGCAGTTCTTAATGGGTCAACATTACAACTTGAAGTGATCTGATCCATAAAGGGCCAGATCCTAACTACACCGAGGGCTCGGCTATGCTTGGTGACGCCGCTTCTAGAATATGCGTAGGGATCCGTGCCAACTATCTTAGAAACCCAGGACCCTATAGCAGCCTTCCAAGAGTCCCCGCATTCTATCGGCTCGGTGGGTTGTCGGCAGACCTTTGAAACGCAGAGAATCGTGAGTGGTAGTACACTCAATCCCAACATGAGAATATTTTGATGCCAACGCCCCCGCGTACGTTAGAAGACATTGTAGAGGCGCTGCGGCCGAAACCAGGCACAACGCGAAAATGCACCATGCTACTCGGTGCTGGCTGTTCGATCAGCGCAGGCATTCCGCCGGCAGGTGCCGTGGTCCAGCATATTAGGACCTCATATCCTGCCGCCTACGCGCGCGCGACCCCGAAAGACTATCCTGGCTGCATGGCCAGTCTCGACCGGGGGGTCCGGCGCGACCTTATTGGCGGATACATCGACAATGCGAAAATCAATTGGGCTCACCTCGCGCTCGCTCAACTTATTGATCACAACTTTATCGATCGAGTGCTTACCACCAATTTTGATCCTCTCGTTTCTAGGGCCTGCTCACTTATAACTTCGTTCCCGGCGGTTTATGACTTCGCCGCCTCGCATCTCTTCAATCCCGACCAGGTGAGTGAAAAATCGATATTCCATCTCCATGGCCAGCGTGATGGCTTTGTGCTTCTCAACACGCGCGAAGAGGTGAACAAACATCGGCGCTATGTGAAACCTGTTTTCGAGGATGCGCATAAAGGCCGGATTTGGATTGTGGTCGGTTATAGCGGCGAGAACGATCCGGTCTTTGATCTTCTGGCCGATGTCAGGACATTTGAGTATGGGCTCTATTGGGTGGGCTATGGAAAGACGCCGCCGGCCCATGTCTCCAAACGGCTCCTCACCCCGGGACGCGGCACGCACTTCTTGGGGGGGTGGGATGCCGATGATTTCTTCGTCACGCTGGCTCAAAGGCTCGGATGCTTTCCCCCGCGTTTCGTAACGCAGCCGTTCTCGCATTTAAAATCTATGTTTCAGATGCTGAAGGACTACAAAGCTCCGAGAAGCAATCTGGACGACGAACCTGGGCTCCGCGAAAGGCGGTTTGACGTCGCCGCCGTCATACGGCCCCAGCTCGACACCCTGATCGCCGACCAAGAGCAGGCCCTATCCGCCGAATACTATTTCCTCGCAGGCGAGCATGAGCGCGTTGCCGCGTTGTTCAAGGGCCGGCAGTTGAACAAGCTGACCGAACGGGAGCGGGACACTTACGGCTGGTCTCAAATGATTCTGGGCGATCGTGCGCATTCAGCGGCGAAAATCAACGATGATCGTGAAGTTTATCGGAAAGCCGCAGAGCATTTCGCCATCGCGGCGAAGATTCGGGTCACAGAAGCTGATGCCCTCTACAACTGGGGCAATGTCCTGTTCGACCTGTCCATGGCAGTCCGCAATGGCGCGCCGGAAGTGATGACCAGGGCGGCGGAAGCGCTGCTCAACCGTGCCGTCGTGAAATATCGGGCTGCACTGGCAATAGATCCTAAATTTTCAGACGCCCACAACAATTTGGCGAACGCGTTGGCGGATCTGGCGCGCGCAGAATATCCTCGCAGCGATAACGGGATGTTGCGAGAAGCATTTGGTCATTATGAAGCGGCGCTCCGACATACCCAGACGCCCGACCTAGTTCACAATAATTTTGCCAAGGCTCTACATGAGTTGGCACGGGTCACGGACGACCTCGTGCTGTTTAAGAAGTCGATGGTGCATTTCCAGGCCGCGGGAGCGGCCAATCCAAACTATTACAGCGTCTATCTAAGCTGGGGCCACGCGCTTGCTGATCTGGCCCGCAGAACTGGCGCCGCCAAGACCTATAAAGCGGCATTTGAGAAATACCACCGGGCTGCGGAGATTGAGCCGACGGATACAGCCGCGCATCACAGTTGGTATTATACGATCCTGGAATTCGCCAAGAAATTGAAGGGAAAGGAAAAGGCGGCTTATCTGAAGCAGGCCGCGGCCGTATCCGCCGAACAAAAACGCCGGCGCCACAATTTGAAGCGCCGCGTTCTGCGGTCCGAGGGAGCAAGGTAAGGGAGCGGATGCCGAGAGACTAGCGGTTGAGCTTCAGCTCCCGCGGAGTAGACGATAATTGTTGCGGACGTGACCACCCGCGCTGTGCGCAAGTGGGCCAGCTCACATTTCGGCCAATGCAATCTGTGATATGGATTGGCCTTTGGCGCACTTTTGGGGATGGTGTGCAATGCCGAAGAATATTGTGATCTTTTCCGATGGCACAGGCCAAGCCGGAGGAATCAATTTCGACGAAGCGCGAACGAACGTTTACAAGCTCTACCGCGCCTGCCGCATCGGCCCGGACACGAAGGTCGAACCATCCGAACAGGTCGCCTTCTATGATGCCGGTCTTGGTTCAGCGTCGGACGGCGGCCACTTCAAGGTCGGCTGGATGCGCTGGCTCTACAACCTCGCCAGCATAGCGACGGGCCTCGGGATTACGCGGAACATCGTCGATTGCTATGCCGCGATCATAGCCCTGTATGAGGAAGGCGATCGGATATTTCTCATCGGCTTCAGCCGAGGCGCCTACACAGTCCGGTCGGTTGCCGGCGTCATGACCTATTGCGGGATCCCGCGCCATATGCCGGACGGCTCGCCCCTGCGCCGCGACCCAAAGAGCATCCACAGGCTGGCCGAGCACGCCGTCAAGGATGTCTATCAATTCTGCCCATCGTACTCACGCAGGATTGGTGGGTACCGCCAATTCCTGCTGGAGACGCGCGACGCCATCGCCGCCCAATTCAGACGGCAGTACGGCAGCACAATCGCCGTCGGTGGCGCCGAGCACGCGAACGTCTTTCCCTACTTCATCGGCGTGTTTGATACCGTCGCCGCCCTCGGCCACAAATATCTCGGCGCGGCGCTCGTAACGGCGGGCATTGCGCTACTGATCGCTCTTCACTGGCTCGGCGGCTTCCTTCAGCCGGTCTTGCCATGGGCCGGATGGGTGGCCTGGAGTCTGAGCTATCTCGGCATCGCCACAGCGCTGATCGCATTTCTCATGAACTATCTCAAGATCGCGCCATCCTTGCTCGGCTATGGGTTCTTCAAGCGCCTCCGGACCGCGCATTTCGCGCCGCCAAAGCACAAATTCTACGACACGACGCTGAATCCGAATGTCGGCTACGCCAAGCACGCGATTTCCATCGACGAGAACCGCGCCGACTTCAAACGCGTCGGCTGGTCGCCCACGGCCGAGAAGCAGGACGAGCGGGACGCGCACGGCAACCTTTACTTCGAACAGGTCTGGTTTCCGGGCGTGCATGCCGATGTCGGCGGCGGCTATCTCGAGAACGAGGCGCGGCTCTCGGACGTCGCGCTCAACTGGCTTCTCGCCGGAGCCTCGCTCATTCCGGGCGGCCTGAAACACGACGGCAGTGTGCTACGGCTGTCGCCCAATCCCGCGGGTCCCCAGCACAATGAGCAGGCAGGAGGCTTCCTCAAGGCCGGGGTTCGTGACCTGCCGATCGACCCCGACATGAAAGAATCGAGATCACCGATGCACAAATCGGTCTATCAGCGTTTCGAAGCAGCGTCCGTTCTTCTCTATGATCGCATGGCGGCCTACCGCCCGGACAACATGAGGGTCCACGTCGACTTCAAGCATTACTTCGATGGGAGCACGGCGCAGCTGCCCCAATGCGTCGCCGATGACATTGAAAAGAAGTGGGAAGATGCCGGCCATAACGGGCGGCTCTGACCCAGATACAACATTGAGGAAGCGGTTCTGTCGGGCGGCCTTCGAGACGCCTTTGGCCTCCGCGGAGACGGGGAGAGCACATCACAATGCCGAGAGTGGACTCGCCGTCCGGACGTCAAAAACACCGTTTGAAAAACCGTTTTAGTTCGGCCCTCTCAAACGGTTTCTCTCGCTAAGGTCTTGATTTGTTTGGTGGGCGCACCAGGGCTCGAACCTGGGACCCGCTGATTAAGAGTCAGGCGGTCACAGTGAGGAAGAAAGAACTCAGCATGCAGCCTGAATGCACCAATACGCTTGAGAGCCTATGGTACGATTCGGAGCGGTGACAGAGTCACCGTTAGGTCGACGCTCACAAGGACGTTGACGCGACGTCGCTCCTTGTCTCACTCTTTCGATAGCATCACCTCATCGCACGATCAGCAACGCGACCTCACCTGCCTTACGGTCACCCTGGCGTCGGCGGCAGACGCTTTCACTTGGGTCCACCGAACGCGATTAGCGACCATTCCGTGAATGTCGAACTGCTTATTATCCACTTCGCAAGCGCGGATGAACGGTCCGTATTCAGTCAAATCCGGACCCACGATCTTGCCTGTGAACCAATTTTCTTCTATTTCTGGATGTATTGCAAACTTGATCCAAGTGAGCGCTCGAAATCTTGAGCTAACGATTATTGGAGCAACCTGTGGTTACTCTTCCCAGACTTGCTTTTGGACTTGGGCTGGGACTGGCGGCAAGTTTCTGCAACGCGACTACAGGCGTAGCCGAGGTTTGTGCAGCCCTTCCGACCCGTCCCGCCGACAGCATCCACTTGCTTCCAAACACTATCGGGAAGAAGACTTGGGAGAGCCGCCTTTCGGCATGCCAAGCCGTCGATAATCCAGATGCACGATTTGCCGAAGCAACATTTCTCGTCAACATGGGCGACATAAGCGGCGCTACCGAAAAACTTACGCCCTTGATCAAAGTGTTGCCTTCTACCGCCGCGTTGTTGCTAGCCGACATCATTACCGAGCAATGGAAGGATGCCCAGGCGTCGTTGCAGAAGTCAGAAGAGCTCTATCGCCCTCTCCTGGACGGCCAACATCCGGAGGCCGACGAGGGCCTCGGGGTGGCCCTACTCAAAGGATCGTCAGATCCTGTAGTCAGAAAGCGGGCATTTGAACTGTTGCAGGGCGCAATCGAAAAAGGCTCGACTTCGGCGCAGGCACGAATGGGAGCGTCGCTATTCTACACAGGGATTAACTCGGAAGAGAAGGCCGCCGGTCTCCAAAAAATGGAAACGGCCGCGGCCACCGGCAACCGGGCCGCCGTCATCGAGTTAGGGAGGATTTTCTCGTTCGGCCTAGGAGTGGAACGGAATCAGGAGCGTGCGGAAGAGCTTTTAAGTCGCCCTGTTGTGTCGGAAGCAGCCGAAAGCCAGTACCTGCTCGCCCTGCTTTGGAAGGCGGGATGGCGTATCCCTGCTTCGGTGTCCAAGCCCATGAGCGAGGAGCTGCAAGACTTGGTTCGTCGACTGCTCGCGCGTCCGCAAGCAGGTCCTGGCGCGGGACCAAGCCTGACTGATGAGCAGCGCAACCAGATGCAAAAGCGGGTGATGGAGCTTAATTCTCTCATGCAAGTGCATTGGGACGGTGACAAAGCGATCTCGCTTCTCCGTCTATCAGCGTCCCAAGAATATCTGCCAGCGATCGTCAGCTTGGGCACGGCCCTCTCCTTTGGAAAATATGGCCAGTTCGATCCTACCGAAGGAATTCACTGGCTGATGATCGCGTACGAGCGTGGAGATGCCGCGGCAGCCGAACGGCTTGGCATACTTCACGAAATGAAGGTTGCTGGGCTCAACGATGATGACGCGGTGTCCTATTACAAAACTGCTGCTGATCGCACCTTTGCCCGCTCGATGTTCGCGATGGAGCGACTAAAGCCCACCAATACCTTGAACGCTTCAGTTACGTGGGCGGAAGAACAAAAACGCACATCCAGGATCATTCAAGGATTGGGCCTTCATGAATTTGACCGGGCGATGCCGTATCAACACCTATATGCACGAAATTTGCCAGAAGCTTCTCCCTACTTTGAAGCGGCCAGGTACGTCCGACTTTCCGTACTGACAAAAGACGGAGAGCAAGTGTTCGGCGGGCTTCTTTCGGCCGGAGACCGAGTGCGCCTCGCTCGAGGCTCTGGCGAGATAATAAGAGTCACCAGAATGGGAGCGCTCGGAGGGGACCCGCTCCTCGGAACACTGTATCGCGATCAAGTCGAAGTCGGCACCATGAGTTTCGGAAGCGACCAGTTCGCCGAAGTTACCGGCACGATTCCCGACTTCGGAAACGATATCAGCGCTGCCGTGCCCGGCATTCCGGAAACTGGCATCGTGTTCCGTGCGGACGAGGGCTTTGAGAACGCGATATCGGTTCACGACCCCGATTTTAAGCGCGAGTTACGCACGAGCGGTTATAAATGGAGTGGCCCATACGACGATGGCCCTTCTCATCTGTATACGCCGACAGACGTGAGCATTCCGAATCTCCCGCGGCTGGCTGCGACGATCCGCGGCGGCACGCTTCTTGAGATCATCGTCGATGGCTCACCCATTTTTAAGGGACGCATCCCCGATCGGACAAATCTTTACTTGGATTTTGCGCCAGCTGACATTAGGGCCGGCATCCATGTCGCGTGGCCACAGGATGTGACCAAGATGCCGTCGGAAGCAGCGCGGGATTGGATGCCGAAACCAGCACCGACGATTGTCTCGGGCGATCGCTCCATCGGTTGGATCTATTCGCAGTATGATACTGCTGCCGACAAGCTTTATGCCTCTTTCGTTGAGGCAAATGCCTCAGTAGCGGCGTGGAACGCTGAATTGAAGGGAGACTATCAGTCGTCGCTTCGGCTTCGTTGCTCGGAATACGAATTGGCTCACTTGCGAGCCGGGGGCGCAGCCGTCGAAACCGCGCGAGCTTACGCAAGCATAGCAACATCGCTTGAAATGAACGGTCGGTTGGACGAGGCGATCGTTGTGCGAGAAACTGCGCTCAGCGCGATGAAAGACTTGGATGAGAGGCCTTACGCTGATGTCGTCGAACAGTTGCTCTCATTGGCCAATCTCTATTCCGCCAAGCGAGACCTGACGCGCGCTATTGCGGCCGCCAGAGAGGCCCTAGCGATGGCTACACTATTGCCGAGAGGAGCGAGCGCAATCAGCTCTCAGCCTTACGACTCACGATTCTCGACCTATCCGCAACAAGCAAAAGTCCTGGCGCCGATGGCGGATCTACCTCACGAGATGGTCCAACGGGCCACTGAGATGTTGGCACGCTTCTACGGTGAGGTCGAAGATTTCGATCGATCATACATCTATCTCCAGCAGCTTGCGGCATTCGATTTGTTCGATGACCCCGAAGAAGAAACCAATGGCAACATGGAAGCCTACGTGGCTCTGGCTGATGTTGCTCACAGGTCTGGAAACCATCGAGTCGGCTGGATTGCGGGGTCATTTGTATTACCTAAAGCAAAGGCGGATGCGGGGCAGCGTGACAAGCCGGATCCAATTCCACCTGTAACAATTCCAGCTGGCATCGAAGGAGTGTTCGGACCCGCTGAAAAATCGGCAATCGTCGGACGAGCATTATTGCTATTGGGTGACGCATACTGGGCAGCCGGAAAGCCATGGAGTTACTCTTCGCCGGCTTATGAAGCGTCTCTCAAGTCAGGATTGGGGTCGACGGGACCAGGCACGTCCCTTGCTGTTCGCGCAGGTGCAAAACTTGCCTTTGCGAATTGGATAACAGGTCGCGACGATAGCAACCTCTCTATGTTGAAGGATGCGGGAGCATTTGACTCCGTCAGGAATTCCTTTCCGTTTGTGGAAGCACTTGATCGAGACACTCGTGCGATGTTTGCAAGCGCATACTTAGGTACCTTGCAGCGCCCTCCAGCGATTCGCGATACCGATGCCTTGAAACGCGCCAGTGAAGCTTCGTCCGTATTCTTGATGGACGATAACGAGTCGTTCTCCCGCAACTATCAAGTTGCCCGCCTCAGGCGGAGGGCGAATTCGTCGGCGCAGCTCTCCGCGATCGACGGCTGGGTGAACGCGCGGTCGGACTTCGATAGAAGCATTCGCGTGTTGAATTCCTCTATCGGCTCGAAATTCACGGACGGCAATCTCGAAAAGCAATGGGATGCCAGTCGGAGGGCGCGCGATCGGTTGTCCGCCGCGGAAGATCTTCTGCAAAGATCCTTTTCAGTTGGTCTAGTTTCTCTGACCGGAGCCGACCTTATCGATCAGGTGCAGAAGGCATTGGCTCCCGATGAAGTAGTGGTATCGCTGACACCTACCCGGTTTGCCGTTTATGCGCTTGTCATAACCAACAATTCGATCGCAGTGAGATTTGCCGCCATCAATGACGCCGAACTCGTCGAGCGCGTCCGGGCAATGCGTAACGCACTTGACCCGTTACAGGCAGGAGCACCTGCGTCAAAAGCAGGGGGCATTTCAACCTCCATGGAAGCACTGCTCCGTATGCGGCCGTATACCATTGGACTGTTTGAAGCGGAGGCGGTTTCAAAACGCCGGTGGATCCTGATTTCGCACGATGTCCTGCGAAACATTCCCATCGAAGCAATTCCTTTGAACCCGGCAGCACCGGACGATCTGAACACAGTCGGCAAAGACTGGGATGGCTGGCCGGGTTTATCGAAGGAAATAGGCTACCTGCCCAGCCTGGGCGCCCTGGTTGATCTGCGGTCCGACTTTCCATCCTCGACCGCCACCAATCCTATCTCGGTCATAGCGGATCCGTTGCTCCCTGGTGATCCCCGCTACGACAGCAGCTTTGCATCTACACTCTCGAATATCGGCGATTGGTTTCGGCGCAAGAGGACGTTCTTGAACTTCGATTCCTGGCTGGGCAGTGACGTTGCGCTATCGCCCATACCAGAGACGGCGCATCTCGCCTACGATGTAGTCAAGCAACTGGGAGGAAGCGCCGCAAACGTATATGTAGGCTCCAGAGCGACGAGGAAAGCGATCGAATCCGCGGGAGATCTGCAAAAGTCGCGAGTACTCGTCTTCGCGACTCACGGTGAAACTGCCGAGTCTTTTCCGCAGATTGGAGAGCCGTTTCTCGTTTTGACATCGGATCAAAAAGATCCGATGGGTTTTGAGCCGCTTAGGGCATCAGAAATTTCGCGATTAAACCTTGATGCAGAATTGGTTTTCCTGTCGGCCTGCAGCACGGCGGCTGCCGACGGCACGCCGGCCCGAGCCGGCTTTTCGGGCTTGGCGGATTCCTTTCTGTCAGCAGGTGCCCGCTCCTTGGTGGTGACCGAGTGGAAGGTTCAGACGCGTCCCGCTTACGTGGCAGTCACCGAAGCGCTCAAAGCGTCCAAGGACGGTGCCACGTCTGGGGAAGCGATGCGCTTGGCAAGATTGGCGATGGCTCGGCAGTTCGGGGCCCCTTCATATTGGTCGGCATTTGTGTACATTGGAGATCCAGGGCATAGGTGGGCATTGAAATGACGACAAGTGGGCGTCTCCAAAGCGGGCTTTTCGGCATTGTGGGAAGCTTCGCTCCTTCCATCATTAAGATGTTCAACGATCTGCCAAATCTTGCCTTCCTTCTAAGTTGGCAATGGGCAGTCGTGGTGACTCTCTACGGTCTCTTAGGTGGTTTGATCGCCGTCATTTATCCGTATCGCGGACCTGTAACCGCATGGAAGGCACTTTTGATCGGCGTTAGCTTTCCGTCTCTTATAGGCACTGCAGCGGCCTTGGCACGTGCCGCCGGGCCAGGAACTTCACTGGGTGGGCCGACACCGCAGACCGGATGGACCGGGTTAGATTTTCTCGCCTTGTTTTAGCGGGCGGCGCAAACGGGAATTTGGCGTCAGGCGAGAGCTATGGCCCTCCGGAGCGCGCCGGGCGATTGAAGAAAGAATGGCCCCGATCCTGAGCTGATATAGATATTTCTCAAGCTGACGATATTCGATGTCGCTGAAGATATTGACTCGCTTCAGTCGCAATTTGAGCAAAGCAATCGCTGCGTCCCGAACGGAGTGAGCATCTTCTAAACTGTTGATTTTTCTCGCTGTGACGGGCCCTTCCTCCCGTTTTGTTCACGCTCGTTTCACCCAATTCGTTGCGATTTCGTTGCGGCGGTCTGGAGCGAGAACGGTGAAAATCGCCGCGATTCCTCGGAGCCCAACAGTTCGCCTCGCTGGATGCGCGCCTACCTCCGCCTTAACGGGTCGGTATGGCGGGTCCGGCTACCTGGTCGTGAAAGCCATCGAACAATGGGCTGCGCCAGATCCGCGATCCGCGCGCCGGAACGCGAGATTTACTGCCGCGGGGGGATTCTCGAGCGCTTGGCCGAGCTCCTGCTCGCGCGCATGCTGACGAAGGTCGATGACCTCTACCACGAGCGCGAGGCACTGCTGGTGTCCCGATCCGCCCCCAATCAGTGATGCCACTGCTCACATGCGCGTAAGCGCGAAGCCGATACCCTTGCTTCGAAGTTAGAACGAATGTGCGAAGAAGCCTCCGGCTTGGAACGGAGGTTTGGATGGGATTGGACAGC
>NZ_JBEPOS010000031.1:0-72791 GCF_040546885.1 Bradyrhizobium sp. S3.2.6 | reverse complement strand
CTGCGCAGCGCTCCTTCAGCGGTGCGCTGCAGAGCCGGGGCCCATGCATCAGCGAGTACGCGGCCTGCTGGGTCCCGGCTCTGCGCAGCAGCGTAAGAACGCTGCAGCGCGTCCGGGACACGAGAGACGTGGATGCCGCTACTCCACCCTCCGTCATTGCGAGCGCAGCGAAGCAATCCAGAGTCTTGCTGCAGATACATTTCTGGATTGCTTCGCTGCGCTCGCAATGACGACGTAGCGACACATCGCGTTTTAAATGACCGTCATAGTCTCTAACCCACGCTAACCAACACGCGACTTAAAACTGTCATAATCGCCCAATGGAACCCGCATCCGCGCGCTTTTTACAAGCCATTAAGCGGGGTTGCATTGGATGCGGCGTGAAAGTGCGTTGGGGACTGCAATGAGTGCCGCGAAGAAGATGCCGGGCAAAGCGACAACCGAAATGTTCGATGACATCCCGGTGCTTCAGCGCAAATGGCGTGCCGCGTTGAAGCCGGGCGACCGGCTGCCGCGCTATGAGGACGTGATGCTGGGCAGCCTCGGACGGCTCGCCGACCACATCGCACTGCTCAAGGGCGACGATGTGCTCGAGCTGTCGCGCAGCGGTCGTTACGTGCAGAAATGGCTCGGCGAGGAGCGCTGGGACATTCCGCTCGCTGAGCTGTCGCCGGATTGCGCCACCGCGCTGTCGGAGGCGGTGGCAAGCGCGCTCAGGAACGGACAGCCGCACCAGGCCAGCGCTCATTGCGTGCGCGACGGCATGGTCCGGACCTACGACGTGCTGGCATTGCCGACGGCCTCGCGCTGGGGCGCGACGCTGGTCGGCGCCTATGTCAACGAACGCGGCGCGCAATACAATCTGCTCGACGCGATCTTCTCGTCGACCGATGATGCGGTGGTGTCGCTGGCGACCCTGCGCGACGCCGACGGCGCGCCGTTCGATCTGCAGGTCGTGCACCACAACAAGAGCGCCGGGCTGCTGCTGAAGGTCGCAAGCGGAAGTCTGCTGTGGCGGCGGATCGGTGAGGGCAGCACGCTGCTGGCCTCGGCCGAGATCATGACGTTTCTGCTCAAGGCCGTCTCCGGCGGCCGCGGCGAGCAGCTCGAGATCGAGCACGAGGGCCGTTATCTCCGGCTCAGCGCCACCGCCTTCGCCGACGTGGTCTCGCTGACGATCTCGGATGTCACTGCGCTGAAGCGCCGCGACGCCTCGTTCCGGCTTCTGTTCGACAACAACCCGATGCCGATGTGGGTGTTCGACGCCGACACCAAGCAGTTCCTTGGCGTCAACGACGCCGCGGTCCAGCATTACGGCTACAGCCGCGCCGCGTTCCTGCGCATGAAGCTGCACGAGATTTGGCCCGAGGACGAATGGGACAGCCACGCCGAGGCGCTCGAGCGCATCGGCGACACCTATCATTCCTCGCGCAACTGGCGGCATCTGCGCGCCGATGGCAGCGAGATCGAGGTGCTGACCTTCGGCCGCCGCGTCGCCTTCGACGATCGCGACGGCTATCTGGTCGCGGTCGTCGACATCACCGAACGGCGCAAGGCCGAGGCGCGGATCGCGCACATGGCCCATCATGACGGGCTCACCGATCTCCCGAACCGCGAATATTTTCAGGAGCGCTTGAAGCAGGCGCTCGACCAGGCCGTCGGCAAGCGCGTCGGCGTGCTCTATATCGACCTCGACCTGTTCAAGAACATCAACGATTCCTTCGGGCATCCGGCGGGCGACAGCCTGCTCAAGGAGGTAGCCGAACGCCTGACCAATGCGGTCCGCGGCGCCAATCTCGGAGCAAGGCTTGGCGGTGACGAGTTCGCCGTGATCCTTGCGGCGGACGTTTCGCCGAACGAAGCTAGCGCCTGTGCGACCTTGCTGATCGACATGCTGAAGGCGCCCTACGACATCGACGGCCAGGAGATGGTGATCGGCGCCAGCATCGGCATCGCACTGTCACCGGGCGACGGCGTAACGTCGGAGGAGTTGATGCGCAACGCCGACATGGCGCTGTACCGGGCGAAGTCCGACGGTGGCGGCGTGCACCATTTCTTCGAGCGCGAGATGGATCTCCAGGCGCAGAAGCGCCGCGACATGGAGCTCGATCTGCGCCGTGCGTTTGCCAATGGCGAGTTCGAGCTGCACTACCAGCCGCTGGTCTCCATCGCCTCTGACCGCATCTCCGGCTTCGAGTCGCTGCTGCGCTGGCATCATCCCGATAAGGGAATGATCTCGCCGGCGGAGTTCATTCCGGTCGCGGAGGACATTGGCCTGATCACCCAGCTCGGCGAGTGGGTGCTGCGCGAGGCCTGTGCCGAAGCGGTGAAGTGGCCTGTTGAGGTCAAGGTCGCGGTCAATCTGTCGCCGGCGCAATTCCGCAGCCGCAACCTGGTTCAGGTGGTGATCTCGGCGCTGGCGCAATCCGGCCTGTCGCCAAAGCGGCTCGAGCTGGAGATCACCGAGTCGATCTTCCTCGCCGAGACCGACGCCAATCTCGCCACGCTGCATCAATTGCGCGAGCTCGGTGTCAGCATCTCCATGGATGATTTCGGCACCGGCTATTCCAGCCTCAGCTATCTCCGCAGCTTCCCGTTCGACAAGATCAAGATCGACCGCTCCTTCGTGAAGGATCTGGCGCAACGTCCCGACTGCGTCGCGATCGTGCGCGCGATCTCCGGGCTTGGGCGCAGCCTCAACATCACCACGACCGCGGAGGGCGTCGAAACCAAGGATCAGCTGGACTGGCTGCGAGCCGAAGGCTGCAACGAGGTACAGGGCTTTCTGTTCAGCGCGGCGCGGCCGGCGGCTGAGATCGGAAAGCTGCTGGCTGATTTCGGCCAGCACGCATCACGGGCGGCGTAGCTCTTCGGGGTAGCAGTCGTAGACCAGCGCCTTGAACGCCGGCGTGATGCGGCCGCGCTCGTTCTGGGTCTGCTGCATCAGCACGTAGACCATGTCGAGCTTGGGATCGACGCCGAAATAGGTGCCGCTGCCGCTGTCCCATTTCAATTCACCGATCGATCCCGGCGGCGGCGGCTTTGCGTTGCCGGGATCGGTGCGCACAGCGAGACCATAGCCATAACCAAAGCCGTCACCAGGGAAATAGAAATAATCGCGGCCGACGCCGGAGCCTGGGCCTATCTGGTCGGTGGTCATGTCCTTGAAGGCGGCCGGGCTGATATAGCGCTTGCCGTCGAACTCGCCGCCGTTGAGCAGCATCTGCGAGAAGCGCTGATAATCGGTGACGGTCGAGAGCAGGCCGCCGCCGCCGGATTGCCATTCCGGATGGTCGAGACGCTCGCGCTCGGCATCGAGCAGGATCTGGTCGGTCGGCAACGGCCGCGCCATGTGTTCGAGCTCGTCAGGCGTCGTCAGCACGAATTTGGTGCTGGTCATGCCGAGCGGATCGAAGATGCGCTGCTTCAGGGCGTCGTACAGGGTCTGCCTGGTGATGATTTCGATGACGCTGCCGAGCACGTCGGTGGAATGACCGTAGCGCCACAGCGTTCCCGGCTGGCGCGCCAGCGGCAGCTTGGCGATGCGCTCGGCGAATTCCCTGTTGTTGAAGGGGCCCTCGAAGATGTTGGCCGCCTTGTAGGCGAGCTCGACCCATTTGCCGCCGATATAATCGTAGCTGATGCCCGAGGTGTGCCGCATCAGGTCCCGGATCGTCACGGGGTGGATCGGCGGCACCAGGTCGAGCGCCAGCGAGCCGTCGGGCTTGGTGACCTCGAGTCCCACCTTCGTGCCCGCGAACAGGGGGATGTATTTCGACACGGGATCGGTGAGCGCGAGCTTGCCCTCGTCGATCAGCATCATTGCAAGCACGCTGGTGATCGGCTTGGTCATGGAATGGATGGCGAAGATCGTGTCCGGCGTCATGGAGAGCCGTGTCCTGACGTCGCGCACGCCGAACATCTTGAAATAGACCGGCTTGCCGTGCTGCTGGATCAGGACGATCGCTCCCGGCAATCGGCCGGTGGTCACCTCGTTTTCGAAGAACGCCGTGATGCGTCGCAGCCCGTCTGTGGAGGGGGCGGGGACGCCGCTGGCGCGGCTCCGGGCCATCGTGCCGGCCAGCATCGCGGCCCCGACCAGAAATTCACGACGCTTCATCCGGGCTTCCTCCCCCGCCGGGAACAAAGCCGCAAGACGTCCGATGCGTCAACAAGACTTCGATTAAAAACGCGTCACGATTTCGGAAAGGACCGGTCGCGGACGATCCTCGCTCGGCTTGGTTGGCGTGCCGATGTGGACGAGGCCGGCGAGCTTTTCGTCCGCCTTGAGGCCAAGGCCGTCCAGCACATCGCGATCGAAGGAGAACCAGCCGGTCAGCCAGCAGGCGCCGTAGCCGAGCGCGGTCGCGGCCGTGACGATGTTCATGACGCTGGCGCCTGCCGACAGTTCCTGCTCCCACGCCGGCACTTTCGGATGCGGCTTGGTGAGGCTGACGATGCCGATCACCAGCGGCGCATCGGTGAGGCGCTTGCGCTCGGTCTCGATGTCGGCTGTGGGGGCGCCGGGATTCTTCCGCGCAAAGACCTTGGCGATCACCTCGCCGGCGCGCTGGCGGGCATCGCCTTCGAAAATGATGAAGCGCCAGGGCGCGAGCTTGCCATGATCGGGCACCCGTGCGCCGATGGTCAAAATGGTATCGAGCTCGCCCGGCGAGGGGCCGGGTCCGGTCATCTCGCGCGGCTTGACCGAGCGGCGGGTCTTGAGGAGTTCGATGGCGTCGGGCACTGCAATTACCTCATCGGCTGGTCGTCGGGCGTGCAGTCCTCACATAGGAACGCACGCCCGCAACCGAAAGCGAGTTTAGATCGATTTCAGGGATCAGGCCGGCTCGCGCATCCGCCGGACATCCGGCGGGGTCGCCTCGTCGACCAGGGCGGCGATTGCCTCCGCGGTCGTCACCACCTTCTGCCCGTCGCTGCCAAGCCGGCGGACCGAGACCGAATGCGTTTCGGCCTCTTTCTTGCCGACCACGAGCAGCGCCGGAATCTTGGCCAGCGAATGCTCGCGGACCTTGTAGTTGATCTTCTCGTTGCGCAGGTCGATCTCGACCCGAAGCCCTGCGCGCCGCGCCTGCTCCAGCACCTGCTTGGCGTATTCGTCGCCTTCCGAGGTGATGGTGGTGACCACCGCCTGCACCGGCGAGAGCCAGAGCGGGAAGTTGCCGGCATAGTGCTCGATCAGGATGCCGATATAGCGCTCCATCGAGCCGCAGATCGCGCGGTGCACCATGACAGGCGGTTTCTTGCCGCCGTCATGGTCGATGTAGAACGCGCCGAATCGTTCCGGCAGGTTGAAGTCGACCTGCGTGGTGCCGCATTGCCAGTCGCGGCCGATGGCGTCGCGCAGCACGTACTCGAACTTCGGCCCGTAGAAGGCGCCTTCGCCGGGATTGATCTCGGTCTTGATGTGATTGTTCTGCGCCTGGATCTCGCGCAGCACGGTGGCCATCACGCGCTCGGCGTGATCCCACATCGCATCGGTGCCGACGCGTTTCTCCGGTCGCGTGGAGAGCTTCACCGTGAGTTCGCCGGTAAAGCCGAAATCGGCATAGGTCGACAGGATCAGATCGTTGATCTTCAGGCACTCTTCGGCGAGCTGGTTCTCGGTGCAGAAGACGTGCGCATCATCCTGGGTAAAGCCGCGCACGCGCATCAGGCCGTGCATGGCGCCGGACGGCTCGTAGCGATGCACCACGCCGAACTCGGCGAGGCGCAAGGGCAGGTCGCGGTAGCTTTTCAGCCCATGCTTGAAGATCTGGACGTGACCTGGGCAGTTCATCGGCTTGAGCGCAAACCAGCGCTTGTCCTCGGCCTCGTCGCCGGCCGATTGCGCCGCGAACATGTTCTCGCGATACCAGCCCCAATGGCCGGAGGTCTCCCACAACGACTTGTCGAGGATCTGCGGCGCGTTGACCTCGTTGTAGTCGCCGGTCAGGCGTCGCCGCATATAGGCGATCAGCTGCTGGAAGATGGTCCAGCCCTTCGGGTGCCAGAACACGACGCCCGGACCTTCCTCCTGGAAATGGAAGAGGTCGAGCTCGCGGCCGAGCTTGCGATGATCGCGCTTCTCGGCTTCCTCGATCTGCTTGAGGTAAGCGTCGAGGTCCTCCTGCTTGGCGAAGGCCGTGCCGTAAATACGGGTCAGCATCGGGTTGTTGGAATCGCCGCGCCAATAGGCGCCGGCCACCTTCATCAGCTTGAAGGCGTTGCCGACCTTGCCGGTCGAGGTCATGTGCGGGCCGCGGCAGAGATCGAACCAGTCGCCCTGGTAATAGATCTTGATCGGCTCGGTTCCGGGAATGGCATCGACCAGCTCGACCTTGAAGGTCTCGCCCTTGTCGCGAAACACCTGTTTTGTTTTTTCGCGATCCCAGACCTCTTTGGTGAAAGGCTTGTCGCGCGCGATGATCTCGCGCATCTTTTTTTCGATCGCGGCAAAATCTTCCGGCGTGAACGGCTCGTTGCGGAAGAAGTCGTAATAGAAACCGTTCTCGATCACCGGGCCGATGGTCACTTGCGTGCCCGGCCACAGCGATTGCACGGCCTCCGCCAGCACGTGCGCGCAGTCGTGGCGGATCAGCTCGAGCGCGCGCGGATCATCGCGGTTGACGAGTTCGATCTTTGCATCGGCGTCGATCGGATCGTTGAGGTCGGCGAGCTCGCCGTCGAGCGCCATCGCCACCGTGCGCTTGGCCAGCGACGGCGAGATGCCCTTGGCGATCTCCATGCCGGTCGTGCTCTTGGCGTATTCGCGCCGGGCGCCATCGGGGAAGGTGAGGGTGATTTTTTCCGGCGGGGTCACGGGTCTCAGATTGCTGAGGCTGTACTGGAAGCCGGATTCGGACTTCGGTTGTTCGGACTTGGGGTCCTTGGGCTGGTCAGTCATTGCTTTTCTCCTGAGGCTCACTCCTGCGAACGAGCGCAGGTAAGCGGGAACGAGCGATATATCAGGCGATTCGGCCTGTGCAATCCGGCAATTCCAAGAAAGTGGTGCGCAAAAGCCGGGGCGGTGCTCCAACTATTTCGAACGCCGCTCTTTAACTGCAGGTGCGTCTGTTCTACATGCACTTGCATGGAAAGTCCCCGCGCCGGCCGTTTCACGCCAACCGCCCTGATGCTTGGCAATCTCGTCACTGGTTGCTCGGTGCTGGCGCCTGCGGGGATGCTGCCGGAATTATCTGCGGGGCTCGGCATCAGCATCCATGCGGCCGGGCTGCTCATCACCTTCGGTGCAATCACGCTGTGCATCGGCTCGCCGTTGACGGCGTGGCTGACCAGCCGCATCGAACGGCGGGTCTTGCTCACGACCACGCTCGCGGTGCTCGCCCTTGGCAATCTCGCCTCGGCCTTTGCGCCCGACTATGCAAGCCTCCTCGTCATCCGCCTGGTGATGCTTGCCGTCGGCGCACTCTACACGCCGCAGGCTGCCGGCACGGCGGCGCTGATCGTGCCGGCGGAGCGGCGCGGCAGCACGATCGCCTATATCTTCCTCGGCTGGTCGTTAGCTGCCGCGGTCGGCCTTCCGCTGATCACTTTCATCGCCAGCCGCTACGGCTGGCGCGCCGCTTATGGCGAGATTGGCGCGCTCGGCTGCGTCAGCTTCCTGTTGCTGCTGGTGCGCCTGCCGGCCGGCTTGAAGGGCACGCCGGTTGACCTGAAAACCTGGAGCGAGGTCGGGCGCGACAGGACGATCCTGCTGCTGCTCGCGATCACGATGCTGCAGATGTCCGGACAGTTCGCAGTGTTCACCTTCATGGGCCCGCTGCTCAAGAAGCTGACCGAGGCGAGCCCGGATGCGATCGGCATAGTGTTCGGCATCTATGGGGTGTGCGGTTTTCTCGGCGTTGTGGTGGCGACCCGTATCGTCGACACATGGGGGCCATACCGAACCTCCTTGCTGTTCACGTGCCTGTTACTCGCGGGCATCACCGTGTGGGCGCTGAGCGCGGGCACGCTCGTGTTGATGGCGATCGCGGTGGCGATCTGGGGACTGGGCTTTGCCTCGACCAACTCGATGCAGCAGGTACGGCTGGTCGCGGCGGCGCCGCCGCTTGCGCCCGCAACCGTCGCGCTCAACACGTCAGTCCTCTATATCGGCCAGGCCATCGGCTCGGCCGTCGGAGGGCTGCTGTTTGCCCGCGATCTGCTGCACAGCACAGGTTTCGTGGCGATCGGCTTTGTCGTGCTGGCGCTGGTCCTGGTGCTTGCGAGCCGTCCCCGGCCGGCCGTTGCCGCCCCGGGCTGAAGCAGGCATTTCCTCTGCAAGGCGCTTGGCAAACCGCGCGGGAGAGCGCTAGAAGGCCCGTCATGGGGACCAAAGAGAGTTGACTGAAATGAGGATGATTCTGGCGGTTGCCGCGGTGCTCTATTCAGCCTCCGCGTTTGCGCAGACCGACAAGCCACCGATGGTGGGGGACAAGCCGCTGGTGCAGGTCAAGCCCAAGGGGACCAAGGCCGGCACCAAAGAGGCCGCCGCCAAGCCGGCTGCAGCACCCAAGGGCAAGCCGCAATCGATCGCGGCTCGGCTTCAGGCCTGTCTCGATACTGACGACGGCACCAAGGATCGGCTCAACTGCTACGACGCCATCATCCCGCCGACGCCCAAGCCGAAGCCGGCGAAGGCCAAGGGCTATGCCGATTGCCGGTTCTTCAAGGAAGAGGACGAGCGGCTCGCCTGCTTCAACGGCTTTGCCGAGAGCATTCCGAAGCTGCCCAAAACCTGAGATCAAGAGCTGAGGTTCGAGGGCCGGACGCCTGGTCGGCGATCCGGCTCAGCGTCGCTCGTTCGCAAAGTTCAGACTAACGGCTTGGCGCGGAAGAGCTGGTGGCTGCAATGCGCGTCAGCGCCAGCGCCGGCGTCGCCGACATCTTCACCAGCACGTCCTTGAGCGGATATTGCGTCCACGCGCGGTTGACGTAGTCGCGGTGCGTAATGCCGTCGCCGGTTTCGACGAACACGACACTACCGGGACGCAAGGGTCCATCCATGTCCTCGGAAACACCGATGCCCTTCTGCCGCAACATGCTCATCAGCTCGCGGTCGCGCCGTGCGGTGTAGTGGGTGTAGGAGCTGACGAAGAAGCCCGAGCGGTGGCTCTCGATCCAGGATGCGAATTTGTCCATCTCGCCATAGACCGCATCGAGCAGCACGACGCCGCGGACCCGATCGCTGATGCCGCCGACCTCGAGGCTCCAGGCAGTCGGCAGGAAGCCGCCGCTATAGCCGACGATCACGATCGGCATGTTGGCGAAGGCCCGCGCGCTGTTGGGATCGCCGGTCAGCTGCGCGAGGTGGCTGGCTGACTCTTCCATGAAGCGCTTGAGGCCACCGGGCTGCCAGAATTTTCCAGCGCTGGAGTCTGCGGCATCTACAGCCATCTGCGGCGCGAGCAGCACGGCATTGGCGCCGGAATCGGTGATCTGCTGCGGCACCAGCTGGCGGTCGCGCACGTCGCGCTCGAGCGTTGCGCCATTGCCGTGGAAGAACACCACGATCACGCCAGGCTTGCGCACGTCGAAATGCTCGGGGACGTGCATCAGCACACGGCTGTCGTTGTAGGTCTCGTCCTGCCAGAACACGCGCCCTGAGTAGCTGCGGTGGCCGCGGCGGTCGCCCTTGGAGATGTTGAGAAAGGGCGCGTCGGACGCAGGGTTGTTGCCGAAATAAGGGAAGGCCGAGGACTTCATGCTGACGAGCGCCGTCAGGTCGTCACGCGCCGGACGCTGGTAGGGGACCTGCGGCGCGAGCGAGGCGACCTTGTACGGTGCCTGCTCCGGCTGTTGCTGCACGGTGCGCTTGGGCGAGAAGTCCGACATCTGCCGTTGCAGGAAACTCTCGCTCGCCGAGGGGAAGCGCTCCCTGAACTGCGGGGCCGGGAAGCGATCCTCAAACGTGTCGCTGCTGGCGACTTGCGGATTGGTCTTGGGGACGGTCTGATTGACGACCGGGACATTGGCCTGCGAGTTCGCGGCGAGCGCCGCCGGATTGGGAGCTTGGCCGCATTGAACCAGCGTCAGCGACAACGGCACCAAGCCTGAGATCAGGGCGATCCGAAGCGCACGACCGCGCGCCCCGGACGCCTTGGTCCGGTCAGCGCGCATGTCTGCTCTCAATTTCGGAACGGCCCCGACCATCCACCCATGACCCCAAGTCACGACCCAAGTCACGTCCATCGGCAAACTTAAGACAATTGAGCCAACTGGCGTTTAGGCGACGTTAAGTGTCCGGAGAAACTTCCCCACATCCGGAACGATCAAAAAAGACCACGCAATCGTGTCGCGATTGTGGGAGCGCCGCGCGTATTTCCGCGGCCGACTACGGCTTTATTGCTCGGACGCGGGCAAGGAAGGTGGCTAATTACCTATTTCAATCGCCTCATTTAACCCTTGTTAACCCTGCTTGAATTGACTGGACCAATCTGCACGATGCCTCCGATGAGGCGCGACGCCTGAGGCTAGGGACCCAGATGACGGCATCAGATGCGGGAACCGCGCCCTGGACCGGGCGGCTGACCGGCGGCTCCGGGATCTCCGTTCTGGTCGCAACCGCGATCGTCGTTGCCGATATGATCGGGGTCGGCGTCTTCACGAGCCTCGGCTTCCAGGTCAAGGACATCCCCTCGGGCTTCTCGATCCTCGCGCTGTGGACGGTCGGCGGCATCGTCGCGCTGTGCGGCGTGTTCTCCTACAGCGAGCTGGGCGCGATGTTTCCCCGCTCGAGCGGGGAGTATAATTTCCTCGGCCGCGCCTATCATCCGGCCTTCGGCTTTCTCGCCGGCTGGGTTTCGGCGACGGTCGGCTTCGCCGCGCCCGTCGCGCTCGCCGCCATGGCTTTCGGCGAATACGCCAAGTCCGTCATGCCTGAGGTGCCGCCGATCCCGCTCGCGATCGGCGTGGTGTGGCTGGTCTCGATCGTGCAATTGGCCGGCGTCAGGCACTCCTCGACCTTCCAGCTGATCTCGACCATCCTCAAGGTCGTGCTGATCGTCGCTTTCCTCGTTGCAGGCTTCGTCGTCGGCACGCCACAGCCGATCTCGTTTGCACCCCACGCCGGTGATTTCGCCCATATCGTGAGCGCGCCTTTCGCGATCGGGCTCGTCTTCGTGATGTACTCGTTCTCGGGCTGGAACGCCGCGACCTACATCATTGGCGAGATGAACACGCCGCAGCAGAGCCTGCCGCGCGCACTGCTCGCGGGCACGCTGATCGTGCTGGTGCTGTATGTCGCGCTCAACGCGGTGTTCCTGTACGCGACGCCAATCAGCGCGTTGGCCGGCCAGCTCGACGTCGCAAGCGTGGCCGGCAGCGCCATTTTCGGAGGCCTCGGCGGTCGGATCGTCGGCGCGATGATCTGCGTCGGCCTGATCTCCTCGATCAGCGCGATGATGTGGATCGGCCCGCGCGTGATGATGACGATGGGAGAGGACATCCCGGCGCTGCACGTGTTCTCGAAACGATCGGTGAGGGGTGCGCCGGCCTATGCCATCCTGTTTCAGCTCGTGGTCGCCAATCTGCTGCTGTTCACGCGCAGCTTCGAGGCGGTGCTCGACTTCATCCAGTTCTCGCTGCTGTTCTGCTCGTTCTTCACGGTTGCCGGCGTCATCAAGCTGCGCATCACCGATCCCGACCTGCCGCGGCCCTATCGCGCCTGGGGATACCCATTCACGCCGCTCATTTTCCTGATCGTGACCGCATCCATGATGTACTACCTCTTGACCGAGCGGCCGGTGCAGTCGCTGTCGGGGATGCTCGTCATGCTCTCGGGCCTGTTGATTTATGCAGTTTTCCGCAGGCGGCCGGTCGCCGCTGCCACGTCACACAATCGCGAATAGATATGTTTCGACCCATGAGAATTGCGGCCGTCGCTCTTGCCCTTATGGCTGCGGCCATCTCGTCCACGCGCGCGGCCGAGGTTACCTTCGACGACACTGCGCGCTTCCTCGCAGGCATGCAGCCTTCAGCGGACTCGCCGCTGGTGGCGCTCACCAGGGACCCGTCCTGGCAGCATCACGCCAAATTCTTCGACAGCGCCTTCGCCCAGCTCGAGCAGCGGCAGTTGTCGAAGATCCGGAACTGGTCGGACGTCAATCTCGCCGCGCCGCGGCCGACCATGTTCTACTTTTTCAGCGGCCCGGATTTCCTCTACGCCAACGCCTTTTATTCCAAGGCCAGCACCTACGTGCTGGGCGCGCTGGAGCCCGTCGGCGCGGTGCCGGATCTGACCAGGCTGCCGCGCGGCTCGGTCAATGCCGCACTCTACAATGTCGAGCGCTCGCTCGGCTCGATCCTGAGCTTCTCCTTCTTCATTACCAAGCAGATGAAGGTCGACTTGCACGCCAACCAGGTCAACGGCACCTTGCCGATCCTCTACGTATTCCTGGCGCGCTCCGGCAAAACCATCCGCAACGTCGAGACGCTCGCACTCGACGACAAGGGCGGGGCGCACACGGGCAATGACAATCCTGGGCCGAATGCCACACGCGGGGTCCGCATCACCTTTGCAAGTGCCGACGGCGAGGCGCGCACGCTGTATTATTTCTCGACTGATCTCTCCAATTCCGGCGCGCGCGCAGCCGGCTTCCTGAAATTCTGCGAGACGCTCGGGCCCGGCAACAGCCTGCTCAAGAGCGCGTCCTATCTCTTGCACGGGGGCAACTTCACCGTCGCCCGCGATTGGCTGCTCGCCAACAGCGCGACCATCATCCAGGATGATTCCGGCATTCCGGTCGCCAACTACAATTCGCGGCAATGGCGCTTCTTCCCGTTCGGCCGCTATCTCGGGCCGATCGGCGAATTCCGCGGTCGTTACCAGGAGCGTTACGCCGAGCTGTTCACGCGCGCCCAGCCAATCGATTTCGGCGTCGGCTATCGCTGGCGGATGCATGAGTCGAACTTGCTGCTGTCGGTGAAAATGGCGGCGAGCGAAGCCGCGCCGGCCGCGGAGACGACTTCGTCCGCCGAGCCGCCGCCCAAGCCGCGACCGAAGCGGCCGCGTCCGCCCGAGCCGGTCCCACCGCCCGGGCGATTCTTCTGGTTCCGCTAGTCTAGCTACCAGTGCACGCTCTGGCTCGGCACGATGAATGCCGTCGTGCTTTGCGGCGTCGCAAGGCTTGTTGCCAGATACCAGCCGGATCCGACGACGAGCACGAGCAGAGCAATGATCGCGAGCACGTCGATGGTTCTGGGATCGTGATCCCTCGGATTGAATCCGGGATGCGGGCCTGGCCTGAAGCGAAAATGAGGGCTGATTTTCCAGCGCATTGTTGTTTCCTCCCTGGGGGAGCATCACAACAACGCGAGGGGAAAGTTCCGGTTCCGGTCAGGGCAGTAATGCGCAAAGCACCGCAGCATGCTTACGGGGCGTTCACTCCGCGCCAGCGGCCGTACCGCCAGGGCAGGTACCAGCGCGCACTCTTCGGCACGGCGAGGGGCACGTTGTCGATACCCGACGTGCCGAAGGGATTGCAGCGCAACAGGCGCGCGAGTGTCATCCAGCCTCCGGCCCAAAGTCCGAACCTCTCGATTGCCTCGTCGCCGTACAGGGAGCAGGTCGGCAGGTGTCGGCAGTTGTAGCCGACCAGCGGCGACAGCGTGTGTCGATAGAGCCAGATCAGCGCGCGACCGAATCTGCGCGGCAGCCGCAGCGCTTCAGTGACAGGAGTGGAGCAGTGCTCGCAGGCTGAGTGCTTCATGTGCGCTGTGTCGCCATCGTGAGCGCCCGGTTGCGCAGTTCCAGCGCAGGGAACAGCAAGTTGTTGTGTCCACGCCATAGTTTGCCTGCTTTCTGGGAGCAGTGCAGCAAGTACCTATGGACGATCTGTATTCCCCCGGATACCATTTTGGTGAAGTTCATGTGAGATTCATTGGAACGTCGAAACGGGGTTTGCCTGATTGCTTTTGGGGCTTGGGGAAGGAACGAGTTTGAAAGTTCTGAAGTCGCTCAACCTTCGCGGCTGGTTGCTGGTTGGAACCGCCGCTTGTGGTGTTGTGTTGGCGGGCGCCGTCGCGGCCTTTGGCTCGTCGGCCAGCGCTGGCGTCTCGCTCGAAGAGCGCAAGCTGCCGATGAAGTTTGGCTGGGTCGCCTGCGAGCCCAATTGCCGCGGCTGGGTCAGCGCGGTCGGCATCATTACTGCTGATACCCCGAAGGACTTTGATGACTTCGCCCGTGGACGCCAGCTCGGCGGCGCCACCGTTGTGCTCGACTCCAGCGGCGGTTCCGTCAACGACGCGATCTCGCTCGGCCGCCGCTTCCGCAATCTCGGCCTTCTCACCACCGTCGGCATCACGCAGCAGGGCGGCGGCGGGCAGGGTGCCCGTCCGGCGGTCGCCTCGGAAGCCTATTGCGAATCCATGTGCGTGTTCCTGCTGCTGGCCGGCAAGAAGCGCTACGTGCCGGAAGCGGCCCATGTCCGCGTCCATCAGATTTGGATGGGCGACCGGGCCGATGATGCCAAGGCCGCGAGCTACAGCGCGCAGGATTTGATGATCGTGGAACGCGACATCGGCCGGCTCGCCAAATACACCTTTGACATGGGCGGGGCGGGGGACCTGCTGTCCCTCGCGCTCAACGTGCCGCCGTGGGAAGATTTGCACGAGCTGGACACAGCCGAGCTGAAGCTCACCAATCTCGTGACGACCAATCTGGTGGCCGACGTGCTGCCGCATGTGGATATCTCGGCGCCTGCGGTGGCCGAGCTTACGCCGAAGACGCAGGCAAGGTTCGGCGAGGAACCGGAGCCGCAGCAGGCTGCCAAGTCGACCAAGACGGCGGAAGCCGTGGTGCCCACCGGTGGCGCGGTGACAGCACCGGCGGCGCCGTCGCAGAAGTAAGAGCCCCAGTCTGGTCTCAGCCCTGCGCGGTGGCTGGCTGCATTGCCTTGGCCTCGATCTGGCCGATCGCATCGACCACGGCATCGAAGGTCAGCAGCGTCGAGGCGTGACGCGCCTTGTAGTCGCGGACCGGCTCGAGGAATTTGATTTCCTCCCATTTGCCTTCGGGAGGCGAGCCATTCTCTTTCAGCATCTTGCGAACGGTTTCGCGTAACTCACGGAGTTCGCTCGCGGTCGAGCCGACCACGTGACTTGCCATGATGGATGAAGAGGCCTGTCCCAGCGCGCAGGCCTTCACGTCATGCGCGAAGTCGGTGACGGTGTCACCCTGCATCTTGAGGTCGATCTTGACGGTTGAGCCGCACAGCTTGGAATGGGCCGTGGCGGTGGCATCGGGGTCCGACAACCGCCCGAGGCGCGGAATATTTCCGGCCAGCTCGATGATCCGCTTGTTATAGATGTCGTTCAGCATGTGATGGAGTCCAACACTGACCTGCCGGATCGGCCTTGGCGGGCGCGGTCCACGGCCCTATATAGGGGCGGAACTGGCGGAAAAACAGTCCGGCGGTGCGTCGGCGATGATCCAGATCCGCTTGCCGGCGTTATTGCCAAGAAACCTCTTTCGCCAAATACTGTTCTCTCCAGGCGTCCGGCGGCTTGTCCGCCCCGTCTGCCGGTGACACTCCGGCCGCAAGGCCGTCGAACGGAGTAGACATGGACGCTACAATCAAATCCATCCGCCCGAACAAGCCCTCTGACAAGCAGCTCGATAGCCGCCCGGCGGAGCTCGATCCTGCCGAATTCCTTGCGGCCGCCGTCCGTGCCGACCAGCCGCGTCCCGCGCGTGCCGAGGCGGAAGCTGCGGTGAAGACGCTGCTCGCCTATATCGGCGAGAACACCGGGCGCGAGGGCCTGCTCGACACGCCGCGCCGCGTCGTCGAGGCGTTCGACGAACTCTATCAGGGCTACCACCAGTGCCCGGCCGAGGTGCTCGACCGCACCTTCGGCGAGACCGCCGGTTATGACGACTTCGTGCTGGTGCGTGATATCGAGTTCACCTCGCAATGCGAGCATCACATGATGCCGTTCTACGGCAAGGCGCACATCGCCTATACGCCGGTGGAACGCGTCGTCGGCCTGTCGAAGCTCGCGCGCCTCACCGACATCTTCGCCCGCCGGCTCCAGACCCAGGAGCATCTGACGGCGCAGATCGCAGCCGCGATCGACGAGATCCTGAAGCCGCGTGGCGTTGCTGTCCTGATCGAGGCCGAGCATACCTGCATGTCGGTGCGCGGCGTCGCCAAGCATGGCGCCTCGACCTTCACCAGCCGCTATACTGGCATGTTCCGCGACAACCCGGCGGAGCAGGCCCGCTTCCTGTCCATGGTGCGAGGCATGACGCGCTGACCTCGCGGATAACTGGCGAGGTTTGTCGTGTCCGCTCACTCCCGCGAGATCGAGGAAGGCCTGTCCTTCCTCCCCAAGTTCGATGCCGCCGGCCTCGTGACCTGCGTGGCGACGGACGTCACCACCGGTGACGTGCTAATGGTCGCGCATATGAATGACGAGGCGCTGCGCAAGACCATTGCCACTGGCGAAGCCTGGTACTTCAGCCGCTCGCGCAATGCCTTGTGGCGAAAAGGTGAGACCTCAGGTCAGACCCAGCGCGTGGTCGAGATCCGCACCGATTGCGACCAGGACGCCGTCTGGCTTCGCGTCGAGCAGATCGGCGCGGCGTGCCATACCGGGCGCAGGTCCTGCTTCTATCGCAAGGTCGAGGCCGAGGGCGGCGGTGCAAAGCTCGTCTTCGTCGACGCTGACAGGCTGTTCGATCCGAACGCAGTCTACAAGAAATAGCGAGCTGTGATTCCGGGGCGCGCGAAGCGCGAGCCCGGAATCCGTTCTACGGCACCACGCGCGGTTAGATGGATTCCGGGCTCATCGCTACGCGATGCCCCGGAATGGCTCGGGGACGGGCAGCCCCCCGAATTAACCCCGCATTAACCATAACTGTCCCACGGTGAGGCGATCAGGCGTCCGAATTGCCGGCGCCGCTCAAACGCCGCACGGGCCCGTCACGCCATCATGTCGGTCGACAATTCCAGTGCCTCGCAGACGGCCGCATCCGACTCATCGCGGCGCGTTGCGGGCGCGATCAAGCAGGCTTCGAACCAGACCGGCGTCAGCTTCGAATACATGCTGACCACCGCCAAGATGGAATCGGATTTCGATCCGTCGGCCGGTGCCACCACCTCGTCCGCCCACGGTCTCTATCAGTTCATCGACCAGACCTGGCTCGGCACTGTGAAAGAGGCGGGTCCGCAGCTCGGCTATGGCAACTATGCCGACGCCATCAGCAAGACCTCGTCCGGCACTTACACCGTCGACGATCCCTTCATGAAGCGCACGATCATGAAGCTGCGCGACGATCCCGAGGCCGCTTCCAGCATGGCGGCGGCGTTGACGCAGTCCAACAGCTTCAAGCTCACCGGTCTGCTCGGCCGCAGGCCGTCCGACAGTGAGCTCTATATGGCGCACTTCATGGGCGTCGGCGGCGCGGCGAAACTGATCGCCAATGCCGAGGACAACCCGCAAGCGGTCGGTGCGCGGCTGTTTCCCAATGCGGCATCCGCCAACCGGTCGATCTTCTACGCCAAGGATGGCCGCGCGCGCAGCGTCTCCGAAGTCTATTCGGTGCTGAACGCGCGCTATGCGAGCGCCTCGAATGCGAAATCCACGCGCAGCGCGATGGCGATGTATGGTGACACGCCGTCGACCACGCAGGTCGCCGCCGCCAACGGCGTGCAGCCCACCGTGCCGATGGTCAATGGGGCCGCCTATCTCCAGACCTTTCCGGATGCGCGTGGTGTGACGCCGGTGAGCGCGACATCGTCGGCGACGGTCGCCGACAACACGCCGATCACGCCGGCATTCCGTTCGATCTATCAGCCCGGCGATGCGACGCAGCCAGTCTCGACGACGGTGCAGAAATTGTGGGGCAACAACGCCTCGCTCACTTCGGTCGCGTCGACAACGCCCGACGTGCGGCCGCCGCAGCCGCTTGATCTGTTCAGCGATCGCAGCGGCACGTTCTCGAGCTAGCGCGCTATCGCGCCCTTGGGCTGCTTCCAGCCCTTAACAAATCATCAATAAAACCAGCCAGTTATGGTGAACGCTTTGTTAAGCGTCGTGGTTTATTTTGTGTTGCAGGTGACAGGCCGTCACCGTTTTCTTTTTTTCGTTGCGTAAGCCGGAAGCACCATGATTGTTCGGCAGTTCATTAATTGGATCAGGACCGCGCCCGCCGGTGAGCGGGCGGAGGCAACGCGGGCGTTGGCCCGGGCCTGGCTGATCTCGGATCTTTCTCACGACGACCGTGTCGCCGCCGAGGGCGCGCTGCTGATGCTGCTCGACGATCCCTCGCCCCTGGTGCGGCAGGCGATGGCCGAGGCGTTTGCGCGCAGCACGGATGCGCCGGCGTCGATCGTGCGGGCGCTGTCGGCGGACCAGCCGACCGTGGCGCTGCCCGTACTCGAACATTCGCCGCTGCTGATCGATGCCGATCTCGTCGACATCGTCGCGACCGGCAACGACGAGGTGCAATGTGCGGTCGCCCGCCGCATCGCGCTGCCGGTCTCGGTCTGCGCCGCCATTGCCGAGGTCGGCTGCGCGGCCGCCGCACTGGAGTTGATCGAAAATCCCCACGCCGAGCTGGCACCGTTCTCGTGGAACCGCATCGTCGAGCGTCACGGCCATCTCGCCGCGATCCGCGAGGCGATGCTGGTGCTGGACGACATTCCTGCCGCAACGCGCGCGGCACTGGTGGCAAAGCTTTCCGAGACGCTGGCACAGTTCGTGGTGGCGCGGAATTGGCTGAGCGCCGACCGTGCCGAACGCATGACGACCGAGGCGCGAGATCGGTCCACCATGAACATTGCGGCGCGCTCGCGCGGCGACGACATGCAGGGCCTGGTGAAGCATCTGCGGATCACCGGCCAGCTCACCGCGGGCCTGATCCTGCGCGCGCTGCTGTCGAGCAATCTCGAGCTCTTTGATGCTGCACTTGCCGAATTGGCCGATCTGCCGCTCGCGCGCGTCTCCGCGCTGCTGCACGACCGTGGCGGCAACAGCCTGCACGCGCTGCTTCGTCGCGCAGGCTTACCCGAGGCGACGTTCGCAGCATTCCAGGTCGCGCTTGATGCCTGCCACGAGCAGGGCTTTGTCGACACCGACGACACCGCGGCGCGCTTGCGCCGGCGCATGGTCGAGCGTGTGCTCACCCATTGCGAGGCCGACCGCGGCGCCACCGAGCCGCTGATGGTCCTGTTGCGCCGCTTCGCCACCGAATCCGCGCGCGAAGAGGCGAGGTTGTTCTGCGACGAGCTGGTTGCGGAAGACACGATCGATCCGGTGTACGACGACCTGATCGCAGCGTAGTTCAAGCCGGACCCGCAAACTTCGTCATTGCGAGCGCAGCGAAGCAATCCAGAGTCTTTCCGCGGAGGAATTCTGGATTGCTTCGCTGCGCTCGCAATGACGAGAGGAGAGAGCGGAGTCGTTACTCCGCCGGCGCGATGCTCGGCGCCAGGATCACTTCGAGATGCTCGGGGCGGTCGCGGTTGACGTCGGCGAGATAGTCGTCGGCGACCTTGCGCAGACGGCGGCTGAGCTCGGCGGAGATGCTGATGCTGTCGAGCTTGGTGTTCTCGTGCACGATGGCGAGGATCGCGTTGATGTGGTGCGTGAACAGTTCGGCCGGCACCTTCTCGAGATCCGGCGCGTGCTCGATGACGCGGCACAGGCTCTCGGCAACTCCCGCCGCGGCCGGAAAGCCGAACGTGGCGGCGTCGCCCTTGATGTCGTGCGCGGCGTGGAACAGCTCGTCGCGCCGCGCCTTGGTGAAGCCGTCGTTGCCGATGGCGACGTAGGCAGACGACAGCCGGGTGACCTCGGTCGTCATCCAGCTCTTGAACTCGCCGGACAGATCGGCCAGCGCCTGCTCGGCGCGTCCGATCGGATCGTCCAGGTCCTTTTCCTCGACCCGGCGCAGAACTTTACGCAGCGGATTGGGCTGCGTGATGAGTTGATGCGTGGCGAAGGCCGTGACCTCGATGTCCTTTGCGCTGTTCTTCGCCATGATGCCTGCCTCGTCGGGTGGGACCCTGCGCTAGATGGAGGAGCGGGCCTTGTCGAGCAGCGAGGGCTGCTGGAGCACCTCGTGCTTTTCGCCGACGCGGCGCTCCGGGCCCATATAGGCGGAGTTGGTGTTGCGGCGCCGGTCCGGGCCGAAATAGGTCTTGGTCTTGATGAAAGGCCGGGGACTGGCGACCACGTTGAGAATGCGCTGGTAGAGGCCCTTGGCCGAGATCGGCTTGGCCAGGAATTCGGTGACGCCGGCATCGCGCGCGACCGTGACGCGGCGCTTCTCGGAATGGCCAGTCAGCATGATGATCGGCGCGTAGGGGTTGCCCTTGGATTCAGGCTGCCGGATCATCTGCGCGAGCTCGAGCCCGTCGAAGATCGGCATCGCCCAGTCGGTGATGACGATGTCGGGCACGTAGTGACTGTACATTTCGAGCGCCGTGGCGCCGTCCTCGGCCTCATAGACCTCGCGCGCGCCGAACGAATGCAGCAGCGTCCGCAGGATGCGGCGCATGTGCGGATTGTCGTCGCAGACGAGAAAGCGCAGCTTGTTGAAGTCGATGCGAAACATGACGCCTGGGCCAAAGCGGTCAACCTTCGTTAACCATATCGTGCCGAGGGTTAACGAAGCGTTGCGAACAGGCGGCCGGCGGGGGGCGGAGCCGGCAGGTCAGTACCCGAACTGCTCACGCAGGATCCGTTCCTCCAGGCTGTGGCCGGGATCGAACAGCATGCGCATCGAGATGGTCTTGTCGGACAGGATCTCGACGCGCCGGACCCTGCGTACCTCCTCATGGTCGGCAACGGCCGCGACGGGCCGCTTGTCGTCTTCCAGCACCTCGATCACGACGTAGGCCGTGTTGGGCAGCAGTGCGCCGCGCCAGCGCCGCGGCCGGAAAGCGCTGATCGGTGTCAGCGCCAGCAGCGCGGCGTTTATCGGCAGGATCGGCCCCTGTGCGGAGAGATTATAGGCGGTCGAGCCTGCCGGCGTCGCCACAATGATGCCGTCGGCGATCAGCTCGGGCATGCGCTCGCGCTCGTCGATCAGGATACGCAGGCGCGCCGCCTGGTAGGTCTGGCGGAACAGATAGACCTCATTGATGGCGTGATGCAGGTGGACGCGGTCATGGGTGTCGGTCGCGCGCATCAGCAGCGGGTTGATCCCGGATTCATGCGCGGCCTGGAGACGGGCGCGGAGGTCGTGCGTCGAGTATTCGTTCATCAGGAAGCCGACCGTGCCGCGGTGCATGCCGTAGATCGGCTTTCCCGAGCGCATGTGGCGGTGCAGCGTCTGGAGCATCAGCCCGTCGCCGCCGAGCGCGACCACGACGTCGGCCTCGCTCGGATCGCAATTGCCATATTGCGTGGTGAGCTGGTGGAAGGCGGCCTCTGCCTCGCTGCTCGGGCTGGCGACGAAGGCGATCCGGTCGTATCGCGATGGCTTGGTCATGGCTTCCAGGCAGGTGTTGCTGGCTCAAGAAAGTTCCGCCGAGGTCGTCTATACGACCTGGGCCTCCATTGTCGAGGACGACCGCCCGGAAGGCAAACGCGCCCAGCGGGGAGGGCAAAAGCCAAGCGGATCGGCCCGGAAAGCCCTACCTGGGCCTCCAATTCCCCAAACCGTCGCAATTGCCGGCTACAGCTGCGGCCAGCGACCGACGGGCCGGGGCAGGGAGAACAATCATGGTCATAGGCTTGCCGATGCTGCGCTGCGCGGGGCTGGTGCTGGCGGTGTCTGCCTTCGCGCTCGCAGACGTAGCGTTCGCAGACTTGGCGCGCGCGGACGATCCGCCGCAGCCGCGCAACGAGGCGGCGGCGCCTGCGGGACAGAAGGGCGGTCGCGGCGGCAATGCAGCGCAGGCCTCGCCATCTGCCGCCGACCAGCATCGTCTGCCCGGAGATTCGACCACCAAGCAGACCCTCGATCTGCCGGGGCGAACGCTCAACTTTGCCGCGACCGCCGGCTCCATCCGCGTATTCGATGACAAGGGGGAGCCGCTCGCCGACATCGCCACCACGTCCTACGAGCTCGACGGCGCCGATCGCACGCGCCCGGTGACGTTCCTGTTCAACGGCGGGCCCGGTGCCTCGTCGGCGTGGCTCCAGTTCGGTGCGGCCGGGCCGTGGCGGCTGCCGCTCGACGGCGAGGGGGTGTCGCCGTCGGCCTCGCCCGAAGTGAAGCCTAACGCGGAAACCTGGCTCGACTTCACCGATCTCGTTTTCATCGATCCCGTCGGCACCGGCTACAGCCGTGTCATCGCGAGCGGCGAGGATGCACGCAAACGGTTCTATTCGGTCGATGGCGACGTCAACGCGATTGCGCTCGTGATCCGCCGCTGGCTCGAGAAGCACAACCGCCTGACCTCGCCGAAATATGTCGCTGGCGAGAGCTATGGCGGCATTCGCGGGCCCAAGGTCGTGCGCCAGTTGCAGATTCAGCACGGCGTCGGTGTCAAAGGCTTGGTCCTGGTGTCGCCGCTCCTGGATTTCCGCGAGTTCACAGGCACGAGCCTCCTGCAATATGTCGCGACCTTGCCGAGCTATGTGGCGGTGGCGCGCGAAGCCAAGGGGCCGGTCAAGCGCGCCGATCTCGCTGATGTCGAGGCCTACGCCCGCGGCGAATTTTTGGCCGATCTCGTCAAGGGTGAGGCGGACAAGGAAGCCTCCGATCGTCTTGCCGACAAGGTCGCGGAGCTCACCGGCATCGACCCGGCGGTGAGCCGCAGGCTCGCCGGCCGCTTCGACGTCGGCGAATTCCGTCGCGAGCTCGACCGCAAGAATGGCATGGTGACCGGGCGTTACGACGCCTCCGTGCGCGGCTTCGATCCCTATCCGGATTCGAGCAGCTCGCGCTTCGGCGACCCCTCGGGCGATGCGCTTCAGGCGCCGCTGACGAGTGCCGCGGTCGATGTGTTCACGCGCAAGCTTAACTGGCGGCCCGACGGCTCCTATGAAGTCCTCAACGGTGCCGTCGAGCGCAACTGGGACTTTGGTGGCGGCATCAACCCGCCGCAATCCCTGTCGGAGCTGCGTCAGATCCTCGCCACCGACGCGAAGCTGAACGTGCTGGTCGCGCACGGCCTGTTCGATCTCGCCACGCCCTATTTCGGCACGAAGCGGGCGCTCGACCAGCTGCCGGCCTTTGTGACGTCGCGCGTGAAATTCGTCGTCTATCCCGGCGGCCACATGTTCTACTCGCGCGATGGCTCGCGACAGGCGCTTCGGAGCGAGGTCGAGGCGCTGATCAGGGAGTAGGCCGGCGTTTTCGTGGCGGGTATCTCCGTGCGATCTCGCGCGCGACGACGACCGCCGGCTTGACATTGGCGCCGGCGATCCAGATGTCGCTGACCTTGCCGCGCTTGTCACGGACGCGGCGAACCGGCTCGCCGTGGCTGGAAACTCCCGCGGCCCAAGCAAGCCTGCCGGTGTCGCGGCCGGTGACCTCGATCTCGCCGGAATCCATGAACGGATTGTTGAACTGGGGATTGGCGAGCAGCACGCGGTTGCCTATCGGCACGAAATCTGTCGCGCCCCAGATCGTCCACCAGCGGCCGGTCCAGTCGCGCAGGCGCCGGTCGGCTGCGCCGCGGGTCTTGAAGACGCGCAGGATCTGCATGGCGCCGTCCATCCAGATCGGGGCTGGGCCGTCGATGGAGTTGCTGAGGATGCTGATCGCGAGCTCGCATCCGGGGATGGAGCAAGTCCGCGAGATGTAACCCTGGAAGCCGCCGCCATGCCCGAACCAGTCCCAGCCGTCGGTCTTGCCGGCGTTGACGCCAAGGCCGTAATAGCCCTCCAAACTTTGCGGCACGCGCCAATGGTTGCGCGTCATCTCGCGGCGGCTCGCGACCGACAGCACGCTCTTCCTGGCGTTGGGAGCGAGCTGGGCAAAGAAACGCGCGGTGTCGGCTGCGGTAGCGACGAAGCCTGCGGCCGATGCCATCGCGTGCGCGGGATTATCGCCAGGGATTACGCAGCGCTCGCCGAGCGGCAGCTTTCGCGTGTGGCCGCGCGCAAACAGCGCGCCCCTGGGAAGCGGCGCATTTGGCTCGGTCTCGCGGAGGCCTGCAGGCTCGACGATCTCGCGCTTGATCCAGGCGGCGTAGGGCTCCTTGGTCACCGCTTCGATGATGAGCCCCATCAGGGCAAAGCCGTGGTTGGAATATTTGAAGCGCGTGCCTGGCTCGATCGCGGGAGGCCCCTTCAACTCGGCGAGCAGCTCCTTGGCGTCGAGATAGGGACGGCTGTCGATGAACTGGCCGGAATCGGCGCCGTCGCGCGTCAGCCCGGAGCTGTGCGAAAGCACCTGGGCAATCGTGGTCTCGGCCACGCGCGGATGCAGACCGCTCACATATTGGCCGACGGGATCGTCGAGCCTGAGCTTGCGCTGCTCGCGCAGCTTCATGACGCCGGCCGATGTAAAACTCTTCGAGTGCGAGGCGATGCGGAAGCGATGGCGCGGGGTGAGCTTCTCGCCGGTGTCGAGATTGGCAAGGCCGAACGCATGTTCGGCGACGACCTCGCCGCGATGGACGAATGCGACCATGACGCCGGGCTGTTGGACCGTCGTCTGCTGGAATTCGATCCAGGAGCCGATGTAGTCGATCGCGGATCGCAGCCACGTGTCCATTGCGCACCAATTTGCGAGGGGATCGGTTGCGAGAAGCTAGCCGAGAAAGCAGAACGGGCACAACCCGGAAGGTTGTGCCCGTTCTGTCATGCGAAGATGCGATGTCTTCAGTAGACGAGCGTCGCGCCGGTCGGCTTGTCGAGCGCGGCAGCCAGCGAGCGATATTCGGAGCTGTCGGTGCCGGCGAGCATGGCAATCTTGTTCAGGTGATACTGCGCCTGTTCGCGGTTGCCCTGCTCGAGCTGCCAGAGGCCGTAATACTGCCAGGTGCGGACGTGGTTCGGATCGTCCTTCAGCGCGATCTCGTAATAGACTTTCGACGACTGGTAGTCGCCGAGCTTGCGATAGGAATAGCCGATCAGGTTCGCGACGTCGGCGACGTCGTCGCGCTTGAGCGACTTCAGCTGGCCGATCGCGCCCGTATAGTCGTTCCTGTCGTAGATCGTGGTGTAGGCGGTGCGATAGGCCGCGAGGAATTTCGGGTCGCTGACGGAAGAGCTCTTCTTCTTGCCCTTCTTGGACGAGTTGTCCGACTTCGGCGGTGAGGAGGGCTCATCGCTGCCCGCCGCATAGGCGCTGGTCAGCACCGGCGCGGCCGCCAGCGACATGGCGACGAGTCCCGGCACGACAAGCATTGAGAATTTGCGCATCGAAGTTCTCCCGTATGGAACGTGGCGATCCTACACGATTGCCCGAATACCGGAACACCCGGTACGCAAAAACATTCCCGGCACCCCGGTGTATTCGCCTTTCCTCAGATGACAAACTTGTCATCGAGATGAACGGGAGCTGGCCGCGGGCTTCAGACAGGGTTCAGTGCGCTCCCTCTACGCTCTGACCCATGATCGAAGGGTTGGCGAGAGGGCGCCCGCCTCAAGATCCTTCCAAGAGGAGACCACCATGTTGAAGACCATTTCCGCAGCCTTGCTCGCAGCTTCCGTCATCGCAGCCCCGGCCTTCGCAGCTGAAGCCGGCAAGACAACCACGACCGCGCCAGTCATCAAGGCGGACCAGACCCAGAGCAAGGTCTCGACCACCGCCGCGAAACCCGACGCCAAGACGGACGGCAAGACGGACGGCAAGACGGCCGACATCAAGTCGGGCGCCAAATCGGGCGCCAAGTCGGATGTGAAGGCTGATGCCGATACCAAGGCCAAGGCGATGAACGCCAACGCTGCGATCACGCCGGACCAGCACAAGACCGTGCGGACGCATCGTCATCACGACAAGCACCTTTCGGCCAAGAAGTCGCTGAAGACGCCGTCGGGCGTCACCAAGCCGGTGACCATCGAGAAGCGCAGCTAACGACTGATCTGATCCCGCGCGGCGGCATCCCTGGATTGCCCTGCTGCCGCGCGCGGAGTTCAGGCCCGGCTCGCCCGTCACGCCCCGCGCGCAAGCGCGAGGCGCTGGCGGCGGGCCGGTGCGCTGTCTGTGGAAGCGAATTCCCTTTGCGCAACCTTGGAGCTAGAAACAACTCCGAGTCCGACTGGCTGGAGCGAGTCCGACTGGCTGGAGAATGTGATCCCTTGGGGCGATTGGCGAAACGCGCGGCGATCCTGGTGCTGCCTCTGGCGCTCACGGCCTGTTTCGGCAGCGATGGGGACCGTCCGTCCCTGCTGGAGGGACGCGGAGGGCCGCAGTCCTTTCCCGATAATTTTCGTAGTGACGCGCTGGCCCTGATGCGCGCCTATCTCAACAATCCGGTCGGCGTGCGCGACGCCAGCATGGCCGATCCGGTGCTGAGGGAGGTCGGCGGGCGGCAGTTCTATGTCAGCTGCCTGCACTTCACGCCGCGCGAGACCGATGGCACCTATAAGGCGATGCGAGAGCGCGCCATCATCTACGTCAACGGCCGGGCCGACCGCGTCATCGATCGCGCTAACGAGATCTGCGCAGGCGCGGTTTACGCACCCTTTCCAGAACTGGAAAAGATGGCGCGGTAGCGCAAAGCGCGCCTTCATCGCGCGGTGCTAGGACAAGAACCGCCGGAGCCGCTGGATCACATTTCGGCGAGCTTTGAACGGATCGGTTTTGCCCTGCGACAAATCGTTACGGCTGGACATGTGCGGACGACAAAATCTGCCGGCGCAGGCCGGACGAGATGGAACAAAAGCGCGATGTTGCCGCTCCGTCACAGTTGCGAACGATCAACGTTCCGGCATCGCCGCGAAGCAACCCAATTCACGCCACGTTGTTTCCTGAGTGTCGTACGTGAAAGAACGGGGATGACCATGAAGACGATTTTGCTCGGGGCAGCAGCTCTGCTCGCTCTGGCCGCACCGGCGGCCGCAGCGGACATGCAGCCGCACACTTATACCAAGGCTCCGGCCTACACGCCGCCGCAGGCGATCTACAATTGGACCGGCTTCTACATCGGCGGCCATGTCGGCGGCGCCTTCGCCGGGGACAGCAGCTTCCAATCCAGCGACGCCCGCTTCCTGGGCGGCGTGCAGGGCGGCTTCGACTACCAGTTCGCGCCCAATTGGGTGGTGGGTATCGAAGCCCAGTACTCCTGGCTGCCGACCAACAATAACGGTGTCACGTTCCCGCTGGGCACCCAGGTGACCTCGAGCACCGACCAACTCGGGTCGGTGACCGGCCGCATCGGCTACACCTGGGGCCCGACGCTGCTCTACGCCAAGGGCGGTTACGCCTGGCGCAACGGCGGTCTTGGCGTGAACATCGCCGGCGTGCCGCAGGCCTTCACCGCCACCGGCAACAGCAAGGACGGCTATACCGTCGGCGCCGGCCTCGAATACATGTTCGCGCCGAACTGGTCGGCCAAGGCCGAGTACCAGTATTATAACTTCGGCAGCACGACGATCACCGCCGGTCCAGCCGACGTCGTCGGCGTTCGCGGCCGGGACGACGAGCATACCGTCAAGGTCGGAGTGAACTACCGCTTCGGCTGGGGCGGTCCGGCGGCCTCGCGCTACTGATCCGCCGCGCGCGAGCCACGACCACGATCTGACAAAGGCCGGCTTCCTGCCGGCCTTTCGCTTGTTTGCCTTGCGTGAATCATCTGGCGCGTCATTTGCAAGCAAACAGTCTGGCGCGCGCCTTCTCACGCGTGTCACGGGGATCGGGTAAACCAAAAATAATTTCTGCGACTTACGGAACTGGCGCTCCGGAAAGCGGTATTATTGAATTGCTGGGCTGGTGGGACAACGAACATGCGTATCTTGGCGTCGGTGCTGGTGGTCTCGTGCTTCGTCGTCCTGCCGTGCTTTGCCCAAACAATCCTCAAATCCGAGCCTTTGATGTTGGCACCCTACGAGGTCGCCTTCGTGAAGGACGCCTCCTGTCCGTCGGGCAAGGTGCTCAAGGTCACCGGGGCGATCCGCGGGCTGCACCGCCGCAAGGCCTGCGTGGCGCTTGCCGGTGAGCAGGCCTCGCTGGCGATCGCGACACCCTGAGGCACTCGGCCAGATCTCACGAGCTGAGCTGAAGCTCCATCCTGGATTCCCGCTCGGCGTCCGCCTTGTTCTTGGCGGGGTCCTCGCCTTGGGCGGCCAGGCATGATCTGATCTCATAGTCATTGTCGAGCACCCGGCGCGGACCTTGCCGCTCGTCGTCGGTGCCGAGGTCCACGACCAAGCCGCTCCGTTGCGCGAGTTTCCAGACGTCGGCTTCGCTCGGATAGGCCTTGCTGATCTGGCTGTCGTTGCAGAACAGGGCGTAGGGCATGCTTCCCGCTCCCGGAAAGCCCGTTAACGACTTCATGGCGCGAAGGGTTCCAAGCCGATCACGGGGCCGTGATCCGCCCTGATCAAGGGGGGTAGGGGCGCCGTGCCCTGAGTCCCTTAACGAGTCCTGAATCCCCCAAAAAAGAAACTTTGGGACTCATTTGGCGGAATCAGCGGATGTTTCCGGCCATGTCGACCGACCTGAAAACCTGCTGCGGGCACATGCTTCTGCCCCTGACGCTGGCACTGTTCGGTGCCTGTGCAGCCAATCTCTGGCTGGTGTGGTCGTGGCTCTAAGGCCTTGGTCGCAGGCGGGCCCTACTTCTGGGCCGGCGGCGGCGGGGCGGCATCGCGGATGGCGGCGCGCAGCTTGGTCAGGGTCGCCGCGCAATATTCCTCGCGCTCGCGCTCGAAGCGCTCCTGATGCTTTCTGAAGTTAGCGATGCGCGCCTGCATTTCGCTGCGGAAATCGCCGGCCATCCGTGGCGGAGGGACCGGCAGCGGTTGGGGCGGCGGTGCGACCTGCGGCGGCGGATCGGCCTGCTGCGGCTCGAACGCGACGGTCACGGTCTGGACGGAGACAATCTCCGCGGCCAGGATCGGCGCAACGGCAGCGGTATCCGGCTGACGGGCGCCATCCTTCTTGCCGGAAACCGATTGGACGAAGGCCAGCGTCTGCGCGATCAGTGCGTCGCGCTCCCTGATCCACTTCATGATCCACCACCCTGTTGGAGCTATTCCATCAAAGCCTGAGCGCCGAATCAAGAAGGCTGTCGGCAAGGGATTGCATATTTTTCCCGGACACCCGACAATGGATGGATGGATTCCAGGGCCGACCCGTCGGACGAAGCGCAGGGCCTGCGGCTCGTACGCGCCTTTCTGTCATTGCCGCCCGACAAGCGGGCGGAGGTGATAGCGTTCGTCGAGGATCTGGTGCGCGCCCATGCCGGGCCTGACGACGGGCATGGGATCTCCCCCATCCGTGATCGATAGCTATCGCTGGCGGATCGGGTCGCCCATAGTCGATCGAAGCTTACGTGCGGCGTCCCGCTGGCTATTCTCCCGTAAGATTACCCGTGTCATTTCGTATCAAATTTTAACGTTGGCGGGTTCCAATGCCGCCGCCGGGACTGCTTCGGTCAATGGGGACCGAAAGATTATTAGGCGGCTGCGATGAGCTTTTTGAACAATTTGAAGATCGTGTCGAAGGTTGCGTTGATCGTGACCGTGATGGGCTTTGCCCTGGTCGCCGTTGCCGCCTTCGGCATTCGCGAGCTGTCCGCGACGGTCGACGGCTTCGGCGAACTCACCGCCATGCAGTCGGCAGCTCTCAACCTCACGCGGGCCCAGCGCCGCATCGAGACCTATCACGCCGCGCTCTATGCGGTGTTCACCGAGACGACCGAGGCGGGCAACGCCAATCGCCTCAAGATTGCGAGCCAGAACCGCAATGAAATTCGCCAGTATCTGGACGCTGCGGAGCAGGACGACCCGGCGAGAGCGGCCGAAACGAAGAGTGTCGGCGCGCAGTTGACGGCCGCCTTTACCGGCTGCGATCCGGTGCTCCAGGCCGGTGCGGCTGCAAGCAGCCCTGAGGAAAATGCCAAGGCCGCTGATCGTGCTCACAAGGAGTGCGACCCGCTGATCGATGCGGCTCTCGAGCGCGTTGCCAAGTTCACGACCGATACGTCCAAGGCCGTGACCAAGCGCAAGGAAGCCATCGAGGGCGACGCCAAATCCGCGACCTGGACCGTGATGAGCGTCAGCGCCGGCGGCCTGATCATCGGCATCGTGATTGCGCTCTTCATCGGTCTCGTGGCGATGTCGAAGCCAATTGCCCGGCTCAAGCTCGCCATGGAGGGCCTGGCGCGCAATGACCTCAAGACCGAGGTGCCCGAGAAGGACCGCCGCGACGAGATCGGCGAGATGGCCCGGACGGTCGAGGTGTTCAAGACCAACGCGCTCGAGGTGGAGCGGCTCAAGGCGGCGCAGGTGGAAGCCGAGAAGCAGGCCGCCGAGCAGCGCCGCCGCGACATGTTCAACCTGGCCGACGGTTTTGAGCGTGCGGTCGGTGAGATCATCGATACCGTCGGCTCCGCATCCACCGAGCTCGAAGCGTCGTCCTCGACGCTGGCCACCACCGCTCAGCGCGCGCAGCAGCTGACTTCAATCGTCGCGGTTGCTTCCGGTGAAGCCACCGGCAACGTCCAGTCGGTTGCGACGGCGACGGAGGAGTTGTCGTCCTCGGTCAACGAGATCAGCCGCCAGGTGCAGGAATCCGCGCGGATGGCCAGCGAAGCCGTCAACCAGGCCCGCACCACCACTGAGCGGGTCAGCGAACTCTCGCTTGCGGCCACGCGCATCGGCGACGTCGTCGAGCTGATCAACACCATTGCCGGGCAGACCAATCTGCTGGCGCTGAATGCCACCATCGAGGCGGCACGCGCAGGCGAGGCCGGCCGCGGCTTTGCCGTCGTCGCCTCCGAGGTGAAGACGCTGGCCGAGCAGACCGCGAAAGCGACCGGCGAGATCAGCCAGCAGATCTCCGGCATTCAGAACGCCACCCAGGAATCGGTGACCGCGATCCGCGATATCTCCGCGACCATCGAGCGGCTCTCGGAAGTGTCCTCGACCATTGCCGCGGCCGTCGAGGAGCAGGGCGCTGCGACCCAGGAGATCTCGCGCAACGTGCAGCAGGCGGCGCACGGCACCCAGCAGGTCTCGACCAACATCACCGACGTGCAGCGCGGCGCGGCCGAGACCGGCTCGGCGTCCTCGCAGGTGCTTTCGACCGCGAAGATGCTGGCGACCGACAGCACCCGGCTGAAGGACGAAGTCGGAAAATTCCTGCGGACAGTGCGCGCGGCCTGAGCCGCACGACATCCAGGGTCCGGCGGCCTCGCGCCGCCGGTACGCCGCCGCTCCTATTGCGGCAGCAAGAGCGCCATCGCGATCGCGAAAAGGAAGACCGTGGCCACCACGGCCGCGACCGCTCCGGCGATGATCTTGGCGCTTTCCCGGCTGGTATAAGGCTGCATGGTGCCTGGACTCTACCTGATGTTGAACTCTGATCCAATCCGTGGTCAGTAGCCGTCCCCGCGACGCAAGCGGACAACATGCATTCCCGAAGGTTACACCATGAGCGATGATGTCAGCGACGGCTGGACCGCATCCGCGTCTGCATGGATCGTCGAGCAGGGCGAGCACGGTGATTATGGCCGACGTTTTGTGCTGGATGCACCGATGCGGGCGCGCCTCGAGGGGCGCGGCTTCCGCAACGCGCTCGATGTCGGCTGCGGGGAGGGGCGCTTCTGCCGCATCATGCAGCATGCCGGCATCCGCACGACCGGCATTGATCCGACCGAAGCGTTGCTCGGGCGTGCCAGGGAGCTCGACCCGCATGGCGACTACCGGCTTGGCCGTGCCGAGACGATGGAGGTCGAAGCGGAGTTCGACCTGGTCGTCAGCTATCTCAGTCTGATCGACATACCCGATCTCGCCGCGGCGATCGCGAAGATGGTGGCTGCGCTGCGGCCGGGCGGTACGCTTCTGATCGCCAACCTGACCAGCTTCAACACCGCCGGTCCGCCCGAAGGCTGGACACGTGACGGCGAGGGCGCCTTGCGCTTCATTATCGACCACTACATGGACGAGCGGTCGACCTGGGTGACCTGGCGCGGCATCCGAATCCAGAACTGGCATCGCCCGCTCAGCACCTACATGACGCTGCTGCTCGACCACGGCCTCCAATTGCGCCTGTTCGTCGAGCCGGAGCCCAAAGGCGGCGATCCCGACAGGAATGCCTTTCATCGCCGGGTGCCCTTCTTTCATATTATGGAGTGGCAGAAGCCGGCTTGAGCAGGTGCGGTCAGGCGGCGAGCTTCGCCTTGAAGAATTGTGTGACGCGATCGATCGCATCTGATGTCATCGGGTCGGTATCCGAGAAATCAAAGCCGTGGGCTTTGCCCGGATAGGGCACGAATTCGGTCTATACTGCGCTTGCGACGGAATCTTGGCGCGAGTCCCATCCGATGATCTCCCATCGTCCCTCCGTGCTTGCCCATGAGCGGTTCGTTGCCGACCGCGAGAATTTTGCCGGCCTCGATCTCGCCACGCGGTTCGAGCGGATTCAGCGGACCAACCTCTGGGGGGCTCCGACCTCGGTCTCGGGCCTCGGCTCGGAGGATCGCGCCACCGCGGGAATGCGCGAGACGCTGCCCGGCCTGTTGCAGCGGCTTGGCGCGCGTTCGCTGCTCGATGCGCCCTGTGGCGATGCGGGCTGGATCGGCAGCACCAATCTCGAGGTCGATTATACCGGCATCGACATCGTGCCGTCCCTGATCGCGGCCAATACAGCGCGGGTGGCGCGAGGGGATGTGCGCGGCCGCTTTCTCGTCGCCGACATCACGCGCGATCCGCTGCCGGGTTGCGACGTCATCCTGTGCCGCGACTGTCTTGTGCATCTGAGCTTCCAGAACATCGCGCACGCCATCGCTCGCTTCCGCGCAAGCGGCGCGCAATTCTTGCTGGCTACGACGTTTCCGGAGTGGGAAGACAATGGCGATTGCGAGGACGGCGACTGGCGCGCGCTCAACATGATCAAGGCGCCGTTCCACTGGCCGCCCCCGCGCGAACTGATCGACGAGCGCTGCGAGGAAGGCAATGGCGGCTGGCGCGACAAGAGCCTTGGGCTCTGGCGGCTCGATGAGTTGCCCGAAGGCGGCGCAGAGCCCGTCTGACAGGCCGCTTGGCCGTCATCGTCGCGACGCGCGATGCTGCAGGACCAGCACGCCCGTCACGCGTTTTCCGACAATGGGCATGCCAAATCCGCCGTTTCATGAGGCCATGCGAACTTCGCCGGACTCAAACCTCCGGACATCGAAGCAATAAATGCAGGGAGTGTGGTCGATGATCGATGCTAGATGCAGTTGTGGCGCAGTTGTAGTTTCGCTCCCGGGGCCGACCAGTCGGGTCGCGGCCTGTCACTGTATCGAATGCCAGCGGCGGACCGGCGCGCCATTTGGCGTCGGCGCGTTTTATCCGGCTGATGACGTCACGATCTCAGGGGCGCCGAAGGAATATGCTCGTCACGGCGAGAGCGGCGGCACAGTCCGTTCCTATTTTTGTCCTGACTGCGGCTCGACCGTTTACTGGAAGGCCGAAAGTCTGCCGGCGATGATCGGCGTCGCCGTCGGCGTGATTGCGGATCCGAATTTCCCGGCGCCGATCAAATCGGTGTTCGAGCGGTCGAAGCATGTGTGGGTGGAGATCACCGGCGCAGGCGTCGAGCATCTCCAACAGGGCACTCTGCGGAAGACGTCGGGCTGACGGGCGCGCATCGAGGGTGGTGCCGGCTGAGGGGATTGAACCCCCGACCTTCGGTTTACAAAACCGCTGCTCTACCGCTGAGCTAAGCCGGCCACTCGCAAGGAACCCATGCGGGTTGCCGGCTGGCGCCAGCGCGTCCGCTTGTGCGCGGTCGCAATACCAGACTTGTCCGGGAAGTGCCAGAACCTGCGCTGCCGTCCGCCGGCATGAAACAGGCGGCCCCTTTTTGGTGCCGCCTGAGCCATTTCGATTGAGTTTTTGGGCCTACTGGCAGAGGTGCTGCCGACCGTCTTCACCCTTGAACCACGTGCCGGGCCTGCACACGATGCCGTTGCGGGCCGCATAGGCATCCCAATTGCCATACCAGCCGGGTCCGCTGCGGTCGTAGCTCGCATAGGAATTGCTCCAGCCCTGGAACGGCGCGGCGGCGACCGTTGCTGCGGTGCCGACGGCGGCGCCCGCCACCGCCCCCGCCGCGTCGACCGGCCAGAAGCCCGATTGTCCCTGATTGTTCGGGTTCACTTGCCGCTGGGCCGTGTGCCGGCGGCGATAGGTGCGATTGGTGGTGGGATTGGCGGGGCCGAGATTTTGGCAAGCGGGATCCTGGAACAACCCCGTGCAGCGGGCCGAATTGTCGGCCGCGGTCTGCGCGAAGGCTGGTGTGGCCAGCGTGGACGCAACGATTGCGGCCAAGCCAAGAAGCTTCAGGCTTGTCATGGCATTTTCTCCATGTTGTTGAGACCTGTGCTAAGTGCGATCTGACGCTGTCGTTCCGCGTTTTCTGGCCTGCGGGGTCACATCGACGTGAACCCGCTCAGGATGTGAGATCTGTGCCAGGCAACCTTGTCTACGTTAGCGATGCAACGGCTGTCTCTCCCCTTAACGCTTCACTAGCGTGCTTCGCAGCATTTGAGCGCCGCGCGAGGCTTACGCGTTAGGCTTACCGGAATTTGGTCAGCCGTCCTTAACCCTCTCTATGCTGCAATCCGTTAGGTTGTGCTCCGCATAACCGGGATCCTTCCATGCGCGCATTCGCGCTCGCAGCCTTTCTGATCGGACTGCCCGCAACGGCTCTTGCCGGCGGCGGCTTCGATATCGTCGTGCCCGGCCGTCCCGGCGTGCCCATCATCATCAACAATATCGATGCGTCCTACAGCGTCGTCGAAGGTGTCTGGGGCCTGGGCAAGAGCCTCCAGGTGCAGCCCACGATCTATGGCGGGCGCTACGTGGCCGAGCGGCAGCCCTCCGATGTCGGCCATTATTATCCGAGCATGGGCTTGCAGCCCGGCTATGGCCGCCTCGAGATCGAGCCGCCCGCGAACCGCAGATTGCCGCAGCCGGCAGAGAGCTATCACCAGAGCTGGGGCGCGTCATCCGCGCCGCTGCCGCCGCAAATGGATGTGCCGGTCAACCCGCCGCCGGTGATCCTCGCGCCTGAGATCAACGACCATCCGCGGCGCCCTCGGCCGCGACCGCATGCAGAGATGCCCGGCAAGCCGCCGGGTTAAGAAGCGTCAAAATCCAAAAAAACGGAAATCAACAGGAGAGAGTAATGCGTCAGATGATTTCGGGACTGGTCGCGGCGGCTGCCGTGATGTTCGTGGGCAGCGCGCCGGCGATGGCCTGCGGCTTCAATCCGTGCCAGCCGGTTGCGCCGGTCTATTCCGGTTGCAACACCGGCTGCGGCGGTTACGGCTACGGCGCCGGCTACGGTTATGAGCGCCTCGCCGAGCCGAGCTCGCAGTACTACTACGTCAACCAAGGCCCGACCTACACTGGCCCGGGTGCCTTCGCGCCGACTCCGACCTACCAGGAAGACGCGGTCGTCGCGCCCGCCAATTATGGCTACGGCTATGGCTATCGCGCGGCTGCCTATCCCTATCGCCGCCCGTACTACCGTCCGTATCACTATGGCTACGGCCCGCGCTACGGCTACCTGCCGCGCACGCATTACGGCTATGGTCCGCGCTATGGCTACGCCCATCGCTACGCGCCTGCGCCGTATTACGGCGGCCACCGCGTCCTGCGCCGCTATTACTGATCTCTGATCGGTTGAGCCCAATGAAGCGCCCGTCCGCGTGATGCGGACGGGCGTTTTGCTTTTGTCTCCAAAACAACCCCATGCACAGTAGCCGCGGATAGCGAAATCAAGGACTTGAAGCGCAACGGGATCGAGATGAGTGATCATCGCGCACTGGCTCGTTGTTCGAGCCTGTCATTTCCGAAAAACAGAAATTCGCTTGACCCGTCGGGCAAAACAGGCGCACGATGGCATCGTCGGGATGTGGCGGCGACGCCTAGCGCTTCATCAGTCCGAGCCGGCTCGCGCCGACATAGAGCGAGAGCGCGGCGGCGTTCGAGACGTTGAGGCTCTTGATCTCGCCGGGCATGTCGAGCCGCGCCACGACGCTGCAGGTCTCGCGAGTCAATTGCCGCAAGCCTTTGCCTTCGGCACCCAGCACCAGAGCGAGCGGCTCGCGTAGCGTGACGTCCGAGAGGTCCTCGCTGCCTTCGCTGTCCAGACCGACAGTCAGGAAGCCGCTGTCGTTCAACTCGTTCAGCGCGCGGGCGAGGTTCTGCACGGTGATGACAGGCACCAGCTCCAGCGCGCCGGAGGCGGCTTTTGCAAGCACGCCGGTTGCTTCCGGGCTGTGGCGCGCGGTGGTGACGATCGCTTTCACCGCGAACGCGGCGGCGGAACGCAGGATGGCGCCGACATTGTGCGGATCGGTGATCTGGTCGAGCACCAGCACCATGCCCTCCAGCGCCAAATCCTCGATGTCGGGCGAGGGCAGGGGATCGGCCTCCGCGAGCAGGCCCTGATGCACGGCGTCGGGCGACAGCAGCCGGTCGATCTCCTGGGGCCGAACGATCTCGGGCGCGATCCGGGTCTCGATGTTCTCGTCCGCCAGGCGCCGGGCGGCATTCTCGGTCAGCGTCAGCTTGCGGATCCGTCGCTGCGGGTTCGCGAGCGCCATCGTGACGGTGTGCCAGCCATAGAGGATGACGGGTCCGTCGGCATGCGAATCGCGGTCGCGCCAGGCCGGCCGGCCAGCCGATTTTCCCGGTTTGTTGAAGGGCTTAGCCCCGCCGCGGGGGGCCCTTGGGGTGAATTTTCGATCCTTCATGCGCTCGCTTGTGTCACGGGTCCCGGAATATGGCAATTTGGGTGGCTTCGAGGGCGATTTTAGCTGTTCGCCTCGGTTGACTTTGCCCCACCGCATCGCCCATAAACGCGCCCGGTCGCGCCCCCATCCGGGCTGTCGCGGCCTTCACGTTCCATGGCCGTCTTCGGTCGCCGGCAAGGTCCGGCCCGATTGTGCTGCCGTCGAGCGGGGGAGTGTCCCGAGTGGCAAAGGGAGCTGACTGTAAATCAGCCGCCTTATGGCTTCGCAGGTTCGAGTCCTGCCTCCCCCACCAGCCTTCGCTCACTTCGCGAGCTTCGGCTGGGCAGGCCAGCCAAGATGACTATTGCGCGAAGCTAGCGAAGGCTGCCACGCCGTAGCCCGATGGGCGCAGGCGGGCTGTCTCCAAATGCTACCCCAGCATCTCCTTCACCATCGGTACCACCTTGCGCCCGTAGAGCTCGATGCTCTTCATCAGCTTCTCGTGCGGCAACGGCCCCGCCGAATATTTCAGCTGAAACCGCGCAATGCCAAGCGCCTTGGCCGTCCTGGCGATCTTGCGCGCGACCGTTTCCGGCGAGCCGACATAGAGCGAGCCGTGCTCGGCTTCGCTGACGAATTCGTCGCGGCCCATCGCCGGCCAGCCGCGCTCGCGGCCGATGCGGTCGCGCATGGCCTTGTAGTCCGGCCAGAGCTCTTCGCGGGCCTGTTCGTCGGTTTCGGCGACGTAGCCGGGTGAGTGCACGCCGATCGGCTGCGCGGGGCGGCCGAACTCCTTGAAGGCGCGGTGATAGAGATCGACGTAGGGCACGAAGCGTTCGGGATCGCCGCCGATGATGGCGAGCATCAGGGGCAGGTCGTAATGCGCGGCGCGCACCACGGATTGCGGGCTGCCACCGACACCGATCCAGGTTTTGAGCGTTCCGTTCTCGACCGGCGGATAGACCAGCTGATCCCTCAGCGGCGGACGCAGCTTACCTTCCCAGCTCACCGGCTTCTGCGACAGCAATGCGGCGAACAGATCGAGCTTCTCCTCGAACAGGTCCTCGTATTTGCGCAGGTCGAAGCCGAACAGCGGAAAGGATTCCGTGAACGAGCCGCGGCCGAGGATCACCTCGGCGCGTCCATTGGAGAGCGCATCCAGCGTGGCGAAGCGCTGGAATACGCGGATCGGATCGTCCGAACTCAGCACTGTCACGGCCGAGCCGAGACGAATGCGCCTGGTGCGCGATGCGATCGCGGCGAGCACGGTTTCGGGCGAGGAGATTGCGAAATCGGCACGGTGATGCTCGCCGAGCCCGATGAAGTCGAGTCCGAGCTCGTCGGCCAGCACCGCCTCGTCGAGGACGTTGCGGATCACCTGCGCATGCGGAAGCATGCTGCCGGTTGCGTCCCTGGTGACGTCGCCAAAGGTATCAAGTCCGAATTCGAGCGGTGCGGTCATCGATCAGGTCTCTGTGGGGAGGATCGTCGAGACTTAATGGATGGCCACCGAGCCACAAGGGCATTCGCGGAAATGCTCGGTTTCCGTTTTACCGCCACATCCCTCGCATCCGCGCGCCGATGTCGATCTTCGGGCCTAGCGATGCGGCGCGCGCGCCTGCCGCGGCGGCCTTCGGCCAGGCGGCGCGCTCGAACAGATAGACCAGCTGCTCCGGGATGAAGCGGGTGCGTGAGGCGTAGACGTGGCGGTCGCCCCTGGCTTGCTGGCCATGGACGAAGAAGCGTTGCGGCACGACGAGATGCAGATCGTCCTTGGCGCGCGTCATCGCGACGTAAAGCAGGCGGCGCTCCTCCTCGAGCTCGGCGCTGGTGCCGGCGCCGAGGTCGGACGGCATGCAGCCGTCGACGACGTTGAGCACGAACACCGACTTCCATTCCTGGCCCTTGGCGGAATGGATGGTGGAGAGGATCAGATAGTCCTCGTCGCGCAAAGGAGGCCCGGATTTGTCGCTGGTCGCGTTCGGCGGATCGAGCGTGAGTTCGGTCAGGAATTTTTCGCGCGATGAATAGCCGCTCGCGATCTGCTCGAGCTGCATCAGATCGGCGCGGCGCGTCTCGGAATCCTCGTGGATGCGGTCGAGGTGCGGCTCGTACCAGAGACGCGCGCGCTCGAGATCGACCGGCCATTCCGAGTAGCGCAGGTTTTCGATGGTGCGGACGAAGCCGGTCCAGTCCGCGCCGGCGCGCGGCGGCACCGGAAGCTGACCGAGCGCGTGCAGCGGGTCCATGCTCTCCGCCATCTGGTCCAGCACGCGCTGCGCGGTCGCGGGCCCAATGCCCGGTAACAGATGCAGGATGCGAAAACCGGCAACGCGATCGCGCGGGTTCTCGGCAAAGCGCAGCAGCGCCAGCACGTCCTTGACATGTGCAGCGTCGAGGAATTTCAGTCCGCCGAATTTCACGAAGGGGACGTTGCGGCGGGTCAGCTCGATTTCGAGCGGGCCGGAATGCGATGAGGTGCGGAACAGTACCGCCTGGTGCTTGAGAAGCGCGCCTTGCTCGCGATTGGCCAGCACTTGCTCGACGATGTAGCGGGCCTGGTCGGCCTCGTCATGTACGGTGACGAGCTGCGGCTTCTGCGAGGAGGTGCGGTCGGTCCAGAGATTCTTGGTGAAGCGCTCGCGCGCGAGGCCAATGACGCCGTTGGCCGCCGCCAGCACCGGCTGCGTCGAGCGGTAATTGCGGTCGAGCGTGATCATTTCCGCGCGCGGCGAGAAGCTTTGCGGAAAATCCAGGATGTTGCGCACCGTCGCGGCGCGGAACGAATAGATCGACTGCGCATCGTCGCCGACGACGGTGAGCCCGCGTCCATCAGGCTTTAGCGCCAGCAGGATCGAGGATTGCAGGCGGTTGGTATCCTGATATTCGTCGACCAGCACGTGATCGAAGCGGCCGCCGATCTCGTCGGCGATCAGCGCATCGCTCATCATCTGCGACCAGTAGAGCAGCAGATCGTCGTAATCGAGCACGTGCTGGGCCTGCTTGGCCTCCACGTAAGCGGCAAACAGTCCCTTCAGTTCGGCGGCCCAGCCCGCGCACCAGGGATAGTGAGCTCCTAATACCTTCTCGATCTCCATCTCGGCATTGACGCAGCGCGAGTAGATCGACAGGCACGTGCCCTTGGCCGGAAAGCGGCTCTCCGTTTTCGACAACCCGCGTTCGTGCCGGACCAGATTCATCAGGTCGGCGGAATCCTCGCGGTCGTGGATGGTGAAGGCGGGATCGACGCCGATCCGCTCGGCATATTCGCGCAACAGCCGCGCGCCGATGCCGTGAAAAGTGCCAGCCCAGGTGAGCGCATCGCGCATGATCGCGGCGTTGTTCTCGCCCAGCACTTTTCGGGCGATGCGCTCGACGCGGCCGGCCATCTCGGCGGCGGCGCGGCGGGAAAACGTCATCAGCAGGATGCGGCGCGGATCGGCACCGGCGACGATCAGATGCGCGACGCGGTGGGCGAGGGTATTGGTCTTGCCGGAACCGGCGCCGGCAATGACGAGCAGGGGGGCGCCCACGGTCGCGCCATCGGTCACGCCATGCTCGACGGCGCGGCGCTGCTCCGCATTGAGCGTGTCCAGATAGGTTGTCACGAATCGCCCCGATGAAGCCTGCAGAATCAACGATCCCCGGGCGAATCGCAATGCGGCTGGATGCAAGTCGCCCAAGGATTTAGGGGAGAGGGCGTTTGCCCCGCAATATGCGTCCTATTTCTGGTTCCTGGCCTTTGGCGGACGTCTGATCCGCCGCCGCATGGATGCGGCGATGGACGGCAAGACCTGGTGGCGCCGCTGTCCGTCATCCCTTGGTCGCTGCCGCGCCGAACCCATCGGCCGGCACGTAAAGCTTGACCGGTCGGATTTCGTAGACCGCACTGGGATTGACCTGGCGCAACAACCGCGCCGCCGCGATCGCCTCGTCATCCGTGTCGTATTCGACGAGGTGGAAGCCCAGAAGCTGCTCCTTGGTTTCGGCGAACGGGCCGTCCAGCACGATCCCAGGGCCGGGGCCACGCAAGGTGCGGGCCTTTTGGGTGTCATCCAGACGGGCGGCCGGCCCAAGGTGTCCGCTTGCCCTCAAGGGCGCCTGAACCTCGATGACTTTGGCGACGACCGCGGCATCCTCCGCCGGCGACCACGACAAAATCTCGTCTTCCACATGGTAAGCCAGGATCGCGTAAAGCATCTTCACCTCGTTTGTTTTTGGGCGCGCAGCACGAAGGACGTATGGTTGCCGCCGATACCGACAACGGCCGACCTCAAAATATTGCGTCGCGGCGTGTGCGACGAAACGTTTCTGAAACCAGATTGCCGCCCGGCGTGCTGATTGCCTCCGTCGCCGTACGCGAGCGACTTCGCACGCTCTGAGCCGGCGTTGTCAGGGGGCGCTTAGAACCTGCTTGACGAGGGCCTCGCGCAGCGCCGCCAGCTCGCCGCTCGTCTCCATCTGCTCGATCACCTGTCCAACTTTCGGCACCAGGTCGCGGTGGCGTTCGTGCAGGTAATGGTAGATGCGGATGCGCTCGAGCGGCGGCGAGAGCGGGTATATCCTGGCCTGTAGATTGAGCTTGCGAACAGCGACCAGCCCGCTGAAGAGGTCGGTGACCATCACGTCGAAACGATCGGCATCGAGCATCCTGATCATGTTCTCGAGGCTCATGGTCGCCGTGACGTGGTCCATGCCGCGCGTGCCGGCTTCCGATGAGCCGACGCCGCGGACGATGCCGATGCTGTAGTCCCTGATGGAATTCCAGCCATTCACGTCGAAATGGAGTTTGGTCGCGAACACAGCGGGTTCGATGTAGTTGATCGCCGGCGTCACCTGCAGCAGCGTGGGGTAATCGCGTGACAGCGTTCCGATCCGCTGGATTTCACCATCGACCTCGCCGGCGCTCGACAGGGCCAGCGCCCGCTTGCCAGGGACGTCCTCGAATTCGAGCTTGATGTTCAGCTTGGCGTAGACGGCCCGAAGCATCTCGCCGCCGACATACTGATCGGGAATGTCGGCGATCCGCGCCAGCCGGATCACCGACTGCGCGGAGGACGAGCCGGCTGCGAACAGCGACAGGCAGACGATGACTATCCGCCACATGGGGCGCCTCTCTGACTGTTGCTTGCTACCATCGGCTTCGGCAGCGCGCGTGATCTACCAGAGATGGGGACTCGCGCAGGGCCACAACACACATCGTTCGCCCGCCATGCGGGCGACACCTGATTTTCACCGATGTCATTCTAGCATGCGAAGTGGTACCTTGCGCGAGGATCCTGCTGCTGGGCGCAAGATATGACCCCACCGACCTCAGATCGCCCAAGGGCCGACAGGATTGCTGCGCGCATCGCGTGCTGAGGGAGAATCAAAACCGTTGAACTGCGCGAGGCTGCGACCGGCAGGCCGGAGAGGTGTCGCCATTTTCGGGGACGGGGTGCATGGGCAACGCAGGTGACAAGAATCCCGATCTCAGCCGCGCCGTTACGCCGGCGGCCGCGAAGCAGGATTTGAGCGGCATCGGAATCGCGTTCACGTCCCCGATGCTCGCGGCGCTGCTATCGCGGATCTTCAACTGGTCGCGAAGCGGCATCGGGCCCCGCCTGCTTGCTGCCGTGCTGCTGTTCTCCTCGATCGTGACGCTGACACTGACCGCGCTCCAGCTCTATCTGGACTATGATCGCGAAGTCGGCGTGATCGAGACGCGGCTCGAGGAGGTCGGCCGCAGCACCACGGGCAGCCTCGGCGAGAGCCTGTGGAATCTCGACCAGAACCAGCTCAAGCTCCAGCTCGACGGTATCCTGCGGCTGCCTAGCATGCGCGCCGCCGAGGTCCGTGAGATTGCCGATCGCCCTAATCCCATCCGTGTCGCCGTCGGTGAGCAGAGCAGCCGCTCGGTCGTGACGCGCGACTATCCCCTGACCTATGCTGTGCAGGGGACCGCGCGCGCCATCGGCGTGCTCCATGTCGAGGCGACGCTGAGTGATGTCTATCAGCAATTGCTGAACCGGGCTCTCGTCATCCTGGCAAGCCAGGCGGCAAAGACGTTCCTCGTCTCGCTGTTCATCATCTACATGGTCCACATTCTGGTGACGCGGCATCTGGTTGCGATCGCCGAGTTTGTCAGCAAGTACAGCCTGGCGCGGCCGCCGCCGCCGTTGCATCTGGAGCGACGGCCTCCTCACGATCCCGACGAGCTGGACAAGGTGATCGACGCATTCAACGCCATGTGCGCCAACCTCGGTCGTGCCTATGGCGAGTTGCGCGAGGCCAATGCGAATCTCGAACGTGATCTGAAGATCCGCCGGCGCGCCGAAGAGGATGCGCGCGCGAGCGAGCAGCGCTTTCGCGACTATGCCGAGACCGCATCCGACTGGTTCTGGGAAACCGGGCCGGATCATGTGTTCACCTATATATCGGACCGGGCCGGCGCCTTCGGCATGGATTGTGAGGCCCTGATCGGCAAGCGACGTCCGGATGCCGCCTTCGACCACGATGCCGAGGCGCAGAAATGGCATGACCACATGGCGACGCTGGATCGTCACGAGCCGTTCCGGATGTTCGAGTATCGCGGCCGCGATCGGGCCGGGCGTTTGCACTACTTTAGTGTCAACGGTCAGCCGGTGTTCGCCGAGGAAGGCCGTTTCATGGGCTATCGCGGCTCCGCCACCGATCTCACGTCGCAGCACGAGACCGAGGAGCGGCTTCGCCAGTCCCAGAAGATGGATGCGATCGGCCAGCTCACCGGCGGCGTCGCGCACGACTTCAACAACGTGCTCACCGTCATCACCGGCACCATCGAGATCATTCAGGAGGGGCTTGCCGAGAAGCCAGAACTCGCCGCGATCGCCCAGCTCATCGACGATGCGGCCTCGCGCGGTGCCGAGATCACGTCTCAGCTCCTGACGTTTGCGCGGCGCCAGCCGCTGGAGCCGCGCGAGATCGACGTCAATGGTCTCGTGCTCGAGACGGCGAAGCTGTTGCGGCCGATCCTCGGCGAGCATGTCGAGATCGTGACACGGCTCGCGGACGATGCGTGGCTGGCGATGGCAGATCCGTCGCAGCTTTCGTCGGCGATCGTCAATCTCGCCGTCAATGCGCGCGATGCCATGCCGGATGGCGGCAGGCTCACGCTCGAGACGGCAAACCGGGAGCTCGACAGCACCGGCAATGGCGACGGCGATGCCGGCTCCTACGTCATGGTCGCCGTGGCCGACACCGGTCACGGCATCCCCGCCGACATCCGCGACCGCGTGTTCGAGCCGTTCTTCACCACCAAGGGGGTCGGCCGCGGCACCGGACTTGGTCTGAGCATGGTCTACGGCTTCGCCAAGCAGACCGGCGGCACCGTCGCGATCGAGAGCGAGGAGGGCCGCGGCACGGTGATGCGGCTGTTCCTGCCACGATCGGCGGGCGAGGCCGCGGCGAGGACCGGGCCGGTGGCGGCGCCCGCGCCGGCGCCCGGGCGCGAGACCATCCTCGTGGTCGAGGACGATCCGCTCGTGCAGGGTTATGTGGTCGCGCAGCTCGGCAGCCTCGGCTATCGCACGCTGACTGCCAGCGATGGCGCAAGTGCGCTTGCGCTGGTCGACCAGGGGGTGAGCTTCGATCTCCTTTTCACGGACATCATCATGCCCGGCGGCATGAACGGGCGGGAATTGGCCGAAGCGGTCCGGCTCCGCCGGCCGCGCGTGCGGGTGCTCTACACCTCCGGCTATACCGACAACACCATCGTCCACGAGGGACATCTCGATCCCGGCGTGGCGCTGCTCCAGAAGCCGTATCGGAAGACTGACCTGTCTCAGAAGATTCGAGAGATGCTCGCGGGCGAGGGGCCGCTCTGAGCGCACGCGCGAGGCCAGCGAAAACGGCCCGACCAAAGAACCGGCCTGACCAAAGAAAAGGCGCGGCGGGGAGACCCCGTCGCGCCCGATTTCTTGCTCGCTGGTCCAGGGCTGAGAGCGCCCCGATGCCAAGCCCTTATTGAGAACTTAGCGGGCGATCCCAGCGAGGTGACAGCGCTTGGTAAAAGACACTGGATCACCTCCTTTCGTTGATTGCGGGAGACCTCAATATAGGCCGGCAGGCCGCCGCTGTTAAGGGGCCGCGGGCCGGGGCGGAACCAAGCTTGTGCGCAAGGGCCGGAAAGCCGGCGAAAGCCGTCGTAGGGGCAGTTGAGACCGCCGCCCGGCCGTGTTAGGGAGCCGGTGTCGCGGGTGTAGCTCAATGGTAGAGCAGCAGCCTTCCAAGCTGAATACGAGGGTTCGATTCCCTTCACCCGCTCCAGAGCTTTCAATCGCTTATGTTTAGCGCGAGGGACGGCTCTTTTTTGATGATCTCATTCTGACAAAGGCTGCTTTACAGTTTCTGTTGCTCGCTTTTGACCAACTGTTTCTCGTATCTCGCATATTCCCACGTTCACGCCGTCACGGCCTTCTGGGCCGCCGTGAAGACGTCGCGTGCGGACGTCGTACCCGCTACGTGCTCCGTACCCTCGACTCCGAGGTCCATCCATCCTGCATTAACGGCATCAAACATTTCTTCGGCAGGTCCGGTGTAGCCCTTCGGGATGCCGAATTGCTCGAACGCTTCCGCCCACCCTTCACGCGGGACTGCAAAGGCTTTCACGTCGAGTTTCAGGACTTCACCCAATTGCTCGGCGACTTCATCCGGGCTGACCATCGAACCAAGCTCGACGACGCGCTGCCCTGACCACGCTGGCCCGGTCAAAAGGGTTGCTGCCGCCGCGCCGATGTCGTTCGTCGCGACCATGGTCGATTTCCGGTTTGTCGGATTGTAGTAGACCGGTAGCGTTCCGCCCTGGGCGACCTGCAAGCCGTAAAGGAAATTTTCGAAGAATCCACCTGCGCGCACAAATGCGATCGGCGATATCAGGTCGCGAAAACCTTGCTCCAGAAGCGACAAGGCCGTGACCATCCCAAGCCCGCTGGTCCTGTTCGCACCCATCGACGAAAGCGCTACCACTCGCGGCGGCGCTGCCTTGGTGAGCGCCTCGACATAGTTCGCAATCACGCCCTTGGCTTCTTTGTAATCGGGCGAGGGGGCCCAAACAGCCGGCAACATGACAAACGCGCCTTCGACGCCTTTGAGCGCCTGCTCGATGGCTGCCGAATCATTCCAATCACCGTCAACCAGCTCCACGCCCCGGTTCGCCCAGCTTGACGCCTTCTCGCGATTGCGGACCAGCGCGCGTACTTCCATGCCATGCGCCAACAGATGTTCTGCCGTTGCGCCGCCCACTTTTCCCGTGATTCCCATGACTAAGAACATGCGTTTTCTCCCGATCTTGAGGGACAGAGCACTGCCCCGGTTGGTTCAACGGATGAGCGGCAGAACGGCCCGGATACGGGGATCGCGCGCGTAGAGGCCGCCCCATGTCATCGCGCCCAGAAGCAGCGAAATGATTTCCGGCGGCGACCCCAACTCACCAATGCGGACATGGGCACAGATGGCACCTCCCAAAAAGCCGGTCACCAGGATCGCGCCGAGGGCGGCGGTGGCCGGGATGGCGTAAAGGATGGCGCAGGCGAGTATGATCGGAGCGACGACGTGGGTCAGGTCGATCGCGAACCCGGTTTCGTGCAACATGCTCGCGATCTGTGCCGGCGCGAACAGCTGAATAGTCCCGTCTGCAACCAGAGCGATAACGACACACGCGCTCATTATCCGGCCGACCCACTGGGCGCGATGCAAGTTCATGGCATCAGGCGCCTGACGAAGGTTCATGGTTTCAGACATTTTGTGGTTCTCCGAGGGGGCCACCAATCTTCGAGGCCTACTGCCTACTGTGTCTCTAGGGTATGATAAACGCCGCGGAAATGAACTCACTGTTCTCTCTGCGGTGAACAATACCGAGGCACGAAAATGCAGAATCTCGAACCCATCCTCATTTTCATAACGGTAGCGGAAATGGGGAGCTTCACCCGCGCAGCCGATAGCCTCGGCATTCAGAAGGGAAGGGCGTCAACGGCGGTCCGGAAGCTGGAAGAAGATGTCGGTGTCAGGCTTTTGCACCGGACGACGCGTAGCGTGCAGTTGACGGAGGACGGACGCGCATTTCATGCCCGTGCCCGCGATCTCCTTGCTGAAGTCGATGACCTACATTCAATGTTCGCAAGCGATCGCGTGGCACTTCGCGGGCGTTTACGGGTCGATCTTCCGACCGAGGTGGCGCGTACGACGATCGTGCCGGCCTTGCCGGATTTCATGGCGACTCACCCCGCGTTGGAGCTGGAGGTGTCGAGTACGGATCGCCAAGTCGATCTGGTTCAAGAGGGGTTCGACTGCGTATTGCGACTTGGTCCCATCGGGGATGAGACGCTGATCGCCCGCCCGCTGGGCAAGTTGCGCATGGTCAACGCCGCCAGTCCTGCCTATCTGGCGCACTATGGCGTCCCTCGATCGCTAGAAGATCTCCGGCGTCAGGGTCATCGGACAATTCATTTTTCGACGATGTTGGGCGCAAGGCCCTATGGATGGGAATATCCGGACGGCGACAGCTACGCGACGCTCCAGTTGCCAGGTGCGCTGCACGTCAACAGCGCGCAGACCTACGAAGCCGCTGCCCTCGCCGGCCTTGGTCTGATTCAGGCGCCATTCTTGGGGATTGGCCGATACTTGGAGAGTGGTGCGCTTGTGGAGATTATACCCGATTTTCGTCGCCGGGCGCTCGACGTGTCTCTCGTCGTAGCACATCGGCGCAATCTGTCGCGCCGAGTCCGCGCATTCATGAAATGGATCGAAAATGTGCTCGCGCCCTACCTGGAATAGCGAATCGAGCGCTTCGTCCTGCCCTCGAAATCAATGTTTTGAGTTATGTCTGAATAGAGATCGTCGGCCGATCCCCGATCATGCGGCTATCCGGAGCTGCTGGGCCCGAGCATGCGGCCGTGTGGTTCGACCTCGACGTGTCGGTTCTTCCGACCAGGCAACGCGGCTGATGACGTGATGTCATCACAACGCAGCTCCCGCGTTCAATCCTTCAACGCGTAGGCGATGACGTAATCGCCGCGCTTGGTGCCGAACGAGCCGTGGCCGCCGGCTGCGGTGACGACATATTGCTTGCCGTCGACCTCGTAGCTCATCGGCGTCGACTGTGCGCCGGCCGGCAAGCGGTCTTGCCAGAGCACCTTGCCGTCGCGCACGTCGTAAGCCCGGATCGTGTACTCATAGGTCCCGGTGTAGAACGCGACGCCGCCGGCGGTCGTGATCGGCCCGCCCAGCATCGGTACGCCCATCCTGAAAGGCAGCGGCAGCGGCGTGGTGTCCCGGATCGTGCCGTTGGGATGCTGCCAGACGATCTTCATCGTCTTCAGATCGATCGCGGCCATCGATCCCCAGGGTGGCCGGTAGCACGGCACGGACAGCGGCGAGAGAAAGCTCTGGATATCGACGCCGAATGGCGTGCCATACATCGGCTGCACCCCGGCCTCGCTGCCGACCGGCTTCTCGGCCGTCGGCGCTGGAGGATTCTGCGGGCCGCGCGGAATGAGCCTTGAGGCAAAAGGCAACGACATCGGGTTGGCGATGGCGATCTGCCTGACAGGATCGACCGCGATGCCGCCCCATTCGAACATGCCGAGATTGCCCGGGAAGACGAGCGTGCCCTGCAACGACGGCGGCGTGAACGTGCCGTCGTAACGCAGTCGATGGAACATGATCCGGCACAACAGTTGGTCGAAGATCGTGCCGCCCCACATGTCCGCGCCGGTGAGTTTTGCCTCGGGGCGAAATGTCAGCGCGGAGAACGGCTGCGTCGGCGCAGTGTGGTCGCCGGGTGCGGCGCCCTGCGGGACCGGACGTTCCGGCGCCGGAACGATCAGCTCGCCGGTTCTGCGATCGAGCACAAAGATGTTGCCCACCTTGGTTGGCTGGATGATCGCGGGAACGACGCCCTTGGCCGTGGTCACATCGATCAGGCTCGGTTGAGAGGGCACGTCCATGTCCCAGAGGTCGTGATGCACCGTCTGGTACGACCAGGCGCGCTTGCCGGTGTTGACGTCAAGTGCAACGATCGAGCTGGAATAGCGCTCGACCAGCGCATTGCGATTGCCGCCCCAGATGTCGGGCCCGTTATTGCCGGTGGGGATGTAGACCAGGTTCAATTTCGGATCGAACGAGGCTGTGATCCACGAGTTCGGCGAACCGTTGGTGTAGTGACGCGTCGGCGACGGCAGCTCGTTCTCGTCTGCCGCGCCGGAGTCCCAGGCCCAAACCAGCTTGCCGGTGTAGACGTCGAAGCCGCGGATCACGCCCGAAGGCACGTCGACCGCGTAATTGTCGATCACCGCGGCGGCGACGACCAGGATCTTGTCGCTGACAACCGGTGGTGACGTCGGCTCGAAGAAGCCTGCCGTCTTGATCCCCATGCCTTGCTGGAGGTCGAGGCTGCCGTGATCGCCAAAGCTCTCACAGAGCTTGCCGGTGTCGGCATCGAGCGCGATCATGCGGCCGTCATTGACGGGCAGGAAGATCCGCCGGGGGCATTCGGCGGGCGCGGGGCTGCCGCTGCTGTCGACGGCACCCGCGGCAGTTTCGTGGTAGGAGACCCCGCGGCAGGTCATGTGCTGGAACGTCTTGTTGAACACCAGCTTGGGATCGTATCGCCAACGTTCCTTGCCGGTCCTGGCGTCGAGCGCAAACAGCACCTGGTGCTGGGAGCAGAGATAGAGTGTGTCGCGCACCTTGATCGGTGTGACCTCGAAGGTCGTCTCACCGGAATCGTTCGGCGTCGGCATGTCGCCGGTGCGGAAGGTCCAGGCGACCTGGAGCTTGCCGACATTGTCGGGCGTGATCTGCTTCAGCGGCGAATAGCGCTGTCCGAATTGCGTGCGTCCATACGCGCGCCAATCGGCATCAGGCTGAGGATCGGCTTCGCTCTGCTGCACGGCAGAGCCGGATTCGGCGATCGTGCCGTTGATGTCGTGATAGCTGGACAGAAGGGCAATGATAAGTACGGCTGACGCTGCCGCAACGCCAATCCACAGCGGCAGCGTCGCGTTGCGGTAAGACACCGGCTCGTCTCGGAGCAGCCCGCGAACGATCACCGGCGTGAGCAGCCAGAGCGCCATGGGGAAAACGATGTCGCCGCGCGATGCAAGCGGCCACCAGTCGAATTGCACCTCGGAGACGGCCCATGCCAGTGTGCCGACCAGCACGATCGCAAACAGCCACAGCGCCGAACGGCGCTGCGCCAGCAATAACGCACCAGTGGCGAGAATGCCGACACCGAGGACGATGTAGAAGATCGACCCACCCAATGCAGCGAGCCAAAGGCCGCCGCCTGCGAGGACCAGGCCGATCAAGGCGTAGACGAGACCGGTGATAAAGACTGCCCTGGATCGCTGCATGGCTGCTCCGGCGCGGAAAAGGAACTACGTCTGTGCAGCGCAAGCGCAACAGAGGACGCCCACTTTCGAGGAATGTGGTTCAATCAACCAAGGCTGGCAACCGTCAACTGCTGCATTCATGTAACATCTGCGCGCAAAGCCGCGGCGCACTTGGCTGCGGGAGCAAAGTTCTTCTAAATATGCACGTCATGTTTGGCGTCGCGTCCGCACCGACGCCAAATCTCGGGAGCCACGTCCGTCATGTATCTCGGCATCGATCTCGGCACCTCGGCGGTCAAGACCGTTCTCGTTGACGGCGCCCAGCGCGTGATTGCGAGCGAGAGCCGCGCTTTGACGATCACCTCGCCGCTATCAGGCTATTTCGAGCAGGATCCCGCTCAGTGGCTCGCGGCGACCTTTGCCACGCTGGACGCCTTGAAGGCATCGCATGGGAAAGAGCTGGCAGCGGTCGAAGGCATCGGGTTGTCCGGCCAGATGCATGGCGCCACGCTGCTTGATGCGAACGAAAAGCCATTGCGGCCTTGCATTCTCTGGAACGACGGACGCTCTGCTGCGGAGTGCCGCATCCTGGAGCAGCGCTGGCCCGCCCTGCGTGCGGTCACCGGCAATAAGGCAATGCCCGGATTCACCGCGCCAAAACTGCTCTGGATCGCCGCGCACGAGCCCGAGATTTTTGCGGCGACGACACGCGTCCTGATGCCGAAGGCCTATCTGCGGCTGGTGCTATCGGGCGAGGCGATCGAGGACGTCTCGGACGCGTCGGGATCGCTATGGCTCGACGCGGCACGCCGGGACTGGTCCGATGCGGCGCTGGCCGCGACCGGCCTGTCGCGCGCGCACATGCCGCGCCTGGTCGAGGGCTGCGCGCCCGCAGCCACATTGCGCAGCGAGCTGGCGCAGCGCTGGGGCATGGCGAGGTGCCCGATGATCGCGGGCGGTGCTGGCGACAATCCGGCGGGTGCCGTCGGCATCGGCGCGATCAGGCCCGGAACCGCGTTCATCTCTCTGGGAACCTCAGGCGCCTTGCTGGCGCCGACCAGCCACGTTGCCGCCAATCCGGACCGCGTGGTTCACACGTTCTGCCATGCGATCCCTGGAATGTGGATTCAGGCCGGCGCGATCCTCTCGGCGGCCTCGTGTCTGGCCTGGGCCGCGCGGCTGTTCGGCGTCACTGAAACCGAGCTGCTGGCGCCGCTGGGGGCGCGCCCGCAGGCGCCGTCTCCCGTGAGCTTCCTGCCTTATCTCGCCGGCGAGCGGACACCGCATGACGACCCCGTCGTGCGTGGCATGCTCGATGGCTTGAGCCACGGCACCGACCGCGCGGCGATCGTGCAGGCCGTGCTCGAGGGCGTCGCCTTTGCGCTGGCGGATTGTCGGGACGTGCTTGGCGATGCCGGCATTGCCGTTACGGAAGCTGACGTCATCGGCGGCGGCTCGCGGTCGCGGTTCTGGCTGTCGGTGCTGGCCAATGTTCTCAATGTTCCGATCCATCGCTTTGCCGACGGTGAAACCGGAGCGGCGTTCGGTGCGGCGAGATTGGGGCGGCTTGCTGTCACGGGCGAGGCAGTCGCCGCCGTCTGCACGCCCCCGCAACGCGTCGAAACCTTCGAACCCGGTCGCGCGCTGGTCGAATCCTATGCCGAGCGGCTTTCCGCCTGGCACGAACTGTATCGGCGGCGCCACTAACATCGCTTTGGTTGCCCATTTCTGCCTGTTCGCTGTTGCCCTGTGCGACGGCCTTTTGTTTAATGGGTGAACCGCGCTTAAGAACGAGATGCGGACAGGAAACGCCTTGTGTGCCGGGAGGCACGATGAACGATCCGATCCTCGAGATGCGGGGAGTTTCAAAATCCTTCTTCGGCATCAAGGCGCTGCGCGCGGTCGACCTGACCGTCTATGCGGGCGAGATCCATGCCTTGATGGGCGAGAACGGTGCCGGCAAATCGACCCTGATGAAAATCCTGTCGGGTGCCTACCGGCCAGATCCCGGCGGCGAGATCCGCATCGAGGGCAAGCCGGCGCGCATCGAAGGGCCGCTTGGCGGCCGGGCCGCGGGCATTTCGATCATTTATCAGGAACTGTCTTTGGCCCCCAATCTGAGCGTTGCGGAGAATATTTATCTCGGCCGCGAGCTCTCGCGTTCGGGTTTGCTGGCGCGTGGCGCCATGCGCGAGGGCGTCGGCCCGATCCTGGAGCGGCTGGGGGCGGACTTTCTGCCGTCGACACTGGTCGCGCATCTCTCCATGGGTCAGCGCCAGCTCGTCGAGATAGCGCGTGCGCTGCACGCGCGCTCGAAAATCCTGATCATGGACGAGCCGACCACCGCGCTGTCAGCCGGCGAAAGCGAGCGACTGTTCGCGCTGATCCGTCAGCTCCGTGCCGAGGGGCTTGCCATCATCTACATCTCGCACCGCATGGACGAGGTCTATGCGCTCGGTGACCGCGTCACCGTGCTGCGCGACGGCCGCCTGGTCGGCTCGCTCGACAAGCAGGACATCCGCGCCGACGCCATCGTTCGCATGATGGTCGGCCGCGACGTCTCCTCCTTCTACAAGAAAGATCATGATCCCGAGGCCGGGAAGGGGCATCCCGTGCTGAGCGCCATCGACATGGCCGACGGGCTGCGCGTCAAGGGCTGCTCGCTCACCGTGCATGCGGGCGAGGTGGTGGGGCTTGCCGGCCTGATCGGCGCCGGCCGCACCGAGCTTGCGCATCTCATCATCGGCGCGGCGCCGAGAATTTCAGGCCGTCTCGAGCTTGAAGGCCAGCCAATCGACATCCGTACGCCCGGCGAAGCGCTCGAGGCCGGCATCGCCTATCTGACGGAAGACAGGAAGGCGCTTGGCCTGTTTCTGGACATGTCGTGTCAGGACAACATCAATCTCGCCGTGCTCGGGCGCGATGCCAAGCTCGGTTGTTTCCTGGATCGCGACAAGGCGCGCGAGCGTGCCGACAGGGCCTTCACCGGGCTCAGCATCCGCGCTGCCAATGTCGGCGTGCCCGCCGGGGGCCTCTCCGGCGGCAACCAGCAGAAAGTGCTGTTGTCGCGGCTTCTCGCCATCGCGCCAAAGGTCCTGATCCTCGACGAGCCGACGCGCGGCGTCGACGTCGGCGCCAAGTCCGAGATTTATTCGATCATCGACAATCTTGCCAAGGCCGGTACCGCGATCCTCGTCATCTCGTCCGATCTCCCTGAAATCATCGGCATCTGCGACCGGGTCATCGTGATGCGGTCGGGACTTGTCGCGGGCGAGGTCAGGCGAACCGAGACGGCGCCATTAACTCAGGAAGACATCATGGCCCTCGCCACGTGGACGGAGCATCTGGATGCCTGACAACGGATCGACGCAGGCGAAGGCCGCCACGGCGAACGACCTTGCTGTCGCCCAGGCGACCAAGCGCCAGCGCATCAGGCTTCTGATCCGCGCGGCCGGCATGCTGCCAGTGCTGCTGCTGCTATGCGCCGGCTTTCATTATCTCTCCGACGGCCGTTTCTTCACCGGGCAGAATCTCGGCATCGTCCTGCAGCAGGCTGCCGTCAACACCGTGCTCGCCGCGGGCATGACCTTCGTCATCCTCACCGGCGGCATCGATCTCTCGGTCGGCTCGATCCTGGCGGCGTCGGCAATGGCCGGCCTGACGATGTCGAAACTGCCCGAGTTAGGTGCGCTGTGGCTGCCGGCCGCGGTTCTCACCGGTCTCGGCTTCGGCGTCGTCAACGGTGCGCTTATTGCGCTGTTGCGCCTGCCGCCCTTCATCGTCACGCTGGGTTCGCTCACCGCCGTGCGTGGCCTGGCGCGGCTGCTCGGCGCCGACACCACGGTGTTCAATCCATCCATTCCCTACGCCTTCATCGGCAACGGATCGCTGACGCTTGTGCCCGGCGTGGCGTCGATCCCGTGGCTCTCGGTGATCGCCCTGCTCGTCATCCTGGTCTCGTGGCTGGTGCTGCGCCGGACCGTGCTCGGCGTGCATATCTACGCGGTGGGCGGCAATGAGAGCGCGGCGCGGCTTGCCGGCATCAAGGTCTGGGCCGTCGTGATCTTCGTCTATGGCGTGTCGGGATTGCTGGCCGGGTTGGGCGGCGCCATGCAGGCGGCGCGGCTCTACGCGGCCAACGGTCTTCAGCTCGGCCAAAGCTACGAGCTCGACGCCATCACCGCGGTCATTCTCGGCGGCACGTCGTTCGTCGGTGGCATCGGCTCGATATGGGGGACGCTGGTCGGCGCGCTGATCATCGCCGTGCTCTCGAACGGCCTGATCCTCACGGGCGTCTCCGACATCTGGCAATATGTGATCAAGGGTCTGGTGATCATCGGCGCCGTGGCGCTGGATCGCTATCGGCTGCAAGGCTCTGCCAGAACCTGAAAAGGCTCCGCCCGAACCTGAAAAGGCTCCGCCAGAACGTAAGGGATCGGGGCGCGATACGAGATTCCGCTACGGCAACTGGTCTGCCGTGCCGGATTAAGGACAGACCAGGGAGGAAGCCAATGTTGAAGATGACCATGCTCGCCGGCGCCGCAATGGCGCTTGCCCTGACCACCGCGCCGTCCTCGGCCAAGGAGCTGAAGTCGATCGGCGTTTCGCTCGGTTCGATGGGTAATCCGTTCTTCGTCGCGCTGTCGAAGGGTGCCGAGTTCGAGGCCAAGAAGACCAATCCCAATGTGAAGATCACCACCGTCGGGTTCGAATACGACCTCGGCAAGCAGGTCACCCAGATCGACAATTTCATCGCCGCCGGCGTCGACCTGATCCTGTTGAACCCCGGCGATCCCAAGGCGATCGGGCCGGCGATCAAGAAGGCGCAGGCGGCGGGTATCGTTGTCGTCGCCGTCGACACCGCGGCCGAAGGCGCCGATGCCACGGTGACCACGAACAACGTCCAGGCCGGTGAGATTTCTTGCCAGTACATCGTCGATAAGCTCGGTGCCAAAGGCGATGTCATCATCGAGAATGGGCCGCAGGTCTCCGCCGTCATCGACCGCGTCACCGGCTGCAAGAACGTGTTCGGTAAGAATCCCGGCATCAAGGTGCTGTCCAGCGACCAGGACGGCAAGGGCTCGCGCGAGGGGGGCCTGACGGTCGCGCAAGGTTATCTGACGCGCTTCCCCAAGATCGACGCCATCTTCGCCATCAACGACCCGCAGGCGATCGGCACCGACCTTGCGGCGCGCCAGCAGAACCGCAGCGGCATCGTCATCACCGCGGTTGACGGCGCGCCGGATATCGAGGCCTCGCTGAAGGATCCCGCGTCGCCGCAGATCCAGGCGTCAGCGTCGCAGGATCCGTTCTTCATGGCGCGGCGCGCCGTGCAGATCGGCGTCGGCATTCTCAGTGGGCAGAAGCCGGCCTCGACCGTCGAGCTGCTGCCGTCGAAGCTCGTGACCCGAGACAATATCGCGGAGTACAAGGGCTGGACCTCGGACCGGTCGCAGTAACATCCCGCAATTTTGCTGATTGCGGCCCAATTCGAGAGGGGCGTCCCGGGAAACCGGCCCGGGCGCGCCTCTCGAGGTTGACCTCAGCGACCGATCTGTCAAAGAAGGGGGAGTTTTGACGGTGGGGCGGCCGAATGGTAGCGCCCGCGGGCGCTATTGGGAGCAGTTAGGGATATGGCTGAGCGGGTCGCTCTCATCACCGGTGTGACCGGCCAGGACGGCGCCTATCTTGCCGAACATCTGCTGTCGCTCGGTTATGTCGTGCACGGCATCAAGCGGCGCTCGTCCTCGTTCAATACCGCACGCGTCGACCATCTCTATCAGGATCCGCATGTCGGCAACGTGCCGTTCCTGATGCATTACGGCGACATGACGGATTCGACCAATCTGATCCGCCTGGTGCAGCAGATCCGGCCGACCGAGATCTACAATCTGGCTGCCCAAAGCCATGTCGCCGTCAGCTTCGAGAGCCCCGAATACACCGCCAACGCCGACGCCATCGGCGTGCTGCGCCTGCTGGAGGCGATCCGCATCCTCGGCATGGAGAAGCAGACGCGGTTCTACCAGGCCTCGACCTCCGAGCTCTACGGCCTGGTGCAGGAGATTCCGCAGAAGGAGACCACGCCGTTCTACCCGCGCTCGCCTTACGGCGTCGCCAAGCTCTATGGCTACTGGATCACGGTGAACTACCGTGAAGCCTACGGCATGTTTGCCTCGAACGGTATCCTGTTCAACCATGAGAGCCCGATCCGCGGCGAGACCTTCGTGACCCGCAAGATCACCCGCGGCGTCGCCCGCATCGAGGTCGGGCTCGAGGAGACGCTCTATCTCGGCAATCTGTCGGCCAAGCGCGACTGGGGTCATGCCAGGGACTATGTCGAAGGCATGCACAAGATCCTGCAAGCCGACAAGCCCGACGACTTCGTGCTCGCCACCGGCGAGGCGCACTCGGTGCGCGAGCTGGTCGAGCTGTCCTTCGCGCAGGTCGGCCGTCGCCTCGTGTGGCGCGGCGCAGGCGCCGACGAGACTGGCGTCGATGCCGGGAGCGGCAAGACGGTTGTGAAGATCGATCCGACCTATTTCCGTCCGACCGAGGTCGATCTGCTGATCGGTGATGCCAGCAAGGCGCGAAAAGTGCTCGGCTGGAAGCCGAAGCGGACCTTTGCGCAGCTCGTCGAGGAGATGATGGCGAGCGATCTGGCCGAGGCCAAACGGGACATCGCAAATGGCAAGCGTACCGTTTGAGCTGAAGGGCAAGAGCGTCTACGTCGCCGGCCATCGCGGTATGGTCGGTACGGCGCTGGCGCGCCGGCTGGCGCGGGAGGACGTGAAGCTCGTCACGGTGGAGCGGCGCGAGGTCGATCTCTGCAACCAGGCTGCCGTGTTCGACTGGTTCGCGCGGGTGCGGCCGCAGGTGGTCTTCCTCGCCGCGGCAAAAGTCGGCGGCATCTTCGCCAACAACACGCTGCGCGCCGAGTTCATCTACGACAACATTGCGATCGCCGCGAACGTGATCCATGCCGCGCATCTGAACCGCGCCGAGAAGCTGATGTTCCTCGGCTCGTCCTGCATCTATCCAAAGCTCGCACCGCAGCCCTTGCGCGAGGACACCGTGCTGACCGGCCCGCTGGAGCCGACCAACGAGCCTTACGCCATTGCCAAGATCGCGGGGATCAAGATGGCCGAGGCCTATCGCGGCCAGTATGGCAGCGACTTCATCAGCGTGATGCCGACCAATCTCTACGGTCCCGGCGACAATTATCACCCCGAGCTGAGCCACGTCGTTGCCGCGCTGATCCGCCGCTTTCACGAGGCGAAACTGTCGGGCGCGAAGAACGTGGTTGTCTGGGGCACCGGCACGCCGCGGCGCGAGTTCCTCTATGTCGACGATATGGCGGATGCTTGCGTGCATCTGATGAAGACCTATTCCGGCGCAGACCTGGTCAACATCGGCACCGGCGAGGACATCGCCATCGCCGAATTCGCGCATGTCGTCGCCGAGATCGTCGGCTATCGCGGCGAAATCAGCTTCGACAGCTCCCGCCCTGATGGCACCCCGCGCAAGCTGCTCGACGTCAGCCGCCTCGACAAGCTCGGCTGGCGCGCGACGACGTCGCTTCACGATGGCTTGAAGAAAGCCTATGCGGCGTACCAAGCCGCCACGATCGTCCCCGCACAATAGTAGGAACCATCGCTCTCAGCACGAGTTGGCCGGTCGGGTGGAAAACACACGAGGTCAACCGTGCAAGAAGCTGTGCGCGTGCGCTCGACCGCGCAAATCGCAGGCCATCCCATTCATCCGATGCTGGTGCCGATCCCCATCGCGTGCTTCATCGGCGCGCTGCTGACCGACATCGCCTATCTCATCTCGGCCGAGATCATGTGGGCGGATTTTTCCGCCTGGCTTCTGCTGGTCGGCGTCATCTTCGGCGTGCTGGCCGCGATCGCGGGCCTGACCGATTTCCTCGGCAATCGCCTGGTGCGCGCGCAGGCGCCGGCCTGGCCGCATCTGATCGGCAACGCCGTGGCGCTGATCCTCGCGATCACCAATGCGCTCATTCACACGCGCGACGCCTGGACCTCGGTCTGGCCGCTCGGTCTCATTCTTTCGGTGCTTACCGTGCTGATCCTGCCGGTGACGGGTTGGCTCGGCTGGGCCATGGTGTACCGCCACGGTGTGGGAGTTGCGCGATGAACTCTCCCCTTATGCAGGCGCTGCTCTGCGCTTCGCTTCTCGGTCTCCTCGCCGGCTGTGATGACGGCAGCGGCGATCCCAAGGCGCAGATCGGCGCCAATCCGAGGCTGCCCGACATCCGGCAATATCTGCTGCCGCCGGTGCACATCGCCCGCATTGTCGGCTGGAAGAAGGACGAGACGCCGACGGTCGCGCAGGGTCTGCAGGCCAAGGCGTTCGCCACCGGCCTGCAGCATCCACGCTCGCTCTATGTTCTCCCCAACGGCGACGTGCTGGTGGTGGAATCCAAGGCGCCGAAGGCCGCCGCGATCAAGCGGCCCAAGGAGATCGTGATGGGCTTCATCGAGTCCTGGGCGACCTCGGGCGGCGACACCGGCGAGAGCAACCGCATCACGCTGTTGCGCGACACCAACGGCGACGGCGTCCCCGACACGCAGAGCGTCTTCCTCGACCATCTCAACTCGCCGTTCGGCGTCGCGCTGGTCGGCAACGATCTGTATGTCGCCAACACCGACGCGATCGTGAAATACCCCTACACCGAAGGCGATACCAGGATCACCGCGCCGGGTACGGTGCTGACGCCGCTGCCGGGCGGGCCGATCGACCATCACTGGACCAAGAGCCTTGTCGCAAGCCCCGATGGTTCAAAGCTCTATGCCGGCGTCGGCTCCAACAGCAACATCACCGAGAACGGGATGGAGGCCGAGCACAATCGCGCCGACATTCTCGAGGTCGATCGCGCCAGCGGTCGCTGGCGTATCTTTGCCAGCGGCTTGCGCAATCCGAACGGCCTCAGCTTCGAGCCGCAGACCGGTGCGCTGTGGACGGTGGTGAACGAGCGCGACGAGATCGGCCCGGATCTCGTGCCCGACTACATGACCTCGGTGAAGGACGGAGCCTTCTATGGCTGGCCCTACAGCTATTATGGTCAGCACGTCGATCCCCGGGTCAAGCCGCAGCGGCCGGACCTCGTCGCCAAGGCGATCGTGCCTGACTATGCGCTAAGCTCGCATGTCGCGCCGCTCGGGCTCGCGTTCTCGACCGGCAGCAGCCTGCCGAGTGATTATCGCAATGGCGCCTTCGTCGGCGAGCACGGCAGCTGGAACCGGCAGGTGCTCAACGGCTACAAGGTCGTGTACGTGCCGTTCGCGGACGGCAAGCCGAGCGGGCCCGCACAGGACGTCGTCACGGGATTCCTCAACAGCGACGACCAGGCACGCGGCCGTCCCGTCGGCGTCGCCATCGACAAGACCGGCGCGCTGCTGGTCGCCGATGACAGCGGCAACACGGTGTGGCGGGTGACGGCCGCGCATCCGCAGGTCACGCAGCGATAGGAGTTGGACGATGGGCCTTGCTCAATACGCGATCGTGCCAGTGCAGGACGAGTGGGGCGTGCTGCATGATGGCGACGTGAAGAGCAGATACGCCACCAAGGAAGCTGCGTTCGAGTCAGCGGTCGCCGCAGCATCCCTGGCGCTGCGCGAGGGGCACGAGGTTCACGTCAGCGTCCCTGGCCGCGAGGCGGGAGAGACCGCGCTGGGAAGCTAGCTTCTTCACGACCAGCCGCCCGCGCCGCGGTCAGCGTCCGCGCGAAATAACATCAGGTTAGGTTTATCGCATAACTGGGTAATTGTGTTAGCCCGGCGAAAGCCTATTGTCGTGCCAATCAAACACCAATCGGCAGTGACTAACGCTTGCGGAGATCCGCACAGCGCGCGGAGAGTGCTGCCCAATTTCTCCAAGAAGCCCGCCAAGGGACCCAGAAACCAATGTGGAGGAATTTTGATATGACCGCGATCCATCAGATGAGTCAGTCCAGGAAGGCCGCTGCCAGCGGCTGGATCGGGTCGGCTCTCGAATATTATGACTTCTTCATCTACGCGACCGCCGCGTCGCTGATCTTCCCGCAAATCTTCTTCCCGTCGGAAAATCCCACCGTCGCCATCGTCGCATCGCTTGCGACCTATGGCGTCGGCTATGTGGCCCGGCCGATCGGCGCCTTCGTGCTCGGACATTGGGGCGACACTCATGGCCGCAAGACTGTTCTCATCGTCTGCATGTTTCTGATGGGCATCTCGACCATGGCGGTCGGGATCCTGCCGACCTATCAGCAGGTCGGCATCCTCGCGCCGGTCCTGCTCGTCATCCTGCGTCTCATCCAGGGATTTGCCGTTGCCGGGGAAATCTCCGGCGCGAGCTCGATGATCCTGGAGCACGCGCCGTTCGGTCGGCGCGGCTTCTATGCAAGCTTCGCCCTTCAGGGCGTGCAGGCCGGACAGATTCTCGCAGCCGCGGTCTTCCTGCCGCTGGCGGCCTACATGCCGAACGAGGCCTTCAACAGCTGGGGCTGGCGGATTCCCTTCCTGCTCAGCTTCTTCGTCATCGTTGCCGGCTACATCATCCGTCGCGAGGTCGACGAGACCCCCGCCTTTGCCCGCGAGGGCGAGCGGGGAGAAACGCCGCGGGCGCCCATTGTCCAAGCCATCAAGCTGAGCTGGCGCGACATGCTCAGGGTCATCTGCATGGCGCTGATGAACGTCATCCCGGTCGTTGCGACCATCTTCGGTGCGGCCTACGCGGTGCAGCCGGCCTACGGCATCGGCTTTGCCAAGGACGTCTATCTCTGGATCCCGGTGCTCGGAAACATGCTGGCCGTGTTCGTCATTCCCTTCGTCGGCAATCTCTCCGACAAGGTCGGCCGCAAGCCTCCGATCGTCGTCGGCGCGCTGCTCTCCGGTCTGCTCGCGTTCGGCTATCTCTATGCCATCAGCATCAGGAACGTGCCGCTGGCGATCCTGCTGTCGCTGTTGATGTGGGGCGTGGTCTATCAGGGCTACAACGCGATCTTTCCGAGCTTTTACCCGGAGCTGTTTCCGACGCGCACCCGTGTTTCGGCCATGGCGATCTCGCAGAACATCGGAACCACCATCACGGCGTTGCTTCCGGCCCTGTTTGCGACCGTGGCGCCTCCCGGCTCGGCCAACATTCCCTTGACGGTCGGCGCGATCGCCTTCGGCATCACGGTCATCGCGGCGCTGGCGGCCATCACGGCCCGTGAGACCTATCGGGTCAGTATCGACGATCTCGGCAATCCCGAGGCCGTTCCGATGGCACGGGCTGACTATGAGCGACAGCGCGCGGAGGCGGCGAGCGGTGCGGCCGCAATTCCGACCTGATAGGAACGAGTGAACGCAATGCCGCTGCAATCGATCGTGCTTGCAGCGGCAGGGCTTCACGCTTTATGTGGCTCCTTATTCGAACTTTGTGCGCGCGAGCGCGATCATCATGAGGTCAAGGGATGAACCCCGTTGTCGTTGCTGTCGCTATCACCGGCTCCGTTCCGCGCAAGAAGGACAATCCGGCGGTGCCCATCCTGCCGTCCGAACAGATTGAATCGACGCAACAAGCCTTCGAAGCCGGCGCCACGCTTGCCCATATCCATGTGCGCAACGATGACGAGACGCCGTCCTCTGATCCCCAGCGCTTTGCCCTGGTGCAGGAAGGGATCAGGAAGCATTGTCCGGGGATGATCGTGCAGTTCTCGACCGGCGGGCGCGGCCGCGATCCCTCGGCGCGGGGATCATCGCTCTATCTGAAGCCGGACATGGCCTCGCTCTCCACCGGGTCGGTGAACTTTCCGACGATTGTCTACGAGAACAGCGCCGCCCTGGTCGAGACGCTCGCGACCGGCATGAAGGCAGCTGGCGTCCGCCCGGAAATCGAGATCTTCGATCTGTCGCATCTGCACGGCGCCCGACGCCTGATCGAGGCAGGGTTGATCGACCCGCGCCCGCACGTGCAATTCGTTATGGGCGTCAAGAACGCGATGCCCGCCGACGAGCATGTCCTCGACATCCTGCTGGCAGAGCTCAGGCGGCTGATCCCGAAAGCCACATGGACCGCGGCAGGGATCGGGCGCCATCAAGCCGAGGTCATGGACTGGGCGCTGGCGCGCGGCGCCGACGCGGTTCGCACCGGACTCGAGGACAATATCAGGATCGACAAGACGCGGCTGGCCGCCAGCAACGCGGAGCTCGTGACTATCGCTGCCGAAGCTGTCACGCGCCACGGCCGGCGCATCGCGACGGCAGCCGAGGCGCGATCCCTGCTCGGGATCGCGGGGTAGGGAGGACCCGTTCTCCACCTGACATGCTTCCGGGTGCCTTCTGCCATTCGGCGGCCAGCGTTTCCGTGCGCTGAGTCTCCGGGTAAGACAGACTGACAGGTGTGATCGGCGCCTGCCGGGCAGGCGACGGGTGGAATGCGGTTCTTGAAATCTGACGGCAGGCTCATCGGGGTCCTGCTGGTGCTTGCAATCACCCAGCTCATTGGATGGGGCACGATCGGCCTTCCGGCCGTGGTCGGCCGCGACCTCGGGGCCGACCTCGGCCTGAGCCTGCCGGCGGTGTTTGCGGGCAGCTCGGTCCTTTACGTCACCATGGGCCTGTGCGCGCCCTGGCTCGCCAAGGCCTTTGCGCGGCACGGTGCCCGCAAGGTCATGATGGTGGGCACTGTTGTCGCCGTGCCGGGCTACATCGTCCTCTTCTTCGCGCGTGAGCCAATACTCTATTTCGCCGGCTGGGTCGTTCTCGGCATGGGCGGCAGCGCCACGTTGTCGACCGGCGCGTATATCATGCTGAACGAGGTCGCCGGACGGGGCGCCAAGAATGCCATCGGCGGGCTGATGCTGGTGACGGGTCTCTCCAGCAGCATCTTCTGGCCGACCACGTCGTTCCTCAGCGCTTGGCTCGGCTGGCGGGGGACCTGTCTCGTCTATGCGGCGATGATGCTCTCCATCAACCTTCCGCTCTATGCGTTTCTCGCGCCGCGCCGGAAAATCGCGACGGACGATGCTGGCGAGGCCGTCAAGGCCGCGCCGCCGCCTGCGATTCCAAGAAGCACCTTCGGTCTCGTCGTCTGCGTCATTACGCTGAATGCCTTCGTCAATTTCGGCATCGGTGCCATCCTGATCGAGCTGTTGCGGGCGGAAGGCCTTGCGCCGGCGCAGGCGCTCGCATTCGGCTCCATGCTGGGCGTGATCCAGGTCAGCGCCCGCGGCCTCGATTTCCTCGGCGGCGGCCGGTGGGACGGCATCACCACCGGGTTGGTCGCCGGCACCGCGCTTCCCGTCGCCATGGTGCTGCTGATGCTGAGCGAGGGTGCGACCTGGGCGGTCGCGAGCTTCATCCTGCTTTACGGTGCCGGCAGCGGCGCAATGGCGGTGGCGCGGGCGACGATCCCACTCGTGTTCTATGACCAGGCCGAGTTCGCCAAGGCGATGTCGATGATCGCGCTGCCGCTCAATCTGGCCTCCGCGATCTCGCCGCCGCTTCTGGCTGGCCTGCTTACCCAGTTCGGCAGCCGCGGCGCGCTTGGGCTCACCTTGGCCTTTTCCTGCGCAACGGTGCTGATCCTGATTCTACTGGGCCGGCGTCGTCCGCAGTTGGCTGCGGTAGCCGCGACCTGAGGTCGACCGGATAATATTCGCAACGCGGAATTGGGCGTCGCAGGCTACTTCTGCTGCGGGGCGGGGGATGGCCGTATGCCCAGCGCGCAGTGCTCGGGGCCGCAAAAATCGTGTATCCGCAGGGAGCACGGTCCGCGATCTCGCTGCCGCGCCAAAATCCAGTTCCCCGGAGGAAATCGACATGTCGGCCCTGCCGCTCTCAGGCATCAAGATCCTTGACCTCACGCGTGTGCTTGCAGGGCCCTTGTCGGCCCAGATGCTGGGCGATCTCGGCGCGGAGGTGATCAAGATCGAGCGGCCCGGCACCGGCGACGACGCGCGCGCCTTCGGCCCGCCTTATCTGACCGATCCCGAGGGCAAGGCGAACAACAACAATTCATTCTATCTCTGCGCCAACCGCAACAAGAAGTCGGTCACCGTCAACATCGCCAAGCCCGAGGGGCAGGCGATCATCCGCGAGCTCGCCAGGGACGCCGACGTCTTCATGGAGAACTACAAGGTCGGCGATCTCAAGCGCTACGGCCTCGACTACGAGACCATCAAGGCGATCAACCCCAGGATCATCTATTGCTCGGTGACCGGCTTCGGCCAGACCGGACCCTATGCGCCACGCGCCGGCTACGACGCGATCCTCCAGGCGATGGGCGGCCTGATGAGCGTCACCGGCCATATCGACGGCGAGCCGGGCGAGGGGCCGATGAAGGTCGGCCCGTCGATCGTCGACTACATGACCGGCATGAACACCTCGATCGGGCTTTTGTCGGCGCTCTACCATCGCGACGTCAATGGCGGGCAGGGGCAGCACATCGACGTCTGCCTGTTCGACACCGTCATCGCCTCGCTGTCGCACTGGCTGCAGATCTACCTCGTCAACGGCAAGACGCCGCCGCGCCGCGGCACCTGGGGCAATGGCGGCATGCCCGCCGGCGTGTTCCGCTGCACCGACGGCGAGCTGATGCTGGTGGTCGGCAATGACGGCCAGTTCCAGCGCACCTGCGCCGTGCTGGGCCAGCCCGAGCTCGCCAACGACAAGCGCTTCATCAAGAACAACGACCGCGTCGTGCACGGCAAGGAGATCATGGCGATCTTCGCCGGCCTGTTCCTGACCAAGCCCGTGGCCTATTGGCTGGACAAGCTCGAGGAGGCCGGCGTGCCGTCGGGGCCGATCAACAATTTCGAGCAGGTGTTTTCCGATCCGCACGTCCAGTCACGCGGCATGCGGGTGAAGGTCGACCATCCCTTCGATCCCGATCTGTCGCTGATCCGCAATGCGCTGACCTTCTCGGAGACGCCGATCGAGACTTACCGCGCCCCGCCGCTGCTCGGGGAGCACACCCAGGAAGTGCTCGGTGGCAAGCTCGGCTATGACGCGGGGAAGATCGAGGAGCTGAAGAAGCAGGGGATCATCTGATTTCATGACCGGCAAAAGCAAGGCGCGACGTCCGCGCTGAAAGCGTGCGCGCGATGCTCGGGCTCGCGTAGAGCCGGGAATGGCGCCGATCAATTCGTGACGGAAGCATGACGATCTAGTGGCCTTACCCGAGGCTTGCGCGCAATCCCCAGACAAACCCGGTCCGTAGTACAACCGGCTTCCGCTTCGTCCGCGACTCAGATTCGATCTCTCCCACTGAGTTCGGGAGGGAAGCGCATGTCCTATACCATCGGGTTCCAAGCAAAGAACCAGAAGGCCATTCTGGCGACTGAGGCGGCCACGGCCAACCAGGCTGTCGCGATCATTGCGGCGCTGCGGCAAAGTGCCGAAGAGATCAAGTTCATCCGCTCGCCACAGGAAGGCGAGATGGGCATCGAGATGCTGCTGCTGCTCGCCAAGGAAGAGGCCGAGGAGATGCCGCAGCGGGCCTAGCCCGCTACCGCGATCACACTTCGATCAGAAGCGAAGCATGCCGGCTGCAGTATAATGTAGTCAGGCACCAGTCTCGCTTGAACCGAAGGTGGCCGTCATGAAACGCGAAGCGCTCCGCGTCGAACCGATCTCGTCCTTTCTCGACCGTGTGAAGGCGCCGACCTCGCCGGTGACGCGCGCCGGCAACATGATCTTCGTCGCCGGCCTGCCGCCATTCGACCCCGAGACTGGCGAGATCGGAGGGATGCCGATCGAGCGGCAGAGCGAGATCATCATGGAGCAGATGAAGCTCTGCCTTCAGACGGCTGGCGCCTCGCTGGACAACGTCATGAAGTGCAACGTCTACTGCACCTCGACAAGACACTTCGCCGCGTTCAACGCGGTCTACGCGCGCTATTTCCCGGTCGATCCGCCGGCGCGGATCTTTGTCTGCACGCCGGAATGGTTCGGCCCCTTCGACGTCGAGATCGACTGCATCGCGATGATGTAAGGGCTACCGCGCGGCGATCCGTGATGGCACCTTGGCTTCGGCCTTGCCCGCCGTCAGCGCCATCGTCGCGACGTTGACGACGCGCGCGACCACGTCCTCGACGTCGTCGAGATCGCATTTGCCGTCCGACAGCTTTGTCAGGCGCTCGCTCTCGCGGATGGTGTGGTGCGCCATCGCCAGCGCAAAATTCAGGCCCCAATAGATATCGACGTCGCTGCGGTCGGGCAGGGACCTTCGCATCGCGCCGGCGAATTTCCGCAAGTGGTCGATCTCGCGGTTCTTGATGCGGCGGATCGGCGGCACGGACTCGATCGAGGCGCGGATCATGAAGCGGGCCGCGGTGGAGCGTTGGTTCTCCGGGCCTAAGCAGCCGCGCAGGGTCGGCCCGACCAGCGCGCGCAAGATCACCTCGATCGGCGCGCGGCCGCCGCCTTGCTCTTCCGCCGCCTTCAACTCGCGCAGGCGCTCGCGGTTGGTCGCGATCGAGCGGGTGACAAATAACTCCGCGATCAGCTCGTCCTTCGAGCCGAAATGGTAGTTCACCGCGGCCAGATTGACATTGGCCTCCGCGACGATGTCGCGCAGCGTAACGTCGCCAAAACCGCGATCGGCATAGAGCCGTTCGGCGGCGGCGAGAATGGCAGACCTCGTATGATCGCTGGCCATGGATGCGCTCAGGGGAGGGGAGTTGCAATTCAAACACTTGTATGAAACTATCGTTTGAAGGCCGGAGAAAGTCAATCCGCACGATGGAAATTGCGCCGCCGTTGAAAGCGGTGCGGGTTCCTCGACCCGCGAACCGCCGAATGGCGCTTGCGGGCCGCGCGCGGCGGGAGGACAGTCCGGCGCAAAACAGGCTTTCCAAAACAGGCTTTCAAAGAGAGACCGAGGAGCGTCCCATGGATTTCGATCTGTCGCCCAAGCAGAAGGAATGGCTCGACCGCGTGCAGTCCTTCATGACCAAGCACGTGCGGCCGGCGGTGCCGATCTATAACGAGCAGGACAAGAGCGGCGATCGCTGGAAGGTCATCCCGGTCCTGGAAGACCTCAAGAAGAAGGCGAAGGCCGAAGGCCTCTGGAACATGTTCATGCCGCCGAACGAGCATGAAGACGACGAATTCCGCGGCGCCGGATTGACCAACCTGGAATACGCGCTGCTGTCGGAGCAGATGGGTCACATCTCCTGGGCCTCGGAAGTGTTCAACTGCTCCGCGCCCGACACCGGCAACATGGAAGTGTTCATGCGCTACGGCTCCAGGGAGCAGAAGCGCAAATGGCTGCGTCCGCTGATGGACGGCGAGATCCGCTCCGCCTTCCTGATGACGGAGCCGGCGGTTGCCTCGTCGGACGCCACCAACATCGAGACCAGCATCGCGCGCGACGGCGATCATTACGTCATCAACGGCCGCAAATGGTGGTCGTCCGGCGTCGGCGATCCCCGCTGCAAGATCGCGATCCTGATGGGCAAGACTGATTTCAACGCCGCGAAACATCAGCAGCAGTCGCAGATCCTGGTTCCGCTCGACACCCCCGGCATCAAGGTCGAGAAGATGCTGCCGGTGTTCGGCTTCGACGACGCGCCGCACGGCCACGCCCAGGTGCTGCTCGAGAACGTGCGCGTGTCGAAGGAGAACATCCTGCTCGGCGAAGGCCGCGGCTTCGAGATCGCGCAGGGCCGCCTCGGTCCCGGCCGCATCCATCACTGCATGCGCACCATCGGCAAGGCCGAGGAGGCCTTGGAGAAGATGGTGAAGCGGCTGATGTCGCGCACCGCCTTCGGCAAGAAGATCGTCGAGCACAGTGTGTGGGAGCAGCGCATCGGCGAGGCCCGCACCAACATCGAGATGACGCGCCTACTGTGCCTCAAGGCCGCCGACATGATGGACAAGGTCGGCAACAAGACCGCGCAGGCCGAGATCGCCATGATCAAGGTCGCAGCGCCCAACATGGCGCTGAAGATCATCGACGAGGCGATTCAGGCCTTCGGCGGTGCGGGCGTCTCCGACGAAGCCGGGCTTGCCAAGGACTATGCGGGGATCCGCACGTTGCGGCTCGCCGACGGTCCGGACGAGGTGCACAATCGCGCCATTGCAAGGTTAGAGGTTCGGAAGTATGCCAACTCTCCCAAGCATTGACAGGGAGAGCTGATGGCGCTCCCTTCACTGTCATTTCGGTCTGGTCCTTCGGACCGTCCCGGAATGACGGAAAACAAAAAGAGGGAGCGTCACCGTGGCTGACGGCGTCAGGAAAGACGAAGAGTTCTCGGGCACCAAGCCGGTCGAGGAGCGTCATCGCTTCGACGAGCTCGGGCTCGAGGCCTGGATGCGTGACAACGTCGAAGGCTATGAGGGCCCGCTGGTCGTCCTGCAGTTCAAGGGCGGCCAATCCAATCCGACCTACCGGCTGAACACGCCGAAGCGCTCCTACGTGATGCGCAGAAAGCCCTTCGGCAAACTGCTGCCGTCGGCGCATGCGGTCGATCGCGAATATCGCGTCATCGCGGCCCTTGGAAAGCAGGGCTTTCCGGTCGCGCACGCCTATGCGCTGTGCCAGGACGACAGCATCATCGGCGCCGCCTTCTACATCATGTCGATGGAGGAGGGGCGGGTGTTCTGGGATCCGACGCTGCCGAGCCAGGATGGCGATGCGCGCCGAAAGATCTTCACCAGCAAGATCGAGACGCTGGCAAAGCTCCACATGTACGATCCCGTCGCGATTGGCCTCGGCGAGTTCGGCAAGCCTGGCAATTATTTCGCGCGCCAGATCGACCGCTGGACCAAGCAGTATCGGGCGTCCGAGACCCAGCACATTCCCGAGTTCGAGAAGGTCGCGGAATGGCTGCCCAAGACCGTGCCGGAGCAGGCGCGCGTCTCGATCGTCCACGGCGACTACCGCCTCGACAATATGATTTTCCACGCGACGGAACCGCGCGTGCAGGCCGTGCTGGATTGGGAGCTGTCGACGCTCGGCGATCCCATGGCCGACTTCACCTACCTGTTGATGCAGTGGATCATGCCGGGCTTGCACGGCGCAGACCTCAAGGCGCTCAACATCCCGAGCGTGGAGGAAGCCGCGCAGATCTATTGCAACGTCACCAAGATGACGGTGCCGGATCTCAACTGGTACTTTGCCTACAATCTGTTCCGCCTCGCCGGCATCACCCAAGGCATCGCCGGCCGCGTCCGCGACGGCACCGCCGCCAACGCCAAGGCGCTGGAGTCCGCCAAGCGCACCGTGCCGCTGTCGCAGGCGTCATGGGAGTATGCGCAGAAGGCGGGCGCGGTGTAGAAATAACGAGGGCGCGGTCGGTGGGCGCGCCTTTTTGCTTGGTGCGTCGCTGTCACCACACGTTCTGTCATTGCGAGCGAAGCGAAGCAATCCAGACTATCTCTGCGGCGGCAGTCTGGATTGCTTCGTCGCAAGAGTTCCTCGCAATGACGAGGATGCGTGCCGCGGGTGGGGTGCGTAGGGTGGGCAAAGGCGCGTAGCGCTGTGCCCACCATCTGTCAGCGATCGCAGTGAAAATGGTGGGCACGCTTCGCTTTGCCCACCCTACGAAGGCCGGCTGACTTCTCGGTTTGACGGCGCGCCGTTCGACCCTATCTCTCCCCGCAAGGAGACGGTCATGATCCAGCAATTGCGCATCTACGAGATCTTCGAGACAAACAAAGCTGCCTTTCACGCCCGTTTCCGCGACCATGCCGCGCGTATCATGCGAAGCCGATATGGCTTTCAGATGGTGGCGATGTGGGAAACCAAATTCGGCGATCGTACCGAGTTCGCCTATCTCCTGGAGTGGCCGGACGAGGCAGCGAAGATTTCGGCGTGGGCGGCCTTCATGGCGGATACCGAGTGGGCCGAGATCAAGCGCGTGACCCACGCCGAGCATGGCCTGATGGTCGGCCAGATCGAGGACCGGCTGCTCGTGCCGGTGGACTATTCGCCGTCGCTCAGCCTGTCATACTAATTCGCCCTCGGGACCGCGCGCATGATCGACCACGCCACCCTCGTCACCTACATCCTGATCGTTCTCGGCTTCGTCTTCATTCCTGGCCCGGCCACGCTGCTCACCATGGCGCGAGCTGCAAGCTCGGGAACGAGGGTCGGCATCGCCACCGGCGCTGGCATTGCTGCGGGTGACGTGATCCACACCAGCATGGCGATCGTCGGCCTTTCGGCCGTCATCGCCACGTCGGCGCTCCTGTTCAGCATCGTCAAATATGCGGGCGCGGGATTCCTGATCTATCTTGGCATCCGCGCGATGCTCGACAAAGCACCGATCAAGCTGGACGACGGCGCGCCCGCGATCAGCGCGGGGCGCGCCCTTCGGCAGGCCGTGCTGACCGAAGTGCTCAATCCCAAGACCGCACTGTTCTTCCTCGCCTTCCTGCCGCAGTTCGTCCGGCCTGAGAACGGTTCGACCGCGCTTCAGCTCGCGATCCTCGGCATCGTCTTCGTGCTGCTCGGCCTTGTCAGCACCGTCGTATTCGCCGTCGGCGCCGGCCGTCTCGGCAATCTCCTGCGCCGCCACCCTGCGGTCGTGCGGTGGCAGGGCAAGGTGGTCGGGATCATCTACTGCGCCGTCGGCGTCCGGCTGGCCTTGCAGGAGCGCTGAGGCGCGGCGCTCCCGTAGCCCTACGCATCGGAGCTTGTAGCAAGGGTGGGCAAAAGCGCGTAGCGCTGTGCCCACCATCTGTCAGCGATCGCGGTGAAAAATGGTGGGCACGCGTCGCTTTGCCCACCTTACGGCAGCGTCGTTTATGACCCCGCCTTCGCGCAATGCGCGATCAGCTTCTCCACGAACCCCGCGCACTTCTCCAGCTCGGCCATCGCCACGAATTCGTCCGGCGTATGCGCCTGCGCGATCGAGCCCGGGCCGATCACCACTGAGGGGATATCGGCCATGCCGGCGAACAGGCTGGCTTCGGTGCCGAAGGCGACCTTGGCGTGGTCGTTGCGTCCCGCAAGCTGCTTCGCCAGCGTGACGATCGCGGCGTCCGCCTTGGTGTCGAGGGCGGGATAGTCGAGGATCTCCTCGAAATCGATGCCGCATTCCGGATGCTGCTTCTTCATCGCGGGCTCGAGCTCGGCCTTGGCCCAGGCGACGATCGCATCCGTCACCTCCCTGGACTCGGTGATGCCGATGCCGCGGCATTCGAAATCCACGGTGCAGGTGTCAGGCACGATGTTCAGCGCGGCGCCGCCATGCACGATGCTGGTCAGCAGCGTCGAGTGCGGGACATCGTAGAGACTGCTGCGCTCGACCTCGCTTGCAAGCTTCACTGCGCGGCGGCGGATCTCGCTGATCATCTCGGCCGCGTATTCGATGGCATTGACGCCGTCGGGCGCAATCGAGGAGTGGCGGGCGAGGCCGTGGAACGTCGCGCGCACGCCATGCTTGCCCTTGTGGCCGATGATGACCTTCATCTCGGTCGGCTCGCCGATGAAGGCGCCGAGCGGTCGGACTTTCTTCTTCGCGACCTCGGCAAGCATCGGCCGCACGCCGACGCAGCCGATCTCCTCGTCATAGGAGATGGCAAGATGAATCGGCGTTGTCAGCTTTGCCTCCAGCATCTCCGGCACCATGGCGAGGCACACTGCGACAAATCCCTTCATGTCGGTGGTGCCGCGGCCGTAGAGCCTGCCGTCGCGCTCGATGAGCTTGAACGGATCGTGGCTCCAGTCCTGGCCGACGACGGGCACGACGTCGGTATGCCCTGATAGCACGAGACCGGGTCGATCTTCCGGGCCGATCGTGACCCAGAGCGAGGCCTTCTCGCCGGTCTCGTCGGTGATGCGTTCGCCCTTGACGCCGAGGAAGGCGAGATAGCTCTCGATATGCGCGATCAAGGGCAAGTTGGTGCGGTCGCTTATCGTGTCGAAGCCGACGAGGTCGGCAAGAAGTTTGCGGATACGGTCGGGTCTGGAGTCCGGCATTTTCACGTTCTTGTTAGAGAATTGCGGAGGCTGATGCCGCTTGCATGAACCATACCAATGTTGCGGCCGGTCGGGCAAATGAAGCCGCGGCTGTCATTCCGGGGCAATGCGCAGCATTGAGCCCGGAATCCATCGGGCGGCATCACGCGCGGTGAAATGGATACCGGGTTCGCGACTTCGTCGCGCCCCGGAATGACGCGGTAGGGCTACGAGACCTTGCGTTGCCCGACGGGCAAAACACCCAAGCCCTCGGTCAATCCGCATCGGCACAAATATTCCACTTTACCGAAATTCGGAAACGGCGTATGTGTGGTCCCACTCCGGCCCAAGGAAGAGGGGCGTATCGCGATCGTCACGAACGCGGGCCGGGCGGCGGTGGGCGAGGGTCACAGCGGCGCGAAGGGTTTTGCAGGGCGGGCAACCGTGAGCGAAGACCTCGCGCACACGACCGGTGTGATCCGCGTGCGGCCAAATCGTGTGGTCCTGACGCCCGGAGTCTGTGCGTCAAGTCTTGCGGTGATGCGTGTGGCCCGACCGAGTTCGCGCATCGGCCATCCGCGAGACGACGGGGCAATAGTGCATCGCTCCCCGGGGAGAGCACGACATAAGCCGTTCCAACCATCCGCGCAGGGAAGGCCGGGATGCCTCCGGCTGCCCTGTTACCCGCTGTGCAGTGTAGCGCAATCTACTCATGGCATAGCGGTCAATGGGAGCCAGCCGGCTCCCGGCCTTCCCTGCGCCCTCTTTCAAATGAGGGTGAGGCGACGGAGCAAAGCTCGGGCGA
>NZ_JBEPOS010000030.1:0-79259 GCF_040546885.1 Bradyrhizobium sp. S3.2.6 | reverse complement strand
ACTCCGGTCGGGCTACGCCCTCCCTGCGTCACGAGCCCGGCGAAGCTCTCTCATCCTGATTGACGCTGCACTTCCATCCAGATTGCCGCGCCGCAGGCTCCGGGGGCACCTTCGCTTCAGCAGTTGCAGCGAGGTTCGCCGCTTCATTCTCTGATTAAGCAAACGCAAGATGGGGCGGCTGCTAAGCAAAATTAACGTCCGATTTCCTGGGCAACCGTTCCATCAAACCCGTCGCGTCATGTTAAAAGTCCAAATCGGTGTCCGCCGGGTTAGTTGGCGACGCTGAACACCTTTGCTGACGACGGTTTGACAGGAGCTATCGCCGAAAATTAGTAGAGCATGACTCGGAAAGAGGGGGTCCTTGACGCCTCCACGTACCCACCGAAGGAGTGATATGCCGTATCCAAAGATAACATCAAGCTGGTTCAGCCAGGAAACGTCGACGATCAACTCACCGAACATTTGCGTAATGAAGCACGTGCTCTGTTGGCCCAGAGGCGATTGAGGCCGAAATCGCGGATTGTCGGCAAGCATGCCGATTGAAGGCTGAGGACGGCCACCAGCACGTCGTCTGCCATAGTCCCCTGCCGAAGCGGGAAGTGATGACCGGTATCAGTCCAATCGCAGTCAGCCAGCCAGACGTGTGTGATTCCGAGGCGGACGTCGCCAATCCGGCCCGAGAAGAAGTCGTCCTACATCAGAGAGTCGGCTCGAACATGCGGACCGAAGCCATCAACTATGAACTCTTGTCTCATGCGTTATACTATCTCTCGTTCTGCCTCGGCCACAACTTCGGGAGACGATCAGGCAGGGACGGGCGCGCGGCTCGGCAGATACTGACAGTGCGGAAGTTTGACGATCGAAGAACCGCAAAATCGGGACGAGGCAGGAGTTGGGCGAGTGGAGTGTGGCGGAAAGTTACCGGATTTAGCTGCCCAATGTCGCGCTTCAGACAGCTTGATGTCGTCAAGAGATCTGCCGCGTTTGCTTTCACACAGAAGGTGGCGCTGGCGTTGCATTCGATAGTGCACCGGTCGCGATGATTCATGCGGTTCAGCAACATCAATGCGATGCATCAACCATCATCCTTAGATCCACGATTGCACGACCTAATGCTTAGCTGCGATCGTACTTTGCTCAATGTTTAAAAGGCAACACAAGCTCGGCATTATGCTCGACCGAAAACAAACGCAATCTGCAAACTCAAGCGAAGCCATTGCATTTGGGTGCCTACCTTTATCGAGCTTCCGCCTGCTGCATCGCTTGCTTTTTAGAAACCGACGGCATGCCTCTTGCTTACGCTCAGGTGACAAATGTATCCGAGAGCGGACCACACCTGGGCTCGGCCCCACACATCAGGAAAGAGTATGCCGGGCCGAGCCTTCTAGGCGCAGTGTGGTGCTGCTCACTGGCACGTAAGACAGTCCCTGTAACTTGAGCGAAATGACAACGACGTTTCGGAACCCCAGTGAGGCCGCAATGATCATTCAGAGCACGGGTATCGAGGTCCAGCACTCGATGAGCCTCCGCGGTAAGGTCGCATTGGTGGTGGGCGGCTACGGAGCGATCGGCTCAACAATCTCCGAAACGCTTGCTATCGCAGGAGCGACCAGTGTTATTGCAGGACCAAATGGTGATCAGGCGCGCGCGTTGGCCGGCAAATTGAGCGACAGGGGGCACATTACCGATGGCCTTGAAGTCGACGCGTCTAACATCGGGGCGATCAGAGAGCTGGCGGATTTCGTGATGCAGTATTATGGTTCGATCGACATCTTAGTGAATTGCACTGGCTTCAACAAGGAGCAGCCTTTACTAGAGGTGACCGAGGAAGCTTTCGACAAGGTGTATTCCCGGACGCTTCGCGCCGGAATGTTTCTCTCACAGGCAGTAGCGGCCCATCAAGTTGCCGTCGGAAGGGGCGGCAGCCAAATTCATCTCCTCTCGGTCGGATCATCATTTGCCTTCCGAGACCGCGGCTACAGCGCCTTCTGTGCTGCAAAGGGTGGGTTGGCTGCTCTTTTGAAACAGCATGCGACCGAATTGGCGCCGCACCGCATCACCGTCAATGGCGTCGCTCCGGGGAGGGTCCGCACTCACAAGAACAAGAAGGCTCTCGACGATCCAGCCACATTTCAAAGAGCCACTGCTGGCATTCCGCTTGGGCGATTGGCCACACCCGAGGATGTTGCGGGGGCCGTGCACTTCTTTGCGTCATCCCTCTCTAGGTTCGTAACCGGTCAAATCCTCTATCTCGATGGCGGCCTCACCGCTAGCACATAAGCGAACGATTTCCAGGAAGGAGACGATCATAAAATAAGCTCTGCTTGATTATAGCTGGGCATCATTCTCACCCCGATTGTTTACCACGTCGCGAGTCAACGTGGTTGCGATGTCGGTGATCCGTGCAACGGTATCTGCGTGGCGCCTACAGCCGAGCTTCAGAACGTGTCTGGGCTATTCCCGCCGGAAACGGCGTGACGGCGGCGATCGCGCAGGTCGCCGATGCAGTGCAAATGGTTTCTCGCGCAACTGGAGAAGATCGATGAGCGTTGGCCGCCCTGATGTTCTGTTTGATGTCAATCATCCTCGGCCCAACAACTACTGCGCGTATCGGCAGTCGGTTCAGACACGCCTACTCCACATCCTTCGAGAGAATCCGGGCTGCCGATTTCTTGAGATTGGCGTAGGACCGATCCTGAGGCAGGAGCAGTTCAAGACCATCGATGAGCTTCGCATTGAATATGTGGGCTTGGACTTCGAACATATTTGCGCCAAACATCGGATCGACTTAGCTGCCGCTAGCATCGCTAACCGAAACATCCGGTTTCTGGGAAACGTTGTAGGCACATACCTGTTCAACCTGATCAGGTTGATGAGGCATGGGGAGGCGTTTGACATCATCTATCTCGATGGCAACCATTCGATCTATGTCGATCTAGCGGCTGCCATCGCAGCAGTACGGCTCTTGAAGCCCCGAGGCCTTCTCCTTTTCAATGACGTGAGGTTCGCGTTCGGACAGACAGAATTGAACCAGAAGACTGCTCTTGCGCACATCGCGAAGACCAAGGAGCTAACCGAAGATGAGGCCAACGAGCCTCACGTCACGATCATCATTCGAGAGTATCTGATTCCAATGTTTGGTTTTGAGGTGGAGCGGTCGTGGTCAGATCCTGATTGGATCGTGCTCAGAGCCCCAAGTTCCGCTCCGTGGCTACGGATATGATGAGTCTCACGGGCCGGCAGGCCGATGATGTCTACGTCTGATCGTGGACTATCTTGGTGGGCCCATGCAGGTATGTGCGAAGTTGCCTTGTCAGCGTGGTTGCTCTGTGGTTTGGCCCGTCACACACGCGACAAAGGAGATTCCATACCTTTCGCGGAGAAGATTGCTAAGGATGCGGCAGAGCGTAAGATCGTCGTTGGGAGAGAAGAACGTCGCGGTACCATCATTCTTCCACGTCAGTGCTCCGTCCACTGGCTGCCGTGGTTAGTTTTCCTTGAAAAACTCCGCTTCAGGCTCGAACCGACTGAACGTCGACGATAAGCCTGAATCGGCTTGCTGCATTTGACAAGGGGCGCACTGCCTCATCCAGAATGTTACTGGACAACTTCTCGCCGATGATTGGGTCGGTGCCATCGAATTGGTTCGGGGGCGTCTATGGCGGGAAAGGTCAGCATGGGCGCGCGGCGGGAGGTGGTGTCGGCCTAACGGAGCGTTACAGGTCGGCCAAACGAGCGGAGAAGGGGCGCATCCTCGATGCGCTATGCGCGACGGTGGGCTGGCATCGCAAAGATGCGGCGGGCGCACTTGGGCGGCGCGCAAAGGTTAAACCGGGGAAGGTCGAAGCCCCCGGAGAGCGCAAGCGTAGACATGGCGCTACGATAAAGGACCCGAAAACGGCGTTATGGGAGGCGTCGGATCGGGTCTGCGGCAAGCGGCTCAAGGTGATGATCCCGACCTTGCTGACGGCCCTCGAGCCACATGGCCGACTGCAGCTTGGGCAGGTGGACCGCGACTTTGCTCTGGCGATCAGTGCTGCTAGCAGTGACCGCCTGCTCGTCGACGTGAAGCTCGCGGCGAGCGGCGGCAGCCGGGCTCCGCGCCGGATTCATTTCGGCAATCCGGCGCGAAGTCGCGTCCGCGCGTTCATGATTGGAAGAGCCCGCCGCCCGCCCTCTGTGAGGCCGACATGGTCGCCCATGGCGGCACGTCGGTGGCTGGCTCGCTCATCCAGACCCTGACGATGGTCGATGTCGCCACGGGCTGGGCGGAGTACCTGTCATTGGTGACGCGGGAAGGTTAGCTGGTCGTCGAGGCGATCAACCGCGCACAGAGCCTGTTCCCTTGGCTTTTGCGCGGCGTAGACTTCGACAATCATAGCGCCTTCATGAACTATGTCGTGTCGTTTTCGCTCGCCCCACACTTCACCGCCGCGAGGCCAGCACGCATGCCGCCTTCAACATAGGAAGCCCCGTGTTCCGGAAATATTTCGGTGTGGTGCCGTCTTCGATCCACAAGGGGGAGCAGGGCGCTGTTGCCATGGACGAGAACTAGGCGCGCCTCACGTTGCGGCTCGTCGCGGCTTGCCGGACGGTCGAAGCTGCAATCGACGAACTGGCGAAGCGGCTCAGCCTCCTCCTCGTCCAGCGTCGCCTGAAGCAGCCTCGCCGCGTCCGCCATTCCGAGCTGTTCGGCCTAGGTGCGCAGCGTTCCGTAGCGAGATCCTCGCTAACCCACCTTACGCACCTTCCCCGGTTACGCCATCGAGCGGCTGGTCGAACGGCTGGTAATTGTCCTTGGTGATGACCGTCGGCTTCAGCACGCTTCGCGCGTCGCCGGCTATTTTGCAGGCTCCGACCTGTGGGCCCTATGCCCGGCCCGCGGATGCGCGCGAGCGCGAGCTCCTCAAACCCTTTGCCGCACAGATCCCGCCGGACATCATAGATGGCATCTACCGGCTTCCCGTCAGTGCCATGGTGTCGCGAACAAAAGCTCGAAGTCACGCGCTCGCGCGCGTACAAGAAGAACGGTCAAGCATTCGTCGAGCAGAAGAATGCTGCTCTTGTGCGTCGCCTGATGGAGTATCCCCGCTTCGATGGCGTCGAGACGGCGCACGTGATGGGCCGCCTCTATGCGGCGGCAGGGCTGTACGTCAACGTCTATCAGCCGTCGTTCAAGCTGAAGGAGAATCGCCGCGAAGGGCTAAAGTAATCAAGCGCTATTCCCCCATCGACGCCTATGAGCGACCGTTGTCGCCTCCCAAGGTGACTGCAGCCGTCGGAAACGGCTGCGCGCTCAGTATCGTTCGCTCGATCCGGTAGCGTTGTTGGCCGAGATTCGCGCACCCCAGGACGATTCGGCAATCGCGCCGATCGTCGTGCCGGCCAGACGCGCGGCCTGCAATGCGCCAGCACGAGCTCCGCGCCGAAGGACCGCAGGCACTTTCGCGAGGATGCTCGGCAAGACGGTGACTTCGGCGCGCCGCGTGCCACGCAAAGGCGGCTCGTCGGCCCAATAGAGCCAGGGTTTGCATGCCATCCAAGCTAGACGCGCACATTGCCATCGCCGGACGCAACCTGTCACAATCACTGTGCAGCGCGCTAGCCCAGGAGAAGGGTTTTGCTTGATGCAGCAAGCGCGCCCTCCCGAGAAAGCATTAGGTCGAGTATGGCTTCTGTAAAGCAGACCAACAGGTCCAAAAACCCCGGCCTACGGCCGGGGCTTTCGATCCGCCGTTTGAACGACAGATTAATATTTGAGAAGAATCGGACCGCCGAACTTATAGTTGAGCCGTGCAGTCAGAAGATTGAAATCCTGGCGGATGCGCTCGGTCCCACCAGCGGGCGCGGCGACAGTCACCGTGGCGGGCTGCATGAATAGGTGATCGTACTCGAAGCCAACCGACCAGTTCGGTGCGAACCCGTACTCGATGCCGGCTCCCAAAGCGCCGCCCCAACGAACGTGCTCGCTGTTCCCAAGCTGCGCGCCCGTGAGGGTCGAGCTGATCTGATAGGTGTTGCTCGTGACTGCCGCGCCGCCTTTGGCGTAAAGCAGTACGTTGTCGAAGGCATAGCCAATCTGCCCTGTCACCAGGCCAAACGCATCAATCTTGGTCTGGTTGGCATCCGAAAACGCGACGCTGACATTCGAGCCGGTCAAATCAGCCCAATTTCCCTGGCCTTCAACACCAAGCACGATCTGGCCTATCTGCCATCGATAGCCGATCTGGCCACCAATGGTCACGCCGGTCGCGTCATGACAGCCCTCGGACGTGCCGCCATTGAAATCCCAGCAATTCGAGCTAGAGCCCAAGCCACCGTTCATACCGAGATAGTAGCCGCTCCAGTCGTAGATTGCAGCCGCGACAGGCTGCGGAGCTATGGTGTAGAGAGGTTGGACGGGCTGCGCAGCCAGATCCGCGCCAAATGCGGGCGCCACCGCGTCAAGCGCCACAATGCTCACAGTCGCGAGCAACAAGTTCTTCATTTCTACTCTCATGTCTTGAGTGCCTCCGAGCCACTCGTGCGTCTTAACAACGTCCGCGCGAATTGCTGTAACTGCATCGCAACATTCGCGCCCAAAGGAATGTTCGAACCGAACGCTGCGTCAGGTTGCGGCATTGCAGATCATCTCCAACCGCGTCGCAGTGTTCGGTCGCGTGCGAACACGGGTCGCTTAGGTGTTGACGAAAAGCGGGCTGCTGATCTCAGCGGATTAAGCGCACAGCAAGCCAGATGATACCCAGCCACACCGCAACCAAGAAGAGCAGAGCGCTTTGCAACGTCCTTGCTCTTATCCTGTCGCGCCATCGAAGGAGCTGCGATGAGCAACCGGTGAAGCGCCGACCCCGTACAACAGCTATCACTTCATCATAATCAGTGAACCGGAAGTGAGAGCGATGTTTGCGAATATACGCCAGCCGCTCAGTGGGTGAGAGGCACTGTGCCCATGCTTTCCATGCCTCGTCATCAAAACACGCGCTATTCTCAACGAGTTCGGCGAGGCGCTCGTCAGGCTTCATGATGCATCCGCTGTTCTGACTATCGGGATCGAGTTCTACGAAGGAAGCCTCACCTACGAAACCTCTCCGTTTAGGTAGGCGAGTTAAACGAATCGAACTCGCCAGGACGCATTGGTCCCGGTCAGCGCGGCCTTGATCTTGACGCGAGATGAACATCGGAGTCGTTGCGAGGGCTCTGGATCTCTCCTTTCGCCCGGTGCAGAACGGGGCGGGCATCGAAGCGCTGTAGATCCACTAGCTTGTCGACGCTGCCGCCGTGCTCGCCGTCGCATTCAGTTCAAGCGCTAGCTCGCATGCCAGACATATCTTCTCCGAGGTTCGCACCAGCGCTGATTAGAGGTCGGTCTGGCAATTGCTTTCGCACATGCTAAGATCGCACAGATGGACGTTGTCAGGCCGGGGGCGTTTGCAAATCCAACACCGCCGACCTGATGATCCGTGAACGGCCGACCCGCGGTCTTCATGGCTCAGCATCTCGGGTCAGATCGGCGATCAGTCACACGTTACACCGTGCTGTTGGGACCGACTTAAGGTGAGCACGCGCGTGGCCTCCACTCCGCCTTGCAATTCTTTGCTCGACGAACTGGCGGTGAAGGGCGTTCTCCCTCGCGGGGCGGACCGCAATTTCCTTCTTTGAGCAAGGCCGAATGCAACGTTAGGAACCACGGCGTGCGGGAACTCGGAGCGGCGGCGGAGCAGAAGTGCCGGAATGAAAGAGAGCACCATAGCGCCGGGCGCGCTCACGTCGCTTGCGGGAACGCCAGCTGCGCACACCGTAGCCCAGTCCAAAGCCGCCAAAAAAGATCATAGTGAGAAAAAAGAGTGCTGTGGTCATCTGGATGTCTAAACCGGAGGATTGCTTGATGTGTTACGTCACACTCCCGCCATCGGTGGCTAACTAGTTGGTCGGCGCGAGGCGGCGGATGCCTCGTTCCTACAACGTGACGCTACGTACGATTCAAGTCCCTTCGGCTACTCCCAGCCAAAATCTATTCTAACTCGAGGTGGCCTGCAGCAGCAGTGGGCGCGAGCCAGGCGTAGTCTGCAGATGCCCTGAGCGGCCCACGCCGTGATCGTTGCAGGAAACGAGATTCGTTATGGGCTGATACCCGTGGTTTGGTCAGAGTGTTGCGCTTCTCTCGGCCGCTTGCCCCACCCGCCCTGGGCGGGACGAAGAAGACGTTCGGCGGCAGCTGAAACGTGGACGAGGCTAGCCATCTCGCTACGCAGGACCGGCGTGCTGTTAAGACGCCTGGGCTATTCGCGTCGGGCAGCGGGCAGGCGGCCGCATTGTGGTGCAAGGCGTACCGGAGTCATCCTCTGAAACCGAGGGCCTAAGGCTCTGACGCTATTTTGGTTCAGCACCGGTCATGTGGAGCCGATTACCCGAGCCTGCCGCAAGTCGAGCTTGGCGCGCCCGCACATTTGGCGCTTAACCAGTTCGAGTTTGGTGATCTGGCCTTCGGTCTGCCCGTTGGACCAGGACGTCGTAATCGCTGCGCTGACGGCGGCTTTGTCCTTGATGACGCCGTTGGCGAAAGATATGACGAGGCTTGCGCTTGCTCGTTCCAACCATGGTTCTACCTCTCCGTGAGCCCTCTTTGCGGATCATCGCAGATTCATCAACTCCGAGGTGATGTCGCTCCATTCCAGGAGCTTCAAGGCTCCTCAGGAGCTCAATCGAAGCGCTTCGGCTAACATCAATAGTGCACAGCCAAGTGTTGCGGCAGGCAATGGGTGGAACGGCGCATGGATCAATGCATCTTGCGATTAGCGCTGCAGATACCGACTCGGCTAAGCGGATCCTGAGTGCGGCGCGGCTCGCTGGTGATCAACATTTTCGTTGCGAAATCGAGCGACCTGAACGCTCGGTCCCGGACCGCCTGCGGCAAATCGGGAGTCGCGTCGATCGCAGCGCGCGCGTCGCTCATAATCTTGTCTTTTGCGGAAAGAAGCTTTGCATCTAACATTACATGAAGCGTCTCTCGAACGTCAGGTGAGATTGAGCCGTCTCCATCGATCAATTCTCGAAGTTTCCAAAACATACGCTCGACGGCTACCATAGAACCGAGGACTGACATCAGTCTTGGTGACATCATTGCCATCTCCTTCTCCAGCCAGAGTCTGGCGACCATACAGCGAAATCAGATCTGTTCCCGTTTGACACCGGCGCGCGCGGCGCCCCTGAAACAGTGGAATGACTGGGGTGCAATTTCTCTGCCAGGGGCGTGAGACGCAGGTTGCTCGGGAAAGCTCGCAAAGCGTGCGATTTGCGAGCAAGGCATTTATCTTTCCTGTTCTCCAGGCCGTAACCCGGGCGCGTGCGGTGGCTCACGTCGAAAAACCGACATGGAGGGTGGTTCTTTTTGCCACAAACCGCCAGCGGCACCGGAGTTGGACTTCTCCTGCCAGGCGTCCAATGCCTTTCCGCTTGTTCACTGGGATCGCTCTGTTAACCAGGCGGAATTGACTGAGTGATCCCCGGTCACGCAACGGTGGTCATCAGATACCCATTGCTCGGGGCGCCCACGCGTTTTGTGATTGCATGGGTACATCGAGATTGAGCCTCCCGATCTGGCGACGGCGTGTTGGCGTGCGCTACGTTGACCTCGATCGATCTCTTGAGTCTCCATCGGCCGTCTGGTCGAGCTCAGAAGAGATGCTAACTTAAACGCACATATCATTTCTCGTGCCGGAGTCCGTATCTCGGATTGATTCACTCCGTCTCTCATACTGTCCTCGTCCCTGCACGGCTATGCTGTGCAAACCGTGCATTTCACCCACCACCGGCCACCGCGTTTCTCCGCGCGTAACTTGCCGCGGCGGATCCGAGAGAGCACGGCTTCGGGGCTTATGTGGTTCATCACTGCGAACCGCTGAACAGTGAGGTAGTCCTCATCGAGAGGTCGCGGGGTGCTAATGCCGTGCGCGGCCAGCAGAATGCGCAGCGAAGCCAATTCCGCCAGTACGATCTCGAGCTTACGCGCGATCTCTTCGGTCTGAGCGGAGCGCTGCCGGGACCGCGTCACGACAGGCCCGCTCGGGCGATAAGCCACACCTCGGATTCGTGTAGAATGGGATCGACGAACCAGCGCGCCAAAGCGGAACGAGCGTGAGCCGACTTACCTGCCCAAGCAAACCACTGCTCGGGCAGTGTAAACCCGCGCAAAATGAGAGGCAGGTCATTTATTTCCATTGAGCCTCCTGTTCGGTGATGTAGTCGAATGGGTACCATGCGCCTAAAAGCCAATTGAACCATGAGGGACGCCTGATGGATATGCATTCGGCTGCGGCACTCATTGGCCTCGGTGTGGCCATTGATTGCCGGGTCAAGGGCGAACTTATTGGAAACGCTGTTGGGCCACCGTCAGCGCTCTGCCGCTATGAGCTCGGAGTGAATCGCAGTTGCGGTGTTGAGGCAGGCATCCAGTGTCAGAGATCCGAAGGCGAGCTGGCAAAGAAGATAGTTGGCCCCTGCCTCTTCCAGATGATCGAGAAGAGTTTGGCGCACCGAAGCGCCCGTTCCGACAACGCACAGTTCACTGTCGATTGCGGCATCTAAGGTTAGGGGCAGGTTGGGTGGAGTCGGGATGTCATTGAGCTCGTACAGGAACTTAAAGCTTTTGAGCCATGTTTCGTAGGCTGGCGTGGCGAGGGAACGGGCGGCTGCTTCAGAGCTGGCAATTACGACCATGCGGAGCAATGCGAGAAATGGTGCTGAACCGCTGGCGTCACGCTCCGCGTTTCGATGAGCGTGATAGCGATCGGTGACCTTGCGAACGGCAGAAGAAGGCCCCATGCACGCCAGATTTGCGCCATTTGCCGCCGCCCAATGAGCGGACTCTGGCCGATTTGTAGCAATCCATGTCGGGGGACAAGGACGCTGGTGAGGTGAAAGCGTCAAGGGAACGTCGCTCAGCGCAAAATGTTGCCCTTGGTATGAAAGCGGGCCGCCATTCATCGCGCTAACGAAGATTTGGGAAGCCTCCTCGTAACGGCTCGAGGCAACGTCGGCTCCAACCCCAAAATAGCTCAGCTCGATCGGTAGGGAGCCGCGACCAAGTCCGACCTCAACCCTGCCGCTGCTCAGGTGATCCAACATGCAGATCTCCTCGAATGCACGCAGCGGGTGATAGAGGTTGAGCAGCATAACCAATGGACCAACGCGAAGTCGCCGTGTGCGTTGTATGACACTCGACAGAAACAAGTTCGGCGAGGGGCCCCTTCCATGCGGAGTGCAATGATGCTCCGCCAGATGATAGGCATAGAAACCGAGCCGGTCGTAGGCCTCCGCCAGCGCGAGGCGGTCCGCGTATTGCCGGGCGATATCGCGGCCGTCCTCGTCAAGATGATCAAAGATGCCGCAGGTCAGGTTTGAGGGAAGAACATTTCTCACTCAGTTATCTCCTAGGTAGAGAGGACCGGAATCGCCGGGTTTCGGGAGGTGCAAGCGGCGCTCGCTGGCAATGCGCTGCATAGGCTGCGAAGCCGTTCTCAACAGCTCGTAATGCGCTGACTGGATGAGAACTGACTCCGGCTGCGTCGCGAAGCTGCATCAGACGTCGTCCGGATCGATCACGAACGGGGATCCGTGACATGAGTGGAACGCGCCACTAGCCACGGCATCCCACTTTCTTAAGAATGCTGCCGACAGCCGGAAGAAAAGCATCCATCTGGCGCTTTGTACCGATGCTAACCCGAATGCACTCTTCCAGGCCGGCATCCGGAAAGAAGGCAACAAGGACTTTGTGGTCTTCCAACGCCGCCTGCCACCATCTGCCACCCTGGCCTACGGGCACACGAGCGAGGAGGAAATTCGCGTGGGAAGGCGTGACAGAGAACCCAAATTCTGAAAGGGCGGCCGCTACGCGCTGCCGCTCAAGCCTGACGTGGCGATGGTTCTCCTCGTAGGCGTCGCGATGCGCAAGGACGCTCATGCCCACCGCATGAGCGACCACATTCATGTTGAAAACATTCTGGATGTTGCGAAGCCGCCCAATTAGCTCGGGATGGCCGAAACCGAAGCCGACGCGAATGCCAGCGGCGGAATAACTCTTGGAAAACGTGCGCAGGACCAGAAGATTCGAATGGCGCTCAACAAGGCGTAGGCCGTCCTCAGGTGCGAAATCGACATAAGCTTCGTCCAAAACGATCAATCGGTCAGATCGTATAAGGAGGCGTTCGATCTCAGCAAGCGGAACAAAGGTTCCGGTCGGATTGTTCGGATTGGCCAGCAGAATGAATTTGGCATGTTTAGCCGCACCGAAAAGCAGCTCGTCCATCGGCAAGCAGTCAGGTTCAGACCAGGGAATTTCAATGAAGCGGGCCCCTTGCAACATGGCAAGCTTGCGATTGAATGAGAAGCCGGGCGACATCATTGCAACGCCGTCCCCCGGGGCAAGAAAGGCTCTGTAAATGAGACTGAGGAGTTCGGACGATCCATTGCCAGCCATCACGCAATCAGTTGCAATGCCATAAGCAGCTGCGGCCGCTTGTCTCAAGCTGACATTGTCGTCTTCTGGATAGAGGTATTGCAGCTCAAGAGCTGCAATTGCGCTTCGCATCACTATGCCCGGCAAAGGAAATGGGTTCTCATTCGTGTTCAGTTTCACGCAACCATTGTCCGGGGTGGGCCGCCCGGACGGCAGAGCATCCAATTCGCGAGCGACCGGCGAGAGCGAGGAAAGCATAGCTTGCAGTTTGGCATCCAATTTGGTGTTCTCCTTTTTGTCGACGCGAGCAGTTGACGGCGATCATCGAGCCTACGTGGCGGGTGCTATATTGTGAGCCGGGAAGCCCAAGGCGCGCATGAATGTGAATGTTGGGGGTTCAATAGGCGGGCTTAGATCTAAGCGCCGCACCGGATCAGAGTCCGTCTCAAAGTCCGGTAGCGATCAGCACGGATCAGGCGTCGCACGGCGTTATCCCAGCGAATACCTGTTTCCAGGAGGGGATGGAACGCCACATCCACTCGGCCGAACAGCGCTGATAACGCTTGGCTTGAACTCGCGCAATCCGCAGACAAACTGCGCGCGACTGACATCTTGCCACTAGCTACGTTCCTTCTGAAGAAGCGCTGACAGCTCACTGCCGAGAGCGAGGCGCGCATCAGTGTGCCTAGCTTGAAGAAGGTACCGATGTTCGTCGGTCTTACGAATGCGAAAGTGGTGCTCACTGCAGTGGCACCAGGCGAATCGGAACGTACTCTTCGGACGGCCGTACGGGCGCGCATGACAGCTGTGATAGCATTGCCGCGAGGACTAGAAATGCTGCGACTGCGGCGACTGCGATGCACGTGAGCAGCGCGTAATCGCTATGTCGAAGATGGTTCATCATTCGAACGCTCCGTGCGGTGTTGGGGCGGGCGATCAGTTCTGCTCGACCGCTTCCACGGTATTGTCGCGCCAGCGGTAAACGATGAAGCCAGGAGCGGCATTGTCTCCCTTGGAGTCGACTCGAACCGTGCCAATGGCCGTTTCGATTGACTTTGAGCGTAGGGCAGCAGCGACCCGCGTCGCGTCGAAGCTGCCGGCCCGTTTGACCGAGTCTGCTCATGCTTGAACCGCGGCATAAGCGTAGAGCGTGTAACCTGCGGCAGGTATGCTCGAACCCTTGACCTTGGCGACAGTGGCTGCCCCTGCGGCATTCTTCGTCGGGTCCGGCATAAAGGTGAAGAGCGTGCCGTTTGCGGCGTCGCCGGTAATGGCCAAAAAGTCGCTTGTCGTCAGCGGATCGTTGGCGATCACGGTCAGGGGTGCGACCGCCTCCGCAGCTTGACGCACGATGAGGCCGATCTCGTTGTAATAGCCGCCGATATAGACGATCTGGATTCCCTCTCTCTTCAGTCTCGAAACCAGAGCGGTGTAATCCTTCTCGCCGGCAACATAGCCCTGTCGAAGAGTGTGCTCGCCGGCTGCACGAAGCTGCGATTCAACGATATCGGGGATGCCTTTGCCAGCTGTACTCTTGTCATCGAGGACCGCGAGCTTTGCGCCTTGGTGGTGCCGCACGAAGTATTCTGCTGCAACCCTACCTTGTTGGTCATCGCGGCCGCCAACCCGAAACAGCGTGGTTTCGCCACGCTCTGTCAGGCTGGGATTCGTCGAGGCAAGTGAGATCTGAATCACCTCCGCTTCGGCGTATATATCTGAAGCCGGTTTCGACGAGGATGAACAGAAGTGCCCAACGACAAGCTTGAGCCCGCCGGTTGTCAAGCGATTGGCAACAGCGGCGGCCTGCTTGGGATCGCATGCGTCGTCGGCATCAATCCTCAATATGAGCCTTGTGCCAGGCAGCAGACCCGATGCATTTATCGAATCCACAGCCGCAGCCGCTCCGTCGCGTATCTGCACGCCCAGCGCCGCAGTGCTTCCCGTCACTCGGCCCGCTAACGCAACGTAAACAGCTTTTGCCCAGGCGCTCGAGCGCAGGATCAAGGAAAGGAGCGCGGCAGTTACGAGCCTATGAGCGCGAAGAATCGACATGTGAAGCTCCCTATATCGCGCTACGTCTTGGTCAGAGTCGCCGTTGGTACGACGCGGCCACCAGCAGTCCGGCGCAATGATGCTTGAATCGAACTCAGGCTGGTACGAACAGGCTCAAGTTGTTGCCAAGGTATCGGGCGGGCACGGACGAATGGACGTTTACGGGACTGGTCAGGAGAGCGTCCTCTAAGCGTTGACAGTACTCATATCGAACATCCTGCCGGTATTCGGTACACTCGCCTATCTCCTGTGCTCGACCGATGTGTGCCGACGAGGCGCTTGGAAGGCCCGGACGATCAACCACCGGCTTGTTCTCGTCGAGGGCTCTCACCGGCAAGTTCCAGAAGTGATGGCCGATCATTGGAGTCTCTCTCGGTCTAGCCGACGCTCTGTCCGCCCCGTCGCTGCGACGGTGCGTTAGATGGTACAATTTGACGCTACGTGCGAATCAAGTACTTCGATGCTTTGTCGAGGTTGATTTCCAAAATATACAGAGCGGAAGACCCAATGAGTGCCGACAAAGAATTGAAGGGTCGCCATCAACTCATTGGGTTTAGAGACATTCCGACAACCGAGATCGTGCGCAGCAGGGTGCGTCAATTCTGTCCCAGCTGATTTTCTAGCGCGGCGAGGGCGAGATCGAGGTATCGCATGAGGCTGGCATCCCAGCCGGCGAGGTTGTGTGGTTCCGTCAATCGCGTCAGCACCTTGAGTATCATTGAGACAGTCGAATCAACTCCTGCGATCTCGGTCAGGAGCGAACGGGCCTGACGCGCGACCGCAATTGCCCGCTCACTGCACGGAGGCTCGCCCTGATCCATGCCGCTTCGTAGCTCGTCGCGAATCTTCCGCCAACGATCTTCGCGGCTAGCGTTAGAGGCGCATGTGCAGATGGCCGACGGGGTACGCTTCTCAATCCGTGACATTGCATCTAACGTGGCCGGCAGTTCGTCGACACTGACTTGTGTCTCACCTTGCGTCGTCATATTGCGCAATCGGTCCCTTAATAATGTCGTCCGCGCGACTTGAAGTTCAATTCGTTCCAGATGGTTGCGCAATAGGTCCGTGAGAGACGTCCGCCCCTCGATTGCTTTGCGGATCTCAGGAAGTGAGAAGCCGAGCTCACGTAGCGCGCGAATCTGAGAGACGCGTTGTATGCTTTCACGATCGTACATGCGGTGACCGCCATCGGTGCGTTCCGAGACCGTCAACAACCCGGTGTGTTCGTAGTGATGCAGAGTGCGTACCGTTACGCCGGTCGCCTCTGCAAGTTCTCCAATGCGCCATCGGCGCCGTCGTGGTGTGGCGTTTGTCATGGTCCTCAATTTGCAAGCCTACAACCTGACGCCACGTGAGAATCAAGCTATTTCAATGGTCTAGATGATGCGTCTCTCGCTGCGAACCGCAGAAGGACTGAGAGCATGCTGTTGATCAAGCGGCCGAAACGAGTGCAAGCATCAAGTTCGCTAGCGGTGCCAATTCATCCCTCGCTGCGCGTTGCATAACAAGTCTGGCGATCGCCACGCGATTCTCGCTGGTTCGCATGCAGGTCGGTAAGGATGCGATTGCATGATCGAAAAGATTTCCTAATTTCGCGAGATCCTCCGGATCGTAGACTCCACTCGACTTGTCCAAGAGCAGGCTCCTTTCATTGTCGCACTCGCGCCGCACGTGGCGAAGCCGTTTGGCTGTGATGGGGCAAAAAGGAGACGAAGCGGCGACGTGCGCGAAAGAATGCGACGAGATGGCTCGCGTGATGCCGTTGTGCAACACGGCGTTTGCTTGATCTCCAAGACCGCGCTAACTGAAACGGTGCAAGTTCTCCTGGATGCTGCCGCAGCGTTGGCCATCTGCTGCCCGATTGGCATGAGAAGCGAAAGCAGGAGCTGGCAGCCCCGTGATCTTGAGACACGGCTTCACGAAACGGCGGACCCAGGCACAGTACTGATCTGATCCGATGGGCCCTTCTTTCGGTCGCAATCCTTGCTGTGATGTCTATCGTCGAGCCGGGCGTTGATTGGTCTATGAACATCGTGGCGCGGCCGCTGGCTCGGCGCCTAGCAGCTTTTGTGACAGTCTGCTAGTCCTGTTGAGATGGCTTTGTGGGCGCGAAGGCGTTGCTCGCGCATGGCCACATCGGGTTTTGGGAGGCCACAAGAGGATGGTTGCTCTTAAACGGTGCAAGTCCGCGGCCGCAGAGCGTCGGCGAGAAATGCGGCAAGGCGGGCCTCAAAACCATTCCCGGCATGTATCTCAACGCAAGCGCATCTCGCGCGGCTGGCCACACTTTGCTCGCGGTTGAGGACCGAGCCTCGAAGGATCGCTCCGGTATCCGTTGGACCGTGGAGGCGCTCAAAACGGGCCAACGAGCGTCCCCGGCGCCGCGCGGTCACACCCCGGGGAAACGACACGTGCCATGGTTCCTACAGCGATAACTCGCATATCCAGACGCATGCCGGATCAGTGTTGCGGAGCGCAGTTCGGTTGTCGAGGTAATGGCTTGCTCGTCCGGAAGCTCAGTCACCCGATTGCATTCTCGAACAGTATCGCTTTGGTGTGCACGCGCTGCACATAGAGGATTTGGGTAAGATAGACGAGTCATGTTACCGCACCGAAGTTGTTCTTCGGGCGCAGCGGTGAGGGGGCCCTAACTGGAGGCTGGCGGCGGCGGCATCGCGTGCGAAACGCGCCACGACACTTTCGAAAAGAACACGACTGTCGCGAGATCCGAAAGGATGACCCAGCACCCACGATCCGATTTGGCTGGATTGAACATGTCGCCAGAGATGGTCAAAGCTGGAGGTGGAGCAGGGCTTGGCGAAAGAGAGCGGCGAGCCATCCCGTGCGCGGACATCGGTACAGTTGCCGTCCTCTCACAATAAACCACTTATCACCGAAACACGCGGAGCGGGACAATGCCGCGAGCTCATGGCCGGTAGATCCAGGTTGATCCTGCGGCGAGCGACTTTGCGGTTGCGCTCGATCATGCGGGAACGAGTACAAAAAGAGTAAGATAAGCGCCGTTGGGATGACGTGTCCCAATCTCCAGCCTTGCGCAACGCCTCTCACTTGCAGGTTCCGGTCTCCCTGCGTTCGGCAGACCAAGCTGGCTCGACGCGAACGAGTGGGCATCGTCCGTGTAGGCCGCCCGCCACCTGGCGACCTTCGGCATTACTTCGGTCGCCGGGACAGTTGCCGGTAAGGAGAATGCCCACTGTCAGGCGAAGAGCGGTGCGGGTGCGCTATCAGCATCCACGTTGCAGCCTCGATCGCAGGTGTTGGTCTAGAACCTGACGCGGTGTGCGATTTAAGGGATTATAGTGCTGAGGCCAGATATCGTTCACCGGGTCGGGTCATTTTCGCGAGCTCTGAACTCAGCTCACGTGGAACGATGCGATGCAGCCGGTCCGGATCAGCGGAAAATCATTGCGGAGCGCCGCCGAGCGAGCTGTATGAGGCGCAAGATCGTCATGGCGCGAGATAAATGGCGCCAACGACCCGATCAAACCGCGCTCAAGCGCGCCAATTTCGACCTTGCCCAACGTCAGCCAGAGGACCGAAGCGCGTCGAGCCCGGCGTAGATGTGGTTAACCGAGAGCAGGTCGCAAGCGGCCCGAACAATCCTACAACGGGCTGTGACACTGGCTGGTCTCGGGCGGAGAGACCATCGTGGATGCCTCTTGGAAGAATATGTTTCGCATCCAAATGCTTGCGGGGTCAGTATTATGAATGGCGGGCCATTGGACGGCTTCGGTGAATGTGAGAAGTCGCAACGGAGGTTCGACAACCCGCAGGGGCATCGTATTGGCGAAATGGCTGACGAGTCTTGAGGGCATGCTCGCTATACGGTTGGTGCCCAATAGCATAGGCGGAATCATACCAAAACCCTGCACAGCGACCTCGGTGCGTATTTTGAAACCATGCTCGAGCAAGAGCCATTCGCGGAAAGAGGGCCTCAAGAAACGTCCAAATTGAGCTTCCACGTGCCCAATTGACATGTAGTTCTCGAACGTGAGTCGCGACGCTAGCTGCTTGTTCAAGGGGCAGCCCACGCAAACGAAAGTGTCCTCGAACAGTGCGGCCTTTGGATGCGCACTCGACATGAACATCTCCGGATACATCAGAAAATCAACTTCACCGCGCCGGAGAAGCTCATCGGGTTCCTCTGAAGGTGGCAGCAATTCGAAGCAGATTCTAGGAGCCTCCCGCACAACGCGGTCCACGATTTTTCGAAAAAATACGACAGTCATGAAGTCGGACAGGATGATTTTGAATCGCCGATTGGATTGAGACGGATTGAAGTCGTCCGGAGAAATGATGGAGAGCTGGATGTGAGCGAGAGCCTCGCGAATCGGGGCTGCGAGCGCTTCAGCCCGCGGCGTCGGGACAAGCTTCCGGCCCTTCATCGTGAATAGCTCATCGCGAAAGTAAGTGCGAAGCCGCGCGACAGCGGCACTCATGGCGGGTTGACTGAGGTTGATGCTTCTTGCCGCCGAGGTGAGGGTGCCTTGCGTCACCAGGGCGTCGAACGCGACGAGGAGATTCAGATCGAGGCCCTTGAAACGCATGATCCTGAGTGATCCACGGTGTGAATGTGTTCTATCGATACAATCGATTTTACCATTTGTACCGAATGAGGATAGCAAACGATCGTATAGCGAGAAGTCAGATCGATCAGAATGGTTACAAATCGTTGCGCGTCTCAGCCCAGCGCAAGGGATCGATCAAGACGTCTGGACCGTGCGGTCGCAGGTTCGCGCATGTTGCGCAAGCCATATCTCGCCGAGTTCGGACGGTGCGCATCCGCAAACTTGCGTTGGCGTATACGACGAGCAAACCATCGTTTGGCTTTGCCAACCCATTCTATATCGGCCGTCTACCGCCGTAGAATTGAGCGAACGCTCAACTTGGCCGTAGATTTCCACCCAGTCGGACCCTTCCGGTTGCGGGTGCCGAATGTGTTGTGGTCGCAGACGATTGGATTGCGTCCTTGCTGGGGTGAAATCGTGCGGAAGATGCAAGCGAAGGCGTCCTTTGCGAATCTGATGCGAGTTGCGCACACGCTCGACGTCGTCTGCATTGTGAATGCAGATCGGTCAGTGCGTGAAGCTCTCACGGATGTGGTGTTTTCCGCAGGCTACGTGCCCGAAGCCTTTGAGAGCGCAGACGGGTTCTTGAAATCGGGCCGCCGTTTGATCACGTCGTGCTTGATCGCGGACATGCAGTCGAGCGTGATGAGTGGTCTTGAACTTTTCCGTCATCTCGTCGCATCCGGATGCGCGATTCCCACCGTTCTGCTCACAGACCTCCCCGGAGACCACGTGAGCCGAGTCCTGCAAGATGGGCTCCAGTTCCTGAGCAAGCCTTTCGAACGTGGTGAACTGCTGGCCTGCATCAAGAGCCAGATAACGAATAGGAATTACGCTCCATGAATATGATCGCGCCCGGGTCCACACGAGGTGTTTCGGCGCGCCCTCCAGTTCGTTGGAGGCTGTGCTGGGAGAATGAGCTTCAAAATTCTGACCATATTGAATTGTCCGACTTCTTCCGCAAGACCTATGGTCCGACCGGGGAATTCAATGCAAGGCCCTTTGAAGGTCATCGAAGCTGGGCCGGCGCAAGGCCTGAGATTCGGGCAATTGGCTACGATGATCGTGGCGTCGCGATTCACATCGGCGCATTGCGCCGCTTCATAAAAGTTGGTGAGGTCGATCTGCTCGTGGCTGAGCTCGGATTGTACGGGGTACGCCCGGATCTCGAGGGGCTCGGAATAAGCCACTCCATCCGCGTGATGTATCCCGTATTGCGAGATCTTGGCGTGCCATTCGGCTTTGGCACGGTCCGATCTGCCCTGCAGAAACATATTACCAGACTGCTCGGGCGACAGGGCTTGGCGACTGTTCTACCAGGGCTCCGCGTTCGGTCTGCTCGTCCGGACATCTATCTCACTGTGCCTCCGACGCGCGTGGAGGACGTGGTCGGCCTCGTTCTGCCGATTGCCAGGCCAATGAGCGAATGGCCGGCCGGTGAGATGATTGAACGGAACGGGCCAGAGCTGTGACGTCAACAAACGACGTAACTGAAGCGCGGAGCGACTACGCCGAGGCCGGCGGAGAGCACTGCGTCTATCTGACCTTTGATGATGGTCCAAACCCGCATTGCACGCCGGCTATTCTGGACGTGCTGGCCCAGCATCGGGCCCCCGCCACCTTCTGCGTGATCGGTGCATATGCAGCGGGCCAGCCAGAGCTGATCCAGCGCATCATTGCCGAAGGGCACGAAATCGCAAACCACACAATGACGCACCCGGAATTGTCCAAATGCATGCCGGATGAGGTGGAATACGAGATCCTCACGACGAACAAGGTCATTGGAATGGCCTGCCCCCAAGCCTCTGTGCGGCACATGCGTGCGCCCTACGGAATATGGTCCAAGGAGGCCCTCGCCGCGTCGGCGAAGGCCAATCTGGCGGCCCTGCACTGGTCAGTCGATCCGCAAGACTGGTCTCGTCCCGGCGTCGAGGCAATTGTTGCCGCAGTGCTGGCCTCGCTCCAGCCGGGGGCAATCGTGCTCCTGCACGACGGATGCCCTCCCGACGAGTTGGGACGCCGCCCTCATGCTGGTCGGCGCGACCAGACCGTAATGGCGCTCGCCCAGCTCATTCCAGCACTGCATGACCGTGGATTTGCAATCCGGTCGCTTCCTCAACCTAACCGAATCGATCAATGCCCATGACCTTGCTTGCCACCATCAGCACCGTTGCTGTTGCCTCCTACGCGTTGCTCTCCAGCGTCCATAAGAGCGCGCAGGCGATTTATGCGCTGCGAACCGACGCCTCACTGCCGCCGTACGACCCGGTCAACACCGGTGCTCTGCCCAGCGTGGATGTCATCGTGCCCTGCTTCAACGAGGACCCGCGCACGCTGGCGGCCTGCCTGAAGTCTATTGCAGGCCAGGACTACCCAGGGCGATTGCAGGTCTATGTGGTCGATGACGGCTCCGCAAATGTCGGTGCAGTGGCACCCGTGCACGCAAGCTACGCACATGACCCAAGGGTCCGCGTCATTCTGCTGCAAAGCAACGTTGGAAAGCGCAAGGCGCAGATTGCCGCGATACGCCGGTCATTTGGCGATCTCGTGCTCAACGTCGATTCCGACACGGAAATCGCCAGCGATGTTGTCAGCAAGCTCGTACGCAAGATGCAGGATCCAGCCGTCGGCGCCGCCATGGGCCAATTGACGGCCAGCAACCGCAACGACAGCTGGCTGACCGGATTGATCGACATGGAGTACTGGTTGGCTTGCAACGAGGAGCGCGCGGCTCAGACGCGCTTTGGTGCGGTCATGTGCTGCTGTGGGCCGTGTGCCATGTACCGCCGTTCCGCGCTCATGTTGCTGCTCGACCAGTACGAGACGCAGTTTTTCCGGGGAAAGCCGAGCGACTTCGGTGAGGACCGCCATCTGACGATCCTCATGCTCAAGGCAGGATTTCGAACCGAGTACGTTCCGGACGCCATCGCCGCCACGGTGGTCCCGGACAAGCTCTTGCCGTATCTGCGGCAACAGCTCCGCTGGGCGCGGAGCACTTACCGCGACACGCTGCTCGGTTTGCACCTGCTCCCCGGCCTCGATCGGTACCTCACGCTCGATGTGCTCGGACAGAACCTCGGGCCGCTGCTGCTCGCCATCTCGTCGATTGCCGCGATCGCTCAGCTCGCGCTCACGGACAGCGTGCCCTGGTGGACCGGTCTGACTATCGTCGCGATGACCATGGTTCGATGCAGCGTGGCGGCCCTTCGCGCCGGCGAGCTTCGATTCCTCGGATTCGCACTGCACACCCCGATCAACATCTTCCTCCTGCTCCCAATGAAGGCCTACGCGCTCTGTACCTTGAGCAACAGCGACTGGCTCTCGCGCAAAGTAGCGAAATCAGACGATGGTAACCCCAAGGCCACGATAGAAGACGCGACAACTGGGCCAAGCCTTAACTCAGGATCGGGAACGCCTGGCTCAATTCGCAGGGCAGGTCGTTTGCACGCCTCCTCGCGGCTGATCGCGTCGGATGACGTTGCGGCCGAGGCTGACTAAGCAGTGTTTTAGGGGAGTTAACTCGTGAGTGTAGACAACACATATCAATTGTTAGAACGGGAGCTGGCTAACGACGACCCGTGGCGGCTTGACGACAATCCGTTCGAACGTAAGCGTCACACCCAACTGCTCCGGTTATCGCTGTCGAACGGCGCCGTCTCAAACGGCCTCGAGATCGGGTGCGCGGCCGGTGCATTCACAGAGAAGCTTGCTCCTCACTGCAAACGGCTCACGGTCATCGATGTTATGCCGCGAGCGATCGGTCGAGCGGTCCAGCGGACCAAGAGGTGGTCGCATATCAGCTGGGCGGCGACCGATATTCTGCAGTTCTCGACCGCTGAGTTGTTCGATCTGATCGTGGTCGCCGAAGTTCTTTACTATCTCGAAGACGTGACACGGATGCGTACCGCAATCGACAAGATGGTGAAGATGCTTGCTCCAGGTGGGCACCTGATCTTCGGATCCGCACGTGATGCCACCTGCAGGCGATGGGGGCATGTCGCTGGCGCCGAGACGGTCATCGCGATGTTGACTGAAGCGCTCGTTGAGGTCGAACGCGCGCAGTGCCAGGGGCAGTCAGCCGATGAAGACTGCTTGTTGGTCCGCTTTCGCAATCCGGAGCACTCTTCGGTCCGTCCCAACGGTCGAGCTTGAAAGGAGCCACTATGCGTATCTGCGGTATCAAGTTGACGCATGACGGGGCAGTCGCTCTGATCGAGGACGGCCGGCTGGTGTTTTGTGTCGAACAGGAGAAGCTGAACAACAATCCGCGCTATCAAACCATTGACAACCTGGATGCCGTTGTCAGCGCCTTGGCGAAGCACGGGCTGGATCCGAGCGATGTTGATCAGTTCGTCATTGATGGCTGGGATGGAGAGTTCGAATCGCAGTTTGAAGTCCTTAGTGGGCCGACGACCATCAAGCTCAAGGGCGCGCCGTATGTCGAACCGCAAGGCGATAGCCCCCTGACGTCCCGCGATCGCATCGGCCTCTTGCTTGACGGGAAGCTGTATCCTTATCAAAGCTATCCCCATGTCACTGGGCACGTAGCATCCGCATACTGCGCCAGCTCGTTTGCCAAATCTGCACAATCTGCTTTCTGCTTGGTGTGGGACGGCTGCATGTTTCCACGCCTCTACTATGTCGAGCCTCACGGCATCCGTTTCATCGAATGCCTGTTTCCGATGATAGGTCACGCCTATGCGACGGCAGGACATCACTTTGGACCTTACAGGCGGGCGGACCGGACCAGCTGGGATCTCGGTATAGCCGGCAAGCTGATGGCCTATATCGCGCTGGGATCGCCCGACGGAGATATCATCGAGACGTTTCAGGAACTCTATGAGGCGCACTTTGCCACGCAAGCTGACGGCGCTTGCCGTGAGCTTGCAGAAACCAACAGCTCAAGATCGCCACTTGAAGCTCTGCACGACTTCTTCGATGCGTGCGCACTGCGATTGACGGCCAAGCAAGCCGAAGACGTCCTTGCGTCATTTCACGTCTTTCTAGAGCGTCTGCTGGTTCGCACAATTTCCGATGTTGTGCAGCGACATTCGGATCTTGCGGGGGCGCGTAACCTCTGCATAGCCGGCGGCTGTGGCTTGAATATTAAGTGGAATAGTGCATTTCGTGGGACCGGCCTGTTCGATGTCGTGTGGGTGCCGCCCTTTCCGAACGACAGCGGCTCAGCCATCGGTGCTGCTTGCTCTGCACTGGCGGCACAGCAAGGCTTTAAAGCTCTGGAATGGTCGGTCTACAGTGGACCGGCCGTTCGTCCCAGCGAAGTCCCGCCCGAATGGGAGAGCGCGCCCTGCACAATGGGCGAACTTGCGGCAATTCTTGCGGGCGACAAGCCCGTCGTCTTCCTTACTGGGCGCGCCGAGCTCGGACCACGAGCTTTGGGCGGCAGAAGCATACTCGCAGCTGCGACCTGGGAAGGAATGAAAGATCATCTCAACGACATCAAACTTCGCGAGCATTTCAGGCCGGTTGCGCCGATATGCCTGGAGGATCGCGCGGCGGAGATTTTTAGCCCCGGAGTACCCGATCCGTACATGCTGTTCGATCACCAGACGCGACCGGAATGGCGGGACAAAATTCCGGCCGTCGTGCATCTCGATGGATCTGCCCGCCTACAGACGGTTTCCAGAACCTCTCCACATAAAGTGACCGAGCTTCTCATCGAGTACGAGAAGCTCACAGCCATTCCGCTGCTTTGCAATACCAGCGCCAATCTGCATGGACGCGGCTTCTTCCCGGATGCTGCCGCCGCGTGCGAGTGGGGACGCGTCGATCACGTATGGTGTGACGGCCTGCTTTGGACAAAAAGGCGCGCGACCCAGGAAGCGGCGCGAACAACGTCCGTCGCGATGGCGTAGCGAATGTCAACCGCGGCAGTCGACCTTTTCGAGGTGAGCAAGTCCTACAACGACAGGGTCGTCGTGGACGCTCTTTCGTTTACGGTCTCGCCGGGAGAGTGTTTCGGTCTGCTGGGACCAAACGGCGCGGGTAAAAGCACGCTTGCGCGTTTGATCCTGGGTGTTGCGTCGCCCGACGCAGGTAAGATATGCGTGCTTGGCGAGCCGGTGCCGACACATGCGCGCTTGGCGCGCCGGGGCATCGGGGTTGTCCCACAATTTGACAACCTTGATCTTCAGCTCACGGTGCGCGAGAATTTGCTCGTTTTCGGTCGCTATTTCGCGATGAGTGCGGCCGAGGTCAAAGCGGTCACGCCGTCATTGCTCGAATTCGCCCGCCTGGAGAACAAGGCGGATGCCCGGGTGGGCCAACTGTCCGGTGGCATGAAGCGGCGCCTGACGCTGGCTCGTGCCCTCATTAATGACCCGCAGCTCTTGGTGCTTGATGAACCGACGACCGGCCTTGATCCGCACGGCCGTCACCTGATCTGGGAACGCTTGCGCGCGCTATTAGCGCGCGGCAAAACGATTCTTCTCACCACCCATTTCATGGAAGAGGCGGAACGGTTGTGCGATCGCCTGTGCGTGCTTGAGCACGGCCGTAAGATCGCCGAAGGCCGGCCTCACGCGCTGATCGAGCAGCAGATCGGCTGCCAAGTCATCGAGATTTACGGTGGTAATCCGCATGAACTGCTGCCGCTGGTCAGACCCCAAGTGCAGCGCGCTGAGGTGAGCGGGGAGACGCTGTTCTGTTATGTCACGGATCCAGAACAGGTGCGCGTCCGGCTTGCCGACCGAACGGATCTCCGCCTTCTGCAGCGTCCTCCAAATCTGGAGGATGTCTTCTTACGGCTAACCGGGCGAGAGATGAAGGACTGAACGATGTGGCAACGTTTTGCGCCGGCCCTCCCTGCCAATCCATGGAACTGGATATCGGTATGGCGCCGCAATTTTCTGGTCTGGCGGAAAGTCGCTCTGGCGTCGATTCTTGGAAATCTGGCCGAGCCGATGAGCTCTCTGTTCGGTCTCGGTTTTGGCCTTGGAATGATCATAGGTGGCGTTGAGGGGACCTCATACATCTCGTTTCTGGCGGCTGGCATGGTCGCCGCAAGCGCGATGGTCTCCGCAACCTTCGAAACGATCTACGCGGCTTACGCGCGCATGCAGACAAACTGCACGTGGGACGCAGTACTCTGTACGCCCCTTACGCTCGGCGACATTGTTCTCGGTGAAGTGGCATGGGCAGCGAGCAAGGCCTTGCTTGCCGGGACGGCGATCACGATTGTTGCCGCCGGGCTGGGTTATGCGGAGTGGTCATCCATTCCCTACGCGCTACCCGCCATCGCCCTCACCGGCGTTACGTTCGCGAGCCTCGCAATGGTCGTTTCAGCCCTTGCACCGAGCCACGACTATTTCATCTTCTACCAGTCACTCATTCTCACGCCCATGATGTATTTGAGCGGGACGATCTTCCCAATGAGCCAGTTGCCAGGTTCGTTTCAACGCATAGCGGCCTTGTTGCCGCTGACTCATTCGGTCGATCTTATTCGTCCGGCAATGCTCGGTCGGCCGATCGAGAGCGTCGGCTTACATGTGGGCGCACTCTTCATCTACGCAGCGCTTCCCTTCCTCATCGCGGCCGCGCTGCTTCGGCAACGCCTGATGCGGTGAGTGGAACAAGACCTAAGGGAAGCATCGCATGCGCGAGATCAGATATCGGGGTAACGGACTTCCGATTCGCGTGCGACGCTTATGTGAGCCTCGGTACGCCAGCGAGGCCTGGTCGCCCCGCGGCGACGTGCGGCTTACTCGCCAAGCACGCGATAGGAAATAGGCCAACAGGCCTCTCAGGATGAATGGAGAACAACATGCTGTGTCTAGGACTGAGTGGCGGGCTCGACAGGGTCTATGAAAACCCGCTTGAACTACCGAACACGTTTCTGCACGACGGCGCCGCAGTACTTGTCAAGGACGGGCGCGTGATCGCTGCCGTCGAAGAGGAGCGCCTCAACCGGATCAAGCACTCGAATAAGCTCCCGAGCGGTGCGATCGAATACTGTCTTGCTACCGCGGGTGTGGAGCTGCGCGACGTCGATCGCATTGCGTTTTACGCCACCGAAGCCTATTGCAACGCGATGCTCGAACGGCTGTTCATCTCACAGCCTGAGATCTCAATTCCGCTAAATGCCAATTTGCTATTACGGCACCTTCTGGCGGCGGAGTTCGGCACCGAAATTGATCCCTCGCGGGTGTCATTCGTAGGCCACCATCAGGCCCATGCCGTGAGCGCTCTGGCGATGTCGGGTTTTGAAGAAAGCCTGGTTCTCGCGATCGACGGTTGTGGCGACTTCCTCTCGGGTCTCTTGGCGGTCGGGTCGGGCACCGAAATGACCGAGCTTATGACGTTTCCAGAGAATAACTCTCTCGGACTGTTCTATCTGGAGACGATCCGATACCTCGGCTACGGCCTGTTCGACGAGTATAAGGTTATGGGACTGGCTCCCTACGGGGATCCCGCACGCTATCGCGAGCTTTTTGCCCAATTCTATGAGCTCTCCGCAAACGGTGGCTACCGCGTTCACCTCGACCGTATCGGCCCGGCATTGCTGCGCAATATCGAGGTCCGGCGAAAGGGAATGCCGTTCACGCAACAGCATCGCGATGTGAGCGCATCGTTGCAGGAGGCGCTGGAACGGATCGTATTTCACATGCTTCGGCATTACCGTGAATCGACCGGAATGAAACGGTTGTGCCTGGCTGGCGGGGTGGCCCACAACTGCACTTTGAACGGAAAACTCCTGTATGCAGGCCTCTTCGAAGATATTTTCGTGCAGCCGGCTGCGCATGATGCCGGATGCGCATTGGGCGCGGCGCTGATGGTGTCGAACGAGGCCGGGCAGCCTGCGCCGCGTGAGCGACTCCAGGCGGTTTATTGGGGGCCAGATGTCGGCAGCGACGACAGCATCGAACAGGAACTTAAGCGCTGGGCCGGACACCTGGAGATTGAACGGACCGCTGACGTCGCCACGAGAGCAGCTGAGTGGATCGTTGATGGCGCCGTGATCGGGTGGGTACAGGGCCGGTCCGAGTTCGGCCCTCGTGCGCTCGGCAACCGCAGTATTCTTGCGGACCCGAGGCCCGCCGCAAACAAGGAGCGGATTAACGCGATGGTCAAGAAGCGCGAGAGTTATCGACCATTTGCACCATCGGTTCTGGAGGAGGATGCGAGCGCGTTCTTTGAGTTGCCGGATGGTCGCGCAGAATATCCCTTCATGAATTTCGTCGTTCGCGTGCGCGAATCCAAGCGTGCTTTGCTGGGGGCGATCACCCATATCGATGGTACGGCTCGGCTGCAAACGGTTTCCCGCACGAACAATGCCGCCTATTGGGAACTCATCAACGCGTTCAAGAGCCGGACAGGCGTCCCGATTCTACTTAATACGTCATTCAACAACAATGCCGAACCGATCGTAGATTCCGTTGCCGATGCGATTACGGCGTTTTTGTCCACCGAGCTGGATGGTCTTGTGGTCGGGTCCTTCCTCGTCAAGAAGCGGGCAACAACGCTCGAAAGCTGGACTGAACTCGCTGTATCACTGCCGCCCCATGTATCGCTTTACCGGGTTCGCGCTCATGCGGACCGAGAACGTCAGGAGACTGTCTGCGAGATCCGCATGGGCCACTCCAGCCATGACAGCGTGCGCCTCTCGCATGACCTATTCGACATGCTGATGCAAATAGAGAAGGAAGCTGTTCTTGCCGACCTTCTCGCAAGGGTCACCTCTGACAGGACTAGGCGCGAAGGACTCGTGAACGAACTGCGCGGGCTCTGGGATCAGCGCCGTATTCGGCTACATCCTGCCCGGTCGTAAAAGGTGAGCAATGCGGAAGAGGGCTCCGTGGAAGCCTTTTGCATGACCTGCCGATCGCGGTGCCGTGGAGGATAGGCTTGCGGGTTGATCGCCTTGTGTCCTGGTGAGCAGCGGTCCATTGGCGGGGACCGGAATCGCAGAAGAGTAGGTACGCCACACAAAGCTGATCTTGCGCAACGAGAAGGGTTTGATAATTTGACAAAGGAACGCTTTGTTATTTCTCGGAGGCGTACCGGCTTTGGTGATTGCCTCTGGTCGCTGGCGTCAGCCTGGTCGTACGCGCAGCGGACCGGGCGGACGCTCGTCATCGACTGGCGCGGTTCCTGTTACATCGACCAACCGTTCAGCAACGCCTTTCCGGTGTTCTTCGAGCCGGTTGAGGACATCGCTGGAGTGCCGGTGATTTGCGATGATCGGGTCAACCAGCTCTCGTTTCCCGGACCGTTCTTCCCGCGGTGGTGGAATAGGCCATCGATCGACTGCATCAATCGCCCGGATGAGCAGATCTTCCGAGAACGGGACGAACTGACCGAACTGTTCCAGTCAAGAGACGATAACGAAGCCAACACCATTGTCTGTGACGCTTGCCTGATGTGGCGTTGTGGCGAGGAAGCCGAACGACTGATCTTTCGGAACATCAAACTCAGGCCTGAAATTCGAGCACGGATCGACGCGTTCTTTGGGGAACACTTTAGCGGCCATAACATCATCGGCGTTCATGTTCGGCACGGCAATGGCGAAAATATCATGGAGCATGCGCCGTACTGGGCCGATTCGAAGCTCGCCCTTCGTCAGGTCTGCATGGCAATCCGCAAAGCCAAGGCTTTGCCATATCCGAAGCCTGTAAAGGTCTTCCTGTGCACGGACAGTGCACAGGTGCTCGAACACGTATCGGTTATGTTTCCCGATGTCTTCGCCGTACCAAAACGTTTCCAGGCCGATCGCGCAGGGCCGTTGCATAGTGCGGAAATGGGAATTGAAGGTGGAGCTTCCGCTCTCGTCGACATGTATCTTCTTGCGCGATGCGCTACCGTGATCCGCTTTCCCCCAACCAGCGCCTTCACGCGCTACGCCCGACTGCTCGTGCCACGCATTATTGAATTCGATCTGAGCAATCCGGAGCATCTGACCATGATCGATAACCCATACGAGCATTTCGCGGCTTCATGAAGTGCCGCGAGTCTGCTCGAGCCCGGGCAATGGTGGGCTAGATCATCTGCCTGATACTGCTGGCGTGGACACCATCGAGTTTCGCAACCTGTCGCAGAAATGGTGTATGGCGGCTTCCGTCCGCAAGCGATTGCTGACCGGCGCACTATTACGGATGCGGTGCGGCTGCTAAGGTGAATTCCGGCGAAGCGTAGGCCAATGCCGGCAAGCGCCGGCGGCCTTGCCCCGCAATGCTTCGGGCCGTCAGGTGTCGCGCGGAAGGTTATGGCTCGTCATCATCGGGTCCAAACCGGCATCGCTGCCAGACCTTGGTAAGCACGGCAACGCCGGTCTGGGCCGCCCGGAGAACTCTAGCGTAGCAGACGGTCACGTCAGAATGTCCCAGCACCAAGGAGGTACGTCCGCTAGATGGATCGCCCCTGTGGACTATCCTTTTGCGGTCGGTGCGTTTTCTTGACGACGGCCGTGTTCAACCTGCGGTTTTCGAGTCCTTTCGGCTGTAGCTGATGAACAGCACGATCGCAGGCCGTGGACAGCGGAACTGATTCGGATCTGCGCTCGCGATACAAGGGATGAAAAATCTCGGACGAACTGGCCATTGGTCCTGATCTCCGCCAAGGACAGTTGATCTATCTCCGCCAACCCCAAATGAGCCACAGACCACCCGTGGAGTGCGACGCAGTCAGCTCGCCCTGGAATCACCAGGCTCTCGGCTCGAAGACGTAGCGCGCGCATTGGGCGGCTCGCCCGGGGAGCTCGACGACAAGCATTGCTGCGGCGTTGCTGCTGTCGAAAAGCAAACAGGCCAGATGTTCGGAACCTGCCATTTGGGTCGCAACGGTTCGCCGCTTGTGCCCTGCATCGCTTTGGCCCGGATCCTGCAGCAGGTGCACATCCGAGGGAAGCGGACGGGAGCGGCGTGTGAATCTAGGTCTACCAGATGACAAAGCGGTCGCAGCTCAATCGCCGGAAACGGACCCTGGCAGTCCAGTTCACGCTCGCGCCGGTCGAGCGGGCCGCCCGCTGCGTGACCCGAAGACGCTGGTATTGACGGGGGCATCGCGCGGTATCGGTCGCGCTACCGGAAAATTGTTTTCGGAAGCCGGTTGGCGCGTCATTTCTTGCGCGCGCCAACCATTCGACGCGGCACGCTGCCCATGGGACTCAGAGGGCGACAGCTATATCAAAGTCGATCTGAGCGACCATCGGACGCTGCCGCGCGTGATTGCCGAGATCAAGGAGTGCCTTGCCGGCGCACCATTGCATGGACTGGTAAACAATGCCGGAAACTCACCAAAAACGCCGAACGGTACCCGGCTGACGTCGCTGGCGACCTCAGTCGATACTTGGATGAGCGTGTTCCACCTCAATCTAGTGGCGCCGATCCTGCTCGCCCAAGGTCTGTTCGATGAGCTGAAAGCGGCTTCAGGCGCGATCGTCAATGTGACTTCGATCGCCGGCTCGCGGGTGCATCCATTTGCAGGGACGGCATATGCGACTTCGAAAGCTGCGCTCGCTTGTCTCACGCGCGAAATGGCGCACGATTACGCCTCTCATGGCATTCGCGTCAATGCGGTCGCGCCCGGAGAAATCAAGACGGACATTTTGTCGCCTGCCACGGAAGCACATCTTGTGCCAAAGATCCCACTTCGCCGAGTGGGTACACCCGAAGAGGTCGCCAAGGTCATTTTCTTCCTATGTTCAGATGCGGCAAGTTATGTCACTGGCGCCGAAGTCCCGATCAATGGCGGACAACACTTGTGATGAATTCGCCCCTGGCGAAGCCCGGTTAATCTGAACCTCATGGATGGAACTCATTTTGGCCAGGGCGAATCCGCGCAGGGGGTTGGAAGAATAACGCAGCAAATCTAGTCACTGTAGGTGCTGCCGACGTGATGAAGAGGCGTCATCTCTCGCCCCGCCCTGAGAACCGGATGTCAGATCGAGGGGGCATGCAACACGGGTCCAACAAGTCCGATCAAGGTCATGGGAGGATCAAGAAAGGAACGGAGAAGTCGTTATGCTGGACAGCGTTTCCCTGCGCGAAACACTAAACTTAACCTCCGACGCGGACCGTTCCGGTTTTATTGTGCCGTCGCAAGAGAAATCGCTAAGCACGATCTTTGAAATAGCGCACACGCTGACCGGCCTATCCCGGCTCGAAACCAAGCTGACGAGATTCATCGAGCGTCTGCAATCGCTCGTGCAGATGCGCCGCGGCATCGTGTGCCTGTTCGATCATGACGGGGTGCCGGAGATCATCGTGGACGAGGCCCGGAGCGAAGGGCGCGATGAGCGCTGCGGGGTGTCCTTGCCGCGTGCAGCAATTGATCAAATTGTCGCGACGGGGCGGCCGCTCATTGTCGAGAACGTAGCGCTGCATTCGGCCTTCAGTCCTTCGGACGTCGAGATGCTAGATGCCGCTGGTAATAGGCCTGTTGCGTTCATCGGCGTTCCCATAGACATTGACGAGAAAGTTGTGGGTACGCTGAGCATTGACCGCATCGCGGACAACGGGACGCGCGCGCAGCTCGAGGACGACCTCCACCTGCTGACCATGGTCGCTCGCCTTCTGGGCCAGACGGCGAAGCTGCATTGCTTCATTGTGCGCGATCGCGGGCGCCTTATGGACGAGGAGTTCCGGCTGCAGAAGCAGCTGTCCGAACCCAAGCCTCATGGGCGGGAGCGTAAGAATGTTCAAGTCGACGGAATTATCGGCGACAGCCCGGCGCTGCGCGCGTTGCTTGAGAAGATCGAGGTGATCGCAAACTCCAACAGCACAGTTCTGCTGCGTGGCGAATCGGGTACCGGAAAAGAGCTGGTCGCGAAGGCGATTCACGAGCGTTCAGCGCGCGCCAAACGGCCTTTTATCAAGCTGAATTGCGCAGCCCTGACTGAGACAGTGCTAGAATCCGAATTGTTCGGTCACGAGAAGGGAGCATTTACGGGCGCCTTCAATATGCGCAAGGGTCGCTTCGAGCTCGCCGACAAGGGAACGTTGTTTCTGGATGAGATCGGTGAGATCTCGGCGTCGTTCCAGGCGAAGCTCCTGCGCGTGCTTCAGGAGCAGGAATTCGAGCGAGTGGGCGGCAATCAGACGGTCAAAGTCGACGTCCGCGTGATTGCAGCCACGAACAGGAATCTTGAAGAGGCGGTGGCGAGGAAGGAGTTTCGTGCGGATCTCTATTACCGCATCAGCGTGGTTCCTCTGCTACTGCCCCCGCTGCGCGAAAGACGCAGTGATATTCCGCTTCTCGCCGCTCGCTTCTTGAAGAACTTCAACAATGAAAACGGCCGTGCTCTGGTGTTCGATTCAAGTGCGATTGAGGTCCTCATGAGCTGCGAATTTCCCGGTAATGTCCGCGAGCTCGAGAACTGCGTGCAGCGGACCGCGACCCTCGCGCAAGGATCGTCGATCGTAAGACATGATTTTGCATGCTGCCAAGGGCAATGCCTGTCGGCCAAGCTATGGAGGTGTGGACCGGAGGAAATGGCGCGACAGCCGAGCCCGAATTTCTCATTGCCCGCGAGGCTGAGCATGCCGCCGCCAGAAGCTATAACAGCCGTTCCGCCGGTCAGTAGCGAGCTGACACCGCTAGGGCCCCCGGGGCAACCCGCAGTGGGTGCTGGGAAACTCGCCGATCGCGAGCGCGTCATCGCAGCCATGGAAAGATCCGGGTGGGTACAGGCGAAGGCGGCGCGCCTGCTTGGACTAACCCCGCGCCAGATTGGCTATGCCTTGCGAAGACACGGTATCGAGATCAAGCGCTTCTGAGCAAAGCGTCGGGCTCGCTCCTCGCTCGGCCGACTGGGACAGGAGAGCGTGGCAAGAGGCGATTGCCAGCTCTGATGCATACTGCGGATGCTAGCCTTATGCCTTGCTTGGGATACGCTCGCCGGTGAAGGATAGGACGTCTTCGCGCTGAAAACTGGCTTGGCGTGGAACCGGCGCGTGGTTGCGGCTCCGTTGCTCCCGTAACTCGGATCAGCTTAAGATCACGCCCATGCTCAAGCCGTCGCAATTGCGCCAACGGACTCGCCGTCAGTCTTTGCATGCCTTCCTCATCGGCGAAATGCCTAGGGTGGTATGACATTTGCTGCTCGTCGGGAGCCGGCTCAGCATCCTAGGAGAAGTACATGCACAGCATCGTCTGCATCAAACAGGTCCCCGACTCCGCTCAAATCCGCGTGCACCCAGTTACGAATACGATCATGCGCCAGGGCGTGCCGACCATCATCAACCCATATGATCTCTTCGCGCTGGAAGCTGCGCTCGAGCTACGAGATAGGTTCGGCGGCGAAATTACCGTCCTCACAATGGGGCCGCCATCGGCCGAAGACTCTCTCCGAAAGGCACTGACATTTGGTGCCGATCGAGCTGTCCTGCTCACCGATCGTAGCTTCGCGGGCTCCGATACGCTGGCGACGAGTTACGCGCTGGCGTGCGCGATTCGCAATATCGGGAGGGAATATGGCCCGCCGGATGTCATATTCACTGGCAAGCAGACGATCGACGGCGATACGGCGCAGGTGGGACCTGGCATTGCAAAGAGGCTCGGGGTCCAGCAGCTTACTTATGTTTCCACAATCAAAGCGTTGAACTTTAAAGTACGCACGATCGAGGCGGAACGGCGCTGCGAAGGGGGCGTCCAGGTGCTGCGTTCCAAGCTGCCGTGTCTCGTCAGCATGTTAGAGGCAACCAATCAAATTCGCCGCGGTGCAATGATAGATGCGTTGCGTGCCGCACGTGCTACAATCGTAAAATGGAGCGCCCAAAACGCCGGCGTGGATGACATGGCCAAATGCGGTCTGAGGGGGTCGCCGACAGTCGTCAAACGTGTTTTCGCGCCCTCCCCACGAGCGGAGAAGGCGACGTGGGTGGAGGCGGCCGAGCAGCCGGCGCAAGCATTGATCGACGCCATGTTCAATCGCAACCCTATGCTCGAAACGGAGCTCGCACAGCTCGCGCGCGGTGCCTCATCTGCGCAAGCTAGCGGTGCGTGAAGTCGCGGCTGATCGAGCGGAGCCGGCGATGGCCGGATCGTGGTCATGCATGGGCCCGTCGCTCGGTTGCACGAGGCTGCATCGATCTTGTCGGCCGTTCCTCGCCAAATACGATAAGAAGGGTGAGCATTCAACTTGCGTATCTGAGCGCCGAGAGGCAGGTATTGGATCAATCTACCAGACGTCTCGTTACGTTAACGTTTGGCGACCTGCGACACACCAATTCACTGGGGAATTCATGCAGTCTGAAGACGTGCCCGTTCAGTTTGTGTGGCAGCCGCACAGAATGCCCGCCAATTTCAGCGCGTGGACCTTGCGCGAGGGATCTATCCCTCGCGCGAGATCTGCCGTGTTTCACGTGACTGCAAAGTGCGAGCATTATCATCGCGCCGTTCGACCACAGAACGAAATCAAGGCTGGCGATAATGTTCAGCCATTCCCGGTCAACGCCAGCTCGTCCCATACTGCTCGAGATCGCGTAGGAAGAACCGTGACCGGCAGAGTGGCCCGCCCACCACCGTGAGATCACCGCAAGGGCAGTGACGCACCAAGTTCAGTTCGGTCTTGGCCCGTCAACGTCCCCGTGGGGGCGTGCTAATGCGTGGTAAATTGCGCGGTTACGGCCTTGTTAGACCGCGCGGGACGCGACGGCGTCGCAACTCTCTTGGTGCTTCCTGGATAAATCGTGAGTACGGCGATGATGCCGAGCAAAGCTGCAAACATCAACCAGAAACCGGGCGAAGCCTTGTCGTCGGTCCTATCGATCAACCAGGTCGATGCGAGCGGCGTAAACGTGCCAAAGAGAGCTGCGGCGAGTGCGAAGGCCAAAGAAAAGCACGTTGTGCGAACGTGCTTCGGCACGATTTCGACCAAAGCGCCCAACATGGCGCCGCTATAGGTCCCAAAGTAGAACGAGAACATCATCTCCACTACCAGCATCTTGCCAAAGCTTGGGTCGGTCACAAGCCAAGACAACGCCGGATATACAGTCACCAAGGCGAGGCCGGCAATGGTCAGTAAGACCGGCTTCCGGCCGATTTTGTCTGAAATCGCGCCACCGATTGGGTTCCAGATGAAGTTGGTCACGGCGACCATAAGCGTTACCAAGAGCGTGTTCTGCGACGACAGCTGCAATACGTGCTTGCCGAACGTAGGCGTGTACACGGTGACGAAATAGAAGGTCGTGGTCGTCAGCATCGCGATCATCATGCCAAGAAGGACAACGCGCCAGTTCGCAACCGTGGAGGCAAAGACCTCGCGGGCCGTTGGGTGGGTCTTCATGGCCAAGAATTCCGGAGTTTCGTCCAGCGTCCGGCGCAGGAAGAAGATAAGCGGAACGATCAAGCAGCCAAGCAAGAACGGGATCCGCCAGCCCCAGGCTGCAACCATTTCGGCCGGAAGTGCTTCGCTCAAAAAATATCCGATAAGAGCCGCGACAAAGATCGCAACCTGCTGGCTCGAGGACTGAAACGATGTGTAGAAACCGCGATTGCCCGGAGTGGCAATCTCGGAAAGGTAGACGGAAACGCCCCCAACTTCAACGCCGGCAGAAAAGCCCTGCAACAGCCGTCCGAACAGCACGATCACGGGTGCGGCAATGCCGATCGTCGCATAGCCGGGACAAAAGGCGATGATGATGGTGCCAATCGCCATGATCGAAAGCGTAATGATCAGGCCTTGCCGACGGCCAATCTGGTCGATATAGGCTCCAAGCACGATCGCGCCAACAGGTCGCATCAAGGCACCCAGCCAGAACACACCGAAGGTGTTAAGCAGCGACGCGGTTTCGCTTGCTGATGGAAAGAACGCGTTTCCGATGGCACTGGCGTAGAACCCGAACAAGAAGAAATCGAACTGCTCGAGGAAGTTGCCGCTCGTCGCACGTAAGATGTCGCCAATGCGCAATTTGGCATTTGACGCGTGCTCAATGGACGCTGGTGACATGGCGAGGTTCCTCTCGGTTTGAAATGGCCGGTTCCGAGAAAATCTCACGCCAGCCGAGTGCAGTGTCACGGCCGCGAATCTGCCATTAGGGCACTGTCGACCAACCCGTAAGCGCCTGACGTTTCCGGCATATTTTCGGCAATTGCCGCAATGTCGCATGGAGTTTTCGGCTTTATTCCGCTCGCGCAGCAGGAGTAGCTCTCAAGCTACTGAAACATCGGGCGATTCTAGGTGACAAGGTTGTTGTTTGCGGCGTGGCGGGTTTCTCATCGAGCGCATCGACCTGGAATGAACGGGAAGCACGCGATTCGTGGCATACGCCGCGCGGCGCGCGGGGAAGAGCTTCGTGAGACAGGTCGCGCTAGAACAACTCGCCAGAATGCGATTGGGGCTGAGCCGGACTAAACATGTCACCCGATGTCCAGCGATTTGGGTTGGACGGAAAAGGTTTGGTGAGCGTGCTGGCGATCAAGCCCGTCCGCTAGCGCCGATCGCCATGCTCGGCAAGTGCCACGTTGTCCTTCGAAGCGAGGCGCGCCTCGTACATCTGGCTTCCACGCCGCATGAAACACCTGGTTGTTCGTCACCAATTATAACCTGGTCCAAGCAATCGGAATGCCGCGATCGGTCATATGCGACTCCTTGTTTGCCGGAAGACGCGCCAGCCTCTTAACCCGATTGGCCGTAGATTTTGCGCAGGAGTCCCAGCTTCCCGACCATGAACCGGCACAACCAAATACGCCATGCGATGGCGTCGGGCCTGGAGCTGGGCGGCACATCACCGGGGCTTTGCGCGCCCTCGGTAATGACCCACGCCGATTCCAGGTGGCATTGCCTTGGCTTATTCGACGGTGACCGATTTCGCAAGATTTCGCGGTTGGTCGACGTCCGTGCCCATCAAGTTGGCCGTGTGATAGGCCAGGAGCTGCACCGGAATTGCATAGACAATGGGCGTAAATGTCGTCCCCATCTCCGGCAGCACGATCGTCGCGAGCGCATCCTTGGACACCTCCGCGGCTCCGCTAGCGTCCGTTATCAAGATAATCTTGCCGCCGCGTGCGGCGACCTCCTGCATGTTCGAGATGGTCTTTTCGAAGAGCCGGTCGCAAGGAGCGATGACAATTACGGGAACGCTCTCGTCGACCAAGGCGATGGGGCCGTGCTTGAGCTCTCCAGCCGCATAGCCCGCGGCGTGAATATAGGAGATTTCCTTCAGCTTCAGTGCCCCTTCCAGCGCCAGTGGAAACGACGTGCCGCGACCAAGATATAGCACGTCACGCGATTTGGCGATGTCGCGTGCGAGCTTCTCGATCTGCGGCTCGCTGGTAAGCGCCGCTGTAACTAGCCGGGGAATTTCAATCAGCGTTCGCACGAGATCGATCTCGTCGCTCTCCGACAATTCACCCCGCGCCTTGCCCGCGGCGACCGCAAGCGCCGCCAGGACGACCAGCTGGCATGTGAACGCCTTGGTCGAGGCAACGCCGATTTCAGGTCCGGCGAGTGTCTGCAACACTATCCCGCTTTCGCGCGCAATGGTCGAGCCTAGAACGTTCACGATTGAGAGCGTATGCAGGCCTTGAGACTTGGCGTAGCGCAGGGCGGCCAGCGTATCGGCCGTCTCGCCGGACTGCGAGATGAAGATAGCAAGATCTCCCCTGCGCATCGGTGCCTCACGATAGCGAAACTCGGAGGCGACATCGAGCTCGACCGGAATACGAGCCAGCCGCTCGAACCAGTATTTGGCGATATGGCCGGCATATCCTGCCGTACCGCAAGCCGTGATCGAGATATGTCCGATCGCATTGAAATCGAACGGAAGCTCCTGCGGCAGTGCGACGCTCTCGTTGGCGATATCGACGTAGTGCGCCAGCGTCTGCCCGATCACCTCTGGCTGTTCGTGGATTTCCTTCGCCATGAAGTGGCGGTAGTTTGCTTTGTCGACGAGAACCGACGACGTGGCAGATTTCACCACCTCCCGGCCGGCGACTGTGCCTTGTGCGTCGTAAATCATGGCGACGTTGCGGTTGAGCACAGCCCAATCGCCGTCCTCAAGATAGGTGATCAAGTCGGTAAGGTGCGCGAGCGCGATAGCATCCGATCCGAGATACATTTCGCCTTCGCCATGGCCGATCGCAAGCGGTGAGCCCTTCCGCGCGCCGATCATGAGGTCGTGGTGCCCCTTGAACAGGATTGCAAGCGCAAACGCGCCCACTAGCCGCGGCAGCGACGCTTTTACTGCGTCCTGCGGCGAGCAGCCATTTTTCAGATATGAGTCGATAAGATGCGCCACCACCTCGGTGTCTGTTTCAGAGGCGAAATAGGCGCCATGCTGCTTCAGCTCCGCGCGCAGCTCGCGGAAATTCTCGATAATGCCGTTATGGACGACTGCAACATTGTCCGTTGCGTGGGGATGAGCATTATGCTCGGTCGGCTTGCCATGGGTCGCCCAGCGCGTGTGCCCAATCCCGGCATGGCCTGAGACCGGATGGCGGCGAACGCGTGTCTCAAGGTTCCTCAGCTTGCCCTCGGCCCGCCGAAGCTCGATATAATTTCCTTTGAGCGTTCCGATGCCTGCTGAGTCGTAGCCGCGATATTCCAGTCGCTTAAGTGAATCGATGAGTCGATCCGCGACCGGACCGCGCCCCAGGATGCCGACAATCCCGCACATGCTAATCAGTTTACCTCAAGTTCATAACAGAGCGTGCCGCAAGGCGCGCCTGACCAATTCGCTCGCTCTAGCAATGGGCCAGTCTAGCCCGGGCCTGCCCTCGATCGGGGCACGCGTCACCCGGCGGTGCGCGAGCTCCAAGCAACACGTGGAGGCTTGTCGAATTCGCCGGACGATCCTAAAGCAACTTTCTGGGAACCGAACAATGAGCGCCATCGGCGGCTAGCAGCTGCATGGTTCTGTCCTTTTGTCCGATGTAGCCGATGCCACCAAGAAGGCCTGGTAGGCCTGCCGCATTCCATGTGTGAGCCATGTCCTCGCGCGCCAGCCGAGGCTCGCGAGACGGCTGACGTCGAGCAGCTTGCGCGGCGTGCCGTCGGGCCGGGAGCTATCGAAACTGATCTCGCCGATATAGCCGACGACTTCGGCGACGATGCGGGCAAACTCGGCGATGGCGATGTCCTCGCCGGTGCCGATGTTGATCAGGTCCGCGCCGGAATAGGTCTTCATCAGGTGCACGCAGGCATCGGCCATGTCGTCGACATAGAGGAACTCGCGCCGCGGCGTTCCCGTACCCCAGACAACCACATTCTTCGCGCCCGCCACTTTCGCCTCGTGAAAGCGCCGGATAAGGGCCGCGACCACGTGGCTATAATCGGGATGATAATTGTCGCCGGGGCCGTAGAGATTGGTCGGCATCACGCTGATGAAGTCGCTGCCATATTGGCTGCGATAGGCCTCCGCCATTTTGATGCCGGCGATCTTGGCAATCGCATAGGGCTCGTTGGTCGGTTCCAGCGGGCCGCTCAGCACTGAGTCCTCGCGTAGCGGTTGGGCGGCCAGCTTCGGATAAATGCAGGACGAGCCGAGGAACATCAGCTTCTCGGCACCGTTTTGATGCGCGGCATGGATCACATTGGCCGCGATCGCGATATTATCGTAGATGAACTGGGCGCGCAGCGTGGCGTTGGCGACGATGCCACCGACCTTGGCGGCGGCGAGGAATATGACTCGCGGCCGCGTCCTCGCAAACCAGTCGAACACGGCGGCCTGGTTGCAGAGATCGAGCTCACGCCGGTCCACCGTCACGAGATTCACGTCCTCGCGCGCCAGCCGGCGCATGAGCGCGCTGCCGACCATGCCGCGATGGCCGGCGACGTAGACGCTCTTGCCGTTGAGCTCAAACGAAGCGTTTGCCATTGGCCGCATCCCGTTTTGCCTCCGCCAGATCGCTCCCCACCATCTCTTCGACGAGCTCCGCAAAGGTCCGCTTCGGCTTCCAGCCGAGCACCTCCCGCGCCTTGCTGGCATCGCCGATGAGAAGATCGACCTCGGTCGGACGGAAATAGGTCGGATCGATCTTCACCACCGTCTTGCCGCTCCTGGCATCGATTCCGGTCTCGTCGACGCCTGCGCCGCGCCACTCGAGGCGACGGCCGACCTGCGCGAAGGACAGCTCGACCAGCTCGCGCACCGAGCGCGTCTCGCCGGTGGCGAGCACGAAATCGTCGGGCTTGTCGGCCTGCAGGATCATGTGCATGCCCTCGATGTAATCCCTGGCGTGACCCCAGTCGCGCTTGGCCTCGAGATTGCCGAGATAGAGCGTCTGCTCGAGCCCCACCTCGATGCGCGCCACGCCGCGCGTGATTTTGCGGGTGACAAATGTCTCGCCGCGAATTGGGCTCTCATGGTTGAACAGGATGCCGTTCGAGGCAAACATGCCGTAGGCTTCGCGGTAGTTCACCGTGATCCAGTAGCCGTAGAGCTTTGCGACGCCATAAGGCGAGCGCGGATAGAACGGCGTGGTCTCCTTCTGCGGGATCTCCTGGACCAGGCCGTAGAGCTCGGAGGTCGAGGCCTGGTAGAACCGCGTCTCCTTCTCCATGCCGAGGATGCGGATCGCTTCCAGGAGGCGCAGCACGCCAATGGCGTCGGCGTTGGCGGTGTATTCGGGGCTTTCGAAGCTGACGGCGACGTGGCTTTGGGCGGCGAGATTGTAGATCTCGGTCGGCCGGATCTGCTGCACCAGGCGGATCAGATTGGTCGAATCCGTCATGTCGCCGTAATGCATCAGGAACGGCACGTCGCCGACATGCGGATCCTGGTAGAGATGGTCGACGCGTGCGGTGTTGAACGAGGATGAGCGCCGCTTGATGCCGTGCACGACATAGCCGAGCGACAGCAGATGTTCGGCAAGATAGGCCCCGTCCTGTCCAGTCACGCCGGTGATGAGAGCGACCCGCCGTTTGTTTGCTTGGTTTGACAAATCGTCTCTCTGCGCATGTTAATGTCGTCCCGCGATCGACGACCTTTAGTCGCGTCGGCCTCCGATCCGGAAGCGTCACGCTCTCGAAGCACCGAATGTGGACGTGTATAGACATTGCATCGATCGCTCAACTGTACGGAGGTAAACGTTCCACATCGAAACGGTTTTGAAGGACTATACGAAAGTTTGCAATCCGGCGGGTTTCGTTCGCCTTCCTCGGCCGTCGCTCCATTGCTTCGGTGCGACCAGTGGAATTACGGCGCGGACAAGTGGTGAGCGACCCGCCGGGACCGAGAAGCCGTTCCACTGTCTTTGCTTGCTCAACTCGCGCGGCGAGCCAGGCCATAGGATGGCCGCCTCGGACATGCGACCTGCTCGAAAGGGCCGATCGTTGGGCTGCGAATAAGGCAGGCATGCAATCGGGCTCATCGAGCTGTCGATGCGTATATCGAGGAGGCGTTGATAATCTCCTAGGCCTGAACCCTCCTGAGATTGCTCAGCAAGCTGTGAGCCAGCTCATAATCCGACCAGCTTAAATCATTGCAGCCGGGCATGACGAAGACGTCGCGATAGGAGGATGCGTACCAAACATTGTGCCAAAGTGTATGCCTACAGCTGCTCCGTTTCGGCGCGAGCAAACTATTTGCAGGTTCGCGGTAGGTGGATCACGACCACCTGTATGGCCTCCAACTTCCATTCCACTCTGAGCAGCGAAAAAGGCAACCTCCGACATGAGCAAATCTCAAATCGGGCAATCGCCACGCGGCGACGCTGCTCCGATCTTCGCATCCGGTTCTCCTGCACTCGCCGTTTAATCGCAAGATCTTGCAATGAATCGCTGAGGCTACCTCACTGAGGCGTTTCGAGGCATCGCGGGCGTTCTGCAATCTGAGCTCCAAATGACACACTCCCAATTGGTCCCCGGAAGCTGTTGTACGGCCAGGCGCGGTCGCCAGCTGCATTGAAGACCTTACAACCTGACGCTACGTTCGATTCAAGCACTTATGTCGAGAGTCGCGCATTTGGCGCGGGATCTGACGCGAACCACCAATGAGTCCAATCTCCACTATCATTTTGCGTTGGCGTGGTGTTTCCAAGCGGGCGTTCTCAACCGAGAAGAATGCAGTGAAGCTTACTCGACGCGCTTGCGTTTGTTGCGATTGGTTTGTCGCATCTCAGACATTGACAGAGCGGGCGGCATTGACGGCAAATGAAGTGCTTTTGCGAAAGCCCGCCTACGGGATCTTACGTAGGGCATGTGTCGCATTCTCTTGATCTAAAAACTGCATCGTCTTTTGCATGAAGCAGAAGAAGCCATTCCCCGACGCCAAACATTGGCGAGGCCGTGCGGAAGCGACGCGAGTAAAAGCGGAGTCGCTCAAGGACAACACATCCAGACACAGGCTCCTCAAGGTCGCTAAGGAATATGATAAGCTGGCTCGCCTGGCGGAGAAGCGGCAGAGAAATGAGGTTGACTGGCAGTTCTGATCGCCGCCGGAACGCACGGTTGCATCGAAGGTCAAGGCGTCGTGATCGCAGCGCGGAAGCCTCTCCGTTGGACGGCTCTAGCGAAAACGCCCTCATACGGTAACGCCAATGAGCGAGGCTGCTCAATGAATGCGGTCCGCGCGTCCGAGCCGCTGCCCGTGAATCGATTATGTGAGTTGTGGTCCGCCACACAGATTTCGCATTGACGGTGTCTCAGGCGGCAAGCCGGCTAACCGCTGGACATGAGAAGGAATGAGATGAAAGCCCACCGTCAGACCGTCGCAAGGGCGAAATTACAAGCCTCTCACGCGACGAACTGGCGAAGCATTGGCGTCAATTTGCATCGTCTGCTGAAGCCGTCGACGTGTCTTTGGGTGACAAAGTAGCCGGTTCGCCGGATCACGCCACGCGAATTGGCTTCCGCCGCCAAATTTGGCCGTGAGGCGTTTCAGTCGAGCTCTGGCATCTTGGACCAAACACGGATAGCTCAACGCCATAACGTCGCGGCTTATTAAGGCGAGGCGGCGAGCAAAAGCTCCTGCTAGCGGGCTTCCGTAGCCAAACCATCGTAGATGTCTGCGCGGATCGTCTGCATGAGGCAAGTTCGCAACGAAGTCACGCATGACGAGAAACTTCAAGCGAAAATCGTAGTCGAAAGGCCAACCACAACAGAACTCTCCGGTGGACAATTCCGGACAGAACCGATGTTCTTCATCCAGATAAGTTCGGTGCAGATGATCAGGAGTATTTGGGGCTGCCGATGCCGGGGTGGCAGCCCCTCGATATATCAGTCGCACGACACGAGCGGTGCCGGCGTCAACTCTACCGGAACCACTCCGTTACAATCCGATCTCATCTCCGACAGCAGCGGGTTGCGCGACCCATGATCTGGCGGTCAGGCCATCGCGACATGCGTTGTCAATGCGACAGCACCACATGCAACAATCGCGACAATTGACGTTTACGCCCGCGCTTCCAGTATCTGCGGCTCTGCTCTTCGACTGGCCGTTCCTATGGCCCGATAGGATCGCTCAGATGAGGGCCCGACGCATCCGGGCCCGCGAACGAAACTCGTTCCGTTCGCATCAGCGCCGATTTCTCCGCGGGTCGTCTCACACCTCTTTGGCACTCTTCGCCTTCTGGGGAAGAGACTGCAATTCAACTCACGTTCGTTCCATGTGCTCTCTCTTTCGTTTCGTTGCCGCCAGTGTTATCTCGTATTTTGCTTCGGGCTCTGTCCTCGACGGGACGACTTCATCGTCTGGATTGGCTTCAGCGCCGATCTACACGCTTTCTATCGCGGCTCCTGCCGCTCTTCGTGCTCGGCCGCGTTGGGCGCAACGCCGGTTCCCGATCGACCCATAGCGCGAGCGAGGCGCCAAGCACGCTGATAGATTTACTGATGGGTTCAATCACAAGGACGGGAGAGGCAGACCGCAGCCATCACTTCGACGTCCGCAATCCGGGCGAGCCAGAGGTAACGGGGCTTGGTTATTCTCCGGCTTTCTCGACAGCGGCAGACCCTATAGATTCTCTGCGATCGCTTGTGACAGCAGTGAGATACCGAGCGAATAGCGAGATCGTTCGTGTGTGCGAATCGAGGGTGCTTCTGCCGCTGTGTCCCGCCAACCAATCGTCGAAGAGCTTCCTCCGGGCAGCCCCTAGATCCGCATTTTGGATCAGTGTGTCCCGCGTTGGGTAGAGTCTCTCCCGGAAAGCTGGCCGGCCTAGGAAGCTGCCATTTCGCCAAAGAGTGATGCGAGCCTCTTTCGCAAATTGCGGATGAGCTTCTGTGCCAAAGTGCGGGCGCTTCACGATCCTGGCCTCGATCGCAGCAAAAGGACCGATATTCAAGCGAATGGTCTCGGATGCGTACCGGCCGTTTTTGTTGTAGATGTTGGTTGGCAGTTGCCGCCAATTGCGCAGCGAGACGCTCGTTTGCAGTAGGTCGAGCCGGAAGAGGCAGATGGTATTGCCGCTTTCGCAATGGCGTGCTGCTCCACATGAGACGAGGTCCGTCTCGCCCCAGAACCGCGGAGCGGGAAACGAGGGGGCGAGTGGGGCGGGCCCTCTTAGCCTCCGGACCAAATCAGGGGCGACCTGTCCGACTTGATCGGCGGCGGTGGCCCGGTGGACATCCAGCTCTATCGTCAAAGGCCCGAAGTTGTCTTCATTAGTACCCAGAAGGCTGGAAAGGATATCGACGTGATGATAGCCGGAATGACAAAGCATTCCATAGCCATACCGATATGGATGATCTTGGCGGGAGAGAATCTCCTCTTCCGTGTTCCAGACTCCCTCGTGATGCTCGATGCCAATATAGGTGATGGGCGTGCCGAGCTTACGGGAGGCGTGGCGCGCATAACGTCCAATCAGGTCGTAGACTGCGTTGTATCGGCGCGGGGCCATCACGACGCAGCGCCCGCCACTCCGGTTAGAGATCGCCTTGAGTTCCGCCGCCTCCCCAACAACTCGGTCCACTGCAGGGCGCCCATTCGACCCCATTGGAAGCACAACCGGCTTGTCGACCAGACAATCAAGACCAAGTCCAAGTGCCGCGCGAAGGTAGTCCAGATGGGCCTTCGGTTCGGTCGAGACAATGACTTTAGAGCTTGGACTTGCCAACGCTCTGAGAGCGTCCTCCCCCTCGCCGGAGTACCAGATGCCCTGTGGTCGGAGATCGGGTACCCAAGAGATACTCATCGGCTTGCACGCGCGCGTCTTGAAAAAGGCATGCACAGCATTTTTCGTGCTCGCGAGCTCAATCACATGGAATCCCGAGGCTCGCCTGCTGGCGACGGCGCTCTCGATCAGAGGAATATACTTAGCCATGGCGTGAGGACCGAGCCCGACGAGTACAAGATCGTTCATGTCTTCTGATCTCCTCTCGCCTCGTCCCGATCAGAACTTCGGACGCCAACCGGTCAGAGTTTGGGTCGATCCGACCGCAACCGAAATGGCACTCCTTGCAGAACCGACCGTTCCGATCCAAGGCTCGTCGGTCATCCGCAGGCAAGCGCGCGATTTTCGATATTCTTCAGAAGGGCCACCTGCGAGGGGCAGTGGGCGCAGCCGCTGTCCGCCCGGTAGTGCTTCAGCGCCGGAGAGGTTCGCCAAGCCGTATCGAGATCGAATTCAGGGGATCGGATGTTGCCGACAAGGAACGCCTCGCTGTCCGGATCCCCAACGACGTAGGGACAGGGGTAGAGATCGCCATTTGCCGAGAGGTAGACAGAGGTGATGCCGCAGTCACATTTGGTGAATTTAACGTTCGGCCGCGGCTGGCTTGTATCAACAAAAATCGGAGGTGGCAGCTCAAGGCGGGCCGCGGTCTTTGCAGCCGTTGCGATCAGAGCCTGCTGCAACTCTCTGATCTCGTCAGCCGACCCTAGGAGCGCTTCCTCGTTGTCCAGGGCGACACCTGAGGCGAACATCGGCTTAATTCTGAAGGAACCAACGCCAATCGAGGACAGCAGTCGATACGCGTCCAGCGCTTCAGCGATGTTCTGTCGATTGGCCGTCATCCTGGCCTGCACCAAGACCCCGCAATTGGCTGCTTCGGACATCTGACGGAGTGCGGAATCGTAAACACCCGGCTTTCCGCGGAAGCGGTCCACAGTGTCCCGCTTTGCGCCGTCGAAGCTAAATTGAAGGGTGAGCTTCCCGGGATCATCGAAGATGGAGACCACATCAGAAATTGGAACTTGGCCAAGCCCCGCTGTATTTAATTGGACTTGCATCCCCCGTTTTTGTCCATGCGCGAGCACGGCTTCCGTTCGCGGAAACACGACTCTGAGAAGCGGCTCACCACCCGTCACTGAGACCTTTGTCAGGCCATACCGGTCGATAAGCAGATCGATAAAGTGTGTCATCTCATCGACCGACAACTGCGACGGCTCTAAACGTCTCTTGTACTCGTCTCGATACTGTTGGGGAACATAACAATGCTTGCAATGAAGGTTGCAATAAAACGATACGCAGAGTCTCAGATGGTCAAACACAATCGGAAGCCGCTTGTCGGGTGGCATCGGGTGCTCCTCGGTGGTCTGACCGCATCTTGAGCAAGGCTTGGGCCACTCCCAAGCAGAAGATTCTTGACGATTTTCTTTGGCACTATGTCATGCTCAAAACAAACCCGTCGCGTTCCGCGCAAGAGCCTCGTTTGCTTTCTGACAGAACAGAGTGATCGGGCGGGAATGCGATCACGACAGAGGCTTGGGTTGAAGCGCGACCGCCCGGACGATCGATGGCACACAAAGCAACCGGTGGTTCGTCACAGTGATTTTGGACGTTTTGATACCGAACCATTCGAGGATCGGCTAGCCTTCCAGCGGCACGAGGATTTCGATGCTTCTGGGGACGCCCGGTTGACGTCGGATGAAGCCATTTCCTTCGAGGGTGACGATCATCTGGCGGACCGAAGGCGGGCTGACGCGGAAATGGCGCTGGATGTCAGCTTCGGCGGGCGGCTGTCCGAACATGTATGAATAGATATGGATAAAAGCGAGGGAGTGCCCCTGCTTCTCGGTGAAGCGCGCGCCTGATTTTGGACTCATCGTTGGATTCGTCCCAGCCTCCAACAAGGAGGCAAAGCATGAATGTACGTTATCGTGTCGAATTGAGCCAAGCCGAGCGCGATGAACTGACGGCGATGCTCGGCGGCGGCAAGCACGCCGCCCGCAAGCTCGAGCGGGCGCAGATTTTGCTGGCGGCCGACGGGGGCCGCTGCGACGCGGAGATCGTCCGAACCGTCCGGGTCAGCCTTTCCACCGCCGGCCGGACCAAGCGCCGCTTCGTGGAAGGCAATCTGGAGCGGGCCTTGAGCGAGGAGCCGCGTCCGGGCGCCGAGCGCAAGCTGACCGGCAAGGAGGAGGCCCTGCTGGTGGCGACCGCATGCACCAAGCGCCCGTCAGCCGCAAACGCTGGACGCTGACGCGTTTGGTCGACACGATGGTCAAGCTCGCCGATCACGACAGTCTGTCGGGCGAGACCGTGCGTCGCCGGCTGGCCGAAAATGACGTCAAGCCGTGGCGCAGGGACATGTGGTGCATTCCCCATATAGATGGCGAATATGTCGCGTCGCATGGAAGATGTGCTCGATCACTATGCTGAAGCGCCTGATCCTGAGCGGCCCCTGGTCTGCTTCGACGAGACCCCGTCCAGCTGATCGGCGAGGTGCGCCAGCCGGTCCCGGCCCAACCGGGACGACGCGAGCGGTACGATTACGAGTATCGCCGCAACGGCACCCCAATCTCTTCGTCACCTTCGATCCATATCGAGGTTGGCGCAACGTCAAGGTCACCGACCGCCGCGCCGCCGTGGACTATGCCCACTGCATGCGTGAACTCGTCGACGTCCATTATCCAGGCGCCACCTGTATCCGTGTCGTGCAGGACAATTTGTCGATCCACAAGCCTGGGGCGCTGTATGAGGCCTTCGCGCCCGCCGAGGCCCGACGTATCCTGCGCCGCCTCGAATTCCACTTCACCCCCGAAGCACGCCAGTTGGCTCAACATGCTCGAGTGCGAGATCTCCGGGCTTCAGCGCCAGTGTCTCGGCCGCCGCATCGACGACCCCAAAAGGCTCCGAAACCAGATCGCCGCATGGCAACGGCGGCGAAACCAATCCGAGCTCGCATCAAATGGATGTTCACAACCGACAAAGCCCGCGCCAAACTCGGCCGCGCCTATCCAGTCACCGCCAAGGAGTCAACATCGCTGTGATGAACCATTAGTTGCCTGAGTTAGCGGCGCCGAGGAGTGTTGTTGCGCGTTCCTCGATGCTACGAGGAAATCCTGCGTGAGAGGCGGCTATGAGCCTGATATGAGCGCCATCCCGGCGCAACTCACCGATAATTCTCGTTTAATACCGGGCAAGAGTGTTGCTTTGCGGAGCTACGCACGATGGTGTCGTCTATATGATTGAGCGAAAGTCTTGGGGGGTTGTGGAAGTCGAAGGCAATAGCGGCCGCAACGGCGCGCCGGTCCGCCGCGACTGGGAACGTGCCGAGGCGGGAGAGCTTTACGCGCTGCCATTTGCCGACCTCCTATTTCACGGCCAGACCGTTCATCACGACAATTTCGATCCAAACCACGTCGAAACCGCAAGTTTGCTCAGCGTCAAGACCGGCGGTTGTCCTGAAGACTGCGCCTACTGCGCACAGGGCGTGCATTACGACACTGGCCTGAAGGCGACCCGCTTGATGGATCGCGCGGATGTGGTCGCCGCCGCGCAGCACGCCAAGGCCGCCGGGGCGACTCGCTTCTGCATGGCCGCGGCCTGGCGCAATCCAAAGGACCGCGATCTCGATCAGGTCTGCGACACGATTGCCGCTATTAAACGTGTTGTCATGGAGGCGTGCGTAACGCTCGGCATGCTCACGCCAAAGCAAGCCGCACGACTCGCCGACGCCGGCCTCGACTTTTACAATCACAACGTCGACTTCGCTGAGGTTGTCAAACCAATAAAGGTGCTGCGCGCAAGCGATCAGCGTAGGTGAAAAATGCAGATTGTCTTGATGAAGGGAACGATCCATTGCGCCTCGGTAACCGAAGCCGACCTCCACTATGAAGGCTCGATCTCGATTGATCGCGGGCTCCTGGACGCGGCCGGTATCCTGATCAACGAACGCGTCGAACTCTACAATCTTGAGACGGGGGCACGCTTTGCAACGTTTGTGACAGAAGCGCCACAAGGATCCGGCACCGTAGACGTGAACGGTGCGGCGGCCCGACTGGCGATGCCCGGAGATAAGATAAGTATCGTCGCATACGCGTCATTTGACGAGGGGGATGCAAGACTCTTCAGGCCGCGAATTGTGCTGGTTGATCGAGACAATCGCATCCTGCCGGTTTGAAGTCAAAACAGCCAACGCGGGAAGGCCCTGTTCTTCGCCGCCAGTTGGAGTTTTGCGGCGTCCATCGTTGCTCAGCGAGTGAAGAATGAGTTCCGTCATTGCCGCTAAATCGTCCAGCTATGTGGCAGGCTTGGATGCGCTTCAAGAAGACGATCGCCTGCGCGGTATCATGCCGCTCATCGGGACCGACTTTTCATCAAGCGATTATCTGGCTCTGGCGAATGCGCCGCGCATGAAAAAGGCCATTCTGACCGCGCTGGAATCCGGTACTCCGATCGGAGCCGGCGGATCACGGCTTCTGCGCGGCAACTACGAGGAGCGCGAATGCCTCGAGGCAGAAGCCGCGCGGTTCTTCGGGGCGCAGACCGCGCTCTTCTTCGGCTGTGGCTATTTTGCAAGTTTTCCAGTGCTGACAAGGCTGCTGCAACGGCACAACCTGCTTGTCCTTGAGTCTCTGGTTCACGCCAATACTCATGAAGGGGCGCGAACTCGCCGAGCCGCTTTCAGAATCTGCGCCCATAAGGACCCGCAGGCTATCGAGAGCGAAATTCGCGACCGGCGTGCCGCGGGCGGAGCGGGGCAGGTCTGGATCGTAGTCGAGAGCCTCTACAGCATGGATGGCGATTTCGCACCGCTTGAAGATCTGCTCGCGATTGTGGACCGGCACGATGTGTTCTTGGTCGGGGAGGAGGCGGATGCCACCGGTGTTTGTGGCGAGCAAGGACGAGGTCTCACAGCGCCCTATGAAGGACGCGAAACTCTCCTCGTTGTACATACCTGCGGCAAAGCGCTGGGAGCTGCCGGGTCGCTTGTCACCGCCTCTGGCGTGCTGCGCGACTTCATAATCAATCGCTGTCGCCTGCTTGTCTTCGCGACCGCTCCTTCGCCGTTAATGGCGGTGGCCGCATGGGAGACTCTGTCGATCCTGCAGGAGGAGCCGGAGCGCCAACGGCGGCTGGCGAAGCTTGTCGCGCTCACCCATTGGGAGACCGTTGCGCGAGGCGAGAGACGTCCTTCAAACTCGCTGATCCTGCCCTATATCGTTGGCGAGAATGCCCGCGCCCTGAGGCGAGCCCCCGCGCTACAGGCTCAAGGATTTGACATCCGAGGACTCAGACCGCCAACGGTGCCGGCCGGCACGGCCCGTTTACGAATTTCACTGACGCTCAACGTCGGAGAGGAAGAGGTACGTGCGATGCTCGATGCGCTCGCTGAGGAGACGAGGGACGGATCTTGATGAGTCAGCGGATCGTGGTGACCGGCACAGATACGGGGATAGGCAAAACTGTCTTTTCGGCAGGCCTTGCCCATCTCCTCGGCGCGAATTATTGGAAACCAATTCAGGCCGGTCTTGAAGGAGAGAGCGATAGCCAGCTGGTCGCACGACTGGGCGGTCTGTCGGCCGATCGGATCATTCCGGAGCGTTACCGCCTTACAACGCCCGCTTCCCCGCATCATTCCGCCGAAATAGACGCAATTCGCATCGATCCCGATTCGCTCGTGGTGCCGGATACCGGGGAGCGACTGCTCGTCATCGAAGGCGTCGGCGGACTGATGGTGCCGCTGACTTCCAGCGCACTTTACATCGACGTCTTCGAGCGGTGGCGGCTTCCCGTCGTGCTTTGCGCCCGCACGCAACTCGGGACCATCAATCATTCTCTGCTGTCGATAGAGGCCTTGCGAAAGCGCCAGATCGAACTTCTTGGGATCGCATTCATCGGGGAAAGAAATTCTGAAACTGAGAGCGCAATTTGTGACATCACGCGGGTGCGCTGGTTAGGACGGCTGCCCTGGATTTCTCCTCTGATGGCAGACAGTTTGCAGGCTGCCTTCAAGGGCTCGTTTATCCCCGGCGATTTCAAGCCTTGATGCCAAACAAGAGGTGGCCAATTTGGCATCCATTCACGCAGCATGCTCTTGACAACGAAGACCAAAGTTGTGCGTGGCGACGATGCTTATCTCTACACTGCGCCCATCGAATCAAAAATGAAATCTCATCCTGGTGGGTCGTCACTCACGGCCCCTTGCCAGCCGCAAATCGTGAGCGCGATTCAGAAGAACCGGTGCCTGCAAGCTGAACCAAATCATTTTCGCCGGCTACACGCACGATCCGGCTGAAGAGCTCGCTCGGCTCCTTTTGAACCTCGCACCCCGAGGCGTCGAACATCTTTTCTACCCGGATAGTAGTTCAGCCAGCGTGGAAGTCGCCGTGAAGATGGCACTCGGCTATCGGCACCATACAGGCGAACAGCGAACACGCATCGTTGTCATGCAACACTCCTATCAGGGCGACACCTTCGGGCGATGTCAGTTGGGGCCCGCGGTATCTTCAACGCAGCGTACGGCCATTTCCTGTTCGATGAGACCTCAATCCCGTTCCCTGCGAGCTGTCGTGAGCAGGCGACGCTTGATGCGCTTGAGTCAGCATGTCGAAACGAAAATCCCGCGGCTTTATCGTCGAGGCTCTGGTATCAGAGGCAGGCGGAATGTTGATGTACCCAGCTTTGAAGCTAAGAGAGATGAAGCGCATCTGCGAGGCGTCGGACATTCTGTTCATTGCCGATGAGGCATGACGGGCTAAGGCCGCACCGCAATATTCTTATGAGAGAGCCTTGCCATAAAAGGTGCGGCCGGCCGGGAGAGCGCGGGCTTCGCCGGCCGGTCCAGAGTGTCACCGTGCGTTCGTTTTCAATCCGATCGCGTCATTGCGATTGGGTACCCTTTGATCAGTATGGATGCCTGCGCGAAATCGCCACGAGGTGATGAAGGTATGCACCCATTGGTGCCGGCTTGTTGCGGAAGTTCCTTCGTCAATTTGATTTGAGGAGAGCGGCCTGGACGGCGGGTCTTATCAAGAGGCGAGGCACGCGAAGATGGTGGACACGTCATCCGCATTCTGGAGTGTGCGGCCAACCGTGCGAGCGCCGGTGCATCTTTCCTATCTCGCTCGCCTGGATCACGGTCGCTTCGGAATGTGCCTGCAGTCCGCCGAAGCCGCGGCTTTGAGCGCCATAAGCCAATCAACAGCCATACGGAATGGACATGCCGCCTTAACGTGGGCTTTGACACGTAGATCGGAGCCTCATAAGGACATTCACTGTATCGCCGCTTGCGTGCATCGTCTCCAGGCTGCCGTTTTGAGTCGCAGAATGTTTGGATGGTGGAGCCCCAGAACCACGTCGCAGAGGAACATCTTGAAAGAGTTTGTCTGCTGATCGCGCAATCATTGGAAACTTTGTGCTTTCCAGCTTCTCAGTGACGCGCCTTTTCGGCCTCCCTATTGATAGAGACCATTTGCTCTTCCAAGGGAAGGCCATTTCTAGAGACATGCGCTGCCGGGTCAGATCGAACATGAGTCACATTTCGCAGCTGTCAGTTGAGCGCGTCACGATTCCAGTTCTGCAACGGTTCAAAGAGGAAAGGCGCGCCATCGTCATGACCACGGCTTATGATGCGGTCACGGCACGTATCGCCGATCCTGTGGTCGACGTCATTCTTGTTGGCGATAGCGTCGGCAACGTATGCCTTGGGTTTGATGACACTTTACCGGTCAGCATGGCGATGATGAATCACCACCTGGAGGCGGTCGCGCGGACAAAGCCTCGGGCCATGCTTGTAGCTGACATGCCGTTTCTTAGCTTTCATCTCAGTACCGACGACACGATACGCAACGCTGGAGGCTTCCTGCAGCGTGGCGCCGACGCCGTCAAGCTTGAGGGAGGGGGTAAACGTGTCGAGATGATCCGAGCCTTGGTGAATTGCGAAATTCCCGTGATGGGCCATCTTGGTCTCACGCCACAAAGCGTCAACGCGATGGGTGGCTTCAAGGTACAAGGTCGGAACGCGGACGATGCCCTACGTCTGCTTGATGATGCGCACCAGCTACAGCAGGCGGGATGCTTTGCTGTTGTCCTCGAAGGTATTCCGGCTGAGCTCGCTGCACGAACGACTGAATCTCTGGCCATACCAACGATTGGGATCGGAGCGGGTCCAGGTTGCTCAGGCCAAGTTCTAGTGTTCCACGACGTGTTGGGGCTCTCAGGAAGCCGTTATCCAAAATTCGTGCGTGTTTATGTAGAGGGCCATCAGCTGCTGCAGGAGGGCCTCTCGCGCTGGGCAGCTGATGTCCGTAGCGGAGCATTCCCTGCGGCGCAGGAGTCATATCGGATTCCGGACGGCTTGCGCGGGGCGATCGTAAACTGGACGCCCTCCAAGACAAGCTAGTGCAATGTCCAACATGCGAACGAGCAAGTACGGTCGGGGAACTGCGCAGCGCCCCTGCAGAGGAGCGCCGGTCCGATAGCGAGGCGGGGTCCGCTGCGACGATAGGTTGCGCCGCACGATCGTCATCTCGCCCTGGCCGAAAGCTCCGTTATCACCGTTAGTGAGCGCCTGCCTCGCACCCGCCCCAGTTGAGACCAAATAAGGATCTCGGCAGATAGTCTCGTGACTTCCCAAACGGTGAGAGGCCGTGACGCGAAGCGGGTCGGGTTCGTCTCTGCGCCAGATCCCGGGAGACTTGTGCGGCTTTATTTGAGACCTCGTCGAACCGCCGAACCCGCCAAGCCTCTGCACGCTTGCATTTTCGCGGCCTTGCAAAGTACGTATGCAGCCTGTTCTATCGTGCAGCCATTGTCGCATGCATTGGACTAAAGGGTCCAACAACGCGCGGTCGTGCGCCGCATGGTCGTGAATCTAACTTCCGATCGAGATCGTCACCGTTTCGAAATGGTGAGGAGCCGACAGGCTCGCGATGAGCAATCGGATCGCCTCATCGAACAAGAACCGCTTGTTGGTTGCCGAGGGCCTGTTACTTCGGGCAGCTGCGGGCCTAGACGGAGATTCGAAAGACTGGGAGGTCTCGGGTTCAGTACGGCAGTCGAAGAACCATCTTGCTGAGTGTGAATGGTTTGCGTTCGATCTGCGTCGAAAACCGGCGGCTAGACGACTGGTACCGCGACGCTAATCTCACGACACTCGACCGTATAGGATGGACGGCAATGGGCTGAGTTCGCCGGTGCCATACAATCCGAGAGCAATACACGCTCGATGGGGTTGCTCTTATGCCGATCATCGCCTCGACGGCGGCACGCCGTTGCCGCCGGATCTGGTTCGAAAGCTATTCCAGCCGCGTCACAAGTCGATGCTATCGGTACCCTGCCGTACTCAAACGATCAATTGGATACAGCTAGTTCATTGCAGGTTTGGCTTGCGGGAGACCTGAGCGTGGTGGCATTCCAAGGACGAGCTGAGACAGATATGGAACGCCTCGAACGATCGAGCGGATCGTTAGGGCGATCGCAATGATCGCGGCCCCGAGCACACCCGCGATGATCACCCGGGTCGTGAGATCCCAAAGTTCTCCGAATTGTATGAAATCCATGAGACGGAACACGGTACCCTGGACCAGGTAGAGCAGCAGCGTGGCCTGGCCCAATTCCACAGCGATAAAGCGGGCCATTCGGTTTAAATGGCCAAAGCGCCAGCATTGCCGCAGGAGTTCGATAGCGACTGCTGACGCAGCTGCAGAGCCAACAAACATCAGAAGCACGTCTTTAGTTGACCGAAAGTCGCGAATTACCCCAAGATTATTGTAGATATAGGTGCTCTTGCCCCAAGCTAGAAAGCATACGCAGGTCACTATTGAAAGAAATACAATCAGGACCGGCTTGTGATGTCGCAATGCACTCGTCCGTCGTTCTCTCGATTGAGCAAGCAAGAAGCCGAAGCAGAAGAACGGGTAAGTGAATCTGATCAGCGGTGATATGGAGAATGTCAGAGGCGCGAGCGCGACCAGTATGGCTGAGCCAGTTATGACCCACGATCGGCGGGTAAGCCTGGTAGAAATCTTGATGAGAAGGTAGGAAATAAACGTGGCCCAGATGAACCAATAGGTGCCGGCGAGATCGTCTACAAATTCCAAAAGTCCGCTCGTTAGGCTGGTCGCGCGCCCCAACGCCGCTAACTTAGCTGTCTCCATTATCACCCACCAAAATAGCATCGGCAGCAAGAGCTGCTTCGCACGGTCGCTGGCGGCTCGAGTGAACGGCTTTTGAAGCAGCGATCGAGCAGAAAGATATCCGCTTATCGCCATAAAAAGTGGCATGTGAAACATATAGATCGATTTGTAGTACGGCGAATACCAAAACGCGTCGTCTCGGTAGATGACATACTGGATCAGGTGCCCAACAATCACCAAAACAATGAGTGCACCTTTCGCGAAATCTAAACTGAGATCTCGATCGTATGCCTCTGTCCTGCGCGAACTGGGGACGTTCGTTCCAGTCACGGGTCGCAATCTATCAAACATCTAGATATCTGTTGTTGACGAGCCGGCGGCCCGTTGTCCGCTTCTTCTGCCTCATTTTTGATCCAAACGAAAGGCGATGGCGGGAGTTTTTGGAAGAGGAATACGCTCAGCTTGTTAGGCCTTCCGAAAACTAGCTGTGGGCCGCGCATGTCTGAATGCCTCGGGGACCTTTGTGGCAAAGACAAGATATCCAGTCTGAGACACGGCTGTAGCGGCACGGGCGCGGCATACAACTTGCAGACGCGTTTGTGGGAGGAAGACTGTCACGCTCAGTCTCCCACTCGGCCCGACGCATCTCAGACCCGGCAGATGCGTCGGGCTTTGTCGGTTGGCCCAGCATAGTTGACACTTGGTCCGTCACTTTCGCTTGACGTCGAGGTGTTCACGCCAATAGGGGCTTCTGATAGCTGAGACGCGAGCACCCCCAACATTGGCGTTTTGGCAGCGTGCTACGGGCGCACGCCGATAGCGGTGCTCTGCAGTTCTGGAGCAAAAGCCGAGGACCGACCTTTCTGATTGGGAGGCTTGTTCGGTTTCGTGTAACTGACGCCGTCAACCACGCGTGCCTTGACGACTTTCGTCGCGCCATCTCTTAGTGCAGCTTGTGGCTTGGCGTGCATCCGCAAAGGCCTTAGTTGGATCGTACTCGCAGGATGATTGATAGCGAACCAGCTCGACCAGAGTCGCTCGCGATAGCGAGGTTTTATGGTCAAAGAGATGCTGCTCCCACTCAGTGTTGTGGACCAAGAAGGGCAGCAGCCGTTCTTCGCGCATCAGCCGACTCGGCGGATCACAGACAGCAGTGGCCTTGAGCGTCACCTCCATGATCACGGCTTCAGAATTCCCGAACGTTTCGGCGGCAAGAAGGGACTCGCGCCAGTGACTTGTGCGGCGATGCTGTCGCGCGCAACAGTTTCTCTCGTGTGCCTACAAATTAGCTTCCTCGGGCTGAATTCAACGTTTCGGTCAACGACTCCTCGAATATGTCTAGGCCTTGTCCCAACGTGTCTTGGTCGATCGTAAGTGCGGGCAAGAACTTCACAACCTGATCCGTCGGTCCGCATCGCTCGATAATCAAGCCCTTCGCAAACGCTTTACGTGACGTCGCCTCTGCGATCTCTGTCGTTTTGCAATCGAAGCCGCATACCATGCCCCGTCCACGAACGGCAAACTTGTTTCCGTGCTGATGCGCGATAGCATCGAGTCGACGTCGCATAAGTGCGCCCAAGCGTTGGACCTGGTGCGAGAACGTCTGGTTACGCCAATACAGGGTTAAGGCCGCTTTGCCAGAAACGAGTGCAAGATTGTTTCCTCGAAACGTTCCCGTGTGCTCGCCTGGTTCCCATGCGTCGAGCGCTTCTTTGATCAAGAGCATCGACAACGGCAAGCCGTACCCGCTCAGCGATTTCGACATCACAACAATGTCTGGCGACAAAGCAGCGAACTCGAAACTGAAGAACTCGCCTGTACGACCACAGCCCATTTGGATATCGTCAACTATGAAAATAGCTCCGACCTCTTTTGCCAAAGCCTGAATTGACTGCAACCATTCCTTACCGGCGACGTTGATGCCTCCCTCTCCTTGCACGGTTTCGACGAGAATGGCGGCTGGAAGATCAATACCGCTGCTCTCGTCCATTAATACCTTTCGCAGGTAATCCGCCGCGGAACCAAGATACCCATCATACGGCATGAAAGTTGTGCCAGTTAAGGGAATGCTGCTGGCTTTGCGGTAAAAGCGGTTACCGCTCGCAGCTATGGCTCCCAAGCTTTGGCCGTGATATCCATTTGTGAAAGAAATGACGTTGTGACGTCCTGTGATCTTACGCGAGAGCTTTAGAGCCGCTTCAACCGCGTTAGCTCCCGTAGGCCCCGTAAATTGAAAGCGGTAGGAAAGATTCCGTTCACGAAGGATGACAGAGCTAAAGGTCTCCATGAATTCGACCTTTGCTGGAGTGGCCATGTCCAAGCCGTGGACGACGCCGTCCGACTCCAGGTACTCGCTGATTGCTGCTTTGATCTCCTGATTGTTGTGGCCATAGTTTAGCGCTCCAGCGCCGGACAGAAAGTCAATGACCTTTCGGCCACCCTCTGTGAACATAATCGAGCCGCGGGCCCGACTGAAGACAGCAGGAAAGGAACGTGAGTACGACCGCACGTTGGACTCTAGCGTTTCGACGGTCTTCATTCTGCGCGGCCCGTGTATTCCAACCATGTGGTCGTCTCCTCGACAAGAAAATCTGCCCCGACGGATAAGCGCGGCCAACATCGTAAAGATGGACAAACGGTCATCGCGCGGTTCTACGCCTCTCGACGGCCTTTGGGTCGCGCGTAACGCGTCTGAAAATCAGCTCCAGCGATTTACCTGAGAACCATGCGGAACAAAGCTACTATGTCTAGTAGTGTTGTCCACATTTAGCGAACGCCACTGGCTAAAGTCGTCTTTCGCGGACAGGCTTGCTTAGCCGCGCGCAAAGAAGTTGCGCATGCCGTGCGGTTAGCTTGCGTTACGACAAATTCTGTAAAGGAGAAAGAATGGAATAAATTTCATCGTGACCCAGAAGGGTCCGATGCGCGCCCGTCGGTAGCAAAGGCATGGCTTGAGATCACATGACCGGCGGCATTGGAATAGTATTGCCGCTGCGACGGATGCGTAAGATTCGGGTGCTTCGGCCCGCCGAAGGACGCTGGGATCCAACGGACGAATCTCACGGTGCAAACTGTGGATCGTTCGGAAGTCCAACGTGGCCTGCAGCCTTTTGTGACTGCGGCGATCGTCTTGAAAGGATGCATGATTGGCCGTGATCGGCGCGTCATGCTCCCCCACACTCCGGCGCCGGACTTCGCTGGAGCACTCGCAAAAGTGTCGGGTGAACCCTTTTCGGCGAGGTCCTGCCTGGCAAGCCGCTGCTGTGGTACTTTCGACCTAAGCTCAGCATCGCTGTTGGTGCGCACCTTTGTTAGGTCGCCTCGTCTGATTACGCGATCATGTCAGAGGCGTTTTTGTCAGGAGCCCCACGCTGCGAGTGCTTCGATGAGATGCCGAAAGCACAACAACAGCGACAGGAATGCGGCAAGACGGAAAGGCGATGGTCGCCACCAGCACGAGGTAAGGACTGGCAGCGGCACATTGGGCGCCGCGCGGGCGCGGCGTGGTCCAGACTGCCTCCCCATCTTTCACGCATCCGTTCCGCCACGATGCTCGCGCAGCGCTTCATCGAGGCAGGCTATCAACTCAAGACCGACAAAGGGTTTGGCGAAAAAGCCAATTACGCCGACGCTCAACGCGCGGGCTCGCGTGCGATCATCCGCGAAGGCAGTAATCAAGATGAATGGCGCAGCGTGACCCTGGGCCCGCATCTGTTCCAAAAGTTCAAAGCCGCTCATGGTGGGCATCTGCACGTCTGCAATGACACAGGACGTGTCATTCAATTGAGACGACCGCAAGAAGTCCTCAGCCGATGCAAACGTATGAACGATGTGGCCCTGCGATTTCAGAAGGTTGTTCAGTGCGGCACGAATCGAAGGATCGTCGTCGACAACGGAAACAGTTGAATACCTGGACAAGACAACCCGTTCTAGTTGGGCGAAGGCGGTGGCAGAAGCATGACGGCCAACTGAAGGGTGCGCGTGTTCGATGAAATTGTAAAATCATACTTAGGTTTGTACCCTGGAACGGTCGGTCCCAATTCCCAGCCTCTCACTCATCCTGATCAAATCGGCTAGCGATCGAGCGCCCATCTTCTTCATCATGTGCCCGCGATAGATTTTTACTGTAATCTCGGCGAGCCCGAGTTCCGCGGCTACCTGTTTGTTCAATAGGCCAGCGGCGACCAGTTTCAAGACATCCTGCTCTCGTGGACTTAGGGCCTCAAACAAGGACTGCAGCCTCCCGACCACCTTGTCTACACCCCGCCTCTTCCGATCCTGTTCGATAGCTGCGACTACGCCATCGAGCAGTTCCTGATCGCGAAACGGCTTGCTGAGAAAATCGATTGCTCCACGCTTCATGGCTTTGACGGTCATCGGAATATCGCCATGAGCGGTGATGAAAATGATGGGAATGTGAATCTTCAGTTTGGCTAACTCACTCTGGAGCTCAAGCCCGCTCGATCCTGGCAGCCTGATGTCAAGCACGAGGCAGCTAGGAACATCAGGAAGCTCGCTCTGGAGCAGTTCCTGGGCCGATCCGTAAGCAACGACATCTAGACCGATCGAACGAAATAGGTTGACCAGCGATTCCCGCATTGAGAGGTCATCGTCGACGACGAGGACGCTCGGCCTCACCTCCGGCCCTTCGACATTTGCGGCTTCCTTCCGCGGTTCAGAGCGCTTGGTCACGATAAGAGCCTCACTTGTACGATTTACAGTAGAAATATCGTGTCACAACGACCTTTGATTGAGACATGCAGCCTTTCGCGTAGGCTAATCTTTGAAATTTTCCAGGTGCGTGACTGGTTAGCCATTCGCACCAGCGTTGCCCATTACAGGAAAGTCTAGCAAAAACCGCTCGAGTGGTCGAGAACTGCCTTTCGCGTCTCTCCGCCGTCGCGTTGGACCAGCCTGCGGCATCGATCAAATCAATGAACAGCCGGTCGAGAAGCACCGAATCCAGGACTTGCAGCGCTCGCTGCAGCGAACGACTCATTTTGCGGCTGAAGGATCAGAATGCCCGGCGCTTTGGTAGTTGAACGTGGGGGCGCGAATTGGCGCGATTGTGCCTGTGCATGCGCCGATCCCGCCGGCGTTGCGATCGGCAACTGGCGTAGACGATCGCACCCGCACTAAGGAAAATGGAAACCAGAACGAGCAGCAGCGGCATCAGCACATGAACTCTTTTTTCCGTCGTCAGAGCGCCTGTGAGTTGCGTCTTTGCGAGGTCGGGGAAAGCATCTTGCATCGACTTCGTACAACCTGACGCAAGGTGCGATTCAAGTCCTTTCCGTCATCATGTTTGTAGGAAATATGCTCGAACTCGAGCTGCTGCAGGGACGCTCACGTTTGTTCGTCTCGTTGCTTCCTTTACCAGGCTCGCCCCCAAGATCAGGCGGCGTAATCTGAATGGAGAGGCGGGATACACTCCATTCGGTGTCCGGCTGTGGACCAGTGCGGCAAAAGGCAGCATTTGCTCTGCTGCATCAGCCAAACAACCGCTGATCCCAGCGAAGAATCATTCTCCTAAGAACTGGCGGACATCAGAGTTCCGTGTCGGGCAGCCTGGAGATCGGCTCTTTGACCTACATAGGACCGACAAAACCCGGCCCGAGCGGTCAACCTGAAGCTATTGTCAGACCTACCAACAGCTCATCGATCCGCTAGGCGGGGTCATTAAAGGCGGCCCGACGCACTCCGTCGAGCAGAAAGTGCGTCGGGTTCGCCCCACATCGCCAGTACATCCGTGGTGATGTTGCCACCAATGAAGCAACCAGCGTGGCAAAACTGAGGCTCGCTCACCAACGTAGAGTAGGTCGTGACTTCCTGCGAATTCGTACCGGTCGGGAAGGGCTTGAACCGTTCGTAGCATCACGTTGTACGATGCCGGTGTAGATCTATCGAACTGGCAAACTCCGATCCGGCACAGTTCTGGTTGGCAAAGACTTGGATAAATGTTGTCACAGTGCGCGTGGCGAGAAGAAGACGTTCCGCTGTTCTTCATTTAATTGCCTTTTCCTTCACCGGTTTTGGGGTAGCTTACGCCTCGCTTGAACAGCGGTTTAACCAGCATGAACTTTCTCAGATCTATCGAAATCGCCTGGCCGGCAATCGCCCTCCTGAGAACCGAAGCGAGCGGCATTCCGATCGGTGAGAGCCTGTACGGACGCTTTGTGAGCATCAGGAGTGCCTTTGTCGCGGATCAGTTGCTCGAGCAATGGGAGCAGGAATGAAGAGGATAGTTTTGGCGCGGTTTCGTTCACAGTGACTTGCAGATCTGCCCTTGATGCTGTGGTTCGGAGTCGATGACTGCGTGGCGCCTTCCAACAACGGAGCCAGGAGTGAATGTCGATCTCGAAAGCAGCACCGCGCATGTCGGCGGATTTCTAGCCTGAGCGCTGTTGCGGCGCTCAGGCCGATGCAGCCGTCAGAAGCCGGCGTCCAATGGCCTCGCGCGTTGCGCCGATCATGGGCAAAACCGATCAGCGTTCACATGTCATTGCCTGCTTGAGCGGTAGCAGCGACCTGGGGCCCTGCTGCAGGTCGGGCAGTGCGCCGCTGGCGGTCGGGTAACGGCTACGAGCCGTTCCATAAAAAGGGAAACTCGCCTCTACACCGCGCCAGTCGGGAGCGCCCGCCGCCGATGCTGTGCAGGCCCGGCCTGCGCGCCGGATTGGGCTGGATTGACACGATCGGGCTGCCAGGTATTGGGGGGTGTAAGTTGCATCTTGTGTGCAGCGGTCCAGTCTTTGGCGGCCTTGATCGGTACTCGCGCCCTTTGCGAAGTCCCTTCACAAGCTCGCCCCATATGTGTCAGATTTTGGCTCAATCCTTATTGACTGGGCGGGCAAATGCCGCGGGACCCCCTCAGCCGAACTCTGTTCGGCTCAAATGTCGACAGTGACATCCAGGACATCCAGCCCCTATGGGAGGACGGTGATCGGGCGTTCTGCCGTGCGTGCCGTCGGCAAACCCACGGCAGCAGCGCTGTCGTGCTTATTGTGCGGCCCACCGCAGAACACCCAGCGACGCTTGACCGCCTCGCCCACGAGTGTGAGCTGAGGGAGGAGCTAGACGAGGCATGGGCGGTGCGGCCGTTGGAACTTATTCGGGAAGCTGGTCGGACTATGCTTGTCCTGGAGGATCCATGCGGCGAGCCACTGCTAAATTTACTCGGGATCCGTATGGAGCCCAAGCCGTTCCTGCGCCTCGCTGTTGGTATCACGAGGGCCGTGGGCAAGCTTCACCGGAGCGGCTTGGTCCACAAGGACCTGAAACCCGCTCACATTCTGGTCAATTGTCCTGACGAACAGGTGCGACTCACTGGGTTTGGTCTGGCTTCCCGTCTTTCCCGCGAGCGCGTGCCGCCTGGGCCTGCCGAGTTCATCGCGGGCTCGCTGCCCTACATGGCGCCCGAACAGACCGGACGCATGAATCGCTCCGTCGACTGTCGCAGTGATCTCTATTCACTTGGCGTGACATTCTATCAGATGCTGACCGGCGCGCTGCCGTTCACCGGCTCAGATCCCTTGGAGTGGATCCATTGTCATATTGCAAGAAAAGCAACACCGCCTGTCGAGAAATCGCAAAACCTCCCGGAGCCAATCTCTCAGATTGTGATGAAACTCCTCGCGAAGACCGCCGAGGAACGCTACCAGACTGCCGCTGGCCTTGAGCACGATCTGCAACACTGTCTGGCAGCATGGGCCAACCACGGTCGCATCGACACATTTGAGCTCGGCGCAGACGACACACCTGATCGGCTGCTCATCCCCGAGAAGCTCTATGGCAGAGCCCGCGAGATCGAGACCTTGCTTGGCTCTTTCGATCGCGCGGTGAAGAGCGGCGCGCCGGGGTTGGTGCTGGTTGCCGGCTACTCCGGCATAGGTAAGTCCTCGCTTGTCCAGGAGCTACACAAAGTACTCGTGCCCTCGCGCGGGCTGTTGGCATCAGGCAAATTCGACCAACTGAAGCGCGATGTTCCCTATGCGACACTGGTGCAGACCTTTCAGAGTCTTGTGCGTCCTCTTCTCAGCAAAAGTGAGGGCGAACTCGCGACTTGGCGGCAGGCGCTCCGGGCGGCGCTCGGCGCGAATGGACGGCTGATGATCGACTTGATCCCCGATCTCAGCCTGATCATTGGCGAGCAGCCCGCGCCTGCTGAGCTTCCAGCCCGGCAAGCGCAAAATCGCTTCCAGCTCGTGCTTCGCCGCTTTATCGGTGCTTTCGCCCGGCGAACCCATCCATTGGTGCTCTTCCTCGACGATTTGCAGTGGCACGATGCCGCAACGCTCGACCTGATCGAGGATCTTCTGACTCAGTCGGACCTGCACCTGCTGCTAATTGGAGCTTACCGCAGCAACGAAGTTGATGCAGGCCATCCACTCAAACGCAAGCTCGAGTCCATCAGGAGAGCCGACGTAAATCTAGAGAAGATCACGCTGTCGCCGCTCACTGCAGACGATGTCGCGCAGTTGGTCGCGGATACCCTTCGCTGCGGACCAAAACGCGCTGCCCCGCTTGCAAAGCTGGTGCATCAGAAGACGATGGGCAATCCGTTCTTCGCCATTCAATTTTTGTCTGAACTGGCCGAAGAGCAGCTGTTGACGTTCGATCACGAGTCGGCGCGCTGGCGTTGGGATCTTAAGCGCATTCACGCAAAAGCGTACACCGAGAACGTCGTCGATCTGATGCTCGGCAAGCTCATCCGGCTGCCCGAAGAGACGCAGGACGCGCTGCAACAGCTGGCCTGTTTCGGCAACATGGCCGAGACGGCAGAGCTTGCGATCGTGCTCGAAACGTCACAGGGACAGGTGCATGCGAGGCTATGGCCGGCGATCCGGCAGGAACTGGTCTCGCGCCAGGGAACAGTGTACCGCTTTGTACACGATCGCGTTCAAGAGGCGGCTTACTTGCTGGTGCCGGAATCCTCGCGCGCTCCTGCCCATTTGCGGATCGGTCGGATGCTTGCGGCACATGTCCCTGCGCACAAACGTGAAGAGGCTATCTTCGATGTTGTCAGTCAACTCAATCGAGGTGTCGCGCTAATCGCTTCCGGTCAGGAGCGAGAGCAGCTCGCGGAGTTAAATTTAATCGCAGGGCAGCGTGCCAGGGCGTCGGCGGCCTACGCCTCGGCACTGACATATTTCACTGTCGGTGCTACGCTGCTCGCGCGGGATTCGTGGCAAAGGCGCCAGGAACTTGCATTCGCACTGGAAACCAGTCGGGCCGAATGTGAATTCTTGGTAGGCCGGCTGGACATTGCAGAGAGCCTCCTCTCCGCGCTGTGGAAGCACGCTTTGAATGCGCCCCAACGATCAACGGTCGCATGTTTGCGGGTCGATCTTTACTTGGCGCTCGGTCAGCACGGCCGGGCAGTGGCCATAGGTCTCGAATATCTTCACGACGTCGGGATCGAGTGGTCGCCGCATCCGAAGGACGAGGAGACACTAGTCGAATATCAGCGGATGTGGTCACAGCTGCCGGACGCGATCGAGGATCTTGCTAGTTTGCCTGGAATGACAGACCAGACCTCGCTTGCCACGCTGGCCGTCTTGACGCGGATTCTTCCGGCCGCTGGATTCACGGACGTGAATTTATCCGCTCTGGTCATCTGCAGAGCCGTCAGCATCAGCCTCGAATACGGCAACACTGATGCTTCTTGCACTCACTACGCATGGCTGGGCCGAATCTCGGCCGGCCGCTTCGGTGACTACCAAGCGGCAGATAAGTTTGGTCGTCTTGCGTGCGATCTGGTTGATCGCGTTGAGTTCTCTCGCTTTCGGGCTCCGGTCTATTTGGCCGTCGGAGGCAACGTGATCCCGTGGACGAAGCCCCTAAGGGACGGACGAGTTTTGATCCGGCGAGCGCTCGAAGCTGCGGTCAGCATCGGCGATTTCATCTATGAGGCGTACAGCTTGGTTCATCTAACCGCAAATATGATGATGGCAGGAGATCCCCTGAAAGAGGTGCAGAACGAGATAGAGAAAAGCCTTGCTACGATACGGAACAGAAAGGTCAAGTTTGCTGCTGATGCCATGACTGCACAGCTCGCAATTATTAGAACCATGCGCGGCCTCACGCGCTCATTCGGTACCTTCGATGATCAGCAGTTTGACGAGCTGGACATCGAGCGATCATTTGAACGCAGTCCGGAGCTATCACCGAGCGAAACCGTCTACTGGATCCGCAAACTTCAGGCGCGGTTTCTGGCCGGCGATTATCCTGCAGCTATTGGTGCTCGCTCGAAGGCAGAGCCCGGATTGTGGACCATCCCGACAGAGTTCTTGATCGCGGAGTTTCACTTCTATGGCGCGCTGTCTCACTCGTGTTACTGCGACGGGCTGTGTGAAAGCGAACAACAGCAACATCGAAAAATGATTGATGTCCATCACAGACAGCTGCAGATATGGGCCACAAATTGCCCCGAAAACTTTGACAATCGGGCATCCTTGGTCGGGGCTGAAATTGCGAGGCTGGAATGCCGGGATGCAGACGCAATGCGACTGTACGAACGCTCAATCCAGACCGCAGGGCGTAACGGTTTCGCCCATCACGCGGGGGTCGCTGGTGAACTTGCAGCGCGCTTTTATGCAACGCGCGGTTTTGACAGGATCTCCCGGGTTTACCTGCAGGACGCCCGGCATGGCTACCTTCGTTGGGGAGCAGATGGTAAGGTGCGTCAACTCGACGAGCTACATCCCCATCTCAACCATGAGGAGACCACTCTTGCCGTGAATGGCATGAGGATCGGAGCTCCGGTTGAGCATCTTGATCTGGCGACGGTGACAAAAGTGTCGCAGGCGATTTCCGGCGAGATTGTGCTTCAAAAACTAATCGACACGCTTATGCGGACTGCCATTGAGCAGGCTGGCGCCGAGCGAGGTTTGTTGATTCTGCTGGATGGAGGCGAGCCACGGATCGAGGCGGAAGCCACAACAGTAGCGGATGCGCTGCTTGTAAAGGTGGATGAACAGCCTGTGACTCCGATGGCTCTTCCCGAGTCCGTGCTGCATTTCGTCCTACGTGTCCGCGAAAACGTCATTCTCGAAGATGCTGCCGCCCAGCCTTCATTTGCGGAAGACCCGTATATCCGCGAGCGCAAATCGCGTTCTATTCTTTGCCTGCCACTGATCACGCAAGGCAAGCTGATCGGCGTACTTTATCTGGAGAATAATCTCGCCCCGCGCATATTCTCGGCTGCCCGCAACTCGGTGCTGAAAATGCTTGCCTCCCAAGCTGCAACAGCGCTGGAAAACAGCCGGTTGTACAGCGAAGTGCAGCAACGGGAGGCGAAAATCCGGCGCTTACTCGACGCTAACGTCATCGGAATCTTTATCATCGGCAAAGGGGGCGAGATCATCGAGGCAAATCAAGCCTTCCTCGCGATGGTTGGATACGACCAAGGGGATCTTCTCGCAGGGCGAGTGAACGGTCTCGACCTGACGCCTCCAGAATGGCACGAGCGCACAATGGATGCTCGGACAGAAGCAAAAAGGACCGGAGCTGTTCAGCAGTTCGAGAAAGAGTATATTCGGAAGGATGGCAGCCGCGTGCCGGTGCTAATTGGCCTCGCCGTATTCGATGAGCGACAGGACCACGGTGTTGGCTTCGTCCTCGATCTGACAGAGCGAAAGAGAGTGGAAGCGGAGGCCCGTGAAAGCGAACGACGTTATCGCGAAACTCTGATGGGCCTTGCACACGCCAATCGGATCACGACAATGGGACAGCTGGCCGCCTCGATCGCCCATGAGGTCAACCAGCCGATTGCGGCGATCAGCAGCAATGCGGGGGCAGGGCTAAATTGGCTCGCTGCTCAACCCCCAAACCTGGAAGAAATTCGGCAGACCTTCGGTTTAATTGTCCGTGACAGCATGCGCGCTGGAGACGTGATCCGCCGGATCCGCGCTCTTATGAACAAGGCTCCGATACAAACGGAGCTTCTTGCAATTGACGAAGTGATCTTAGAGGTGCTGTCCTTAGTTGGCGCGGAACTCGCAAAACATGATGTGTGGGTGCGAACCCGACGACCTGAGGCGTTGCCGCTCGTTCGAGCAGATCGCGTTCAGGTGCGGCAGGTGATTCTCAATCTGATCACGAACGCCATCGAGGCAATGAGCGAGATCAACGAAGGCGAGCGCGAATTACTGATCGCTACGCGGACTGATGGCTCGAATAATGTATTGGTCTCTTTTCGGGATACGGGTCCAGGACTCGATCCAAACAGCGCAGACCGCGTGTTCGAGGCGTTTTACACCACGAAATCCGAAGGCATGGGCATGGGTCTGGCCATTTGCCATTCTATTATTGAGGCGCACGGGGGCCGAATGTGGGCCGGCGCCAATGATCCTCGCGGAGCCGTCTTTCAGTTCAGCATGCCCGTTGCGCCGGAGGGCGTGGATCGGGCGGAACAAGTCACTGGAGCGTCTTAGGTCGAGTGCGTCGTCGAGCAGGGGGCTCCGGGAGCTCCGATCATCTTGACAGAAGTAAGCTGCGCGACGTTGATAACAGAGACATTCGCGTTTCATGCTGCCCGTCGGGAGAGTTGGCGCGACCGCAGATTATCGCGAACTGTCAGAAACTCTACAATCCGACCACAATGTCAGATTCCAGACGCTTCGCTGGCTCTTTGCAAACCTCTAGAGAATTGCGAAGCCATCAAGCGCAATCAGAACGACTCCTGCAGACGCAATGTTCGAGATGCGCATGCGAACCGTCCCATGGGCTGCCACTGGTACATCGTTTTTCTTCTCCGGAGTTGGCCTCGTAGCCTTGGGCGCCACGGCTGCCGCTCGCGATAGACGGCGCGCGTTCGATGGCATCATGCACTCTTCTGTGCTGCGTAAGGCACCTGACGCAAGCAGAAACCCACCGGCGCAGCACGTCGTTGTGCAGACGGAGGGCAGTCGAGGAAGTCGAGAAAATCCACGTGGCGCCGGGTTCGTTTACAACAAGCCGTTCGGGTTCGTCATCCTTCGGAATGAGGTGAGCCGCACGACGCCTTCGTCAGGGTCGCTGTTGGATAAGCCCTCGATGACGCCGGCGCGATCCGCCGTATTGCAATTCCGGCTCATCTTCCGCGTGCCATCGAAGAACCCAGCGAAAGTCGCCATGGCCTCGCCTGTCGCGCGGCGATCAGGATGGAAGAGCGCGTCAATCAAGGTGAGAGAGTTTCGCCGGGCTCGTGACGAAGGGAGGGCGTAGCCCGACCGGAGTTACGAGCCCGGCGTCGGCGCGATCCGCTAGGGACCGCGCCGACTGGTGATCGCGGCCGGCAGGTTATGCAAGTGGTTCTTCCGCCAAGAGGAATCACTCGCTTGCCCGGCCGACACATCACAGATCACCAAATGAGGCTCTACATGAAGAACCGTCAGACCGACAGCCCGCCAGTGGCGGCGGCCAAGGCATCATTCAGTGCGGCGACCGCTTATCGGATCGAGAGAGATCCCCGACTTCCGTCGCAAAAGAAGGCTCCCCGCGGCCGGCGACGACCGGACCCGTTGAGCGAGGTGTTCGAGACCGAGACGTCCCGATCCTGAAGTCGGCACCTGGCTTACGCCCGGTCGCGGTCTTCGAGGAGATGCTCCGACGTCATCCTGATCTCGGCACCGGTATCCGTCGTACCGTGGAACGTCGTATCCGTGCCTGGCGGGCGATCCATGGCGAGGAGCAGGAGGTAATCTTCCGCCAGATCCATGAGCCTGGCCAGCTCGGCCTCTCCGACTTCACAGACATGGGCGAGTTGGGTGTTACGATCGCGGGCGCACCGCTGGATCATCGTCTCTATCACTTCCGTTTGGCCTATTGCGGCTTCGAGCACGCTCACGTCGTGCTTGGCGGCGAGAGCTTCGTTGCCCTGGCCGAAGGCCTGCAGAATGCCCTCTGGTCGCTCGGTGGGGCGCCGCGGGAGCATCGGACCGACAGCCTGTCGGCCGCATTCTGCAATCTCGATCGCGATGCACGGGATGATCTGACGCAGCGATACGAGGCCCTTTGTGCCCATTACGGCATGCGGCCTTCCCGCAACAATCGAGGCGTAGCCCACGAGAATGGCTCGATCGAAGGGCCCCACGGTCATCTTAAGCGAGCAATCGCGGACGCCTTGCTGCTGCGCGGAACTGTCGACTTCGACGATCTTGCCACCTATCGCGGCTTCATCGATGAGATCGTCAGCCGCCGCAATGCCCGCAACGCCAAGCGGATCGATAGCGAGCGCGTGGTATTGCAGGAGCTGCCCGATCGCCGCACCTCCGACTACGAAGAGGTGATCGTCCGCGTGACGTCTTCGGGCGGCTTCACCCTGCGCAAGGTGTTCTACACGGTCCCATCGCGCCTGATCGGTCACCGGCTGCGGGTACGGCTCTACGACGATCACCTCGACGTGTTCGTCGGTGGCACGCATCTCCTTACCTTGCCGCGCGGGCGGCCGCATCCCAACGGCAAGTACGACCAGGTCGTCGATTATCGGCACGTGATCCATTCCCTGCGGCGCAAGCCAATGGCGCTGCTCAATCTGGTCTATCGGGACAGGCTGTTCCCGCGCGAGGGCTATCGAAGAACCTTCGACCGATTGCGCGAGCGCTTACCGGACAAGAAGGCCTGCCGGATCATGGTCGATCTCCTCGCGCTCGCTCATGAGCGCGGCTGCGAGGCCGAGCTCGCCGATCAGCTCACGGCCGACCTTGACGCCGGCCGACTTCCCGAACTCAACCGGCTGCGCGCTCACTTCGCTCCTGACCCCGCCCACCTGCCGAACGTCGTGGTGCAGCTCGCGCCGCTTGCCACCTACGAATGCCTCATTGGTACCGCCGAGACCGGAGGTGCCGCATGAGCGTGGCCAACACCGTTGATACCGTGCGCCTCAATCTGTTGCTCAACGAGCTCCGCCTGCCGGCCATCAAGGTGCTGTGGGCGCAACTTGCCGAGCAATCCGACAAGGAAGGTTGGCCGGCGGCCCGCTTCCTGGCCACCATGGCCGAGCACGAGATCGCCGAACGCGGTCGCCGGCGCACCGAACGTCATCTCGTCGAGGCCAGGCTGCCAGCCGGGAAGACCTTCGACAGCTTCGACTTCGAGGCCGTGCCGATGATCTCGAAGGCGCAGGTGATGGCGCTCGCCGCCGGTGACAGCTGGCTGGGCAAGGGCGCCAATTTGCTCCTGTTCGGGCCGCCCGGCGGCGGCAAGAGCCACTTGGCGGCAGCTATCGGCCTGGCCCTCATCGAGAACGGATGGCGCGTCCTCTTCACCCGCACCACCGATCTCGTGCAAAAGCTCCAACTGGCTCGCCGCGAGCTTAACCTCGAGGCCGCCATCAACCGCCTTGATCGCTTCGATCTCCTGATCCTAGATGATCTTGCCTACGTCACCAAGGACCAGGCCGAGACTAGCGTGCTGTTCGAACTCATCAGCGCACGCTACGAGCAGCGCTCGATGCTGATCACCGCCAATCAGCCGTTCGGCGAATGGAACAAGGTCTTCCCGGACCCTGCCATGACGCTCGCCGCCATCGATCGTCTCGTTCACCACGCCACCATCGTTGAGATGAACGTCGAGAGCTATCGCAGACGCACCGCGCTCGACCGAAAACGCGGTCCGGGACGGCCGACTTCGCACGCGACACCCAAAACCGTCGCTGATTGACGCTCCGCGACAATCAGAGTTCAACAAAACTCTTGCGCGCGACAATCTGCGCGGCAATCATTACTTCGCCGCGACACTGACTCGCCATCCAGTTTGCCGCGCCTTCCCATCCAGATCGACGCGCTACACTCGCCAGTCGGCGTCAGCTTCCACTGCAGATTCGAACGCGCCAAGCGCGCACAAATGGTGCCCATGGAGCCTTTGCTCGTCGAGTACTACGGGCAGCATCGCTCCAACACGCCCTTCGTGAGTGGCGGTGACCCCGTGGCTAACCGTGCCTCGCGCCCTTTCCGATGAAGGTCGGCGATGTCGACGGCTCGGAAGGCGGGCGGCGTGTACATGGGCGAAGCTCCCCGGCAGCCCGGCCGACAGCCGGGCGACTCCTGATTTGAACTGGGGTGCGTCTCATGCCGTATCACAGAAAGAGCCAATCTGGGTACTTTCATTCCTCCGCGCGTGCTCGCGCTGAGGGCAGCTAACTGATGATGTGTCAACGGGGGATCGACGAGAGCGCTTGCAAGCTGTTCCAGCCGTCGTCTTCGAGCCGTGCCCGTTACGGCCAGCCGTGGGATAGCATCTTGCTTTCATTCTGACCAAGCTCTCGAAGCATCGACCGCTGCTTTCATCGGCCGTGAGTGGTTCAATGGCTACCCAGATCCGTCGCAGCTGGTACGGAGCCTGCGGCTGCACACTTCGGCTGTTGTTTAGCACGGTTCCAATATTCCGTTGCTGCCTTATTGAGGCCGATGTGATGGCGTTAACGCCCCATGCTGATGGCCCATTCCAGTTCAGCATTTCAGTTCGATAGTTCAGTTTCTCGCATGGATTTCCGGGTAGCAGAGAGAGCATATGTCTATGAAAGACACGATGGAGCACATCAAGCGTTCGTTGCGCGTGCTCGGCGGACTTGCTGTCGCCCTCGGCATCTCTTCCGTGCTCGGGTCGAACAATGCGCGATCGGAAGCCCTCAAGGGCTTTGGCTCTGCAGCGACGGGCGGCCTCGGAGGCGAGATAGTTCAGGTCAGATCAACCGAAGCTCTGAATCATGAGTTATGTCGTTCGTACAGCTTCGGGCAGTGCAATGACAATAGTCCGCGCGAGATCCAGGTAATCGGAACCATAGACTTTACCGGTACGGAAGGGCGAGGCGAGGGGCAGGGATGCCAATACGGCCGCACTTGTTCGGCACCTTACAAGCGTGAGTCCCTTCTCCTTATGGATGGCAACGACGCGCATTGCGATCGCAAGGAGAAGACGTTGGTCGGCTTCGACAGGGCCGGCAAGCGCCCGCTGGAAATTGGCTCAAACAAAACAGTGATCGGTGTTGGCCCGAGCGCTACAATCAAAGGGAAGGGACTGCGCCTGAATGGGGTCAGCAACGTCGTCATTCGCAACCTGACCATCAGTGATGTCAATCAAGGCGTGATATTTGCGGGCGATGCTATTGCAATTGCACGAGCCGACCTGGTTTGGATCGATCACAACCGATTTCATAATATCGGGCGACAGATGATTGCCGGCGGCTTTGGCCCTACGACGAATATCGCGATTTCCTGGAACGACTTCGATGGTAGCGATACCTATTCCTCCTATTGCAACGGGGAGCACTATTGGAATCTCCTGTTTCTTGGTGTCCCGCAGACGATCACCATCGCAAATAACTATTTCCATGAGATCTCGGGGCGGGCGCCGCACATCGACGGGGCCCAGGCCATTGTTCATCTCGTTAACAACTACTTCCACAACACGAATGCGCAACAGAGCGGCGGATTCTTCCATGCGGTGGATGCTGGATCATCTGTGCAGGCACTGATCGAGGGTAATTACTTTTACAACATTGAAACACCCGTAAAGGCTGGTAGTGGACATATCTTTGGCTTCTTTGACAAATCCAGCGGGACCGCGCAGGACATCTGCCTTACCGTGCTCGGACGTCGCTGCATCGAGAACATCGCGACCCCAGTGCCGCGGATCAATGGCTTTCGCCTAGATGAAACCGTAATTCGGTCGTTTGGGGCTCTTCCAAAACCATCTATTCCTCTTCCATTTCGAGCGGATGATGTTCCGGCTGTGATCACGGCCGGGGCAGGCCCCGGACACCTTGGGAGCCGGTGATGGCTCGTTCGCAGACGCGGCTCGAGACATGGCCGATTGCCGCAAACAGTTGAGTGGAAGGCGCATACTGGACGAGAACGGCACGCACGGCTGGCTGCCCGACGTTCCACGAGGACCGTACGCCCTTTCTCTTCGAGTGCCGAGCGGTACAATTCCTGTCGATTATGCGCCCTATGCTTTTCCCCGCCGACCCAGGGCTCGCCTCAAATGCTTACGTCCGGTTTTTCACGGGTTCGGGTTGGAAAGAGGAGGGGGCAGCATTTCGAATTATCATCCGATCAGCTAGCTGACGGACCTTCACAGCTTCGTTTTCCGACTGGCATGGTGCTTGCTCGAGAGTACCGTAGCGCGATGTGGGTCGCCTTCGAAACCAAGTGACATGCGCCCTCGTCCGTTTGAAGAATCCGCAACGCTTGGAGAAGTTCGCAATGAGAGAAACGGCTTCGACTGATAGTGTCATTCCACCGACCGACGTCGTCAAGCGCGCAGCGCGCATCGGTGTTGAAATCGGAAATGTCAAGCTCTCGGGTGATTTACCGAGCCAAACCGTCGCTGCGATCAACAGCTTGCTGCTCGAACACAAGGTGATCTTTTTCCGCGATCAGGGGCATCTTGATGACGCGGAGCAGGAGCGCTTTGCCGCTTGTTTGGGAAGGCTGGTGCCGCATCCGACGCTCGGTACCATCAATGGAACGACCTCGATCATCGAGCTTGATTCCGCGCGCGGAGGTAGTCGGGCTGATGTATGGCACGCCGATGGAACGTTTCTCGCGGCCTATCCCAAACTTGCGGTTTTGCGAGCCGTTGTGATCCCAGCATCCGGTGGCGATACGATTTGGTCGAACGCTGTGTCCGCCTATCTGCATCTGCCACGACCGCTCCAACGGCTTGCCGACGAACTCTGGACCGTTCACAGCAACGCCTTCGACTACGCCGGGACCTGCCGTGTTCGCGAAATCGACCAGAAACATTTTGATGAGGTCTTTACCAAAACGATCTATGAGACCGAGCATCCGGTGGTCCGTGTACATCCCGAGACCGGCGAGCGCGCGCTGGTTCTCGGCGATCTGGTGCAAAGGTTTATCGATATCCCAAAACGCGACGGCCAGAAGCTGTTTGATCTATTCCAGTCCCATATCACGGCGCCCGAGAATACCGTACGCTGGAGCTGGAAAGACGGCGATGTCGCGATTTGGGATAACCGCGCAACGCAGCATTATGCGGTCAACGATTACGGTGACCAGCATCGCGTCGTCCATCGTGCCACAATCGATGGTGACGCGCCCGTCAGCGTCGATGGTCGATGCAGTGTAACGCGCGTCAAGACGACGAAGCACCCGTCCACGAAGGTTGCCTAGCAGTGTGCGGCAAATTCACATAATGCACCGGTCCTATCGCATGTTCGCACGAGTTAATGTTTGCGAAGAGCCGTTAAATCGGGCACGACGCCACGCGCAATTAGATGGTAGGAGCTAACGCGCCGCAGAGGCGGGAGGCGACCTCCTTGCTGAAGTGAGATGCTAAAGCTCATCTCGGCCTGGCGAAGATGATTCAGGCATCAAGCGGCGCAAATCCGGCCGCGTCCGGTTGAGTTGGCCGCGGAAGGGGAGACGTTCGCGGGTCGGACCAAAGAGTTTTCCTCAGACCGCCCCCTTGGCCGAGCGCGAAATTGTACTGACCTTCGACGATGGCCCCGGCCGCCGCACACGGAAAACGTCTGACAGCGCCGCGCGCAGGAGTACGTCCGGGCCACATTCTTCCTGGTCGGCAAGTCGTCGGCCCAATTCCCGCGCTCGCGCGGCGGCTGGCCGCAAAAGGCCACACCATGTCGCACCACGGATGGTCGCATTCGATGGCGTCGAAGATCAGCTTCGAGAAGGCGAAAGAGGACATCGACCGCGGGATTGCGGCTGACGAAATGGCGCTCCATGGCATATCGACAATTGCGCCCTCGACGCCGTTCCTCCGCTTCCGCAATTTCGACTCGACGCCTAAGACGCTCGATCTGCTCCAGGATCGGGGCATTGTCGTGTTTGGAGCGGACTTGTGGGCCAGCGACTGGGAGGAAAGACCCCAGGCCAGGAGTTGAAGCTCATCATCAACCGATTCAACGCTGAGGGGAGGGGCATCATTCTGTTTCACGACGCAAAGGCACATACCGCCGCGATGATGCCCGCCTTCCTACGGTAGCCGCACGACAAAGGCCATCACGTCGTTCACATCGTTCCGACGGCGCAGCTGCAGAGGAATGCCGATACGCATTGATACGGAAATGTCACGGCGGCCGCAGAATGGAGTAATCCCGAATGAACTAAACCTTCGTTCATACTAGCCGGCGCAGTGATGGAGGCGAATCGCGCCTCAGCCGTTTCGGGCCCGTGTCACAGGAAGGCTGGGAACCGCAAAGCGACGTAGTAGCTTATTTCGACGTCTGCATCATTCTTTGCCGTTTGCGCGCTGGCAGGAGTGCTAGGCGCGCTTTGCCCGGCACCTCCATCGTGCAGCAGTACGTGTTCTGGAATGGCAGTAGCCCGCCGCGTCATCGGTAACCTAAGCTTTCTTCTGCTGAAATGCCGACACCGTCTTACGCTGTAACCCGTGTCCGCAAGCATTAGAACAGTCTTCCAACAGCAGATTCGAAGGGAATGATAGAGACGATCTCGCACGATACGGCCTGACGATACTCTCGGAAAGCATTGAACCGAAATGCGATGGCTCGCCGAGAACCCGGCTTTGTCAGGGGGCATATTCGATTCGAAGAACACGAGAGAAGCTGGCCTCAATCGCGAGCTGAACGACCAAATTGCACCCGTCATCGGATGTCCGAGATGTTCTACGTCGCGGCAACAAATGGCGCGTCAGACGAGAAATTAGAGAGAACTGATTGTCTGAACATAAGAAAAACAGTTTGTCTTGGACTCGCGCGTTGGACAGGTTTCTGAGAGCATTGATTTCGGGCAATGCTGCTGGTCAGCGACGCTCATGACCCTCGCGCGCAGCCATCGCAATGGGGCCGCTGAACGTCATTGCTCGGAATTGGACCGGAAACATCGCTGGTCGGCCTGCCGCTCGAGCTGCTGTAAAGTGGGGAAAGTAGGTCCAAATCCGTGTTCGCACGCGGTCAGCCACACTGCTGCAACGTACGAGTTTGGACACGATGTGGGGCGATACGCAGGTCCAAATTTCGAGAGCGCTCCGTGCGACTATTACAATGTTCGACAAGTTATCTTTCGATTTTCTGAGATATTTGTGGCTGGGAGCGACACGAAGACGCTATCACCTCAGTGTGACCTGAGGCGTCATCTGACCGTCAACCGTGCGGCATATCTGTTCGAATCGGGTGCTACGGCAGCCCCTGCGCCGATGCGCCGCCGGACGAGGTCGTATGTTGGTTCAACGTGGAAGAGGTTATGACATGGTGACCACGCGTGAAGTCTCTGTCGATGACGCCACAACGGTGACCCACATGGTTGCTGCTCTGCTTGCCGAACTTGAGGGCGGACAAAAGCAGGGCGGACTAGATACCCAGCTTGTTGTCGACCTACTGGCCATGAAAGAGCGCATCTATGGGTTTCTGGCATTCATGGAGGGACGCCCGGTCGGCCTCATTATGTTGTCGGAAAGCGCCGCCCTTTTTGCGGGCGGAACCTACGGCATTATCACCGAACTCTACGTGGTGCCGGAGCAGCGCTCGATTGGGGTCGCGATGCGTCTCATTGAGGCTGCGGTGGGCCTGGGTACGCTAAAGGGCTGGGGCCAGCTTGAGGTGGGGGCGCCGAGGCAGCCCATATGGAGCCGTAGTCCCTGCTCAGCATTGTACTTGAAGGCCGGCTTTGCAGAAATCGGCCCACGCCTCAAGTTGCCGTTACGGGGCTTAGCTAGTCATCGTGCGAAACGTAGTGCAGCGGGGAGATCGCGGTTAGCTCCTCGGCGGCAACGCGCGCCAAGCCGCTGTATCCCGGATTCGTCTTCGACATTTGCGTGAGCGTCGATGTGCCGGCACCCTGTTGGCTCGCGATGGATTTGGTGATGCCGGATTTGAGTCCGCCCGCCAAATCGGAGAGCACCGGCGCATCTCAAAGCCCTCATTCTGAGTGAACTGATCCGCGCGCCCAGCTCGAAGGGACATGAACGCTGCGCCGCGCAGGGCCAGCCTCTGCGCGGCGATGAAACATCTGTACCTGGCCAGTCTCCCAGGGCGTACGGATCGGACGGCTTACGAAAGGCTCACGAGCTCGCCCCATCCGTTGACCTGTTCTTGGCCGATTTAGTATTCTTCGCGCTCACTTGCGCTGGCGTCGCACTGACGAGCTGTTCGTACACGAGTATATGTCGCGCCCTCGGTGTTGATCAAAAAGACCCGTGCATTGGGGCGATCGGATCTTCCACGTAAATCGCGAGACCACTTCCTGAATCTCGGCAGAGCTACCGGCGACCTGTCTTGCTGGGCTGGTAAACCCGAGGTACCCCGCAACTACGTCCCACGTCGAATGACATGCGTCGGGCCGTGCTCCGCCTCGGCAAGCGGATAGGCTGGTTGGCCGCTAGAAAGGGCGTTCAATAAGGATACTGAACGCAGGCGTGAGCTTGCCGCGGTGAATTACGTTTCCTTGTGACCCTTCGCAGCTTGGGCGCTGCCAGTGCCGATTGTGGCCGCGCTGTTTATTGGACTTCACGTGGCAAGTGGCAAAGCCGTCGTCATCCAGAGTCGCCAACTGCAGGATAATTTATCGACCCACTCGGCCGGCGCCCTGAATCAGACTACGGCTCGAGTTCCACTACACCCAAGCACGCAAGCTGGCTCAACATGGTCGAGATCGAGATCGGCGTCCTGCGCGGTCAGTGCCTGGATCGCAGGATCGACAATCCCAAACGACTGCGCCGCGAAATCACAGCCTGGGAGCGAGGGCGAAATGCCGCCCGCTCACGCATTAAATGGATGTTCACAACAGACAACCCGCGCCAAATGGGTCGCGCCTATCCCGCCACTTCCAAAGAGTCAAAACCTCTGTGCCGCGGCATTAGTGCGATCCTTCCTCAATTGCCGCGCTAGGGGCTTTGTTCAATCTACCAACAAAATTGCAGGGTTTGGTGGCCTCAACTGAGCTGGTCCCGTTTGTCTGAACAGAATCTCCGCGTCGATAAGTGGAGCCTCTGCCGGGGTTAGGCCGCCGCGCGGAGCGGCGGAAGGTTGAAGTAGGCTTGATCCGGGGTCATGTCGTCAAGACTCGAATGCGGACGTCGTCCGTTGTAAAAATCGAGATA
>NZ_JBEPOS010000029.1:0-83087 GCF_040546885.1 Bradyrhizobium sp. S3.2.6 | reverse complement strand
ACTCCGGTCGGGCTACGCCCTCCCTGCGTCACGAGCCCGGCGAAGCTCTCTCATCCTGATTGACGCTGCACTTCCATCCAGATTGCCGCGCCGCAAGCGTCACCAACTGCTTGCCGGTTACATCAATCGGCTCCTCGAAAGGCCGCCCCCAGCCCTTGATCATTGCGTGTTTCTGTACCCCATGATTGCAAGCTGCTGATCGCCCCGCTCGAAGTCTGGCCGAACGTCGGCGCCGCGATATCCGCAGCCTCGGCAGACAAACCGCGGCTCGAGATCAGAAAGCCGCAGCTCATCCGGCCAGAGATCGGCATTTAGCGCAACGTGATGGCCGCAATGGCAATAGACCAGCACGCCGCGTAAGCCCATTTCGCGCATCTCGCCGAACGTGATCTTGAGCGGTCGACCGTCGGCGTGCGTGCGCGTGTGGCGTCGGACAGAGCGAGGCATGCCGCCATCGAAGGGCGGTGACGGCGAGAGAGGGTCGCGAGCTACTGCGCGTGGTGGGTCTTCGGTCCCGCGCTCACGCCGCTGGCGCTGACCTTGAACGAGCTACGTTCGCCTGGCGATTTCTTCTTTTGCCATTTCTGGACATGGCAAGCTGTTGATCCTGCTTTTGAGGCCGATCCCATCGACTTGCCACGGCTACCCCCGACGGGGGAAATCGGGCGGCCCAGCGCTGTTCGAACCTTCGTTGAAGATCTAGAGGGACGACGGACATCGGAAATCTCCTCGCCCCCGGGGTTCGTTGTCTTAACGCGGAGGGTGCTCCAAAGGTCCTCAGCCATGCGCCCATCGCAACCGGAAGCGTCTGGCGGTCGATATGCTGTCTTCAGCCGGTGTGCTTCATACTGTTTGCGATTGCGCGTTCGACTTCTGAGGCGAGAACCGTCAGGTGGTCGGCCAGCCTCGTGAAAAGCTCTCGTTTCTTCGGGTTGGTCGCCAGATCGCGGATGAGAGCACACTCGGCCGCTTCTGTGCGGAGCTTCTCCAACTGAGCCTGCATGTCTTTCATTGCAGCTACTCCGTTCCCCGAAGGGAACCTTATAGCGAAGGTGCGGAAGCGAACAGAGCTGATTACCGAATCTTCCTAGGATGAGCGCGCCGGACGTACGCAAGGGCCGGGCACCTCCGGCGGCCCGGGTCCATGCCCCCCAATAGCTCACGGCCAGGGCCGTCTTTAAGTAGCAATGCGCGTTGCCGCCGGCGGCCCTCATCGACCGATGCTGTGGTTCTTGGCGTGCAGCCTAGTCCGGTCCCCGGTGATCTGCTCGACATAGTCGTCGATCGCGTTGATCAGCGGGCGGACGTAGCCGAGCGTCCGTTCTCGAATGAGATACCGGCGAAGCCGATCCAGCTCGACGAGCTCGGACTCGACCGCTTTAGCCCGCGCTCCTTCATCGATCTTGCGCATCCGCTCCTGGTGATACGCCTTCGCGGCCGCTCGGTTCTCTGCCTTGGTCATGCGCCATCGAAACGCAGCATAAGAAGGAGTCAAATTGTCGATTACTGGTGGCTCGGAAGGCGCGCGAGCTACTGCAGGTCGGGGGTGTAAACAAAGTCGCCGTCAATGTCGGTGGGGACTCATCTGCATGGTATGCTTGGCAGCGACATAGGCTGACTTGAAGGGGGAGGCGACCAGCGAGTGAGCCGAGGCCGTGGTGATGATGCGGCCCCAGCCGCGCTTCTTCATGCCCGGTACCGCTGCACGGATGGCATGGAATGCGGCGGACAGGTTGATCGCGATGATCGCATCCCACTTCTCGGGTTGAAATTCCTCAATGGGAGAGAGGTGCTGGATGCCGGCATTTGTTGACGAGGACTGCGATCTTGCACTCCCCCTTCGGCATATCAGCATCTACGGCAGCGAACGGAGCGCGTGCCCTCAAACTTATCGTGGGCTGCGCCATGGGCGGACATGCCTCCCCCTAATCTGGCGCTGCGGTCGACGGCAAGCTTAGTTCCAGGGTAGCCCTTTCGGCCGAGCGCGATCTCTCATCAAGCCTCGGCCGCGATCGGAGCTCCGAGCTTGTCGCCGGACAATGCTGCACTCAGCTGCCGAGCCAAATTGGCCATATAAGCGCATTCGATTCCGCCGGCATCGTCCCACCACATCGCGCAGATGTTGAGCGGAAGGATCGGTGGATCCGCTTCCGGAATGCGCAGCCCAAGATTGTTGCCGAAGGCCGAGACCATCGCCTGGGGCACCAGCGCTGCTCCACCGCGCGCACTGGCAAGGCGCGCGAGAATGGCGATGGTGTCGCATGTGACGACCCTGCCGGGCTTTACTGCTCGCGCGCCGAACCAGGCCATCATGTTTGTGAAGAGCCCGGAAGGAGGGGCCGTCGTATAGATGGGAACATCGACCAGCACGTCGGGCGTCACTAGCGATCCCTTCAACGGACAATCCTTCCCGATCACCCAAACGCTATCAACAGACCAAAGCGGAACGACCGAGATTCCGTCGTGAACGCGTGGTTGAGCGAGAAACGCGATGTCGATGGTGCGTTCGAGCAACGCGGCCTCGAGTCGCGTGCTGACGTCGACCTCGACATTGATTTGCCAGGACGGGTGCCGTGCCTCCAGCGCCGCCAAGAGGTCAGGCAGGATCAACGCGGCGAAAGACTCGGCCGTGCCGATCCGGAACAGTCGTTCGTCCGAGGGACTGTTGCGCGAGCGTCGTTCGATCTGCTCGGCGATCGCCAGCATGCGTTCGGTATCGGCATAGATCGCGACGCCGGCTGGTGTCATGACCGGACGATACAGCGAGCGGTCCAGAAGTTCTGCACCGAGATTTCGCTCGAGCTCTCGGACGCGCAGGCTCACCGTCGGTTGCGTCAGATTGAGCTGCGCCGCAGCTGCCCTGAAGCTGCCAAGCTTCGCCACCCAATAAAACGCCTCCGCCTGGCCGAGTGTGTAACGCATGGCTCGGGATGATAGGGCGATCCTATCATGTTGCAAGGACTCTTAATTTTCATTGCCCTCCAGCCGATGCTACCGCCTTGACGAACGTCGTCGCTCGCAAGTGGAGGAAATCGGCATGGCTGACGAAGTCTCGTCTATCCACGAGGATGGAGAGATCTATCAACGTCAGGGCTTTGGGAATCGGTCGGGCATAGGTCATCGTCCCGCACTCGTCATCGTCGATTTCGTCAACGGCTTTGCCGATCCCGCGGCGTTTGGTGGCGGCAATATCCGCGAAGCGATCGCCGAAACGCAAGGCCTCCTGGGGTTCGCCAGGTCGGTGAGTTGGCCGGTCGCTTTCACCAGGGTCGTGTTCGCCGACGATGCGAGCGACGCCAATGTGTTCTCGCGCAAAGTCCCTTCGCTTCTGTCTCTCACGGAAGAAAATCCGCAGTCCGCGGTCGTGAAAGAGTTGGTGCCCCGGTTAGGCGAGTTGGTTCTGCGGAAACGATTGCCATCAGCCTTTGCCGGTACGGATTTCGCGGCCTGGCTGTCAAAGCGCAACGTGGACACGCTGGTTGTGGCTGGAGCCACGACATCCGGATGCGTCAGAGCCACGGTCGTCGATGCAATGGGGAGCGGGTTTCTCGTCGTCGTTGCGGCTGACTGCGTCGGAGACCGCGCTGAGGGCCCGCATCGCGCCAACTTGTTCGACATGGAGCAGAAGTACGCGGACCTCTTGACCGCGCAGGATATCCGAAAATCGTTCCTTGAGAAGTACAGCGCTGGAGGCGCAAATGACTGATTCCTTGGGTTTTCGCCTGAAGCTGGGCATCATTGCGCCATCCACCAACACTGCTGTTCAGCCTGAGATGGACGCAATGCGTCCTTACGGCGTGACCAATCATCACGGTCGGCTCCATATCCCAAACGACACAATCAGGAACGACGCCGACTTCAACCGTGTGATGGACAACATCCGCGCGACGATGGACGAGGCGGCGCGGGTGGTGATGACCTGTCAGCCCGATCGTCTCGTGCTCGGAATGTCGTCCGAAACGTTCTGGGACGGGCTTGACGGCAGCAAGAAGCTGCTTGCGCGCATGCACGAGATCTCCGGTGGCGTTCCCGTCACCATGGGGGCGGAGGCCGTTCGCGCCGCACTCCCCAAGTACGGAAACATCCGCAGGATCGGCGTTATCACGCCGTACATGCCGCCTGGCGACGAGCAGGTTCGCCGCTTCTTCACGGAGTGCGGCTTCGAGATCGTCGCTCTGAAGGGCCTGAGGGGAGCCTCCCCGGTGCAGTACGCCCACGTGTCGGAGAAACAGCTTCGCGACACTATCAACGAGATCAATGATCCGTCGATCGAGGCAATCATCCAGGTCGGCACCAACCTCGCGATGGCTCGCCTGGCCGGTATTGCCGAGTTCTGGCTCGACAAGCCCGTCATTGCAATCAACACCGCAATCTATTGGCACGCTCTGCGACAGAGCGGCATCGAGGATCGGGTCCCCGGTTTCGGATCCCTGCTGACTGATTACTGACGGTCCAGTCGTCCAGATTTTTCGCGATCGATAATTGGGGGTAGGAAGATGAGCATCAAGAAGCGATACTTCGTGTACACCGGTCTCTTCGTGTTGATGTTCATCAACTACCTCGACCGGGTCAATCTTTCGGTTGCCGCCAAGCCGCTGGCGGAAAGCTACGGCCTGTCGCCGATCGACATGGGGTACATCTTTTCAGCCTTCCTGTGGACCTATCTGCTCTGCCTAATTCCCATGGGGATGCTCGCCGATCGGTTCGGGGGACGTGCGGTCACCTACACGACGCTCGGCATCTGGTCGCTAGCCGGGATCTGGACCGGTCTGGCGGCAACCTATTCCTCGCTCGTTGCGTCGCGTCTCGTTCTCGGCATAGGCGAGTCCGCGAGCTATCCCTCCGGCGGCAAGATCATTCGCGAATGGGCGCCCGCAAGCGAGCGTGGCATTGCCGCCGCCTTTCTCAACTGCGGAGCACATGCCGGTCTTTGCTTCGGCTCCGTCGTGGTGGGCTCGCTGATCGTAGAATTCGGATGGCGCGAGTCCTTCTATATCACTGGCGTGGCTGGACTTGTTATTGCCGTGGTGTGGTATCTGCTGTATCGCCGGCCGGAAGACGCGACCTGGCTCGGCGCCGCGGAGCGCAAGTTTATTCGCGAAAGCCGCGGTGAGATCCCATCGGGCGCGACCGCGAAGCTCGATCAGATCGCTGCGCTGAAGGGGCTCTTGCGCAGTCCTACAATGTGGTCGCTTGCCCTGACTCAGGGGTGTGCCGGCTATACACTCTATCTGTTCATGACCTGGTTGCCGAGCTATCTCGTGGCATCGCGCGGCATGGATGTCCTGAAGTCCAGCCTGTTCTCCGCGATCCCTTACGGCACGGCTGCATTGCTTGGCCTCGGCCTCGGCTGGTTGAGCGATCGATTGTTGAAAGGGGCCGAGTCCAGCAACAGCGACCGGCGCAAGTTGATCGCGACGATGCTGCTTTTGTCTTCGATCATCCTTGCAGCCCCATTCGTCGAATCCATCTGGCTCATCGAGGCCCTCATCAGCATATCGCTCGCATGCGTCGCTACGGCAATGGCAATGAACATTGCGCTGACTGCCGATCTGATGTCCGACGGCCGCTACAACGGCGTCGCCACCAGCCTTCTCATCATGGGCGGCAATTTGTTCGGAACAGCCGCCCCGATCGCGACGGGTTACGTGGTCGCTGCGACTGGCGGCTTCTCCGGTGCGTTTTTGATTGCCGGCGTTCTGCTCCTCGGTGGCGCCATTGTCATCACACTAGGTGCCCGGGCGCCGATTTCCGTGTCGGATGATGCGGAAATCCCCGCCGAAGGGGCCCGCGCCGCCTCGGAAGCATAGAAGAGTGTGTCAGGGCAGTCGCCACGTGCTTGGCGAGTGGATGCAAGGATTTGATGAGCATGGCTGACATTGACTACGGTAGTCGTCTTCGGGTTGGCCTTTTAATGCCGTCGGGCAACCCGATCGCAGAACCGGAGATCCGCGCCATGCTGCCGGCGGGCGTCTCCCCGCTTGTGACCCGGCTGGCGCTGCGCGGTAGCTCGAAGCCGGAGCTCCTGGGGATGCTCGAGCAACTTGAGCCGGCATCCAGTCTTCTTGCCGATGCCGGCGTCGACGTGATCGTATTTCACTGTACGGCGGTTTCGACGTTTGCGCCGGACTTGGCAGGCGAAATTCGCGAGCGGGTGGAGGCTGCATCGAATGTAAAATGCTTCACCACCGCGGACGCGATCATCAAAGCGTTGAGGAGGCTCGGTGCTAAGCGCGTGACGCTGCTAAGTCCCTACATCAGCGAGGTTCACGAGCGCGAAATATCGTTCCTCGAGGCCAACGGCTTTGCGGTGGAAGGAAGTGCCCACCTCGGAATCAACACGAATTCCGAGATGGCCCGGATTACCCCCGATGCAATAGCCGAGTGGGCAGGTGACAACATCAGCGCGCGCGCTGATGCATGCTTCATCAGTTGCACCGCCATCAGATCGGCGCCCGCTATTTCGCGGCTCGAGCAACGTGGCGGGATTCCGGTGCTGACCAGCAATCAATGCATGGTGTGGCAACTGTTGCGATCAAACGGCATTGACATGAATCCCGGTGGCTTCGGTCGATTGTTCTCCATCATTGGTTGTGACGAGTAAGGAAGCTCCGCTCTCCGATCCGCCGGCGTAGTGATCTAATTCGGGCAACACCGCGCTCGCAAGTTACTGCTTTCCGCTCCGACAGGGGTCGACTCTAATCTGGCGGATCAGGGCTACCGGCAGAAGGCGCGGAACTTCATAGTGTTGGCATCCAGGAAGACCATTCTCGAAGCGCGCCGGATCAAGAAGAGCTTTGGTGCCCTTTCGGTGCTCAACGACGTTTCGCTGAACGTCGCGGAAGGCGAAATCGTCAGCCTTATTGGTCCTTCGGGCTCGGGTAAGACGACGTTCCTGAGGTGCCTGGCGCTGCTCGAGGAGATCTCATCTGGAGAGATCCGCGTCAATGGAGCGACTGTCGCAGGAGCGGCGTCCGCCCGGCACTCGCAACAGGCCGCTCAGTTGATGAGGCGGGACATCGGAATGGTGTTCCAGCAGTTCAATCTGTGGCCGCACATGACGGTCCTCCAGAACGTTATCGAAGCGCCCATACGTGTTCGAGGAAGTTCGCGAGACGCGGCGATCGCATCGGCCATCGAAATCTTGACCAAGGTCGGTATTGCAGACAAGCGCGACGCATATCCGGCCCAACTGTCGGGTGGTCAACAGCAGCGGGTAGCCATATCGCGCGCCCTGGCAATGAATCCAAAAGTCATTCTGTTTGACGAGCCGACGTCGGCCCTCGACCCCGAGCTTCGCCACGAAGTGTTGGCGGTACTCAAAAAACTCGCTGAGGATGGCCAGACCATGGTCGTGGTTACTCACGAGATGGGGTTCGCCAGAAGCGTGAGTACGCGCGTTGCATTTCTCGACGGCGGAAAGCTGGTCGAAGAAGGTGGATCCGAGGAGTTCTTTAGGTCGCCTAAATCCGAGCGAGCCAAGCAATTTCTTGAAATGATGTTCTGACCGACGAACGTGGGGGAGCCAAAATGAAAAAGCTGTCTATCCTTGCTGCTGGTATGATTGGTCTCTGCGCGATCTTCGGATCGGCAACGGTCTATGCGCAGCAAAAGGTCTCGAAGTTAACCTTGATTCCGCAGAAGGGAAAACTTCGAGTCTGCCAAGTTCCCAACTATTACGCCATCTCGTTTCGAAATCCGAAGACCGGAGAGCTTGAAGGGATCGATGTCGATCTCTCCAAGGAGCTTGCGAAAGAGCTCAATGTCCAGCTCGAAATTGTCGAGACACAGTTCTCAACCTTCATCGCTGATCTTCAGGCTGACAAGTGCGATATCGGAATGTTTGCCGTAGCCGCCACCCTCAAGCGAGCTCAAGCGGTCGAATTTTCCAATCCGTATCTCGAGTCCGGACTGTATGCCATCGTGAAGGATGGCAGCAAGATTGAGAAGTGGGAAGACGTTGACCAGCCTGGCGTGCGGGTTGTTACCGGGTTGGGAAGCTTCATGGACGACATCATGAAGGGCTATCTGAAAAAGGCGACCCAGCGCAGCGTGGTGCCGCCGGCCGATATGCTAAGTGAGCTCGCGGCCAACAAGGCCGATGTCTACATCAGCGATTATCCGGCCAGCGTCAGGATCAAGCGCGAATTCGACTGGGCGAGGCTGATTGCACCGTCCGAGCCGCTTGCGGCTACGCCCTATTCGTATGTCGTAGCCCCAGGTGATCAGGTTTGGCTGAACTACATCAACCTGTTCGTGCGAACGATTCACAATGATGGTCGACTCAAGAAGTATGCTGAGAAGCATAATCTTAGTCCGATGGTCGCCAAATAATCTGCTAGTGCGCGGCGAGTCGAGACATGAGCACGTACACGTTCAGATGGGACGTTGTGTGGTCCAACCTGCCCTTCTTGCTTTCGGGCCTCAAGGGCACGCTGGCCATATCCGCCGCCACGCTGGTTCTGGCGATGTTGGGCGGCCTGGTGCTGGTGTCTCTCGATCTCTCTAAATGGAGATTAGTGAGATCTATCAGCATCACGTTCGGCGAGTTGGTTCGCAACACCCCGATCTTGATCCAGTTGCTGTGGTACTACTATGTGCTGCCGATATCGTTTGGGATCGATATCCCGGCGATGTTCGCCGCAATCCTGGGGCTCTCGATATACTCATCAGCTTTTATAGGCGAGGTGTATCGTGCGGGAATTCAAGGCGTTCCGAAGGGGCATGTTGAAGCGGCAAAGGTGCTTGGACTGAGCAAGCTGCAGACGTTCACGCGGATCGTGCTGCCTCAAGCGTTTTGGGCCAGCCTCCCACCGTTGGCATCAAATTTCGTCATGCTCATCAAGTACTCGTCACTCGCATCCGTCTTGTCGGTGCCGGAGATCACTCGCAGGGCGACCGAATTGTCGTCCGCGACCTTCAGGCCGTTGGAGATATTCACTGCGGTAGCCGTGGTGTACTTCATCATATGTTGGCCTCTGACGCTGACGATAAGGTGGCTTGAGCGAAGGACTATGCGGCTCAGAAAGTGACACTCGAAAACAAAATGGAGGCTTTCATGTCAAGTGACGTGCGTTTGGTGGATTCTCACGCTCACAATCGGCCATTCTCGCATGCATCGATTGTGGGGCCCTGGATCTTCACCAAGGGAACAGCTGGCTATAACCCGGAGACGGGTCAATTCCCGCTGGATATTCGTGAGCAAACGGCACAATGCATGAAGAACCTCGCCAATATTCTCAAAGAGTGTGACGCGACGTTTGCGGATGTCGTCAAGGTCAACGTCTATCTCGTGAATGTCGGCGATTACGACGCCGTCAACGAGGTCTATCTGAACGCGATGGGCGGCCACAAGCCGGCTCGGTGCTGCGTGGGGGTGCCGGCTCTGCCGTCGAAGAACGAGAATATGAAGATTGAGATGATCGCTTACAGGGAGGGCCGGAGCAAGGATTAGCTCCGGCGTCCACGGCCGAGAGATTGATCCGTTTTCGCAATGCCGGTGTTCTTCAGCGACGCCATCACCCTGAAGCAATATTATCGGCGAGATGCCGCGGCTTGGGGCTATCAGTGTCGAGGTCGAGAATAAGCGTGGCGAAACTCGTTCTATCGCCAAGGGCGTCACGAAGTGGACCGGTAGGCGAGCGATTTAAGGTTGCGCGTTTTCAGCTGGGCCTGCAGCTTGTTATGTTGCACAAAAATCGCCGCCTGCAATTCCATGGAACCTAATATGAAGCGATCCTGCAAAGTCGTTGACGTCTTTACCTCCCGACCACTCCTCGGCAATCCGGTTGCGGTGATACTCGATTCCGACGGTCTCGACACAGACGCGATGCAGGCTATTGCCAATTGGACCAATCTTTCCGAAACGACCTTTGTCCTTCCGGCTACGTCCGCCGATGCAGACTACAGCCTAGGGATTTTCACACCGCGCAGCGAGCTTCCTTTCGCCGGGCATCCGACGCTGGGTAGCGCTCACGCAATCTTGGAGAGCGGACGCGCGAGACTCCGGCAGGACGGGCGGTTAATTCAAGAATGCAAAGTCGGCCTCGTCGAGGTCACGCTCGAGGATGGTGGCAACCAGCAACTGACCTTCGCGCTACCGTCGGCAAGGCTTGATCCTCTGGGCGATGCGGATATCGAGGAGCTGAAGCTCATTCTCGGCTGCGCAGTGACTGCGAAATCTGCGCCCGGCATTGTAAATGTGGGTCCTGTATGGGTCGTAGCGCAAATTGGCGACGCTGCATCCGTATTAGGGTTACGTCCCGATTTGGCGCGGCTGGCAGAGTTCGAGCGCCGTCTTGGCGTCACAGGCCTGACCGTGTTCGGCGCTTACGAAGAAGGAGACTTTGCGATTGAGGTGCGCACTTTCGCGCCTTCATGTGGGGTGGAGGAAGATCCGGTCTGCGGAAGCGGCAACGGTAGCGTCGCAGCGTTCCAATGGGCGCGGGGACTTCTGGCACCGAGCGGACAATCTTACATCGCGTCGCAGGGGCAGTGCGTTGGTCGAGCCGGACGCGTGAAGGTGACAGTGGACGCGAACGGAAAGGCACGCATCGGGGGGGAATGCGGGACCTGTGTGGAAGGCTCAATCGCTATATAGAAATAGCACCGGCGCGATTGCACCGACTCTCCGAACGGTATCGTCCCGATGTTTCCGTTTGCCGTACGCTTCGATCGCGTTGACTATCGAGGCGGTCGAGCCGTGGCCCGAATAGTTGCCGACAGCGCGGCCAGTGCGACTGGAAGAACGTCGATCGGAAGATAGCCAAAGCCAAGGCGCAGAACTGCGGACGACTCACCAAACCAGGCGCCGTCCCCGATCTGGAGATCCGCATTCGGAAGTGCCGACCAGAAGCGATCAATTCCGGCCTGATCAAACGCCGCTGGGTCCAATCGAAGGCAGCAGAGAGCGCCGCCGTCCGGCTTCACCCACTCGACAAGGCCAGCTTGGTCGGCGACCCAGGCCGCGACCGTCGAAAGCCCCGTTGCAAGCAGGCTGCGACGCTCGCGCAGGATATTCTCGCGGTGATCGAGGACGGTCGCAGCCAGGGTCTCGTCGAGCGGAGAGCCCGAGATCACGAGGTTCATCTTCGCGGTCGTCAATCGCTCCCGAAGCTTGGGATCCCGGACGGTCAGCCATCCAACGCGGAGCCCGGGTGCGCCGTGAGCCTTGGAGACGGATCCCCCGGTTATGATCGCTGCATCGAGCGCAGCAGCGCTTTGAGGAGGAAGCTCATCCCCGTATGTCGCGTCGCGGTAAGTTTCGTCGACGAACAGACGTGCAGCAGGCGCTTTTGCGCGCATCAGGTCCAGGATCGCCCGTATTTCAGCAAGGCTTGTGCGGACACCGCTGGGGTTCTGCGGGCTGGCGATGCTGACGAGCTTTGTACGCTCATTGAGGAGCGGTTCGAGCGCGCCCGCTGTCAGCTGATAGCTGCGGTCAAAGGTCAGACGGCATTCGCGCAAGGTCACGCCCGCGCCGACCAGCGAGTCGCGAGATGGCGGGAAGCACGGTGACGCAATGACTGCTTCATCGCCGGGGCGACAGAGCTCGAACGCCAGCAGGAATAGACCGAGGGCTGTTCCCTGCGTGGTCATGATCTCTGTCGGTTCAACCCCCGTCAGAGCCGCAATCGCGGCGCGGAGGCGCGGGAGTCCCGCGGATGAACCGTAGCCCATCTTAAGGCTGTCTAGTGCGGCCATTCCACCGGCCAGGTTCACGATCTCGCCGAACGTCAAATCCTGGGCCGTGCTCTCGGCCAAATTGTATCGCCGATTGACATCCAACAGCGAAATGATCTCGTTCCGGGGAAAGCGCCCCGGCCAGTCTGGCTTGTGTGTCACATCATCCTCAAGGTCGTTGGGTCTGCGGCTATTGAAGGCCGCGACCACAAGACGTCTTGTCGAAAGTTGCTGCGGCAATCTGGTGGGAGATCCGGGCGTCCAACAGCTCGGACGGCGACCCGCGCTCCTATTGCATCGACCTTGCATAAAGTGCGGGCGTCGTGCCGGTGAATTGTTTGAAACGCTTTGTGAAGTGTGCCTGATCGGCAAAGCCGACGTCCAAAGCCACTTGCGCCACCGGCTCGCCCAGCTTCAACAGCTGCCGCGACTTCGCAATTCGCACCTGGGTCAGGTAAGAGTACGGCGTCAAGCCGAGGTGTTTTTGGAAGAGCCTGATCAGGTGAAACAGGCCCACGCCAGACGCCCTGGAAGCATCCTCAAGATTGATGTGGTCGCACGCACGCGCGTGCAGGAATTCAACGGCACGATCGACCGCCTTCGGACAGCTTGCTTCGGTTTGGATCGGTTCGCTGGATCCGTAGCGCTCAAACAGCAGTGAAATGCCACAAATCATCGCCTCTTCGGCACCAGCCGTGTCGAGGCCAGCCATCGCAAGCCCTTGTGCCTGGTCAAACCAATGCCAGAGATCCGGATCGTCTATGACAGTCTTCTCGATGATGGAGCCATCGCCGCGCGAGCGCGCCAACATCGACGCAAGGGCAGGAACTGGCACGTAAAGCGCAGCGTAGGCCAACTCCCGGCCACGCTCGCGTTCGCCGGTATGCATTTCGCCGGGATTGACCACCACCAGATCGCCCGGCGCTGCATATGTGCGCGCGCTTCCGCATCGAAATGACTTCACTCCAGCGTGCATGACGCCGATCATCAGCTCGTCGTGCGAATGCGGTGCGAAACTATGCCGTACAAATCGTGCTGACATCAAATCGATGCCGCCGAACATCGGCGAGCTACGAAAGGTCGCTCTGTCGAGAGGACTTTCGAATTGAAAATTAGCCATGGCCCTGAGGTCAATATCCGACAAGAACGATAGATCGGTTCCTGCTTTCTGTAAACCGGCCGCGACGACCGGCGTGGATCGCGCCCGTCCCCAATTGGACTAAGGAACCTCAGAATGACCAGGAAGATAGTGACTGCCCCGGATCTCACACCGCCTGTGGGACCATTTGCGCAGGGCGTCTGGGCAGGCGATCTGCTCTATGCGTCGGGCCAGGTTGGGCAAGATCCGGTCACCGGCGCGATGGTCACGGGCGGCATCGAGGCAGAAACACGGCAGGCCTTCGAGAACCTTCGGCGCGTCCTGGCTGCGGCTGGCCTCGGATTCGAGCATGTTATCAAGACACACGTGTTCCTTGTGGACATAAGCGATTTCGCGGCGATGAACGCAATTTACGGAGGCATTTTTGCCGCGCCGTTCCCGGCGCGCACAACGGTCGAAGTTACGAAGCTGGCGCTGGGTGCGCGTGTCGAGATCGACTTCGTCGCGCGGCGGACCTGAGGCGACGAGCGTAACATGAAACTCGTGCGATTTGGTAACGCGGGACAAGAACGACCGGGTGTTGTCGATCAACAAGGCCGCGTTAGAGACGTTTCAGGTCGCATCTCTGAGTGGGCCGGCGCGGCAATTGATCCTGCCTCGCTCGCCACGCTTTCTGCAACGGACATCGCTTCCTATCCAATTGTTCCAGCGGGCGCGCGGTTCGGGCCGCCGGTGCCCACGCCTGGCAAGGTCGTCTGTGTTGGGCTGAACTACGCCGATCACGCAGAGGAGACTGGTTTCGAGCTACCCAGCGAGCCGCTGGTCTTCTTCAAGTCCCCGACCGCGATTTGCGGGCCAACCGATCAGATCATCATTCCAAAGACGGCGGAGGCTGTCGATTGGGAAGTCGAGCTTGCCTGTGTGATCGGTCGGCCAACGACTGGCGTCAGCGAGAAGGAAGCGATGGCCGCGGTCGCAGGGTTCGGAGTTGCAAATGACGTCACCGAACGAAACTGGTAGTTCGAACGAGGCGGGCAATGGAGCAAGGCGAAGAGCGCTGACACCTTCGCCCCCCTCGGCCCCTGGCTGGTCACTCCCGACGAGGTGGGAGATCTGGGATCTCGGCGCATCTGGCTGCAGAAGAACGGCGTGGTGCGGCAGGACTCGTTGCTGTCTCGCATGATTTTCTCGGTGCCGCGAATTATCGCCCATCTCAGCGAGTTCATGCGTCTCGTGCCGGGTGATGTGATCCTGACCGGCACGCCGCGCGGTGTGGCCTACAACAAGTTCGATCCGGACTATCTTCGGCCGGGCGATCTGCTTCGCTGCGGGATTGACGGGTTGGGCGAACAGCGCACCCAAGTCGTGCATTAGCGGCATGTTGGATCCAGCGCTCCGATACTTCATGGAAGTGGTCGATTGCGGATCCATACGTTTGGCGGCGGATCGACTGCAGATTGCACCGAGCGCCATTAGCCGTCAGATTCAAGTGCTCGAGCACCGGTTTGGCGCGCCGCTTCTTCTGCGAAGTCGGACGGGCATCGAGGCCACTGAGCAGGGAAAGCTCGTTGCCCGCTATGTGCAATGCGCCAAGCGCGATCTTGATCGGCTGAAGTCTTCCATCGATGATCTCAGCGGCTTGCGCCGCGGCCGCGTTGTGCTCGCAACGGTCGAGGCGACACAAGGACGCGTTTTGCCGGAGTGCATCTCGGCATTCCGGGCCAAATTTCCGGGGGTGGATCTCGAGGTTCGGATCCTGGGGACGCACCAGGTCTCGGAAACTCTTCTCAAGGAGGAGGCCGACATCGGGATCGCCCTTGATCCCCCGTTACGGAACGAACTGCTGTTGAGGATGCGTTGGCCCCAGCCGCTTCAGGCGGTCATGCAACCCGGCCATGAACTGACACAGCGCGCTGGCAGCCTGCGGTTGAAGGAGGTGCTGGAGTGGCCGCATATCCTGCCCGATCGCAGCTTTGGCATTCGCTCTTTGATCGAACGTGCCGCCAACAAGGCGGGCGCGGTGACGAGGCCGTTCCTGGAGACGAACTCGCTGGACGTCGCGAAGACGATTGCGATTTCGACCAATGCTCTCACGGTTCTGCCGCCCGAGGCCCTGTTTCGCGAATTGGCGGCAGGCTCTCTTGTTACGCGTGGAATTGACGACCCTCTTCTGGTCAAGGCGACCATAGACGTGATGACCCTGCGCACCAAGCCGCTGTCCAAGGCGGCTGAGACTCTCCTCCGCTTCGTTCGGCAGAGTATTGCCGATCACAAAGCCTAGGGCCGGCTGCAGGGTGTTCTAAATCCGAGTACGCCGCCTACGCGTGTCGGCTATATCGTCACTGGCTTGCAATTTGTGATCAGTGCTTCCGAGAGCAAGGTGGGTTCTGGGGAGGATCTGATGCAGCGCAGGACGGTCTTGATGGGAATGGCGGCTGCCGTCGTGGCACCCGCGATCGTTCGGGCCCAGGGCAGCGACGAGCTGAGGATTGGCGCCCCACTGCCGTTGACGGGACCGCTTGCTCCGGAGGGCCAAAAGCAGAAGCGCGGCTACGATCTTTGGGTCAAGGAGGTCGAAGGCGCGGGCGGATTCGAGATTGGCGGCCGCCGCGTCCCGGTGCGGATCATCTACAGCGACTATCAATCCGCCACGCCGCGGGCAGTACAGGCCTGCGATCAGCTTGTGACGCAACAGCGTGTCCACGCGCTGTTCAGCCCATTCGGTTCCGGCGCCGCAAAGGCATCCAGCTCGATCGCCGAACGCTATCGGGTGCCAATGATCGCTCCGACGGCGTCGTCACGCGAAGTCTATGATCAGGGCTTCAAATACCTCTTCGGAACGTTCACGCCGAACGAGACGCTGACTGAGCCCCTCGCGGATATGGTCTTGTCGGCGGCACCGGCCATCAAGCGCGTGGCGATCTTCTCGCGCAACGATCTGCTGCCGCTGGCCCTGAGCGCCGAGATGAAGAAATCAGCCGCCAAACGTGGCCTTGAGCTCGTGTTCGACGAAAAGTTCGCCATCGGCAGCCTGGACTTCGCCTCCGCGCTGACCCAGATGCGCAGCGCCGATCCGGAGTGGGTCTTCGTCGGCGGATACGTGAACGATCTTGTGCAGGTTCGCACGCAGATGCGTGATCTCGGCTTGAAGCCGCAGGTTCTCACCATGATCGCCGGGCCCGCCTACGAGGAATTCACGCAGGCCCTGCACCGTGCGGCCGAGAACATCTCGAGTGCGGCCTGGTGGCATCCTGCGGTGCGCTACGAGGGCGTGGACATTTTCGGGAAGACGGAGAGCTTTGTCCAGAAATTCCTCGCCACATATTCGGCGCTGCCCGACTACATCGAAGCCTCCGCCGCGGCTGCGGGCGCGATTCTGCAACTGGCAGCGCGCAAATCCGGATCGCTTGAAGGGCCGGCACTGCGCGATGCGTTGGCGAACCTGGATGCCATGACGTTCTACGGTCCGATCTCGTTCGGTCCGACCGGACAGATCGAAAAGCTGGTGCCGCCCGTGTTCCAGATCCAGGGGGGCAGGCCGATCGTTCTGGCGCCTACGTCCATCGCGCAGGGCGACTTTCGCCTTGGCATTACCTGATCAAACCGCGGTGCAGCCGTGCAACTAGCGCAGGTTATTCTGAATGGGCTTCTGCTCGGTGGCCTCTATGCGGCGATGGCAGCAGGCTTCTCGCTGGTCTGGGGCGTGCTCAACATCATCAACATAGCGCAGGGGTCTGCTGTCGTCCTCGGCTCCTATGTTGCGTATTTCGCCTGGAGACATGCCGGTCTCAATCCTCTGCTGGCTGTTGCTCTTGCAGGTCCTCTGCTGTTCGGCGCGGGTTGGGTGCTTCAGCGATTTCTGATCCAGCGGGTGATCGCTGCTCCCGTGCTGATTACTCTGGTGTTCACCTTTGGGATGGACCTGATCCTGAACAACACGATGATCAGTCTGTTCACGGCCGACTATCGCAAGATCGATGGGGTCTTTCCGACCGTGCCGCTTCACTTTGGCGCGCTGACGCTCCCTGTCGATCGTCTTCTTGCTGCGGCTGCGGGTATCGGCGTGGCGTTCGCCCTGCACGTCTATCTCCACAAGTCTCGTCTCGGTCGTGCGATCGTCGCAGTCAGGATGGACCGGCAGACCGCCGAGTTGATGGGCGTGCGTGTCGAGATCATCTATGCAACGACGTTCGGACTCGGATTGGCCATGGCGGGGGTGGCGGGTTGCCTGCTCGCTGCCATCTTTCCGACCTCGCCACTCAACAGCGCCTACTATCTACACATCGCGTTCGTCGCCTGCGTTCTGGGCGGACTCGGGAGCGTCCTTGGGGCGGTGGCCGGCGGTCTGTTGCTTGGCGTCGTTGAAAGCCTGGGCGCTCTTTTTGTCGGAGCCGAGTACGGCACCACGGTCGCCGCCGTCGTCCTCCTTCTGATGCTGTTCACGCGACCACAGGGCCTCCTGGGCCGGGCAGGGTACGAATGACCTCTCGTGGTCGGCTCGCGATTGCAATTGCCGTCATCGGCGGGCTTGCTTGCGCAGGGCTTCCGCTGATCCTCGCCGGCGAGCCCTATCTCATGCGCCTCGTCACGATGTTCAGCCTTTTGCTGGTGCTGGCTGCGTCCTGGAACATCGTCGGCGGCTTCACGGGTTACCCGTCATTTGCAACGGGCGCCTTTTTTGGCTTCGGCGCTTATGTCGCCGCAATCCTGCAAGCAAAGGGAGTGGACTGGCGATTAGCCATGGTCGCCGCGGGACTCGCTGGCGGCGTTCTCGCCGCGCCGGTCGGCTACGGCGTTCTCAGGCTGCGCGGCCACTATTTCGCGGTCGCGAGCCTCATGCTGGGCACAATCCTCAAGGAGCTGACAACCGGATGGTCCGGTCTGACCGGCGGGGGCATGGGCCTGACGATTACCGGCGCTGGCGGCGACCCGGAAGTGCTGGCGAGTTTCGCGCTGAGAATCTCGCTGGCGTTGGCCGTGCTCACCGTTCTGTTGGGCGCCGCGATCAAATGGAGTCGCCTCGGATTTGGGCTGGATTGCATCCGCATGAACGAGACTGCGGCGGCCGGCATCGGCGTCGATGCCCAGAAGCTCAAGACTTACGCGTTCATCCTCTCGTCTGTTCCGTCGGCGGTTGCCGGCGCGGTCTATGCCGGATGGATCGGCTACATCGATCCGACGGACGTGTATGACGTGATTTGGTCCGTGAAGCCGATCGTCGCGGTGCTGCTCGGAGGGGTGGGCACGATCCTCGGGCCGGTCGTCGGCGCCGCCATCTTCGTGGCGCTCGAGGAAATCGTCTGGCGCAACGTTCTGAGCTTCAGCGCAGGCGGACTCGGCGTCCTGATCGTCCTGCTGCTCCTGGTCCTGCCAGCCGGCGTGTTGCCCTCGCTTGTCTCCAGTAAGACCCGCCCATGACGGTCGCATTGCTCGACGTCAGAAATGTCAGCCGTCGATTTGGCGGACTCAAGGCGATTGACGACGTTTCGTTTCGACTGAACGAAGGCGAGATCGTCGGCCTCATCGGCTCGAACGGTGCTGGCAAGACCACGCTCGTCAATCTGGTGACGGGTCATCTCAGGCCTTCCCAGGGCGAGATCTCGTTTCGCGGCCAAAGGGTCACCGGTCGGAAGCCCCACGATCTCGCATCGAAAGGGCTGATGCGAACGTTTCAGATCGTCCAGCCGTTCAACGCTCTGACCGCGCTCGACAATGTCGCTGCCGCCGCGATGTTCGCAGGGGGCGCGCGATCGCTGTCCAGCGCCCGGGAGCAGGCGGATGCCGCGTTGAGCAATCTCGGTATCAGTCATTGTCGGGATCACCTGCCGGTCCGCATGACGTTGGCTGAACGCAAGCGTTTGGAACTCGCGCGGGCCTGGGTCGCCAAGCCAAAATTGTTGTTCCTCGACGAGGTCAACGCGGGCTTGAACACCGGTGAAATCGAAGGCGTTCTCGGCATGATCAGGAAGATTGCTGCCGAAGGCGTGGCGATCGTGATCATCGAGCATCTGATGAAGGTTGTGAAAGGGCTTTGCCCGCAGTTGATCGTGCTGCATCGCGGTCAATTGCTTGCAAGTGGCCCGACGGACGAGGTCGCTCGCAATCCGTCGGTCATCGAGGCTTATCTCGGAACCCGTGGCGCGGCTGCGATGCTCGGAGAAGAGCCATGACCTCAGGTCTCGTCGTTTCTCACCTCAGCGCCGGCTACGGTGATGTCTCCGTGCTCACTGACGTCTCCATGTCGGCCGAGGTCGGGATGATCACGGCGGTGATCGGTTCAAATGGTGCCGGGAAGACAACATTGCTGCGCAGTCTATCGGGATTGCTGACGCCGCGCCAAGGCAGCATTCGGATAGGCGATGCCGAACTCTCCGGCTCTAAGGCTCTCGATTTTGTCAATGCGGGCATCGCGCATGTTCCGGAAGGCCGGCGCCTATTCGCCGGCATGACCGTCGAAGACAATTTGCTGATGGGCGCGTTTGCGCGTGCTGCCCGACCGGCGGAGCTTCGGCGTGATCTCGATCGGATCTACGCTATGTTCCCGAAGCTCGCCGAACGGCGACGTCAAGACGCCGTATCCATGTCCGGCGGCGAGCAACAGATGTGCGCGATCGGGCGCGGGCTGATGTCGCGGCCGCGCGTCCTGATGATCGACGAGCTGTCACTCGGTCTGTCGCCGGTCGCCGTCGATTTCCTCGTGGAAGCGCTGAAGACGATCAGCAGCGATGGGGTCGGCATCGTTGTCGTGGAACAGGACGTCGCGGTGGCGCTCGACCTGGCCAGGCATGTGATCGTGATGGATCGCGGTCGGGTCTCGAAGGCCGGATCCAGCAGTGACATTGCCCAAGATCGTGCAATTCGTGCCGCCTATCTCGGCGTCGATTAGGCTTCTCTCACCAAAACCGGGATCAATGAAATGAACGCCATGCAATTCGACATCATTCGCTCGCCTTTTGACGGGTCCCCGGTCGGTCAAATGCCCGTATCGGACGCGGCAGCGGTAGAAGCTGCCATCAATGCGGCCGAGAGCGCCTTTCAGGTCATGCGAAGGCTGCCTCGCTTTGCCCGCGCCGATATTCTCGCGCGGGCGGCCGAGATCATGAAGGCAAGACGCAACGAGTTCGTCAGCACGATCGCGGCGGAAGCCGGCAAGCCTCTCTATGATGCCCGGGGAGAGGTGGCCCGCTCGATTTTCAACCTGACCAACGCGGCAGCCGAAGCGCGACGGTATGGCGGGCATGAAATCCCGCTCGACATGGATGCCGGGGTCTACGAATACCAGACCACGACGGCCGACGGCGCTCCGCTCGATCTGGCCAACGCGGATTTCGAGCAACTCGCCTCAATTCGGCGACGCATCGGTATCGCGCGGCGCTTTCCGATCGGGCCGATCCTCGCGATCGCACCGTTCAATTTTCCGCTCAACCTCGTTCTGCACAAGGTTGCGCCGGCGCTTGCGGTTGGTAATTCGGTCGTGCTGAAGCCGGCGCCGCAGACTCCATTGACGTCGCTGCTGCTTGCCGAGGTGCTGACCGAGGCCGGCCTTCCGAAAGGGGCGCTGTCTGTCGTTCATTGCAGCGTTCCGCTTGCGGAGCAGATGGTCAAGGATGAGCGCTTCGCGATGGTCACGTTCACGGGGTCGGCCAAAGTGGGCTGGCACATCAAGTCAATCGCCGGCAAGAAGAAGGTCGCGCTTGAGCTCGGTGGAAACGCTGCCGTCATCGTCTGCGCGGACGCAGACCTGGACCTCGCTGCAGCAAGATGCGTCCGGGGCGGCGTCGTCTACGGCGGCCAGTATTGCATCGGCGTCCAGCGCATTCTCGTCGAACGCAAGATCCACGACGAGTTCGTGGAGAAGCTGACAAGCAAGGTCCGGGCCTGCAAGGTCGGTGATCCCATGCAGGAAGGCGTGGATGTTGGTCCGGTCATCGACGAAGGATCGGCTAAGCGCATCGCAAGCTGGATCGACGAGGCGAGTGCGGCCGGAGCCAAGATCCTCGTCGGTGGAAAGCGCGAGCGAGCGGTCGTGGAGCCGACGGTCATGGCAGGAACGAAGAGTGGGATGAAGATCGAGGACGAAGAGGTCTTCGGACCCGTCCTGACCGTAAATCCGTTCATCGAGTTCGAGGATGCGGTCCGGCGCGCGAACGCGACCCGCTATGGCCTGCAAGGGGGGATGTTCACCCGCGACCTCAAGCGCGCGTTCTCGGCAATCGAGGAATGGGATGTCGGCGGCCTGATGGTCAACGACGTGCCGATCTACCGGCTGGACAACATGCCGTTCGGCGGCTGGAAGGAATCCGGAATCGGTCGCGAAGGAACAGTATTCGCGATGGACGACATGACCGATATCAAGCATCTCGTCATCAACTACGCATGACCTGCGAGTGTTCTGAAATGCAGAACGCCGCGAGCGCGTGAGCTGTCTATTCCCAATGCCGCGGTCACCATCATAGTCGCCTCGGGGACGCCGAGTCCTCGAGGGAGGGACAGACAATGAAAACGACATACCTGATTGCGGCCGCTGCTGCGATGGCGCTGCTCCTTGCACAACCATCAAAAGCGCAGGACAAGACCGTCCTGGCGTACATCGAAGAACCTCCGTTCGCCGCGACGATCAACGGTCAACCAGCAGGTTCGGACGTCGATCTCGCTAAGGCGGTGCTGGCGAGAATGGGCGTCAAGGACATCGAGTTGAAGAAGGTGGAGTTCGCCGAACTCCTTCCAGGCGTGGCTGCCGGCCGCTGGACGATGAATACGGCGCTGTTTGTAACGCCTGATCGCTGCAAGACGGTTGCGTACTCGAATCCCATCTGGGCGTTGGTTGACGGCATGATCGTTCGCGCCGGCAATCCAAAGCGCATCTCCAGCTATGCGTCGGTGGCAGCGTCTGACGCGCGGCTTGGCGTCGTCAAAGGCACCGTGCAGGTTGGAAGCGCGAAGGCGGCAGGTGTGCCGGCTGAGCGGATCGTCGAGTTCGGCGCCCAGGAGGAGATCATTGCTGCGATCAAGGCCGGGCGCGTCGATGCCTATCCGAATACGGCGCTTGGGCACCGCGCGCTGCTTGCTTCACTGAAGGATGCGGATCTGGCGCTCGCGCAGCCGTTCGAGCCGCCCATGGAGAACGGCCGCCCGAAGGCCGGCTTCGGCGCATTCTCGTTCAACCAGGCGAGCGGAGCCTTCATTGCTCGTTTCAACGCAGAGCTGGCGCGGTTCCTGGGCTCGGAGGACCATCGCGCCATCGTCGCCAAATATGGACTTGGAAACGAAGAGATTGCGCCGGCGCTGACCGCGAAAAGTGAGGAGTTGTGCAAATGAGCGCGCTGTCGACCAATATCAGGACGTTTGATCCGGAGCTTGTGCTTACCAAGCTCAAGATCGAGCTCCCGGCGTCCGTTCCGCCGGCTGGTAACTATGCCCGTGCGCGTTCGACGGGAAATGTCCTGTACCTTGCTGGACATCTTCCGGATTCAGCCGGGGTCCCGCAATATATGGGCAAGCTCGGTCGCGAGGTGTCCGTTGAGGACGGCTATCGCGCCGCGCGGGTTGCGATGATCAACAGTCTTGGAACGATCAAGGCGAATATCGGCGATCTGAAGCGGGTCAAGCGCATCATCAAATTGCTGGGGATGGTGAACTGCGTCGCCGATTTCGTTCAGCAGCCCGAGGTGATCAACGGCGCGTCGGACCTTCTCGACGAGGTGTTCGGCAAGGACGTTGCATTGCATGCGCGGTCGGCGGTCGGCATGCACTCCTTGCCGCGCGGCAATTGCGTCGAGATTGAAACGATCCTGGAGTTCGAATGAGGTGACGGACCCGGCCGAGGATGTCGAATCGGTTGGGTATCGTCATTCCCTGAGCGACTGAAACTATTCGCATTCGAGAACAAAAGCGATCTATCATCGGAGTCTCAATTGAGAGGACGAATGATGATTACGCTGAAGCAACTGGAGGGATTTTACTGGGTTGCGGAACTTGGGGGGCTCGATGAAGCGGCACAAAGGCTGAATGCGACGCAGTCGGCGATTTCCAAGCGCGTGCAAGAGCTTGAGGCGATTTTGAACATTGCATTGTTCGACCGGTCTAAACGACGGGTCCAGATCACGCCGCAGGGCGAGAAGCTGATCGTGCTGACGCGTGACATGCTGGCGCTCCGCGATCGGATGATGGATTTCAGGTCGTCGCTGGACCAATCGCCGCGCAGCCTTCGGTTTGGCGTGACCGAGCTGACGGCCATGACATGGCTCCCGAATTTAATCCATCGCCTTCGTGGAAGCTATCCGACGTTAGCGCTGGAACCGGTCGTCGACGCAAGCGTGGAGCTCATCGAAAAACTCAAAGCGGATGAGCTCGATGCCGTCGTCGTCCCGGATGCCTTTCGAGAGCCGTCCTTCGAAATCGTGCCTCTCGATTCCGTAGAATATGCCTGGATGTGTAGTCCCGCTTATTTCGACGATGCGGCCGAGCTGCCACTCGCGAGCTTGTCCAGTCACACGATCATCGTCCAGCAGCAGGCGTCGTCCGGCCTTGGCGACCTCATATCGCAGTGGCTGGCAGACAAGCACATCGCCTTCGACAACACGCTGTCCAGTAGTAGCCTGACGGCTTTGTCATCGCTGACGTTGTCGGGTTTGGGAATCAGCTATCTACCGCGGAAGGTGTTCGACTATCTGATTGCGTCTGGCCAGCTGAGAATCTTGCGGACGCGGCCGGCATTGCCACGTATTCCGTACGTGATGATCTACAAGAAGTCGAAGAGCGACGAGTTTCTCCGGATCCTGGCCTCGCTCGCTTCGGACTGTTGTGAGTTCTCCCGGTCTGTTCCGTGGTACTTCGCAGCACGATGACGAAGCCGGAAATTGATTCACCGCTTCTCATGAAATTTGCGACATCTTGAGTCGTAAACTATTCCATTGACCGTAATCGTAACGCTCGGCACCTGTAGGCAAGGATGAGAGACGTAACGTTTGCAAAACGCGACTCCCATCGTGAGCGGGATCGGGTGCCGAAATGCAATTGCTGGCCAGGCGAGTAGACCTGATACAGCCTTCACCAAGTGTGATGGCGATGAGCCGCGCAAAGGAACTGATCGCCGCCGGCCAGGACATCTGCAACATGGCCGCAGGCGAGCCGGACTTCGCGACACCGCGTCCGATCATTGATTCCGCCTATCAAGCGCTTTTGGCCGGCGAGACGAAATATACGGCCGTCGATGGGACGCGGGCGCTCAAGGAAGCGATCTGCGAAAAATTCCGCCGCGAGAACGGACTTGCGTATAGGCCTGACCAGATCTCCGTGGGTGCCGGCGCAAAGCAGGTGATCTTCAACGCATTCGCCTGCTCGGTGGACGAGGGGGACGAGGTTATCATCCCCGCTCCGTACTGGGTTTCCTATCCCGACATCGTGCAATTCAACGGCGGCAAGCCCGTGTTCGTTGTCGCCCCGGCTTCGCAAGAGTTCAAGATGACCGCCGAGCAGCTGCAATCGGTGATCACGCCCCGTTCGAAATGGCTGGTTCTGAATTCGCCGAACAATCCGAGTGGCGCGACGTTTTCAAGTGCCGAGCTCCAGAAAATCGGCGAGGTCGTGGCCCGGCATCCCAATCTCTACGTACTAACTGACGAGATCTACGAACATTTGATCTATGACGATTTGCCCTATGCATCATTCGCGGCGGTCAATCCCAGTCTCTCTGAGCGAACATTGACGATCAACGGGGTCTCGAAGTCTTTCTCGATGACGGGCTGGCGGCTCGGCTATGGCGCGGGTCCGCAACCTTTGATCAAAGCCATGGAGAAGCTGCAGTCGCAGACGAGCGGAAACCCCGCGTCCGTCAGTCAAGCCGCAGCTTTGGCTGCACTCAAAGGCTCGATGGAGTTCTTTGGCGAATGGCGTAACGAGTATCAACGTCGACGTGACTATATCGTCGGCCAGTTGGATGGTCGGGAAGGCCTATCCTGCGCGAAACCCGCAGGCGCATTTTACGTCTATCCGTCGTGCGCAGCGCATATTGGAAAGACAACGCCGGGCGGCAAGCGTATCGAAACCGACACCGACTTCGTTCTTTACCTTCTGAACGAGTACAAAGTCGCGACAGTGCAGGGCGCCGCCTATGGGTTGTCGCCGTCGTTTCGGATCTCCTTCGCGACCTCGATGAATGTCATCGAAGAGGCGTGTCGCCGCGTATTGGCTGCTTGCGCTGCTCTTCGCTAGCTGCGGCGTAATGGCGTGATCCGCCAACAGCAAGACGTTCCAGTCGTCTTCAACTTCGATCCCAGATGCGCAACGACCTGAATCTTTGACAGGACGTGTCGCGGCGTTGGCCGGCCATTAGCCGCCAGATGCCCTCGACCGTCTGCGCGGATACATTCCTTATATTCATATTTATATAAAAATTAATTCCATTGAGGAATTTAATTCGACGGTTACAGTAAACGAAGCGCAATGAGGCGGCCCGATGGATCTTCAGATCAAAGGAAAGACAGCGTTGATGTTCGGCGGCGCCGGTGGTCTCGGCTCCTCCATTGCGCTGGCACTGGGGCGCGAAGGCTGCCAGGTGGCGATCGCGGATATCAACGGCGATGGATTGGACGCCGTGGCTCAGCGTCTTCGCACCAAGGACGTGTCAGCCCTGCCGATTGTTTGGGATATCTCCGACCTGTCGATCATCCAGGCGAACCTTGAGTTGGTCGCCAAGCAGCTCGGGCCGGTAGACATCCTGATCAACAACACCGGCGGGCCGCCGCCCTCTCCAGTGTCGGGCATCGACGCCACCGTTTGGGCGGCCAACTTTCAGAAGATGGTCCAACCCGTGATCGCGATCACGGATCGTGTGCTCGAAGGAATGAGAGCCAAGCGATGGGGGCGCGTGATCACGAGCGCCTCGTCCGGCGTGATTGCACCTATCCCCAACCTCGGTGTGTCGAACACGCTACGCAGCGCGCTTGTGGGCTGGTCTAAAACCCTCGCGCGCGAAGTCGCGCGAGATGGGATAACGGTGAACGTTGTTGTTCCAGGACGAATTGCCACCGATCGCATTCAGTTTCTGGACGCTGAAAAGGCGAAGCGGGAGGGGAGGCCGGTTGACCAGGTCGCCGCCGAGAGTACCGCAAGCATTCCGCTCGGCCGATACGGCAGGCCGGAAGAATATGCGGATGTCATCGCCTTCCTCGCCAGCGCGCAGGCCTCCTATGTCACGGGTTCGACTGTTCGCGTCGATGGTGGCTTGATTCCCAGTATTTGAAGGACATGTTGGGATGACGAGCAGAGCGCGCCGCCGAACGTTTTCCGAACACGCCGCGGCGGCACTGCGGTCGGTTTGACGAGCTCCCGCAGGTAGTTCCGGCGGTTGCGCAGCGTGCGCGTCGTTCAATGTGGACCGATGCTTGACGCGGGCAGGCGAGGTTGAGCGAAGCGAGTTACCCAAGTTTTTCGCAATCATCTTTTGTCGTGTTGTTCAGGGGAAGACATACGTATGAAAAGAGTAGCGCTGGTAGTTCTCGGACTCGCATTTTGCTCTTCGGCAGCCTGGTCCGATCAACTCGCCGATATCAAATCGAGGGGCGTTTTGACGTGCGGCGTCTTCGGGGATCTGGTTCCGCTCGGATACCAGGATGCGAAGACCCGCAGTATCGTCGGGCTTGACGTCGATGTCTGCGCAGCCATCGCGGAAGACCTCGGTGTGAAGCTGGATCTCAAGACCGTCTCCGTCGATGCGCGCATTCCCTCTCTTGAGACAGGGCGCATCGATGTCATGACGGCGTCCCTGGCCTATACTCCGGTTCGGGCCAAGCAGATCGACTTCTCCTCCGCCTATATGAACGTTCCGGTTTCCGTGCTTGTAAAGAAAGACTCCGGCATCAAGAGCTTTGCCGATTTGGCGGGAAAGAAGGTTAGCGCCAATAGAGGGTCGACGTCGGAAGTGTTTGCGCGGCAAAAGCTGACAAACAGCGAGGTGGTCAGCTTCGACAACGGTCCGTCATCCTACCTGGCACTTGCGCAAGACAAGGTGCAGGGCATGGCCATGGTCAAGAGCGCAGCGGTTGGATTTCATAACCGCTCGAACGGGCAAACCGTGTTCCTCGATGAAGCGCTTTTCTGGGAGCACGACTGCGTGGGCGTAAAGAAGGGTGAGCCCGCCCTCCTTGCGGCAGTCAATACCGCTCTCGACAAGCTCGAGAGCTCCGGCCGCCTGCAAACGATCTGGGATCGCTGGTATGGCCAATCGAACGAGTACCAGCTCGCACGGGAGAAAAAGGTCACACCGGCCTCAGAGTTCGAATAGGTCGACACTCCAACCGTGCAGCAACGAGACCGACGATCATGAACTTTCATTCGCTTGCGGTGCTCGCTGATCCTGATGTCCAGCTCTTGTTCCTGCGCGGCACCTTGACAACGCTCGAGCTGTTCGTTGCTTCAGCGATCGCCGCCTACGCGCTTGGCGCCCTGCTGGTCGTGATACGGATGTCCGGTTGGCTTCCGTCTGCGGCCGTCGGGGCGTTTGTGGAATACCATCGAAACGTACCGAGCATCGTCCAGATCTTTGTCTGGTATTTCGGCGTGCCACAGATCCTTCCGCAATCGTGGCATGCCTTCGCAAATGCCCATCTCAGCGCGTTCTTCTTTGCCGTCGTCGCTCTTTCGCTGAACGCTGCGGCATACATTTCCGAAGACATGCGAAGCGGAATTCGTGCTGTTCCGCCCGGTCAGATGGAGGCCGCACGCGCACTTGGCATGAGCTACCTGAAGGCGATGCGCTGGGTGGTGGTGTCCCAGGCCGTACGCGGGGCGGCTCCAGCGCTGGTCAGCCAGGCACTCGGGTTGCTGAAGACCACGAGTCTCGCCTTGGCCATCGGGGTCAAGGAACTCATGTACGTCGCTCGGCAGCTCGACGGCGAGACATACGCGACATTCCCAGCCTACCTCACACCAACGCTCATCTATCTCGCGTGCACACTGACGCTGATGGCGATCGGAAGTCGCCTACAGCAGTCGGCGCGCTTCACACGGTGATTGTGGGTCCATGACAGAAATACTCTCACAATACGGTCTGCTGCTGCTCGTGGGCCAATATCCGGATGGCCCGCTGGGAGGTCTGGCTCTAACGCTGTTGATGTCGATCGCCGCGCTCTTGCTTGCGTTCCCGGTGGCCGTGGGGGTTGCTGTTGCGCGCACCAGTCCCGTCCACGCAATTCGACGGGCCGCGGCGGTTTACGTCACGGCGGTTCGCGGGATTCCGCTCCTGCTCATCATCTTCTGGGCTTTCTTCGTGTTGCCGCTGGTGACCGGCGTAACGAGTTCACCGGAGGTCACGGTGATCTGCGCGCTGGTGATCTACGAGGGCGCATATCTTGGCGAAGCAATTCGCGCGGCGCTCGAGGCACTTCCAAAAGGGCAGACGGAGGCGTCACGCTCCCTGGGGATGAGCTACCCGGCGATGCTTCGCAAGGTGATCCTGCCCCAAGCCCTGTTCAACTGCCTGCCAAGCATGATGAACCAGTTCGTCCTGATCGTGAAGAACACGTCATTGGCCTATATCATTGGCGCTCAAGAAGTCACGTTCTCCGCGAACAGCATCAATGCTCAGCTGCTGACGCGTCCCTTCGAGGTCTATTTCATTCTTGCCGCGATCTATTTCATCCTGTGCTATTCGCTGAGCTGCCTTTCGCGCGTTGTCGAAAGTCGCGTGCTGCGGAAGCGGTCGAGATTGACAAGTCAACCAATCCCCGAGAATCCCTCCCTCGCGCGAGTGCCGTCATGATCGAGTTCATCAACGTCAGTAAGTGGTATGGATCACATCGGGTTCTCAACGACGTTAATGGGCGCGTTGAACGTGGCGAAGTCGTTGTAATCTGCGGGCCGTCGGGATCAGGGAAATCGACGCTCATTCGCACCATTAATCGGCTCGAACCGATCAATAAGGGACAGATCATCGTTGGCGAAACCGACGTCAATGATCGCAAGACGTCCGTGAACCGGCTCCGCAGCGGGATAGGGTTTGTCTTCCAGCAGTTCAACCTTTTCCCACATCTCAGTGCCAAGGATAACGTTGCCCTGGCGCCGATCACTGTCCTCGGCCTCAAGAAGAGCGAGGCTCACGATCGGGCCCTGAAATTGCTCGACAAAGTCGGATTGAAGAGCAAGGCGGACGCGTTTCCCGGCCAGCTTTCGGGTGGCCAACAGCAGCGGGTGGCGATTGCGCGCGCTTTGGCCATGAATCCTCCGGTCATGTTGTTTGACGAACCGACGAGCGCGCTCGATCCGGAGATGGTTGGCGAGGTTCTTCAAGTAATGAAGCAGCTTGCAAGCGACGGCATGACCATGATCTGCGTGACGCACGAGATGGGATTTGCGCGCGACGTGGCGCATCGCGTCTGGTTCATCGCGGATGGAGAAGTTCTGGAGAGCACCACGCCTTCGGAGTTTTTTGCCGCGCCCCGTCATCCCCGGGCTCAAAAGTTCGTTGCGGACATCCGCGCCCACTGACGTTGTCCTCGGCAGATGAGAAGTGGACGAACGCAGCCGGATCGCGCCTGCGCTTGGACGGCAATGCCACCCCGCCTGCGCGTGCCATCCGCATTGTCCCTGGATAGCAGACGCCTCGATCGGACCATTGAGCTGGTATAATGAAGAACGAGCTTTCCTACGAACTCGCCGCTCTTGCATTGCAGCTGGAGTCGGAAGTCGCCGCCAACCGCGCCCTGCTCAAGCAGTGCCTCATCGACGCCGCAGCCGCCGCCGTCGCAGGATATGATTCCCCGGCCGCGAACATTGCGACGAAATGTGCCGTACGAGGTTTCGGTTCGGGATACGTGGCTCCGTGGTTCTCTAGTGCCGCCAATGTGACCCCGATCGGGGCCGCATTCGTCAACTCGTCCGCGATGTCATCGCTGGATATCGATGATGGCAACCGCGCGGCTCGCGGCCACCTCGGCGCCGCCGTCGTGCCGGCCGCATCCGTTTTTGGCTCGCTTAACGATGTGTCCGCGGATACTTTCGCGCATGCGATCCTCGCCGGTTGTGAGATTGGCGGACGGCTCGGGGCTGCAGAGGCGCCGCCGTTCTTTGCCTCAGGTCGTTGGGCAGGAGTTGGGGCCGCGGTTGCCACCGGCATTTGTCTGGGCTTCGATAGGGAGAAGCTCGCCAATGCCATCTCTCTTTCGGTCCACGCCGCGCCGTTGGTCGCTGCGGCCGGTGTCCGGAAAAAAATGACGGGCCACATCAAAGAAGGCGTCCCCTTCGGCCTCCTGTCCGGCATCGCTTCGGCGCTCCTGGCCGAACTGGGCTATCAAGGAGATCCGGATGCTGTCGAGAGTGTCGGCATTTTCGACACTAGCCGGATTTCTCCCAAGTCACCGGATGCGTTCGCGTTCCAGAGAACGTACTTCAAGCGCTACACGTGTTGCCGGCTGGCGCATGCGCCAATTGACGCCGCAACGGCGATCGCGGCACGCGAGCGGCTGGCGGTCGAGGACATCGACCGCATCACGGTACGCACGTTCCGCACGACGATCGAGCTGCCGAATGAAGCGCAGCCGACCTCGTTCGAGTCGGCCCAGTTCAGCCTGCCGTTTGCAATCGCGGTGGCGCTCGTCAAAGGCGCCGACGCGTTGCTTCCACTGTCGACCCGGACTCTTGAGAGCGCCGACGTGACGGCTCTCGCAGAGCGGGTGGTCCTGGAGCATGATCCAATGCTTGATGCACTTTATCCGTCGACCACACCGACGACGGTTCAGATCGATACGCGCAACGGCAAGAGATACGAAGAGCAGAGGGACACTGCCGACGGGGATCCTGGTCGGCCTTTCACAGACGCGCAGTTGTTGAAGAAGCTGAAAACACTGGGGCACGGCAAAGTTTCGGAGGAACGACTTGCTGCCATTGCTGCCGCGCTAAGTGACAGCATCCCGAGCGCAGGGCGGTTCGAAGCCGCGCTGCGTAAATAGACATCCGCAAAACGGACGAGGCAAACGGCAAGTTCATGAGTGGTGAAATGACTCTTCCGATCTGGCAGGTCGACGCCTTTTCTTCGGTCGTCTTCGGAGGCAATCCTGCCGCCGTTGTTGCCATTACCGACTCCTGGCTTCCGGACGATATTCTTCAGGCCATCGCGGCCGAAAACAATCTATCCGAAACCGCATTCATGCGCCCCAGCGAGCATCCGGTTCCTCTGCGCTGGTTTACTCCGGCCCAGGAAGTTCCCCTTTGCGGCCATGCAACCCTGGCCGCCGTCGCCATCATGCACCAGGCACTCGGGCTTGCACAGACGGGATCCGTCGTGGAGTTGGCGACGGCAAGTGGGCCGCTCTATGTTCACATACGCGAAAGCGATTACGTTCTGGACTTTCCGGCAAGACCGACTGTGCCGACATCCATATCAAAATGCGAGCTCGAGACTGCGCTGAGGGCTCGCATCAACGAAATCTACGAGAGCGTGGATCGCTACGTATGCGTCCTGAACGACGAAGCCGCTGTCCGCGCGGTAGCGCCGGATATGCCTGCGGTCTCGGACCTGCGGCTGCCAGGGCTCATCGTCACCGCACCCGGCGACGCCTGCGACTTCGTGTCCAGATATTTTGCGCCAGCCAAGGGCGTTCCGGAGGACCCCGTCACAGGAACCTCACACTGCACCCTGGCACCATTCTGGGGCCAGCGTCTCGGCAAGGCCACGCTGCATGCCCGGCAGCTCTCAACGCGAGAAGGGCAGATCGAGTGTTCAATCCACCACGATCGCGTTCGCCTTTCCGGTGCATGCAGATGTTATCTTCGGGGTTCGATAACGGTACCCGTCAGGCCCGCCAATCATTAGCTGCCGCCATTCAAGAACCCTTACGCGAGAACGAGAACATGACGAACCTCATCAGCACCACGGCGCGCGGGCTTTACCCGATCTCGGTGACGCCATTTCTGGACAACGGCGCGATCGATTTTGCGAGCATGGACCGACTCGTCGACTTCTTCCTGGAGATCGGCGTGCCCGGCATTACCTTGCTGGGCCTCATGGGCGAAGCGACCAAGCTGTCGAAAGAAGAATCCATCGATCTGGTCAGGCGCGTGGTTCGTCGCCTCGACGGTCGCGCCCAAGTGATCACCGGCGTCTCACAAGCAGGGTTTAACGAGTTTACTTCCTTTACCGAGGCGATGATGGGCGAAGGGGCCTCCGGCATCATGGTGGCACCGGCGTCCTCGCTGAAGTCCGAAGACCAAGTGCTTGCATTCTTCGAAGCGATTTCCGCTCGGATTGGTGAACACGTGCCGATCGCATTGCAGGACTATCCGCAGAGCACGGGGGTATACATCTCCGCGGACACGCTTGGTCGCATCATAGAGCGCGTACCGAATATTCAGATCTTGAAGCACGAAGAGGGTTCGGCGCTCCGCAAGATTACAAAAATGCGCACGCAAGAGGAACGTGGCGGACGTCGCCGAGTGTCCATTCTCGTCGGTAACAGCGGCTTGCATCTGCCCCAGGAGCTTGCACGAGGCGCGGATGGGGCCAACACCGGCGTGGCCTTTCCGGAGATTCTGGTTGAGATATGTAACAGGTTTTTCGCCGGAAACGCGGAAGGAGCCGAGAACCTCTACGACATCTTTCTTCCGCTCATCCGCCATGAGTGGCAGGTCGGAGTTGGACTCGCAATTCGGAAGGAAATCTTCCGTCGTCGCGGCCTGATCGCGTCAGCTGCCACGCGAGCGCCCGGACCGTCGCTCGACCGAGACGATCACGCAGAGCTGTCGCGTCTCCTGGCACGACTCGATCGTCGCCTGGAAGAAGCGGGTGAAAGCAGCGTGATTCAGTCTTATCGCGTCAGCTTGGCGAACTGAGGACGGCTGACACGAAAGGTCAACGCCGCGGACTAATGTCCGGCTGCAAATCACCTCTTGCTTCAGGTCTCAGCCGTCAACCGGTGGCGCGTGCAATATCGCCATGGTCTCCGAGCGGAAAATGCGGGCGCTCGAGCTTAAGGAGGCTGTGGCGGACCAGATCAGCCCGATCGGTTCGGGCCGGGCCGGCAATTGCAGCGATGTGATCATGCAAACGCCGCCGCGCACCCATTCCTCGGCGAGATTGGCGGGCGCGAGAGCGAGCAGCGGCATGGTCTGCAGCAGCGTCGCTATCGTGGCGGCGGAGGTCGTTTCGATCGCACGCACCGGCATAGGGATGTGCAGCGCGGACATCGAATCGGCGAAATGCTCACGGATCGGAGTCCCCGGAAGCGGCAGGCACCAGACATGGCCGCACGCTTCCTCCCAGTCCGGCGTCGGCTGCTGTAGCAGCGGGTGGCCGCAGCTGGCGATAACGACATAGGGCTCGGACAGGATTTGCGCACCGTCGAGATCCGGCGTGAGCAGCCCGCGGATCAACCGTCCAAACACCAGATTGACCCTGCCGGCGCGCAGCTCACGCAGCAGGTTCGGTAGCGTATCCTCGACCAGACGGATGGTGACGCGTGGATGGCGCGCCTTCATCGTCGCCACCACCCGTGCGACGAGCTGCAGTATCGAGATCGCCTGCAAGCCGATGATCAGGAGACCCGCGCAACCTTCCGAGATCAGCACCACCTCTTCGCCAAGCAGCTTCAGTTCGTTCGCAATGCGGCGCGCGGTGCGGATCACATGATGGCCGGCGTCGGTCGGGGTGATGCTGCGTCCCTTCCGCTCGAACAGCTCGGTGCCAACAAGGGTTTCAACTTCGGCGATCACCTTGGAGACCGCGGCCTGGGTGATGAACAAATGCTCGGCCGCGCGGGTGATGCTGCCGTGTTCATCAACCGCCAGGACGACGCGGAGCTGGCGAAGTTTGATGCGCTCTGCCCATCGTGGCGTCATCCGGCTTCCTCACGGTTATGCGTAGATCAGGTAAAAGATCCGAGAGTTAAGGGTATTATATCATGACATTACCATATGGTTATGCATCCAGGTCGATTTTTCAGTTTCGGCCCGATTGGTCTTCATTAAGCTGACAAATGGCCACAGCGCGCGCGGCCACGACGTCCCCCTCATGAGATGACGGAGAGCACCATGTCGATGACGCTCGCAGCGTCGGTCGAGACCCCATCCAGATTCCGCCTCATCGCCGCCGTGTCGATCGGCAACGCGCTGGAATATTTCGATCTCACCCTGTTTACGTTCTTTGCCGTGACCATCGGCAAGCTGGTGTTCCCGACCCAGGCGCCGGGAACGCAAATTCTCCTCTCACTTGGAATCTACGGCACGGGCTATTGCGCGCGGCCGCTCGGTGGTCTTGTCATCGGCGCGTATGGGGACCGCCGCGGCCGCAAGGCGGCGGTCAACCTGACGCTGGTCTTGATGGCGGTCGGGACCGCGTTGATCGGGCTGACGCCCACATACGAGCAGGCGGGACTGCTGGCGCCGTTCGTCGTGCTGGCGGGGCGGTTGCTCCAGGGATTCTCGGCCGGCGGCGAGACCGGAGCGTCGACGACGCTGCTTGCCGAATCCGCTCCCGCCGACGAACGCGGCTTTTTCGCGAGCTGGCAATCCGCGAGCCAGGGGCTGGCCGTCATGCTCGGCGCCGGCGTGGTGTGGCTGCTCAGCGTCAGCCTGTCGCCCGACATCATGGCGAGTTGGGGTTGGCGTCTTCCTTTCCTGTGCGGCATCGGAATCGTGCCGGTCGGCCTTTATCTGCGGCGCGCGGTCGAAGAGACGCTCGAGCCTGCGCCGGCGAAGGCGGCCGCAGCGCATAGTCCAGTCGGCGATGTGGTCCGGCTGCATTGGTCGAGCGTGTTGTGGGCGCTGCTCGGGATGCTCGGTGCCAACGCGTCCTACGTCATCCTCAACCTCTATATGCCGACCTACGACGTGCGCGAGCTCGGCCTGTCCCCGGCCAGCACTTCGGCTGCGGCCATGGTCGGCGGCGCCTTCATGCTGCTGTTCTCGCCGATCGGCGGCGTGCTGACCGATCGCTTCGGCCGCAAGACCTTCCTGGTGCTGTCACGCGTGCTGGTCATCGTGCTCACCTATCCCGCGTTCCTGCTGTTGACGGCGGCACCGAGCACCACGGGATTGCTGCTGATCATCGCCGTGATGAGTGCGGTGCAGGGGCTCGGCAGTGGCTTCTTCATCGCGCTCACCGAGAATTTCCCGAAAAACGTTCGCGTCACCGGCTTCTCGTCGGTCTACGCGCTCGGCGTGATGCTCAGCGGCGGCTTCGGCCAGTTGATCGTGACCTGGTTGATCGAGGTGACCGGCAGCAAGCTCGCTCCGGCGTTCTACGTGATTGCGATCGGTTTGGCCTCGCTCGTCGGCATCCTGAATCTCAATTATCGAACCGGCCGCGAGGAGACGGGCGCATGAACGACAGCAGCGACATCTGGCAGTTGGTCGACGACCAGCAGCAGGCCTTCATCGCGCTCAGCGATCGGATCTGGGCCATACCCGAAATCTGCTACACCGAAACCCGCTCCGCCGCCGAGCACGCGGCCGAACTCGAGCGTCATGGCTTCAAGGTCACGCAGGGCATCGCCGGGATTCCGACAGCGCTGATCGGCGAGGCCGGCGAGGGCGGTCCCGTTATTGCGATCCTCGGCGAATACGACGCACTGCCGGGCCTCAGCCAGCAAGCCGGCATCGCCGAGCCGCGCCCGATCGAGATCGGCGGCAACGGTCATGGCTGCGGCCACAATCTGTTGGGTGCCGGCGCCATGCTGGCGGCCGTTGCGGTGAGGGGCTGGCTCGCTCGCCAAGGCTTGCCGGGACGTGTCAGGTATTACGGCTGCCCGGCCGAGGAAGGCGGCGCGGCGAAAACCTTCATGGTGCGCGACGGCGCCTTCGGAGACGTCGACGTGGCGATCTCCTGGCACCCGTCGAGCTTTTGCGAAGTGATGCCGGCGACCTCGCTCGCAAATACCCGCATCGACTTCACGTTTACGGGCCGCGCCGCGCATGCGGCGGTAGCGCCGCATCTTGGCCGCAGTGCGCTCGATGCTGTCGAGCTGATGAATGTCGGTGTCAACTACATGCGCGAGCACATGCCGAGCGACGCGCGCATCCATTATGCGATGCTCGACTCCGGCGGCATCGCTCCCAACGTGGTGCAGGTAACCGCCAAGGTTCGTTACGCGGTGCGTGCGCGCGATCTCGCCGGCATGCGAGAGCTGCTGGAACGGGTTCGCAAGATCGCCCAAGGCGCGGCGCTGATGACGGAGACCTCGGTCGCGGTGCAGGTAATCAGCGCGGTCTCGAACCTGCTGGGTAACGACCCGCTGGAACGCGCAATGTCCGACGTCTTTGACCAGCTCGGTCCACCGCCTTTCGAGGACGCCGACCGCAGCTTCGCCCGGCAGATCCAGGCCACGCTGTCGGAAGAGGATTTCGACTTCGTTTATCGCTCCGTCGGCCAGCCGCGCAGCGACACGGCGCTGTGCGAGCAAGTCGTGCCCTTGGACGCCAAGCGCGAACCATTGATGGGTTCGACCGATGTGGGCGATGTCAGTTGGGCCGTGCCGACCGTCCAGGCCTCCGGCGCGGTCGTTGCCATCGGCACGCCGTTCCATTCCTGGCAGCTTGTAACGCAGGGCAAGATGCCGGCTGCACACAAGGGCATGGTGCATGTCGCCAAGGTCATGGCGGCGACGGCGTGCAAGGTGTTGGCCGATCCTGCGCTGCTGGCCGCGGCCAAGGCGGATCACGCCGCACGCACGTCGCGCCACCCATATCTGTGCCCGATTCCATCTGAGACCGCTCCTCCGCTCGATATGGCGCGGACATAGACAGCTATCCCTCGTTTGCCGTTCTTCGGGAGATGCTGTGACCGGACCACCGAGGCGATCACGCCGAGCGGTCACGTCTCTTGGCTCGTCTCAAACGGCGCCTGTGAGAAGCAGGCGAATGTAGATTGATTCACTCTCATAGCGTAAGTCTGTCGAACGGACGATGACACGTACCCTCATGCGAAAGTTCGACCTTGGCGTGTTGAGGATTCTTGACGGGTCTGATCGCGGTGCCGAGCAGCCCTCAATACATTCCATTTGCTCTTCAATCCTTCGAAAATAATTCCATTGAGGAATTTAATTCCGTCGCTACACTAAATTTAGCGCAAAGAGGAAACCGACGAGACTTTGAGATCCGCCTGCGGATGTCGTCGCTTTCCTGGCCAGCGCGCAGGCTTTCTATGTCCCAGGTTCGATTGTTCGGCGTCGGTGATCCCCGGCGTTTGAAGGGCATGGGCGTTTAAAGGGCGTGGCGAGATGACGACCAATAATCAGGTAATTTCCACCCTCGCGCGGGCGACCACTGCGACCTTGACGACCGTCCTCTTCAAAAAGGGCGTACGAAACGTCTGGATCCGTGGGACTGCGCCGCTATTGCATGGCCAACCCAAGATCGTGGGTCCGGCGTTCACGCTGCGGTTCATCGCAGGGCGTGAGGACATCAACACCCCGGCCGCGTGGTCTTCGCCTGTTTCGACCCGCGCCGCCGTCGAGGCTATGCCGCCAGGCTGCGTTGCGGTCGCCGATGCATTGGGGACGACTGACGCGGGGATCTTCGGAGATATCCTATGCGCGCGCATGCACGCCCGCGGCGTCAACGGTCTCGTCAGCGATGGCGTCGTCCGCGATCGTGCGGGCATCATCGCGAGCGAATTGCCGACCTGGTGCAACGGAATTGCCGCCCCGCCCGCCGTCGCGCAACTGGCCTTCGCCGGCTGGGAGCAGCCGATCTCGTGTGGCGGAGTGGCCGTCTTCCCGGGAGACATCATCGTGGCGGACGACGATGGCGCAATCGTCATCCCCGTCGCGATGGCTGAGGACGTCGCTTCTATCGCTGCCGAGCAGGAGGATCTCGAGACGTGGATCCTTCGCGAGGTGCGCAATGGTCATCCGCTCACCGGGCTCTACCCTCTGAACGCAGAGAACGAAGCCAGATATCAGCGCGAAATGGGCCGCAACTGATGTCCGGCTGGCCCAATCATTTGCCAGGCGCAGCCTGTTTGGCAGGTCGTACCAAGCCTTTTGAAAGCGCTTTGTCATGATCGAGATCAACAACGTGTCCAAGCAGTACGGAACGTTTCAGGTTCTGACAGACTGCAGCACCGAGGTCGCCAAGGGAGAGGTCGTGGTGGTGTGCGGACCGTCCGGATCGGGCAAGTCAACTCTGATCAAGACGATCAACGGCCTTGAGCCGATCAATAAAGGCGACATCAGAGTCAACGGAACATCCGTGTGCTCGCCGAAGACCAATCTTTCCCAGCTGCGGTCGAAGGTTGGCATGGTGTTTCAGAATTTCGAACTCTTCCCGCACCTGTCGATCATTGAGAACCTGACGATCGCACAAATCAAGGTCTTGGGCCGAAAGCGAAATGAGGCCGAGGACAAGGGCCGGACGTATCTGGACCGTGTCGGTCTAAAGGATCAGGCGGCGAAGTATCCAGCTCAACTCTCGGGCGGACAGCAGCAGCGTGCGGCGATAGCCCGCGCACTCTGCATGGATCCGATCTGCATGCTGTTCGACGAGCCGACGTCGGCTCTCGATCCGGAAATGGTCAACGAGGTTTTGGATGTCATGGTCCAGCTCGCGCGAGAGGGCACCACGATGATGTGTGTCACCCACGAAATGGGTTTTGCGCGAAAGGTGGCGGATCGCGTGATCTTCATGGACGCGGGTCGGATCATCGAAGACACCTCGAAAGCCGAGTTCTTCGGGAATATCGAGGGGCGAACTGACCGTGCGAGGCAGTTTCTTTCTCGAATTCTCCAACATTAGACGTTGTCGCTGGCCAGGACCGAAGGGACAGACAACGTATGTTCAAGAATTATTCCTGGGACTGGGGCGTCTTTCTACAGCCCGTGTCGACTGGAGAGCCCACGAACTATCTGGGGTGGCTGCTTGCCGGATTGTACAACACGGTCGTTTTGGCGCTGTCAGCAAGCCTGATCGCATTCGCGGTCGGAGTGGTGATGGGGGTGCTACGCACGACCCCGAACCGGTGGCTTGCGGCATTGGGAACGACCTATGTCGGCATCTTCCGAAACGTCCCGGTGATCGTTCAGTTATTCGCCTGGTACTTCGTGCTCCCCGAACTGCTGCCGGACAACGTTGGGACATGGTTCAAGCAGCTTCCCGCTGCAACCCAGATGATGACATCCGCAGTGTTGTGCCTGGGCCTGTATATGGGCGCTCGGGTGGGTGAGTTGATCCGCTCCGGCATCGAGACGCTCCCCAAGGGACAACGATCCGCGGCTCTCGCATTGGGCCTGACGCTGCCTCAAGCCTACCGGTACGTGCTGCTTCCCGTCGCCTTTCGTGTCGCAATTCCCCCGTTGACCTCCGAAATGATCAACGTGTTCAAGAATTCGGCCGTGGCCTCGACGATCGGTCTATTGGAGCTCTCGGCTCAAGCGCAGCAGCTTGTTGATTACACGGCTCACCCTTACGAGTCTTTCGCGGTGGCCACGGCAGTCTACATCTTGATCAACGTGATCGTCGTTTTGATCATGCGTCAGGTCGAAGTCTCAGTACGTTTGCCTGGCTATATCGGGGGCAAGTGATGACCGCTATCGACTTGTTGTCCGATATCACAAACTCACTCCCCGCTCTTGCGGCGGGCATGGTCACGAGTCTCAAGATCACCGCGATAGCGGTTGTCTTCGGTATCGTCTGGGGCGCGATTCTCGCCGTCATGCGCCTGTCTTCTTTCAGACCCTTTGCGTTGTTCGCGCAGGGGTACGTGATGCTCCTGCGATCTATTCCGTTGATCATGGTGCTCCTGTGGTTCTTCCTGATGGTGCCGCAGGTCATCCAGAATCTGTTTGGCGTGTCACCGCGCACCGACATTCGTCTGGTCTCGGCGATGGTGGCATTTTCCCTGTTCGAAGCTGCCTACTACTCCGAAATCATCCGCGCTGGGATTCAGGCCGTGTCGCGGGGCCAGCTGAGCGCGGCCAATGCATTGGGTATGCCGTATCTGATGGCGATGCGGCTGATCGTGCTTCCTCAGGCGCTGCGCGCCACGGTTCCCGCCCTCCTGACGCAGGGCATCGTCCTCTTCCAGGACACGTCCCTCGTCTACGTCATCGGCCTCGCTGATTTCTTCCGGTCTGCGAAGAACATCGCCGATCGCGATGGCAACACGGTCGAAATGATCCTGTTTGCAGGCAGCGTGTATCTCGTCATTTCGCTGCTTGCGTCCGCCGGCGTGCAAATTCTTCAAAGAGGAGGACGATATGTCAAAGTGGGCTAATTCTCTGGTGCTCGGTGCCCTGTTAGTCGGCTCGCCTGCGCTTGGTCAGGAGGGAGGCACTTTGGCAAAGGTCAAGGCAAACGGCGTCATCACCTTGGGGGTTCGGGACTCTGCTGTGCCATTCTCCTATCTCGACAATGACCAACAGGTGATCGGCTATTCCAGAGAACTTTGCGGCCTTATCGTCACGGTGCTCAAACAGAAGCTGAACCTGCCAGATCTTGCGGTGAAAGAGGTGACCACCACGCCTTTGAGCCGGATCCCGCTCATCATCAACGGCACGATTGACCTGGAGTGCGGCTCAACGACCAACAATACGACCCGGCAGAAGCAAGTCGCCTTTTCCGATACGACATTCGTCATCGGTACACGGATGCTCGTGAAGAAGAGTGCGGGTATCAAGGAGTTCGCCGATGTTGCCGGGAAGAACGTCGTCACCATAGCGGGCACAACGCCCGAACAGATCCTTCGTGAGGTCAACAACAAGAACAATCTGAAGATGAACATCATCAGTGCGAAAGATCATGCTGAATCGTTCCTGACGCTGCAAACCGGTCGCGCGGCCGCTCTCTTCATGGATGACGCGCTCCTTTACGGCCAGATGGCAAAATCGTCGGATGCCAAGGACTACGAGATCGTCGGACAACCCCAATCGTTCGAAGCCTATGCGCTCGTCCTGCGTAAGGATGATCCGGACTTCAAGGCGCTCGTCGATGAAACGCTCGTTGCGTTCATGCAATCTGGCAAGGCGAGCGAACTCTACAAGAAGTGGTTCATGTCCCCGATTCCGCCCAAGGGGATCAACTTGAATTTCCCGATGTCCGATCAGCTTCGCGAGGCGTTTGAGAAGCCGAACGACAAAGCCTTTCAGTAGCGGGATCTGCGTTCCGAGTAGTATCATAGAGCGTGTCATGGCTGACGGTCTCACGTGCTGAGGGGCCGTCCAAGCGCGGGCGCCCGTCCAGCTAAGCAAGTGAGATCGAACAATGTCACCAGAAGAGAAGATCGTGGCGATGGGATTGACGTTGCCAGCGGCGTTACCGCCGCGAGGCAACTACGTTTCTTATCGCCGAGTTGGGGACGTCTTATTCTTGGCCGGTCATGGACCTCGACTGGCAGACAACACGTATCGCCTTGGGAAGGTCACTTCGGAGGCGGATATTCCACGGGCCTATGCCGATGCGCAGCTAACTGGTCTGAACATGCTCGCGACCTTGAAGAGTGCGGTTGGCGAGCTTAGCCGGATCGTGGCGGTCGCGAGAGTGATCGGCATGGTAAACGCTGAACCGACGTTCACTCAGCACCCAAAGATTATTGACGGTTGCTCGGATCTGTTGGTCGAGGTCCTCGGCGACCCAGGTCGTCACGCTCGTGCGGCAGTTGGGGTGTCTTCGCTTCCAAACGGTATGACCGTCGAGATCGAGGCGATCGTGCACATCGCCACATGACGTTACGAGCCACCGGAGCGTAGGGAGCTGGTGTTCTGATTAAGAGAACACCGTGAGCGCGTACGCATACTATTGGGTCGGAGTAGCCGCTGCCATACTCGACGAGGATTGTTCGGATGAGAAGGCAGTTGAGGCGCGTCAGAAAGCGTCATCCTCGAGACCAGCTGGTCACAGCCCAAGACAAGGTCATATCGTTGCAACTTGCAAGCTGCTGATTGGAGCGCGCCATCATGCAAAAGGTTAGTTTCGGGATCAATCACGTCGAGTACGCGATGGGCGAGCTCCGCGTCGTTGCTCTGCGTGATGGTTACGTTGACATGCCGCCCAGTAGATTGCGTCAGACGGACGGGCGGCCATTTGGGGCCGAGCTTCCGCAGCAAGTCGACTTGGTCGAAGGTCGGCTTCGTTTGTCGGTCAATGCCTTTCTCATCATCGAGGGTGATCAGCACACGCTCATCGACACCGGAGCATCAAACTCGTGGGAGCCAACGATGGGTCTACTGTTGAGTGCTCTGAACGAGGCAGGCGTGGTGCGCGAGGCAATTGACGCGGTCGCTTTGACGCATACGCATTCCGATCATGCAAATGGGCTCGTGGCCGCAGACGGGGCCGACGCATTTCCCAATCTTCGTCGACTATTTGTCCCCCGTGAGGAGCTCTCGATGTTCGACGGAAACGAAAGGCTGGCTCGATTCCGGCCGCGCCGTTTACCATTGGATGACGGGTGCAAGCTGAGCGACTGCATCACGTCCATGCAAGCTCATGGGCACGAGGTCGGTCACACAGGGTTCGAGGTTTCGAGCAACGGCGAAACGTTGTTGGTTTGGGGAGATATCGTCCACGTACCCTCGATCCAATTTGCCAGGCCTGAGCTGAGCTGGGAGTTCGATGCGGATCAGAATGAGGCCCGTGCCACCCGGCAGAAATTGCTTCATCGCGCCGCACAGGCAAACGTGGCTGTCGCGGGCGCTCATCTGGACTTTCCCGGCATTGGGATGGTGTCTGGCGGTGGCGGCACGTTCCATTTCAGATCGCTGTGAAAGGTTCGAAAGCAATTCTGACCGGCCGCGACGCTGGTCATGCTCGAATTCGAAAGTTGCTGGTGATCCGCAGCCGTTTGCGGAGCCGCCGTTAGGCGACAAAAGACGGCAATGCGCCTCTCTAGGGCGTTTCCTCCCATGACTTGGCGGGGTCTCTTAAGAGACCCCGCCATTTTTCGCCCGGGGAAGGGAACACGCGGAGAGCGAATGCCGGGGTGCGAAATGCCGTGTCTGTCGCGTGTACGGTAGAGCTTTAGAGTCCTGGAGAAGCAGAGATGATCGATATAGAGGCCATCGCAAAGCTGGACCGTGCCAGTACGCTGCACCCTTTGACAGATCTTAAGGGATACGCCCTCGGCAATGTCGGAACGACGATCGTTACTGGCGGCAAGGGAATTCGTATCGAGGATGCGGAAGGTCGTAGTTACATCGATGGATTTGCCGGCCTCTACTGCGTCAACGTCGGATATGGCCGAACCGACGTTGCCGCAGCAATCGCGCGGCAAGCCTACAATCTCGCATACTACCACAACTATGCAGCTCATACGACCGAACAGCTGGCCATTCTGTCTGATCGCGTGATCCGAATGGCGCCAGGTACCCCTAGCAAGGTCTTCTTCGGGTTGTCCGGATCAGATGCGAATGAGACACAAGTAAAGCTCGTTTGGTACTACAACCATCTTCGTGGGCAGCCTCGAAAGAGAAAAATCATTTCTCGCAGGCTTGGCTACCACGGCTGTTCGGTATTCTCGAGCTCCATGACGGGACTATCTTTCTTCCACGATAACATGGACCTTCCAGTCCCGGGCGTACTGCACACCGGAGCGCCCCACTTCTACCGGGAGTCCGAACCAGGCGAGACGGAGGAGGAATTTTCCCGTCGTCGCGCGGCCGAGCTCGAGGCGCTCATCGTGAGAGAGGGAGCGGAAACGGTCGGTGCCTTTATTGCTGAGCCGGTACTGGGAACGGGAGGCATCGTGCCGCCCCCTCGGGGATATTGGCGCGAAGTGCAAGCCGTTCTTCGGCGATATGATGTCCTCCTGATCGCCGACGAAGTGATCTGCGGGTTTGGACGAACCGGGGCAAACTTCGGCAGCTTGCTGTACGATATAGAACCTGATCTCACTACAATCGCGAAAGGGCTGACATCCGGATATGCTCCTCTTTCAGGCGCCATCATTAACAAGAAGATCTACGATGTCATGGAGGAGGCGGCAGATCGGGTCGGTGTATTCTCGCATGGGTATACTTATTCCGGTCATCCGATTTCGGTTGCTGCAGCCAACGCCGTTCTCGATATCTTCGAAAAAGAAAGGCTTAGCGATAGAGCCCGCATCGTGGGTGCGCATTTTCAAAGGCGGCTCAAAGAGCGCTTTGCCCAAATGGAGGTGGTCGGCGATGTGCGAGGTGTAGGTCTGCTCGGTGCAGTTGAGTTTGTGGCCGATCGCACAACCAAACGCCGATTTGATCCTAATCTTAAGGTCGCCGCCAGGATCGTTAAAGCTGCTCGTGATCGCGGTCTTATTGCGAGGGGAATGCCACATGGCGATATTCTCGGGTTCGCGCCGCCCCTGGTCGTTTCTGAATCTGAGATCGATGAGATCGTGGAAATTGCTTATGCGGCGACCATGCAAGTCGTCGACGAACTGGCTAGATAAATCTCCGGTATCCACCTGGATCGGTGGGGTGGGCCGATAATGTGGCTCTTCGGACAAGAGAGAATCCCACGGGGCAGGCCGAGCGCGGAAAGGGCACTTTCGCTAGAGCGAAGGCAAAGGCGCGCGAGCTTGGCCAGGTTCTCTTTCATTCCTTTTGGTTGAATCACTCTCAAAAAGCGTTCCCTTGTGCAATTTCGGCGTGGTTTCTAATGTCCACCAATGCGCTCCCACGCTGAACGCTTAATCGATAGACCCTGGAGAAGTCGCAATGAATGCACCGGTGCTCATTCGGACTGTCGACACGCATGCGGAGGGGATGCCGCTGCGCGTCATCGTCGAGGGGTTGCCGCCCATTCGTGGCAACTCGATGCACGAACGGCTGGCGTGGGCCAGGACGAATCTGGAGTGGGTACGAGATCTACTCGTGAACGAACCCAGGGGCCACGGGCCCATGATGTTCGCTATCCTCACGCCACCCGTGCTCCCTGACTCCGATTGGGGTGTGATCTACATGAGCGGGGGCGGCTTCTGGCCGATGTGCGGGCACGGAACAATTGGCCTTGTCACGATGCTTGTCGAGCGTGGACTGGTTCGGGTCAAAGAGCCGGTTACCGAAGTTCGACTAGATACGGCTGCCGGCTTGATTGTCACAAGCGTCCGGGTGGAGTCTCAAAAGGCTGTCAACGTGACTTTCACGAACGTGCCCTCCTACGTTCTTGCGCCAAATGCTCGTATCGAGGTGCCCGGTTTTGACAAAATTGTGGTCGATGTGGCGTACGGCGGGAACGTGTACGCGATGATTGATGTCAAGCAACTAGGGTTGCGGGTTCGTCAGGAGGATCTTCACACGCTTGTTGACCTAGGACTGGAAGTCGTCAAAGCAACGCGCGAGCAAGTTCGATACAGGCAGCCGGCAGGAATTGATCTCGGGCGGCTTAGCTCGTCGCTCTTTACAGAAGAGCCGGAGCAAGGCGCACCGGCGCGCAACTTCATGGTCAAGGAGCCGCGCTATTTTGACCGCTCTCCTTGCGGTACGGGCACCTCAGTGCGAATGGCCTTGGCTCACTCCCGTGGTGAAATTGGACTGAACCAACCGCTCGTCTGCGAGTCGATGTTCGGTACACGCTTTGAAGGGCGGTTGGTCAGCCGCACTGATGTCGACGGCATTCCCGCGGTCGTCCCACAGATCACGGGGCGCGCCTGGATCATCGGTGGGGCTGAATTCACGCTAGATCCGTCGGATACATTTCCAAGGGGATTGAAGTATTGATCGGCATCGAGGTCTAAAAGGAGACGTCTCTGGGCCACTTGTAACTGGCGGATGCCAGTAGCTGCAAGATTACCCTTCATGCCGGCGCAGCTTAAGTCCTTCAAAAGTGGAGACACTTTCGTGTGTGAACCCGGCCTCCAGGGGACGTGGGAAGTTACGTCTCCTTTGAGAAAGGCATTCGTCGTACGCGGGATTTAGCTGCTGCCTCGAACGTGTTCGTCTTGTTCCGACGACGTCGTTTCTAATGTGAAACCAGTGCGGTAATGCAACGACATTATCGTGCGACGAATGCCCAGTTTCGGCCAGATAAGCCCAGTGGTGCGACCAGTAAGTCATTGATAGTACTCAACTCGTAGCTGACTCTTAATCAGCGGGTCCCAGGTTCGAGCCCTGGTGCGCCCACCATATAACAAGCTGAATCCAATCAGTTTTCTGCTTCTCTGGATGCGAATTCGAGCCGCGAGAATGCTGTAAACTCCTGTAAGGCACCGCCCGCATCTCATTGTGAATCTTGCAAGAGCAGCTGAACGCTCGAGCGAGCACAGTTTGGCTGGGCGGGTCGGCCAGTCGCGTGAGAAGCCAAACGGCCGCGGAGGTGGTGGGCTTCGTCGCCAGTTACGGCGACCGAAAACATCCGAAACGGCGTCAGGTCGCACTGAGGGGCAAATCGCTCGAACGGAGCCAGTCCGCTAGCTGATGAGTTTTCATACGAAACGGAGTCAGTCCGCTCACTGATAGGGATTCGCAGAAATGGAGTCAGTTCGCGAACTGATTAGGTTTCGAGCAAAACGGAGTCAGTTGACCGACTGATAACGTTTCATGAGGACGATTGCCAATTGCCCTTGTTGAAGATGCGTGACGACGGCGCCTTGAAGTTCGATATTCACAAGGGATATTCGCTCGCTGTGTGACATTTTTCGCTTGATCACCAGCGGCTGTTAAAGTTGGCCGCAAGTTTCCTTAGCGAAGAGAACGCCAGCCGCGTTCAACGACACTCTGAGTCAATGTGGCGCCGGTTTCGACTGGGGCATGGCGCGTGGAACATCACCGACGTCGTCAAGATCGGGCGCCTGGCCGTAGCCCATGCGTTTCATCTGTTCGTGCACTCGCGCCATTTCGGTCTCGCTGAGGCACGGAGGTTCGCCGATCGCCAGCGCGTGAACATACATCTTCGCCAAGGTCTCCACCTCCACAGCAAGCCAAAGCGCTTTTTCAAATGTCTGCGCCGTTACGATCAAGCCATGATGGCCGAGCAAGCAGGCATTACGTCCTTCGAGTGCATTGACGGCATAATCCGATAGCGCCTGTGTGCCGAAACAGGCATAAGGCGAACAACGGATATCGTTGCCACCGGCTACCGCGACCATGTAGTGAAAGCAGGGTATGCCACGCTCGTGCACGGCGAGAATGGTGCTGAAGGTGGAATGCGTGTGAAGCACGACGCTTACGTCGTCCCGCGCTCGCAGAATGTCGCGATGAAAACGCCATTCTGAAGAAGGGCGATGGCTGCCCTGGTAATTCGCGGCAAAATCCATCGCAACAACGTCCTCCGGCCGCATGTGCTCGTAGGGCAAGCTCGTCGGCGTGATCAGCATGCCGCTTGGAATCCGGTGCGAGAGATTGCCGGAAGTCCCTTGGTTGAGACCGTTTCGGTTCATCTCCTTGCAGGTATCGACGATGCCCCGGCGGAGATCGGCATGATTGCGGTCTGTCATGATGGGTGCTCCGAAAAGGAAATCCAGGATTGATAGGCGGCGGAAAGGGTGCGTTTGCACTCATCCTCGCCGAGTGGCGTGACAGCTTCAAGCACCACGCTCGAAACCGGAATCGCACGTGAAAATCTCCGCCACAGCAGCGCCGCGCCGAGCGCCGTTCCATCCCGAGATTGGCTCACCGAGACGCTCTGCGATGGCCGCAACGCTGCCAGAGTGCGCGCAAAGGGCTGGTTGGCGGCGAAGCCACCGTCGATGACGATGTGTTTCGAGCTGCCAAGCGCATCGAGACAGCGGTTTGCGCTGAATGCGGCGTAGAGGACGGCCAACCCCTGCCATTCGGCTGGCGTCTCGGGCCGAGGTCCGATAATGCGTCCGCGGTGAGCTGCACCGGGGAACAGACCGTCATCCCCAACGAAGGAGGGGAGTGCCAGGGTTCCGAGGGCCAGTAGACTCGGCAATGCGGCGAGGACAGCTGCATCGGAAGCGTCGTGGTCTCTGCTGATCAAGTCATATTCGCGCCCTGTCGCGATCAGCGTGGAGGGTACGTTCTCACCGTCGACATCGATATTGAGCACCATGCCGCGTGTGGCGTCGAGCTTGTCTAGCGCGAGGCCGCGCTGAAAGCCGATCATCCAGGTACCTGTTGATAGGATCGAGGTATCGGCCATGCCGGCGGCCTTGTAGCGGAACAGGTTGGCGTTGGAATCATGCACGCCGCAGAGGATTTCGGTCGAGCGCGCCAGGCCGGTACGCCTGGCTACGGCCTCCGAAACCCTCCCCAGCATCGCACCGGCGGATGCCCGCTCCGGCAGAAGACGATCCCATCCGCGCTTGCGCATCAGGGAGGAAGGCTGATGGTGGAAAAGGTCCCAGATATGGCCCTGAGCCGCGAGCTGCGAAATTTCACTTGCAGCACGCCCGCCGAACCGCACGGCGAAATACTGCGCAGTCGTAAGATAGGTTTTCGCGCGGACGAATTCGGCCGGATATGCGCTTTCCTGCCAGAGCAATTGTTTGCCGAGCCGCATCGCGCCGCTGATACCGCAAAATACTTCATCGTAGGCAGGCGCAATCTGGGCATAGGCCTGGTCGATCTCGGGCGGCGAGACCGCATCATAGTCCATCATCGGCAGCACTGGATCGTCACCATCGACAAGAACGGCGCCACATCCATGCGCGGTCGCGATCACCGCGCCGATGGTGTGGCGTTGCGTCACCGCGGCCAAAGTGTCGAGGAACCACTCTTCCAGCCCAGCAAGATCATAGGCAAGATATGGTCCTGCCGTGTTCGGTATATTCGGGATCGAATGTGTTTCGAGCGGCCAGCCGTCCTCGCTCGCCACCAGCAGTTTCAGGTTTGTCTTGCCAATGTCGAGAACCGCGATCCGGGGAGAGGCTTCCGATCTTGTCATCGTTGTCTACCGGAGCACTTTGCCGCCCAGATGAGGAACCGCGGCAACGGCAATCAGGATGCCACCCCAGATCGCCAGAGTGAGAAACTGGCTGAGATTGAGAAGGTTGAACGCCGAGGAGATCACCTGAAGGATGATCAGCGCAAGCAACAATCCGCCGACTTTGCCAAAGCCGCCAAATGGATCGACGCCACCGAGCACTGCTGCAAGAATGGTGACGAGCAGATAGCTCTCGCCATATGCCGCGTTGGCTGAATTGAAACGTGCCAGCATGACGACCGCTGCGACACCGGCGAGCAGGCTCGAGAGGACATATAGCTTGAGCAGGACGGCGCGGGTATCGACGCCGGAGTAGCGGGTTGCCTTCTCGTTCGAGCCGATCATGTAAACCCTTGCCCCGAAGGGCGTTGCGTTTAGCATGAGCGCGACGGGTAACGCACAGAGCGCCAGCACGATCAGGGCAAAAGGCACCCCGAAAACCGTTCCATTGCCGATGAAAACAATGGGCTCTGGAAATCCGGAGATGACATTGCCGCGTGTCAGGCCGATCGCGAGTCCCTTGCAGAGTGTCATGGTGCCGAGGGTTGCGAGGATCGGCGAAACGCCGAGATAGGCGATGACAAATCCGTTGACGAGGCCGACCAGTGCGGCGACGGCAAACCCTGCCGCAATTGCCAGCACCTGCACGCCGGCCCAGGCAATGCCCTGAGTGCCCGGAATGTAGTGCGTCAGCAGGAAGGCAATGGTCAGTCCGGAGAGATTAGCGGTGGCGATGATGGAAAGGTTGAGGCCGCCAGATAGCAGGGCCAGCATCATCGCAAGCGAAAGGATGCCGAGCTCCGGCATCTGGAAGGCCATCGATTGCAGCGTGTTGACGGAGAAAAACCGATCGCCGATGGTGATGGCGAACACCAACCAGAGCGCGACCAACAACAATATCAGGGTTGCGATCGTCCCGCTGCCGGCCAAACGGATCAGGCGTCCGCGAAGCGCGAGGGTGGACGCATTTCTCATGGCCGCGCGCTCCGGGGGCGCCGTTCTCGCTGCGACCAGGCTGTGGCCGAGACCGAGATCAGAATGACCAACCCGACAAAAAATGGCGACCAGTAGGACGAAACGCCCAGCAGAATGATCCCATTCTGCAGGATGGCGAGCAGTGCCAACCCCAGAAACGTGCCGAAAACAGTGCCGACGCCGCCCATCAGGCTGGCGCCGCCGAGCACGACGGCCGCAACCACATCGAGCTCCTTGCCCACCAGCACCGTCGGAGCGACGGACTGTGCAAGCTGCGCCTGGACCAGCGAGGCGATACCGGCCATGACCCCCATGTAGCAATAGACCAGCATGTTGAGGCCGAAGACATGGAAGCCGAGTCGCTGCGCGGCATCGGTATTGCCCCCCATGGCGTAGATTTGACGACCGATATTGCTACGATTGAGCAGGATCCAGGTGAAGAGAAACGAGAACCCGAGCGCAAGGATCTGCAGGTTGACGCCGTAGGACGTATCCTTGCCCCAATCGAACTCGAACCAGAATATCCCGGTCGCGAACCAGTCGGGCAACGAATAGATGTATTTACCGCCCGTGAAGAAAATTAGCAGCCCATAGAAAATGTTCAACGTTGCCACGGACACGATGATTGATGGTATCCGAAGCTTCTGGATGAAGATCGCATTGAGGGCACCGAGCGTACCGCCAACGCCGATCGCGATCGCAAAAACGCAGATCCAGTTTGCGCCGTATGCGTTCGCCACCGTAAGTGTGACATATTGCGCCACCGATGCCGTCGCCGTGAAGGAGATGTCGATTCCGCCGGCGATCAGCACCACGAGCAGTCCAAGGGCGAGGATGCCTACGAATGCGTAGGAGGTCAGCAGGTCAAACAGATTTTGCATGGTCAGGAACTGACCGTTCGCCGCGCCCAGGCTGGCGCAGAGCACGAGGATCACGATCAACAGCCAGAACTCGTGGCTGCGCCGAAACCTGCCAAATGAAGCAAACCGCGATTCAGGCATTGACTGCCTGCCGAAGCGCATCTTCGGAGGTGTCTGCGGCCATCACGTCAGTAGTCAAACGCCCTTCGCGCATCACCAGCACGCGGTGACTGTGATAAAGCACCTCGGGGATTTCGTCTGATATCATCAGCACTGCGACGCCCTCGCGGGCAAGCCGCCGGATGATCTCATAAATCCCATCCTTGGCGCCGATGTCGACACCGACCGTTGGGCTATCAAGGATGAGCACCCGTGGGTTGGTCGCCATCCATTTGGCGAGCACGATCCGCTGCTGATTGCCGCCGGAGAGCGTCTTGACCGGGTTGTCGGGATCAGAGACCTTGATTCCGAGTTCGGCGACCCATCGTGCAACATGGCTTTGCCGCGCGCGTGCGCCAATCAGGCCGAATGCACCAGCGAGACGATCCAACACAGTCAGCGTGACGTTCGACGTGATCGACTGGTCAAGGATGAGGCCGAGTGTAAGCCTGTCCTCAGATACGTAGGCGATGCCTCGACGGATCGCGTCTGCATTCGTGTTCAGCGCGATGCGGTGGCCGTCAAGCGCCATGGTGCCTCGATCGGGCGGGTTCATGCCGAACAGCGACAGTGCGAGCTCGGTTCGGCCCGATCCGAGCAATCCGGTAAGGCCCACGACTTCTCCGGCGCGCAATTGCAAGCTCACATCGTCGTAGTCACCATCGCGGCCAAGGCCCTGGACTTCGAGGACAACCGCACCCACGGCAAGGTCGGGCACCTGTTTCTGATACTCGAAAGCCTTCCCGGTCATCAGGTGACTGAGTTTGCTGCCGTCGATGGTCGCTGCGGCAAAAGTGCCTACCTTGGCGCCGTCCCGCAACACCGTCACGCGTTCGGCGATCTCAAGCACCTCGTCGAGGCGATGGCTCACGAATACGACGCAGATACCGCTTCTTTTCAGGTCGCTGACGAGCTTGATCAAGGTGTTGACCTCGTGGCGGGTCAGCGACGCTGTCGGCTCATCCATGATGAGGAGTTTGGCATCCGCCGCCAGGGCCCGGCAGATCGCGACCAGCTGGCGTCCGGCAATGCTCAGTTCGGAGACTTTTGTTTCCGGATCGACCTCAATACCGACCTTCGCCATTGTGGCCATGGCGATGGCCCGCATAGAGGACCAGTTCACCGTGTGGACGCCGCCAAGATGGTGCGCCATGGCGATGTTCTCGACGACGGTGAGGTTGGAGAATAGCGATAGATCCTGATAGATGACCTGAATGCCGCAATGGGTGGAGTAGACCGGGCTTAGTTTTGGGTACTCCTTGCCGGAAATGACGATCCGGCCTCCTGGTTCTGGCGCCTCGACGCCGGAAATGATCTTGATCAGCGTCGACTTGCCGGATCCGTTTTCGCCGACAAGGCAATGCACTTCTCCGACCTCCAGCGTCAAATCGACGTCGCGAAGCGCATGCACGCCGCCGAAACGTTTTGATATGCCGGACATCTCCAGGAAAGTCGTCAAGGCTTCGTCCTGTAATGGGACCGCTTGTCAAGCGATCGCCTCGACGAGGATCGCATTCCCGGCCAGAAAGCCGGGAATGCGGCGCGACGAGGCGGCTGGGCCGGTGTAGTTCTAGAGTCCTCCGGCGATCAGTCCGTCGATGGTTTCTTTGTTGATCCGCATGATCTTGTCGACCTTGATCTGCTTGCCGGCCACATCGACCGCGGCCTTGCCGAGGCCGGGAACATCGACGCCATCCGTGATCGGCTTGCCATCGAGCACGAGTTTGGCCACCGCGACCATGGCGTAACCCGCATCGGTGGGATTCCACAGAAAACCTTCGCGGATCGTATCATCCGCGATAAGCGACTTCGCCTGGCTCGGCAGCACGGTGCCGACGACGGCGATTTTCTTGCCGAGGCGTTGCTGACGCACAGCATTTCCGGCCCCGATTGGTCCGTTCGAACCGAAGCCGAGAATACCACGCAGGTTCGGATAGGCCTTGATCACGTCGAGCGTCGTGCGTTGGCTGGTGTCGATCTCGTCGGCACCGGGGAAGCGGTCGGCGACGAGCTTCATTTTCGGAAAATTCTTCTGCTGGTAGGCAATCGCGGCATCGGCCCATTTGTTGTGAAGCGGCGTCGTAAGAGTCCCGACATAGACTACATAATCACCTTCGCCGCCCATGTCCTTGGCGAGACGTTCCATCTGCACCTCGCCGAAGCGAACGGAGTCTATCAATTCCACATTCCAGTCGCGGCCTTCCTGTTCCGGACCCTCATGCGTGATGACCTTGATTCCGGCGGCCTGGGCGCGCTTCAGCACGGGCTCGCAGACTTTTACATCAAGCGGCACCAAGCCGATCACGTTGACCTTCTTGGCAATCAAATCCTCTAGGAGCTTTACTTGCTGTGCCGGATCGACGTTCGCCGGACCAACCATAGTGGCATTGATGCTGAAATCCTTCGCACCCTTCTGGATTCCCTTTTCAAGTGCGTTGAACCACGGAATTCCCGCGATCTTCACGACCGTGACCATTTCCTTTTGGGCTTGCGCAAAGGCAAAGCCCGGAAAACCGGCACCGGCCAACGCGGCCGTACCACCGATCAGCTTGAGCGTCTGGCGTCTGTCCATCTTTCCCTCCCAGGAAACTATCTTGGATTCCGCACCCTTGACCTGACAGCCGCTGGGTGGGGCAGTCGACCCTGTTCTTGCTTGGGGGCAGAAAGTATTGCCTGTCCCAACCGCAGGACCTCGAGGCAGATTAGAGACCGGCGCTCCAGAACGTGTCAAGCGAGTGACATGTTCGCCACCACCATCGCAGTGCGATACCTGGTCTCACCTTTGAGCTGCTGAGTGAGGAGCTGCGAGCGATCATGTCAGCGAAGCAACGCCACGCCACCGGACGAAAGCAAGTAGCCTTGGCTTCAGAAACCACATTCAGCAAGCGGGCCTCGTTCGGCTTCGCACGGCGATTCACACTTTTCCCTGAGTGTCATTTTTTTCGTCACACGCGTGGGTGCGACCATGAAAGGCCGGCTATGGCCAGCTTCGCTGTTGCACAATCCCCTGCTGGCCACGAACATCTGACTGTCATTGTTACGTTTTCGCTTCCCGCAAATGTCATCGTCCGACCGTGCGTTCTCATCATGTTTCGCGCCCGGCGCCAGCCCTCAACTTGTCAGTATCGCAGGTCGCATGCCATCCTAGCCCGGCACGCGCACGGGACGGTCAATTCTCGGCATGGCTATGCGCCGCGTTAGAGTGGCACGCAAACTCCTTGGGAGAAACGTGGACGCTTCGTCTGGCGAGGTTGGCTTGCGTCGGCTTGCTGCTGTCGTCGATGAGTGCTCTGGCAGGTCCTAAGATTGTCTCCGGCCCCGGCGCCGACCCAGCCTGCTTCAAGCCATGGTCGTGATAGGAATAGCCTTGCAAGGGGCGCGCATTCTTCGCGTTGACAGGTGACGGCAAAGACATACCCTGCGCGTCGTTGCCAATGAGACCAGCGCGCGATTGAGACGCGGAAAAGGGAGAGCAATCCACCATGGTTTCGCAATCAGCGTTGCCGCGACGCACACTTGGCCGAACCGGGCTCGAAGTCTCCATCCTCGGGTTCGGAACCGCACCGCTCGGCGATCTTTTTCTTGAGCTCGACGACCAGACTGCGATCGCCGCTGCAAGCCGCGCCTTCGAGCTCGGCGTCAATCTGCTCGATACATCGCCGCACTATGGCAATGGCCTGTCGGAACATCGCTGTGGAACGGCGCTCCGGCGCGTGCCACGCAAGGACGTGGTGCTTTGCACCAAGACCGGTCGCTGGATGGATCCATTTCATCAGCCGAAGACTCGGTCCGGATTTGTCGGCGGACAGCCGCACCGGGCAGTCGTCGACTATTCCTATGACGGCACAATGCGCTCGGTCGAGCAGTCGCTGTTGCGGCTAGGCACCGACCGCATCGACCTTCTGCTGATCCATGACGTCGATGTGTGGACCCATGGCAAGGACGCGATTGAGGACCGGTTTCGCGAAGCGATGTCCGGGGCCTATGTAGCGCTCGACAAGCTTCGCGCGGAGGGCGTCGTCGAGGGCATCGGGATCGGCGTCAATGAAGCCGAGATGTGCGTGCGCTTTGCGCAAGCCGGTTCCTTCGAGGTGATGCTGCTCGCCGGCCGCTATTCGCTGCTGGAGCAGCCGGCGCTCAAGGAGTTCATGCCGCTTGCGCTGAAGCAGGGCATCGCGGTGTTGCTCGGAGGCGTCTTCAATTCGGGGATCTTGGCGACGGGCGCCATCAAAGGCGCCAAGTACAATTATCAGGACGCGCCGCCGCAGATCCTATCGAAGGTTGCCGAAATCGAGCGTATCTGCGCAGCTCATGGCGTCGCGCTGCCAACGGCTGCACTACATTTCGCGCTCGGTCATCCCGCGGTCGCGAGCGTAGTGCTCGGGGCGCATAATGCGCAGGAGGTCGAGCGCAACGTGGCAGCGCTGAGCGCCACGGTGCCTGCCGCGCTCTGGAGCGATCTCAAGGCCGCGCGCTTGCTGGAATCGGAAGCACCTGTTCCGAGGTGGACCGGATGAATACGCTTGAAGCGGTACTAGCCGAAGACTCGGCTTACCTCTCTTTGCGCGGGAGAGGTGCACCGCATCGATCGGCCGTAGTTGATCTCACAATATTGCTCGCCGCTACTTCACCGTACCCCTCGTGAACCGCTAAGCATGGGTCGTTCAAGGAAGATGCCGACGATGACGAGAGGTGCGATCGCGGCCGTCGACGGCGCGGCCGCTGACGACCGGCTGATGCCTTCGCCCGCCTGAATCGCGGACCATCGCCGGCAGTGTCTTCACGTCGGTGCTGGTGAGCAATGCGGCCAGGAAATATTCATTTCAGCGCAGGACCAGCGAGAGGACAAAGGCGGCGACCCGGCATCATCGATGACGAAAAAGTTTGGTCGCAAATGGAGTCAGATGGCGGACTGATCCGGAGAACCGATAAATGGGGTCAGTCCGCTAACTGATAAGCTTTGGTCGCAAAGCTTATCAGTCGGAGCGGGCGCCTTCTTGCATCTAAAGCTTCGGACAGAGGGGCGTTTCTATGGGCAGAATGTTCAGGCTCCTTGCAGGGCGGCCAGAAGGGCCTTGCGGCCGGCTTCCGTAGTGAAAAAGGTGATGTGATCGCAGGTGACCTCGGATATCGTCGGCGCCGGAGCCCGCTGCTGCGGAACCGCCTGGGCGCTACTTACTGCTACGGCGATATCGTTCGGCTTATTGAGAAAAGCAAGTGATGTGAAGTCATGCAGAACGCGCTGCGGTGCTAGCTTGGCAAGTAGGGCGTTTAATCTTCCATTGACAATCGCAGCCGGGATGATCGAGGTGTTTCCGACCAGCAATGTGTAGCGGATCTTGGGGTCACTGCTTTCCGCGAGATCCGTCAGGAACGGCGAGCCGGGCGCCATCTCGTCGAGAGCGACATCGACCTTCTCGATCGCACCGGCAAGGTCGCCCAATAGTTTCAGCGGCCAGCCCACCTGGCTCAGGCCGTTGAGACCGATGGCGAGCGCCGCCGTGGCCCAATTCTCGATGGTCGGCCAAGGCGAGCCGGCGTGAGGCGTGCCCAGCGTGACCAAATGCTGTACGACCTGGTTTCCACCCTCCTGCTCAATGAACCAGCGCGAGACCAATCCACCCATCGAATGTGCCACGACGTGCAGGGTCTTGCTATGATCGGCGCCGAGGCCGACCGTCGCTAGACGTTGTTTCAGGTCGCGGGCCGTGGCCTTTATGCTCGTATTGATATTCTCGTAGTCGAATGCGAGCAGTAAATCGTAGCGGTCGGCGATGCACGCGGCATGCGAACCTGGGATCGCGATATCGGCGATCGCAGCCGCTGACATGCCTCTGGTGTCGCCGAGGATGCCGTGGACATACAGCAGGATTCTGCTTGCATTGGCGACCTTCTCGCGCACCACCGCAACGGTCTTGTCATAGGTTGGATTTCCTTCGGCGTCGAACCCGACCGCGGCCAGGTGTGGGTAATCGAACTCAATCGGCAGATATGGGCTGGCGATCTTCTGGAACATAATCCGTATGGAGCTGATGATTCCGCGCTCGACGTCCTCGGCCGTACTGAAAACAGGGATTTGCCGCAGCTCGATCTCAACGTTTCCGCCGACCAGGCGTCCACCTCCCAGCGGCAGATAGAATTCGCCATCCCAGGCATAGGGGATCACGTGCTCGTCCGGTTCAAGGTTTGCGGCGACTCTCAGGCGCAGCGGCGCTGCAGGCGTGACCGCCTCCGCATTCCGGATGTCTGTCAGTTGCAGTGCGCCGAGACCTGGATCGCTACCTCGCGCGGTCTCGAACAGAAAGGGCTGCGACAATGCCGGGTCGTCGCGAAAGATCGCAGGCGTGCCTAGTGCGCCGAGCGCGCGGCCGACACCTGTGACGGAAACGAGGCTCGCCTGCGCCTTGAAGGCGGGATGTCCGATCAGAGTAACACCGGCACCGAGCTCGGTCGTCGCCCCTTCCGGTGGTGCCTGTGCAGCTTCGCGCGGGCGGACAACGGTCAAAGACAGATCGCTTGTGGTCCAGTCACCCAGCAACTCGCCATCGTCAGGCTCGGTGCTGACGTCGCGCGTATGAACGCGGTTTGCTAATCGTTCGAGCACTGAGCGCGGTCGAACAAGACCCTTGGCGTCGCGAGTACGGGCGTGAGTATCGATCGGGCCCTGGTTGAAAAGCGTGGGGTCGAACTGCTCGCGGCTGACGATGAGCTTGATGTGATCGGTGAGTTCGGTGCGGCCAGCGTTCCACATTTCGTCGGGAACTGCGGCGTAGAACGCCTTGCCGTCGTTTGCCACAATCTCGCTCTGCTTCGGAAGCAACAGCGCGCCTGCAGGAAACAGCGAGGCTATTGAATAGCTCTCGCCAAGCCATAGCAGCGCACAATAGAGATCGACATCGCTGCTGTTGGTCAGCGCCAGGCGGAACCGTGGTTTTGTCCATTTCCCGTCGGCCCCGCGGGTATAGGAGAGTCGGGTCTCACTGCGCGCATCGACCTCCTCCCACATCGTACCACGACCGGCAGCGATAGGCAGGTACATCGTGAGCTCCACAGGGGAATTGCCGAGGCGAGTGCAGTCATTGCGTAACGCTGCGACCGCCTGCCATCGCGCAACATGTTCCAGGCGTGACAGCACGAGCCGTGCGGCCGGCTCGCCGGTGCCTTCGATTTCGGCGATCAACGGACGCTCGGCCGAGGCCCGGCTGATGCGATAACCGGTTGGGGAGGCCATGATGCGGAAATCGGCGGTCTCTTCCGTAGCTGTTTCGCGGACCACGAGCGAGGCGTTGCTTGGCGCGGTGGCGTTGCCGAATACCTGCCGGAGTGACTGCAGTGCGGTCGCCTCTCCGACGAAGTAGGCCTGCTTCGGCGGCAGAGGTGTTGCCGCCACGATTGCGCGATAGGTGAGATTGCTGTCGAGATCGCCAGCGGTAAGCTTGACGCGGACGCAGCTCAGCTCCGGCCGGACCTCCCGAACTTCGGCCAGCCCGACCGCCGCATCGAGCGATTGCCAGTCGGCTGGTTGGGCTGCGAGCGGAAAGACCGCAAAACTGGTGGTTTCCGTTCCTTGCGGTCCGGCAATGCCATGGATGGCGCCACCATCGATGATCCAGCCAAGTCCACGATCGAAGCTCAAAGTGAATGTCCCATGGGCCAGTTCGACAGCGCCGCCGAGGAACGGCTGCAGCAGGTCAGCATGGACGCTGGCCTCGATCTGCGGCACTTGCTGGGCTACGCGCAGCCGGACCTGCGCTTCGGCCCGCTTCAACAAGTCGCGGTAGCTGATCGCACCGCGACTCTGCTGCAATGTTGCGATCAGTGCCGCGGTGAAAGCGCCATGTGGTCGACCGTTCTCATTGACTTCCTTGGCGGTTTCGCTCGAGCGGCACGCTGCGAGCAGCACGTGCCGGCCGGCCGGCATCACGAGCCAATTGGTGTCGGACGAGGCCTTTTCCTGGCGAGGGCTCACTGTCAACGCGCCGTCGAGGAAGCTCTCCAGCGGTCTCGGTCTTTGGTCAGTAGGGGCGCGGCGGATCGCAACGCCTTCCTCCAGCGATGCGCGGGTTCCGCTTCCGGAATGGCAACAGTCCAGAACACAGACCAGATGCGGTTTGCGCGCCGCAACTTCGGCGATGAGAACCGCGAGCTCCTTGTCGGCGAGGTCCCAGCTGTTCTCATCGCGGCTGTCGTAGCACACCAGCGTTTCGTTAAGATGGTCCGGCTCGATGTGCCAGAACTCGGGCGGCGCGCGCTCCTGCGAGCCATGACCGCTGTAGTAGAACAGAGCGATGTCGTCGGCGCCCGCCCGAACAAGGTGTGCGCGGAACGCGTCAATGACGTTTGCGCGCGTCGCGTCGGCATCCTTCAACACCTTCAATTCAGGGGTGAAGCCGCTGGTCTTGCTGAACGCCTCGAGCAGGAGGGCGATCGCATCAATATCGTTTGCGCAGCCCCGTAGGGGTGGAACGGGCGGTTGATAGGCATCGATGCCGACCAGTGCCGCATAAAGGGTTCGTGTCATGACGTTGAGACCTCGAAAGCCGGGTCGAATGGAGCCACGAAAAATCTCTTAGCGGCGCCTCACGGCCCCGCCAATCAATCATCCAAAAAACATCGTAGACCAGCAGATATTTCGGCGATTGTGAAGCAGTTCATATTTGGCCCGTAGTAACCATGGAATCAATGTCGGCAGGGTCCGCGCATCGGCCGACCGTCGCACCAAATATCCGTTTCGTAGTGTATGTCGTTGATTCTACTATCTTAGCGGGAGCTGAGCTAGCTTGGGGGACGTGATGCCGCATCTCCTTGTTAGAAAATCGGATGGACAGCGGTTTCTTCCCGCTATCGAGCCAAATCTGTACAGTCCGAACGGATCAGGCGAGACCCCGGTTCGTCCTGGACGCGCGCTGCTCGCTTTGGCCTATCCGCAACTGACCTGGCAGCAGAGACACGCAGGCCGTGGCCTATCTCCTATTCAGCAGCTTGCGCGGCTGCTCTTGCTTCATCGCCTCGCGTTTGAAGCGGAGCTGGCTGGCGAGTTCGAGCGCGCCGACTTCTTCTGGCGCGAATGCAACAGTCAGCTGCGGGCCGCCTCCACGCGTCTCGATATCTGGGAGGCGGCGTGCGCCGCGCTCGAGCAGAAATCAGTGACCAGCCCGGAGATCATGCGGGACCTGATCGTCAACGAGTTATTCATCGACACGCATATCGCGTTCGCCAACGGACAGCTCGCGAAAGTGCGCTTGGATCCCGACGATCGTGCCTTCGTTCATCTGGCCTTCCTTCGTACACTCCTGGAAGTGCAGAAGGTGCAACCTGCCGAAGCCGCTCTCCTGCTCGGGCCAGCAATTGAAGCGGAAATGGAGGTGCTCCAAACGGCTAAGAGATGGGACGAGGCGATCGCGCGTGCCGGGCAATATCTCGCCTTGAGCCCGGACGATGTTGCCTCGCAGGAACGTCTGGCGTTGCTTCACTTCCGTCACGCCCTCGATCGAGCGCCCAGCAAAGGAGACGAGATCTCCGATGCAAAATGGCTTGATCGAAAGATCGAGGTTCTCGAGCGGACGCGGTCGGCGAATCCCGATTGGACGATGATTTACAGCCTGCTCGCACAACTCTACCAATTGCAGAGTATCCGTCTCGCCAACGGCGGACGGCTGGCTGATGCTTTGGTCGCCTCGCGCAAGGCGCACGTATTCGCTCCCACGCTGGATGTCGCGGTTGAGACGATGTCGCAGCTGGTCGAAAACATGAACAACCTGCAGGCCCAAATGAAGGCGGTTGAAAGCCAACTGCGTGCGGCCGGCAACATGACCTTGAACGCGGAAGGAGTGCGCCTCCAGGCCGAGGCGAGGCGGGGGTTTGCGCCGCTGGATGAGTACATAAAGTCGGAGCACCCGGAGCAGATCGCAGCTGCACGCCAGCGGGCCAATGCCCGAACGCTATGGCAAGACATCGGCCTTCAAACCAAACCGCAACCTGCCGACGAGGAGCTGCTGAAGCTGTTTGTGGTTGTTGGCGAGCTTTATGGATCGGAGCGAACGGACATCGCGGATATTGCCGCCGCATTTCGCGACAAAGCGAGCTCTGAGCCAGTCATTGCCGATCTCGCGATTTCAGCAGAAGCCATTGCCGCGTTCATCATGCGGCGGCGGCGTGAGAACGCCAGTCAACCGGAGACGGAGCGAGGAGCTGCGCCAGCCCACCCTGTTCCAGAAGCAGCGGCCGCCTTCTCGATTCCCGGTCCTGACAAGCGGGTACGGCAGAAGCCGGAGCCGTTGTGGTTCTGGTTGTTTGGGACGCAGGATCCTGGCTACCGGCTGTTGGCAGCGGCTGCTGCTGTCGCAGCAATTGCCGTGCTTGGCGTCTCCCTCGCCGACCGGCAGGGATCGCGTGCCAAGTCGCAGGCGTATTCGGCAATCACGACCGCAGCCGGCCCTGATCGGGAAAAGATCATAGCCGCGGAGGCGCAACGCTTTCTCGACGCCTGGACCCTTCAGCAGAACGACCTCCGCATCGCGCAAGTGCAGGCTCTCCGGCGCGACGCACTGGAATTGCCAAATCGACGCATCCGGGACGCCGCATTCGAGCAGTTGCGGCAGGCGGTTCAGGGGAATGACGATGCGGCCGCGATCGATGCGGCTGAGCGCTTCCTCGATGCGCCGCCGCTGCAAATCGCCGACCCGCGCCGGGAAGTAGTGCTGGACGCTTATGCACGCGCCTTCAGCATCTGGTTTTCCAACCTGCCTGAGCCGCTTAGCGAGACCGCGCTGGCGCGCATCCAAAGCTATCGGAAATTGGCGAGCGCGATGCCAAACGGGGGAAAAAATCCATGAAACGGCTCTTCGGTTTTCTTTCCATCGTGGTATTCGCGATTTGCGCGGCGCAACTGATCTACCTGTGTGCCGGCCGGAACTCTCGTCTGGCGGGTTCAAACGTCGCAGAGGCGGCGCCCCCAAGCGCTTCGCTGCAGCGCGAACCCACTCAGCGGCTGGAGCTTCCGCCAGACCAAAGCCGATCTGTGGATTTTGCTACGGACGAAGTCAGCTTCGCCGATTTCACCGCGCGGCAGCGCGACGACCAATATCTAGATTGGCTGCTTTTTTCGGCGGCCGCTGCACTGAAGCCATCCGCCGAGGAGTATAGCAGGACCTTCTACGACCTTCCCACCTCTCGTCAGGGCTATATGCGGCCCGTCGGAAGCTTTGAATTCGGCGAGACGCGTTCCCGTTTCATCGGCGATGGCCGGGTGCTGGCACTGATACCGGCGGCGAGAAGTCCATCCGAGCGCAAGGATTTTCTGGCATCCATCGCCGACGAGCAACGGAAGAATCTCGGCGATAAGTTTGAACGGCTTGTTGTGGTTGAATATGAACTCGACGGCCAGCATGCGCGTGCTGCGCTGACGAGACGGAACGATATCGATTATGCGACGCTGTTTTCAGCTGAGTTCGGGTACCTTGAGCAGCAGGTTGCCAAGCTCTCGGACCTTGAAGGGTTTATGAAGAAGGGTCCCGATCTCACCTACGCACGTAGAACCTCGGACGGCTTGCTGCTTGGCGGACGTCAGATTCTCAGCCGTCCGTATAGATCGATCGAGGTGGAGCAGGTCGCGACGATTTGGCAGGCAGAGCAGACGATCCAAAAAGCACTTGCTGATTGGGATTTGCGTGAGAAAAAAGCTGAAAGCGAATTCAAGGCGCGTTGGAGATACAAGCAGGCTCATAGTGATTACGAGCTGCGGCTCCTCGAAAGTCAAATGGAAGGAGATCGGCGTCAAGTCGAAGAGCAATTGATCCAAGAGCGCCACGATCTGAAAATTGTTAAAGGCAGCGGATTCTCGCTCGATCCTGAAATCGATTTTCCCGGTTTGAAGCGGACTTTCGACGAAACCATGCCCTGGTTCGCGACGCTGGGCGCACAGTTTGAAGAAGCCGCTCAGGCCGCCTCGGTAGCGCTCTCAAAAGGGGACATCGTTCCGCTTCGTAGGCTCCGCTTCCGCGAAGATGGGCAGGATGTTGCCGAGCGGCTTGACCGCATGGAGAGGGATAACTCGTACCAAGCTGCTCGGTACGACGGGGCGCTACAAGGTACCGAGGCCGGGATGATCCTGTTCTATACGGATCTGCTGGCGAAGCTTTGGGCAATCGACTATGCGGATAGCTCACCTAGGCGAGAAAAGATCCCCGACTTCGTGGATCATCCTTCGGTGTCCAGCTCGACAATCTATGCCGCCGAAAGAATGAAATTTGGACATGCCCGCCTCTGGTTCGGGCATTCCAATCTCGGCTTCCAGATTGGCGATCAAAAGAGTGCGGTCTTGTTGGCGCGGAATGCGACGCGCATCTATTCGGCTGGCTCGAACGCGCTCAGGCCTGGCGTCGAAGGCGAGGCCTCCGCCTTTCTCGCCGCGCCGATAGATTGGTGGAACGACCATTACCAGGAGGTCGCACGCTACGAACCGGAATATGAACGCCTAAATCAGCTCATGAAGTGGAGCATCGTGATCGGCTGGCTGAACGAGGTGAATGAGGGAGATAAGCTTGGATTTCTGGCCAATGTTGCCGTCGATCGTTCGAACATTTTTCCAAACTGGATTTCGCGTCACCCGGAATTGAAGTTTCGACTATGGGATCGCATTCGCTTCTTGCCGGCCGGCTATAAGGGCACAACGACTGAAGCTCTACCTCTACTCAGCGGACCAGTCACTCGCGGAGGTGTCAGTCTTGCGAATAAGGAAGTCGTACATCGTGCTCCTCTGGCGTCAGGTATCGAGAAGTCGGTGCTCCGCTCAAATCTGGACTATGCGGCAACCAAGGGAAAGGATTCGCTGACCACGCTCGATGGCTCGAACTTCAAGCTTACGAATATCGACTCGAACACCGCTTCGGCTGTCGCGCGGGCCAAGCCCGGTGCAAAATTCCGGGGGGCTACCGCGCAGCTGGCCGGAGGCGATGTGGAGCGTGTGGTTGCTCTGCGTGGCGACGCCGTTCGCGTCGAGACGCGCAACGTAGGCGTCCCGATCGGCGACCTCGAAATCGGGACATCGAAGAACGGGTTCACCGTCGGCTGGCGTGCGCGAGAGATCGACCGGGCGCATGCGATAGCGCGCACTTTGAGCGCGTCGAGCGAGCCAGATCTGCTGTTGCTGAGGGACGCCACGGTCGAGATGGTCGTCAAGTTTCCAGGCGAGGCAACATATGCGGTCAAGCTGAGTGATTCACCGCGGTGGGTGAAGTTCGCGCCGGAGCAGCAGCTCAATGTCGATATCGCAGAAGGCTGGCAATTGCGGGCGGCGGCGGCAGAGGATAAGTCTCTTCGCAACATGCAGGCATCTGTCGTCAACGAAGCTCAGCTCTTCGATGCTCTTCGGGGCCATCTCGTTCTCGAAGCCGCAAACGATGGAAAGCCCTTGTTGCGCGTTGCGACGGACGCCAGCCCGACCGATGTCCGGATGATCGACATCGACGCTGGCGGCGGAACACGCATTTCCGCATGGATCAAGCCGCCATCGGACGCCGTGCATTTGAGCGCAAAGGAAGGGAGTGCAGGCGAAGCAATTCGCATAGCCAGGCGGCTTGGACCAGATGACATCGCTGCCATTCGAAAAGCGGCGGCCAATGAGAACAACCCCGTTGTCCGTTTGTCGGATGTGAATCGGGTTGAGGCCGAGCTTGCGGCAAATCTGCGCAGCGGCGATTTTCGCAAGGCAGCAGCCGAGATGGCCGCCGATCCTGCGACGGCCCGCCGTGCCATTGACGCTCAAATCAAGAGGGATCTCCAGGTCAATCAAAAGCTCCTCGAGGAGCAGGGGCCAAACGCGGCCCTCCGCGACCTGGATCGCCTCATCAGGGTGTACGGAGATCAACCGGAGCTGACGATGCGCCGTGGGCTCGTGCAAATCGAGCGTGGCAACATCGAGGCCGCCGTCGATAGCGTTCAGACGAGGATCGCGCGCCCGCTGAACGATCGTCAGAGATTCTTTGAGGAAGTGAATGCCCGATTTGCCGATGGCTCGCCGCAGGCGCAATCCGATCTCTACCGATTTGCGGAATATGTCGACTGGACGGACGGGCTGGCTCGATCGTCCGCGAGCAAGCGGGGCGGTGTGATTCAGCTGGCTGTCGTCGAAAAGCGCCTTGACCTCCACTTTCAGCTTGCGACCATGCCGACGGACCGGCCCCTGGCGCTCGCCGAGCTCGGCGATCTACGCCCTGGCAAGGTCGTCGTCTATCGTCAGGACAGTGTGAGCCTCAATGGGCTTGATTGGACCAACTCGGTCGATCAGTCGCTTCGACAAGTCGTCACGGGCAAGCTCGGAAAAGTCGCTCGCTTGCAGCAGGACATTGCGCAATACAGGCCGGCGATAATCTGGTCTCCCGACCACGCGATACCCTTCAAGGCAACCCAGGCTCATGCGACGCATTTCTCGCCAGCGGGCTATCAGGCTTGCAATCCCGTAGTGGGGAACTGTGCAAACGACAACAACTCGGATCAGAGACAACAAGACGTCTATCTCGTGGCCGCCAACTAGGCCGATCCCAAATCGGGCGCGGTGGGTGAAGTCATGACCCTTTCCCATGATCAGTTCACCGGGATCGAGGCCGCGGAGGACGAGCTTGCCGGGGGGCGCTATCGCGCCGCGCTGGAATCGTACGCTGGTCTCCTGAGGGGCCGGCTGGCGACCGACGGCGGCGCGGTTGAATTTGGCGTTGCCGACCTGATTGTCCTCGAGCGGCTAGCGGAACTCGCAACGCTGTTTGGCCTGTTCGCCTCGGCCGCAGATTTGCTGGATGCGATGGTCGTATTGTGCCGTCGGGCAGGCAACACGCTTGCCTCGGATTACGCACAGTTGAAGCGGATCGAGCTGGCATTTGCGCGGGGGAGGATTCACCAATCGTACGATCTCCTCCGTGAGCTTGAGCCACGGCTCGGAAAACTCGAAGACATGGATCTCTCGGCGGGCGGGCTGGAGCGCTGGGAGCGAACCATTGGCTGGCAACAGTACCCGGCGGAGGATCGCGTCGTCCTGTTGACGCGCGCTTATCTGGTGATGGGCCAACTCCTAGCTTCAAACGGCAAGTATATCGAGGCGCTCGAGGTTTTGAGGCGCGGCCTGACGCACGCGCGGGAGCGAACGGCTCCCGACCTGGCGCGTCGGTCCGCCGGCGCGATCAAACTGGCGCATGCGGCCGCGCTTCTGGAATTTGGCGATGTCGATGCCGCCGGGGCCGCTCTGTCCAGTGACGCCGAGCAGACACCGGATGACCTGGCGCCGGCGGCCTACACACGCCGGCTCGAGCTCTCCGGAAAGCTGGACATGCTCCGGGGACGCCTTGGTCCGGCGGTTCGCAGTTTTGAGGCAGTGATTGAATTCTGCGGCAGTCGGGGCTTTCTGCGTGCGCGTGCCAGCGCAATGCTGAATTTGGGCCACGTTCTCGTTCTGCTCAATCGCGTCGGGGACGCGCTGGCACTCGCCGACGAGGCGCGGCGCAATGCGGAAGAGCTTTGCGATCCCGGCCTGGCACTTCGTGCCGCGGCAATTGGCAGCCTGGCACTCGCGCGGCGTCGGTCGCCTGCGACAGCGGTGGCAGTTGCGTTATCCGTCAGGGAGATGATCCGCGGTCGTCGCCCGGGCGGCGACGAAGCGCAGCCTCCTTCGATATCGAGACCGCCGCCATCTGTCCTCCAGAACGAGAACTTCCTCGCCTTCTTCGAGGACCGGGCGCTCGAATTCCACTGGGCTCTTGCGGCCGATTCTGACGATGCCCGCTGCCGGCTCGAAGCAATCCGGGATACGTTTGCGGATACCGAATCGAGGTTGATCGCGGCTCGGTTAGTCGTGCTCGAGGGGCTGCTCGCTCTCGCTTGCGGCGACCTGCGCGTCGCAGCCTCGTACTTTGAGCGGGCCGAGCGGCGCTTGACGGAAATGTCGTTGCGGCCGGAGCTTTGGCAGGTCTTGCATTTGCGTGCCCGCTGTCTGAGCCAGCTCGGACTCGATGACGAGGCAGCTCAACTGGTGGAAATCGCCGAAGAGTTGCTTTCAGGCATTGCAGGAACGTTGGAGGGTGATGACAGAACCGTTTTTCTGCTGAACAAGGCGACGGTTGAGGAGGAATATATCGGTTCCCAGGTTGATGCCCTGCTGCGCGAGCAGCGCCGCCTGGGACGGTCCTCGTATTTTCGGCGTTGGCTCGGTCAGATCCGGACCATGCGTCGTCTGCACGGGCTCATGGAGCACATCGACGCTTACAAGGCAGATCTCGTGGTCCGCCACTTCGACATCGACGATGCGTCCTCCCGGCAGGCGCCGCCGAGGAAGCGGTCGGTTTCCTTCTTGCGTCGGCTGGTGGGAACGCAGCGTGATCGTGCTCACGTGTCGTTTCTGGTGCTGCCGGATCGCGTGTTCGTCGTATGGTCCGGCTTTCTGACGATCGGTTTTGCCGTCAGCCCTGTCACCCGGCTTGAGCTGAGAGAACGGGTCCGGAGCTGGCACGAACTGATGCGCAATCCGCAGACGGGGTCGCGTCGGGATATCGGTGTCGAGGAGGATCTGTCTGTCGAAACGGATGGACCAACCGGTGACAAGTTGATCGAGAGGCTCGGTGAGGCGCTTCAAGTCGACCGGTTCATCGCTGCCCTGCCAAAGCGGGTGCGCAGCCTGTCCATTATGCCGGATGACGTGCTGCATGGAGTGCCGTTTGCAGCGCTACGACACCGCGGCGGCTATTTGGTCGAGAGATTTGCGTTGTCAATTTCATTCACGACGAGGCCGTCTCGGAGAAGCCGCCGTGTTGACGGGATGCCTGCGCTGGTCGTCGGCGTTTCAAGGGGCAGTGGCCGGCTCGTCGAACTGCCGCAGGTTCTTGTCGAGTCGCGCTCAGTGGCGACGTGGCTGACCGAACGAGGTCTCACCGTACAGACCCTCATCGACGATGATGCGACCTGTTCCGCGGTCATCGCCGGACTTCGTGACGCGGCGGTTGTCCATATTGCCTGCCACGGAACGTTTGAACCGCAGAAGCCGGACCAATCGGGTCTTGAGCTCATACCGGCGAATGGACAAATCGAAAGACTCACGTTGCGCGCCTTGGCCGGAATTCTTCTCTCGCAATGTCAGCACATCACGCTGTCATCCTGCTGGTCCGCCGACAATTTCATCGTTCCTGGACGGTGGATCATCAGTCTGCCAGAGACGCTCTGGCGGAGCGGCGCTGGCGGCGTGCTGGGCTCGCTCTGGGCGGCCGACGATGATGTTGCTGCAGCGTTCACAAAGAGGTTCTATGCGGAACTGGAGCGAATGCCCCGAGACGTGGCCTTGCGCGAAGTGCAGCTTGCATGCATTACAAATCAGCTTGGAAGCCGGCGTGCAGGCAGTGCTTTGATCGACACGAGTTCTCCGGAATTCTGGGCCGGTTTCGTACTTTACGGCGACACGACTCGCCTGAGATGTGAACGCCGGCAGTTTCAAAAGGCCGTACGATAGAGCATGCGCGCGCTCGACCTCCTCGCGCCAAGAACGGTCGCTGGCTTTGACGTGTAAGCTCGTAGTGGCTCATTGTCGAGCATCGCGGTGCTTGAGCATGCTTCGGATCGGAACCGGACGATGAGTCCGATGCTCCGACCGGTGAGCCAGCGCAGCGAGTTTCCGCGATTACTCGTGCAGTAGGTCGGCGTACTGATAAACTTTCATACGAAACCTTATCAGTCAGGTCGGGCTTGATCTTCCTTGTCTTTCGATAGACGAACGTCCGCAACGGACTATTGTGTTGGTCGACTAAGAAGCGGCTAAAGTCCTCATGAACTCTTCCAGAGATGGCTGCGCGACGGTTTGTAGCGTGTGGAGTTCTTCGGGTTTCAGCTTCGTGTAGCGCCGGAGAGTGCGCCAATCCTTGTGACCAGTGACCAGGGCGACTTTTTCGATCGTCAGTCCGGCTTCGAACAGACGGCTTGTGCCTTCGTGCCGCAGATCGTGAAAATGCAGATCCTCGATCTTCAGCTCGTCGCAGGCGCGCGTGAAAGCTGTACTTACTGACTTGTGGTTATATGGGAATACCCGACCCTGACCTCTGGTAATGATCCGTTGCTGTAGCAACAGCTCCCAGGCGTCGTAACCGGTCAGGTTAAGAAGCGGCACTTGCTGGTCGTTGCCTTCCTTTTCCCTCGGATCTTTGCGGTCTCGGATTAAGAGGATCCGCTTCTTCATGTCGACATCGGGCCAGTCCGGCCGGCAAATCTCCTCTTGTCTCATCGTCGTCGCGACGGCGTATCGGACGATGCGGCCCATAGGGATGACCTGCCGATAATTGGATTCGAAGTATTCAATGAGCTCGTCAAGCTCGTCCTGAGTTGGTCGCCGGTCTCGCTCATCGGACTTTCCAACAAGACCCAAATACTTCAGCGCCACGCGCGCCAGGCGAACCTCTTCTGCGGAGACCTCAATGCCATGAACGGCAGCCGCGTGCGTTGCGACGGTCCTGATGAACGACATATCGATTGCTAGAGTCGCTGGTCCCGCACCTTCCTTTGCTCGCTTTCTGCCATATTCAATCAATCGTTCTCGGTTGAGCCGGGGAAGCTTCGTGGATCCGAGATCCTCTTTCAACGCCTCTAAGACCGCGGCCTTAGACCTACGGGGAGGGCGACCAACCTCAAGCATGTCTTCGACGTGTAGATCGATAATGTCGCCGAACGTTTTGGCTTTCACTGCAGCGCGTGGCTTGGGTGATCCACTACGATCGATGGTGCACTCCATGTCGAGCGCCCATTCCTCCCCATCCTTGCGCCGGCGGAAGGTCTCTGCCACGTAGCGGTTCTTGCGACGGACCTGGACGCGCCAGTTTCCGGATGGCAACTGAGTGTAACTGGCCACGGTCGTGTGCACTCCCCAAATCCTGTGCGCTACGTGTGCACTGAGAGGTCAAAGCGGGTACAAACGTGTGCAATTTCGGCTAGTTTGGAGCGCACACGTTCATGTTTCATCCTGTTGAAGCATAAGGTAAATCATTGAAATCGCAACACTATCGCTTTTCTGTGGCGCCGATGATGGATTGGACAGACCGGCACTGCCGGGTGTTCCACCGACACCTGACACGGCGGGGGTTGCTCTATACGGAGATGCTGACCACCGGCGCCATCATTCATGGCGACCGGGAGCGGCTGCTCGGCTTCGACGCGACCGAGCATCCGGTGGCGCTACAGCTTGGCGGCTCGGATCCGCGCGACCTCGCTGAAGCCGCGCGGATCGGCGAGGGTTTTGGCTACGACGAGATCAATCTCAATGTGGGCTGCCCGTCCGATCGCGTGAAGGACGGACGCTTCGGCGCCTGTCTGATGGCGGAGCCGGAGCTCGTCGCGCGATGTGTCGAGGCGATGAAGCGCGCAGTCTCAATTCCCGTCACGGTGAAATGCCGCATTGGCATCGACGACCAGGATCCGGAAGTCGCGCTCGATACGTTGGCGCACGCGGTGGTCGCTGCGGGCTGCGACGCGCTGATCGTGCACGCCCGGAAGGCCTGGCTGAACGGTTTGTCGCCGAAGGAGAACCGCGACATCCCGCCGCTCGACTATGACCGCGTCTATCGGCTCAAGCGCGCGATGCCGGATGTGCCCGTCATCATCAACGGCGGCGTTCCGAGTATCGAGGAGGCGAAAGCGCATCTTGCGCATGTCGACGGCGTGATGCTCGGCCGTGCCGCCTATCAGGAGCCGTGGCGGCTGCTCTCGGTCGATCCCGAGCTGTTCGGCGAGGCGGCACCACATGCGACCATACAGGACGCGTTCGAGGCGATGATGCCCTACATCGAGGCGCAGCTCGCGCGCGGCACGCGACTGCATGCCATCACACGCCACTTCGTCGGTGCGTTCCACGCTGTGCCCGGCGCGCGCGCCTTCCGCCGCCATCTCGCCGAGCACGGTGTGAAGCCGGGCGCCGGCGTCGACGTCTTGCGTGATGCGATCGCGCGTGTTGGTGCACGCGCGCCGGCGGAGGCCGCCTAGCCACGAGAAAGAGCCGGATCGCAGAATCCGTCTCTCTCTCTCTCTCTCTCTCTCTCTCTCTCGATTATGCTCAGCGGAACAGGTCGAAATGGTAGTTCACGCCGACGCGGAAGCTGTGGAATTTCGCAGCGTTCCAATCCGGCAGGTCGTCGTGCTTGAACTCGGTGTAGAGATACTCGGCCTTGGCCGACCATTTCGGCAGGAACGCCCATTCCACGCCGCCGCCCGCGGTCCAGCCCATCTTCATCTTGTTGATCGGGCCGTCCTTCAATTCGCCGGCGGCAAGACCTGCGGTCCCGATGAACAGCAGCCGTGAATCCATCGTCGCGATGCCGGCGCGGGCGCGGCCGGTCATGTACCAGGGCAGGCTGATCGCGGCGCTGTTGATCGCGTCGTGGTTCTTGATGTCTCCGCCTTCGAAGTCGTTCTCGATGCCAACCACGAACATCGGCGAGAGCTGGTAGTTGTAGCCGATCTGCACACCACCGAGCGCGCCCTTGACCTTGCCGCCGCTCACCCCGACGAGATTGCTGAAGGCGTTGTCGCCGCTCTCGGCGTAGCCGGCGTTGAGACCGGCATAGAGGCCGGTCCAGGAATAGACAGGCTGCGGTGCCGTGTAGGCCGGCGCGGCGTAACGCGGCGACAGATCGGCTGCGCTGGCGCTGCCTGCGGCGAATGCCGCGGCAAAGGGCAGGGTGCGCATCGCGCGGCGTAAGGCGGCTCTGGTAGTCATCATTTTCAATCTCCCACTCGGCCGCCTCCGTCACGCAGAGCGGCGCACGTCCAACCCCGATCCGGGAACAGTTCCCTTATAAACCGACTAGACGGTTTGTAAATGGCGTAAATGCCACAGCCGTGGTCGTTCGGTGGATGGCTGACGGGTCTGTCGAAGTGATCGTGCGCGGACGGCGAGCGCCGCCCTTAATCGACCGCCGTCCGCGAGCGGCGGTGGCTGCTCTGGAGCTCCGGGTAGCCGGTGAGCATTAGCGTATCGGACCGCACGCCCCAGCTCTCCAGGCGGTCGAGGAAGCTCATGCCGAGCAGATTAGTCTTCATCTGCCCGCGCTGGACGACGAGGGCCGGCACCGATTTCTCGACGAGATGGCCGACGGAGAGACGGTCGATCGTGAGCCGCGCCGCCTTGGTGCGGCCGCCGGCGGTCTCGAGATCGACGTCATATTCGAGCATATCGAGTGGCAGCCCGATCGCTTTCGCGGTTTCCCAGGTCAGCACCACGGAGGTGGCGCCGGTATCGATCACCATGGGTGCGGCCACGCCGTTGATCTTGGCGCGCAGCGCGAACTCGCCGCCCTGGCCGCGTGGGATTTGCACGGCGGGGGCAGGCGTTGGCGTTTGCGCGCGAAAAATGTGCGAGACCTTGTGGCTCGCGCGCGCGATCTGGTCGGGATCGCCATAGGCGACCACGGCGCCGGCCGTGGCGGCGAGCGTGATGAGAACGAGCAGGAAGCGGATCATCGCGCGCCTCCGATGGCACGCTCACCGGTCAGGTGCGTTTCGACGATGCCGCGATCGGCTGCAGGCCGGCATCGGCCAGGCGCGCTGGCAACAGCGCCATCACTGAGAGCCGTTCCGCGCTCTCCATGGCGTGCCAGCGCGCGATCTCCGGCAATGTCCGGCCGCAGCCGAAGCACAGCTTGGTCCTGGGATCGATCATGCAGACGGCGACACACGGCGTTTCTTTGCTCATCCGGGCATAGTGAAGGATTGGCGGGCATGTCTGCAAGCATGTGTTTACGAGCCCGTGCCCGCGCTCATGATCGGCTTGTGGCGCGGCCGGCGCTTCTCGTCGGGCACCATGGCACTCTCCGGCTGGAGCGGCGGCGCATCCTCCGACAGCGGCGCGAGCGCGCTCATCACGCGCTCCGGCGGGAAGGTGACGATCACCTCGGTGCCGATGCGCAGCTTCGACTTCAGCGTGAACGTGCCGCCATGCAGATCGATCAGGTTCTTGGCGATGGGCAGACCGAGGCCCGCGCCTTGTTCGGCCGATTTGATCGAGTTGGAGCCCTGGCCGAACGAGGCGAGCACGACCGGGATCTCGTCCTCGGGGATGCCGGGACCGGAGTCCTTCACCGACAGATATTGCCCGCCCGAAGCGGTCCAGCCGGCCTTGAGCCAGATCTCGCCGCCTTGCGGGGTGAACTTGATCGAATTGGAGAGCAGGTTGAGCACGACCTGGCGGATCGCGCGCTCGTCGGCCCAAAGCCGCGGCATGGCGTGCTCGAACACCTCGTGGATGGTGATGCCGCGGCTGGATGCGCGCAGCTTCATCAGATGATGGCAGTCGGCGACGATTCCGACCAGCGACACCGCTTCCTCGTTCAATTCGTAGCGGCCGGCCTCGATCCGCGACAGATCGAGGATCTCGTTGATGAGGTTGAGCAGGTGCACGCCGGAATTATGGATGTCGGCGGAGTATTCCTTGTAGACCGGAACCGCATGCGCGCCAAAGATCTCGCTTTTCATCACCTCGGAGAAGCCGAGAATGGCATTGAGCGGCGTGCGCAGCTCATGGCTCATCTGTGCGAGGAAGCGCGATTTGGCGACGTTGGCGGATTCGGCACGGTGGCGCGCCTCGTCGGAGATCGCCTTGGCCTGTTCAAGCTCGCCGATCAGCGCGTCCTTCTCGGCGCGCGCCTCGAGCGTAGCGAAGGTCGAGGAGTGCAGGCGATGTGCCAGCAGCACGAAATAGCCTTCGGCCGCGAGCGCGAGCCCGGCCAGGATATAGTTGTCGAGCGAACCGCTCATCGCAAAGCTCAACGCCATTGCGACAGCAACCGGCGCGGTGGCGGCAAGGGCTGCGATCGGCAGATTGGCCGCCAACATGCTCGACACTGCGATCACCAGCAGCATCAGGAACATCATCAGCGATTCCGTGACCATGTCGAGCACGGGATGAATCAGGATCGCCATCCAGCACAGGCCGTAGAGCAGATCGAGCACGACAAAGCGTGTCCGCCAAGTACGCGTCGCCGCAGGTGAGGCAGGCTCGGCCAGGAAGCGGCGGCAGCTGCGGATCATCGCCCCGTGAAGGCAGATCATGCCGGCGGTCCAGGCCGCGGCCGGGATCGGCTGCATCCACAGTCCGAACAGCACGCCGGTGGCGACCACCAGCAGCAGCACGACATAGGAGGCGGACAGTCGCGTCTGGGCATATTGGCGCAACAGCTCGGCGTCGAAGGCCGGCCGGGTTCCGCTGGTCGACGTTAACTTATCGCGCGCCTCGCGCACCCGCTGCGACGCAGCCCTTCGGCTGCTCGCCGACGGAGCGCTGATTGGCTCGGCCGGAAGCTGCACAACTTCAGGCTTTTCAGCGGGGTTACTCATCAAGCAACAACGATTCCTGCCCACGTCGGACGCGGGCCTTCTGCATTGTCTATCTCTGGCAAGAAATCCTTAAGAGGTGACTTAAGGAGCTAAAGAATTACGTTAACCCGGCGTTAATTTGGATCCGGCAGTCGCCCCTCAATGCAGCCAGGCATGCTGCGCGACGTAGACCACGGCGCCGGCCAGATAGCCCGCAAGCGCGGGCACGGCGATGCGGCGGGCGTACCAGAGGAACTCGATCCGCTCGAGCCCCATGGCTGCAACGCCCGCGGCAGAGCCGATGATCAGGATCGAGCCGCCGGTGCCGGCGCAATAGGCGATGAACTCCCAGAGGAAGGTGTCCGGCGGGTAGTGGCCGAGGTCGTACATTCCCATGGTCGCTGCGACCAGCGGCACGTTGTCGATGATCGCACTGAGCAGGCCGAGCACGACGACGATGACGTCCTGGCGGCCGATGGTCGCCTCCAGCCATCGGGCCAGCATCGTCAGGAGGCCGGCATGCTCGAGGCAGGCGACCGCCAGCAGAATGCCGAGGAAGAACACGATCGAGCCCATGTCAATCCGGGTCAGCGCATGCGCGAGCGAGAGGGGACCGCGCACGTGCTCGTCCTTGTCGCGATGAACGACCTCGCCGACCAGCCAGACGATGCCGAGGCCGAGCAGCACGCCCATGAAGGGCGGCAGGTGCGTGACCGTCTTGAAGGCCGGCACCGCGATCAGCACGCCGAGCCCGAGATAGAACATCAGATTGCGCTCGAACCGGTCGACGGCGAGCAATCCGGTGTCCCTCGACGGTGCCGCGACGGTCTTGCCCCTGAGCGACAGGCTGATGAAGGCCAGCGGCACCAGCAGATTGACCAGGGAGGGCAGGAACACTACGCGCATGATGTTCAACGGCGTGATCTGTCCGCCGATCCAGAGCATGGTCGTGGTGACGTCGCCGATCACGGTCCATGCGCCGCCGGCATTGGCCGCGATGACGATGAGGGAGGCGAACAGCAGGCGGTCCTCGCGTCTGGCGATGAGACGCTGGACCAGCGAAACCATGACGATGGTCGTGGTCAGGTTGTCCAGGATCGCGCTCAGGAAGAACGCCACGAAGCCAACCAGCCACATGAGTGTGACCTGGCTCGTGGTGTTGATGCGGGAGGTGATGACCTCGAAGCCGTCATGGGCGTCGATCACCTCGACGATGGTCATCGCGCCGATCAGGAAGAACACGATCTGCGCTGTGGAGGCGACCGATTCGTCGAGCTGATGGCTGACCAGCGCGTGATCGCCGATCCTGACCGCGTAGATCGTCCACAGCAGTCCCGCGCCGAGAAGCGCGGTTGCAGTCTTGCTGATCCCTAGGGGATGCTCGAACGCGATCGCCACATAGGTCAGGATGAAGATGGCGGCGATGGCTGTCAGCAAGGCAGTGTCAGGTCAGCGATTGAGGCGCGCGAGCAGGCTCGACGTATCCCAGCGCTTGCCGCCCATCTTCTCGACCTCAGCATAGAACTGGTCGACCAGCGCGGTGACAGGCAGATTGGCGCCGTTGCGGCGGGCTTCGGCCAGCGAGATCGAGAGGTCCTTGCGCATCCATTCGACCGCGAAGCCGAAATCGTACTTGTCGTCGTTCATGGTCTTGTAGCGGTTCTCCATCTGCCACGATTGCGCGGCGCCCTTGGAGATGGTCTCGATCACTGCGGCGACGTCGAGGCCACTCTTCTTGGCGAAATGGATACCCTCGGAGAGGCCCTGCACGAGGCCGGCGATGCAGATCTGGTTGACCATCTTGGTCAGCTGGCCGGAGCCTGCGGGCCCGAGCAGTTTGCACATCCGGGCGTAGGCGCCGGTGATGATCGGCTCGGCACCGGCATAGGCGCCCTCGGTGCCGCCGCACATCACCGTCAACACGCCGTTCTCGGCACCGGCCTGGCCGCCGGAGACGGGAGCGTCGATGAACTTGAAGCCGGCCTTGGTCGCAGCCGCATCGAGCTCGCGCGCGACTTCGGCGGAAGCGGTGGTGTGATCGACGAAGGTCGCGCCCTTCTTCATGCCGGCAAAGGCGCCGTCTGCGCCGATCGCGACCGCGCGCAAATCGTTGTCGTTGCCGACGCAGCACATCACGAAATCCTGGCCCTCGGCCGCGGCCTTCGGGGTCGCCGCGGTGTTGCCGCCGAACTTGTCCGCCCATTCCTTCGCCTTGGCCGCGGTGCGGTTGTAGACGGTGACCTCATGGCCCCCTTTTTTCACGAGGTGTCCGGCCATGGGGAAGCCCATCACGCCGAGACCGAGGAAAGCGACTTTAGCCATGTGTGTGTCCGTAGCTTGAGTTTTACGGTTGCAGCCGGGCGAGGGACGCCAGCCGGGGTCCTGAGGTTCCGCTCTTGGGCGGACCGGGCGCACCATAAACCCTTGCGGCCGGAGGGCAACGGCTTCGTTTGGCGGCCTCCTGTGCTAGGATGGCGGACCTTAGGCAGCGGCTGGCTTCAAAGGGCATGAAATTCGGCTCGTGCCAGGTGCCCGGGCCCGCCGAGATGGCTGACGATATCGGCAAGCAGTAGCCTTTTGGCCGTTTCCGCTCTAATGGGGCATCCTGAACTTTAGGAGATGCGCATTGAGCGTCACGCAGCAACAGGTTCTCGATAGCCTCGCCAGGATCAAGTCGCCCCGCGGGGTCGCGCTCACCAATGCCAATGTGCTGAGCGCGATCAGCGCGTCCGACGGCAAGGTGTTCTTCTCGATCAATGTCGATGCCGCGGAGGCGCGGGCCTGGGAATCCGTCCGTGCCGAAGCCGAGGCCGCCGTACGCAGCATTCCAGGCGTCACCACCGCGATGGTGGCGCTGACTGCCGAGCGCAAGCCCGGCGCCGCACCGCCACCGCCGCCAACCCCGAGCCGCGGCGCGCCCGGCGTGCAGCCGGTCCATGCCCACAAGCCGCCGCCGCAGGGCGGTGCCCAATCGCCGATGGCGCGGCAGTCCGAAATTCCGGGCGTGGCCGCCGTGATCGCGGTGGCCTCGGGCAAGGGCGGCGTCGGCAAGTCGACCACCGCGCTCAACCTGGCATTGGGTCTGCGCGACCTCGGCCTCAAGGTCGGGCTGCTCGATGCCGACATCTACGGCCCGTCGATGCCGCGCCTGACCGGCCTGCACGAGAAGCCGGAGCTCGACGCCGAGCGCAAGATGATTCCGCTCCGGCGCTTCGGCCTCGCCATCATGTCGATCGGCTTCCTGGTCGAGGAAGAGACCGCGATGATCTGGCGCGGCCCGATGGTGATGTCGGCGGTGACGCAGATGCTGCGCGACGTCGCGTGGGGCACGCTCGACGTGCTCGTCGTCGACATGCCGCCGGGCACCGGCGATGCCCAGCTCACGCTGGCGCAGAACGTGCCGCTGAAGGGCGCCGTGATCGTCTCGACCCCGCAGGACCTGTCCCTGATCGATGCACGGCGCGGGCTTGCCATGTTCAAGAAGGTCAACGTGCCCGTGCTCGGCATCGTCGAGAACATGAGCTACTTCCAGTGTCCGCATTGCGGCACGAAATCCGATATCTTCGGCCATGGCGGGGCGCGCCACGAGGCCGAGAAGCTCGCAGTCCCGTTCCTGGGCGAAATCCCGCTGCACATGGCGATTCGCGCCAGCTCGGACGCCGGCAATCCGGTCGTGGACAGCGAGCCGGACGGCCCCCATGCGGCGATCTATCGCGCCATCGCGGGACAGGTCCGGGACCAGCTCAAGGGCGTCATCGCAGCCGCCTGAGCCGATTGTCCGGGGACATGCGACTTTCGTCGCCCCCCGTCATGCCATTGTCGCGTTCCGCGGCAGGGGCTTCCGTGTTAAAGGCCCACGGCAGTCAAGCCCCACTGGTTCGACGCGGCCTACATCGCGTCGCCGGAATGAGCGGCAGCAAAGAGGAAGTTAGGGGAAACGCCCCAACAAGGAGAGACCTGAAGATGAAGCGTCGTGATTTTCTGAAAGTGTCGGCAGCAGGCGCGGCGGCAACCGCCGCGGTGGCCTCGCCGGCGATTGCGCAGTCCTCGCCCGAGATCAAGTGGCGCCTGACTTCGAGCTTCCCGAAGTCGCTCGACACCATCTACGGCGGTGCCGAGCAGATGGCGAAGTACGTCGCCGAAATGACCGACAACAAGTTCCAGATCCAGGTCTTCCAGGCCGGTGAAATCGTTCCCGGCCTTCAGGCGCTGGATGCGACGCAGAAGGGCACCGTCGAGATGTGCCACACCGTGTCGTACTACTACGTCGGCAAGGATCCGACCTTCGCGATCTTCGCGTCGGTGCCCTTCGGCCTCAACGCGCGCCAGCAGAATTCCTGGCTGTACCAGGGCGGCGGCAACGAGCTCGCCAACGAGTTCTTCAAGAAGTCGAACGTGGTCGGCTTCCCCTGCGGCAACACCGGCACCCAGATGGGCGGCTGGTTCCGCAAGGAGATCAAGACGGTTGCCGATCTCTCGGGCCTGAAATTCCGCATCGGCGGCATCGCCGGTCAGGTGCTCCAGAAGGTCGGCGTGGTGCCGCAGCAGCTTGCCGGCGGCGACATCTATCCGTCGCTCGAGAAGGGCACCATCGACGCCGCCGAATGGGTCGGCCCCTACGATGACGAGAAGCTCGGCTTCGCCAAGGTCGCGAAGTACTACTACTATCCGGGCTTCTGGGAGGGCGGTCCGACCGTTCACGCCTTCGCCAATATCGACAAGTGGAACGAGCTGCCGAAGGCCTATCAGGCGATCCTCACCAACGCGACCGTCAACACCAACACCTGGATGGCCGCGCGCTACGACATGGTGAACCCGGGCGCGCTGAAGCGTCTGGTCGCCGGCGGCACCCAGCTTCGTCCCTTCACCAACGAGGTGCTCGAAGCCTGCCTCAAGGCCACCAACGAATTGTGGGCCGAGATCTCGGCCAAGAACCCCGACTTCAAGAAGTCGATCGACGCCATGCAGGCCTACCGCTCGGACGAGTACCTGTGGTGGCAGGTCGCCGAATACACCTACGACAGCTTCATGATCCGCTCGCGCACCCGCGGCTGATCCAAGCTCAAGCTGTCAGACTGAATCGCCCGGCCTCGTTCGCGAGGCCGGGCTTTTCATTGCCGCGGGCGCGGTGGCGACAGCGCATGCCGAACAAAAATCCGCAAAACAACCCCATGCACAGTAGAGGCGGGGTGATGGCATGTTGCCCGGTGGCGGCGGCCAACGGTTTGGCGGGGCGGGATAAATCGGAGGGAAGGGTAATCGGCGCGTAGTCGAAGTTAGTGCTGCGATTTGCCTGACGACGAATCCCGGGAACGACATCGGTGTTTGGCGCGTCTGTTCCCACGCCGTCATTGCGAGCGCAGCGAAGCAATCCAGCGTCCCCCCGCGGAAAGATTCTGGATTGCTTCGCTGCGCTCGCAATGACGCGTGGATGGAGTTGGGCTCAGCCCGAGCTTCGAAGCCATTTGACACGTCGGGCAAAACAGTGGCAAAAGGCGATCATCGCTTAATCCGAAATGATCGCGACCGTGTCCGCCTGACCCAGGAGAAGGCCGGCCCTTTTTCTTTTACCGCAGTGCGATCACAATGGAAATTGCGAGAGCGTTGCGCCATGCTGGCCGCCAAGCCTCGGCAAGAAGGCCCACAATCACCATCCATCAGGGCAGGAAACCATGAAGAGACGAGACTTCATCAAGGTCACAGGACTTGGTGCGGCCGGCGCCGCCACGCTCGCGGCGCCCGCGATCGCGCAGTCGATGCCGGAAATCAAATGGCGCATGCCGACGAGCTGGCCGAAATCGCTCGACACGCTCTACGGCGGCGCCGAGATGATGGCCAAGATGGTGGCCGAAGCCACCGACAACAAATTCCAGATCCAGACCTTCGCCGGTGGCGAAATCGTGCCCGGCCTCCAGGTGCTCGACGCCGTGCAGAACGGCACCTGCGAGATCGGCCATACGGCGTCCTATTACTATTTCGGCAAGGATCCGACCTTCACTTTCGGTTCGTCGGTGCCGTTCGGGCCAAACATGCGCATCAACCAGGCCTGGTACATGCTCGGCGGCGGCAAGGAAATCCTCAACGAGTTCTACAAGAAGTACAACGTCGTCTCGCTGCTCGCCGGCAATACCGGCTGCCAGATGGGCGGCTGGTTCCGCAAGGAGGTGAAGACGCCTCAGGACTTCAACGGCCTGAAATTCCGCATCGGCGGATTTGCCGGCCGGGTCCTGCAGAAGCTCGGCGCGGTGCCGCAGCAGATCGCTGGCGGCGACATCTATCCGGCGCTGGAGAAGGGCACCATCGACGCTGCCGAATGGGTCGGCCCGTATGACGACGAGAAGCTCGGCTTCGTCAAAGTGGCGCCGCATTATTACTTCCCCGGCTGGTGGGAAGGCGGACCGATCCTGCTCGCCTTCGTTAATCAGGATAAGTGGAATGCGCTGCCGAAATACTACCAGAGCATTCTCGAGCAGGCGGGGCACTTTGCCAACAACTGGATGATGGCGAAGTACGATCAATCCAATCCGCAAGCGTTGCGCCGTTTGCTCGCCGCGGGCGCCAAGCTGCATCCGTTCTCGCCGGAGATCATGCAGGCCTCCTTCAAGGCGGCCAAGGAGCTGCATGCCGAGGTCTCGTCCACCAACGCGGACTTCAAGAAGGTGTACGAGTCGTTGACGGCCTTCTCGAACAACGGCTATCAGTGGTTCCAGGTCGCCGAAGTCGGCTACGACAACTTCATGGCGCGCAATTCGCAGAGCTGAGCGAAGCGCGTTCCCAGCTGACGAGCACGGCCCTGGAGCGAAAGCTCCGGGGCTTTGCCTTGCAGAAAACGATAATCGAATAATCCGAAATTGACGCCCGGCGCCGTCCGTTCGGACGCGGCAACGTTCGATCAAGCATGGGGCGACTTCCGCAGCCGATACGCGCGGCTCGGGCTTACATGAACCTGACAGATGGACGAGCGGCCGGCCGGGTTGTTTTTCGCTGGCCGAGACGCCCGGAATGGTGGATGAGAGCGAGGGTGCGGCGCGAGCCGTGCGGCGACACCGGAACATCCGCCGGGAATATGATGCGTCTTCTGATCGTCGAAGATAATGTCGAGCTGTCGAAGCTCGTGGCCAGCGGGCTTTCGGCGGCCGGCTATGAGAGCGATATCGTGGGCAGCACCGCGGAGGCGCGCGAGGCGGTGCACAATGTCAGCTATGCCGCGATGATCCTCGATCTCGGCCTGCCCGACGGCGACGGCCTGTCGGTGTTGCGCGAACTGCGACGGCAGATGGAACCGCTGCCGGTGCTGGTGCTGACCGCGCGCGGCGGCGTGCAGGATCGCGTCAACGGCCTGCGCAGCGGCGCCGACGATTACCTGGCAAAACCGTTCGCGATGGAGGAGCTGGTGGCGCGGCTGGAGGCGATCCTGCGTCGTCCGGGCCAGCTGCTCGGCCGCTCGCTGCATCTTGCCAATCTCGTCTACGATACCGAGAGCCGCCAGATCTTCATCGACGACAAGCCGCGCATCATCTCGTCGCGCGAGACCTCGGTGCTGGAGATCCTGCTGCGCCGGCAGGGGCGGGTGGTGCCGAAGAAGAACGTCGAGGATCACATCTTCGGGCTCGATGGCGAGGTCGCCTCGAATGCGGTCGAGGTGTACGTTTCCCGGCTGCGCAAGCAACTTGCCGAGCATGGCGCCAAGGTCGTGATCCACACCATCCGCGGCGTCGGCTACATGATGGCCGAGGAGAAATAGCGTGGCCGCCGGGTTGTTCGCCAGGCCGTCGTTCAAATCGCTGATCTCGCGCATCGTGTTCTTGCACATCATCGCGGTCGCGGTGGTCGCGATCTTCCTGCCGCTGGTCCTGTTCTGGCTCTTGAACTCCGAGATCGACCAGCTGCATCGCGCGGCGATGCGCGCCCAGGCCGAGACGCTGGCCGAGCGTATCGCGGTCCAGCCCGACGGCAGGGTGACATTCAATCTGCCCGACAGCCTGCGCGGCCTCTATTCGGAAGCCTATGGCCGCTACCAGTACGACATCCGCGATGCCGACGGCCGCGTCCTGTTCTCGTCGCACAAGAAGACCGGTGACGTGGAATCAGGGTCGATCTCCGGCGCCGACGTGACCCAGACGATCGGCGACACCATTGTTCGCATTCAGGTCGCGGAAGACCTGTCGCATCGCGACGTCATCACCGACGACATCGTGTCCAACTTCTTCCGCCGGGTCGGCTGGATCACCATCCCCATTCTCCTGATCCTGCTCGCCATCGATATCATCATCTTCCGCCGCGCGATCGCGCCGTTGTGGATGGCCTCGGAGGAGGCCAGCAATATCGGCCCGTCGCGTACCGACATCCGCCTGCCGACGGAGCAGATTCCGCGCGAGATCATGCCGCTCGTCACCGCCGTCAACCGGGCGCTGGATCGTCTCGAGGACGGCTTTCGCGTGCAACGCCAGTTCACGGCCGACGCCGCGCATCAACTGCGCACGCCGCTTGCGATCCTGCGCACGCGGATCGAGACGCTCGGCAACAGTGCGGCGAGGCAGGCGCTGCATGACGACATCGAAGGCATGAGCCGGATCGTCGCCCAGCTCCTGGAGATCGCCGAGCTCGACACGCTGGTGCTCGATCCCGGCGAGACCGCGGATTTGCGCGCTGTCTGTGCGGAGGTGGTCGGCGCAATCGCGCCGCTCGCGATCGCGCAGCACAAGGACATCGCGCTCCGGGGCGCCGACGCGCCGGTGATGATCCACGGCAATTCCGAGATGCTCCAGCGCGCGGTCTTCAACCTCGCCGAAAACGCCATCAAGTTCACCGCGAAGGAGACCTCGGTCGACGTCGAGGTCGGCGACGATGGTTCGGTGCGCGTGCGCGATTGCGGTCCGGGCATCACGGAAGCCGAACGCGAGCTGATCTTCCAGCGCTTCTGGCGCAGGGATCGCCAGCGCAGCGACGGCGCGGGCCTCGGCCTTTCGATCGTGCGCGGCGTCGCCGACGATCACGCCGCAACGGTTGCGGTGGACAATCTCCCCGGCGGCGGCGCCGAGTTCACGCTGCGGTTCAGGCTGGCGGAGGAGGGATCCTTTCCCTCTCCCCTTGTGGGAGAGGGTGGCTCGTCTGTCCAGACCGGATAGAGAGGTAACACAGTAGACCGGATGGATGGGTGACAGTTCTCTGTCGGCTGGGAGGATCAGCCGATGCCTTGGCGGGAG
>NZ_JBEPOS010000028.1:0-88531 GCF_040546885.1 Bradyrhizobium sp. S3.2.6 | reverse complement strand
GTTGTGCGGGGCTGAATTATTGGGGCGCCCCACTTTTTTCTTCGGTGGGCAAACCCTACGCGTCCCCATTTTTTTGGTCCCGCTCGCAGAGTTGCGGTGGGCACGCTGCGCTTTGCCCACCCTACAAGGTGATCGCAAAAACAAAAACGGCGCCATCCGGAGACGGCGCCGCATTGATAGCCCTCAGGCTGAGACTTACTTGCGATCCTTGATCGCGACGTAGTCGCGGCGGGTGACGCCGGTGTAGAGCTGGCGCGGACGGCCGATCTTCTGCTGCGGGTCCTCGATCATCTCGCTCCACTGGCTGATCCAGCCGACGGTGCGGGCGACCGCGAACAGCACGGTGAACATCGAGACCGGGAAGCCCATCGCCTTCAGCGTGATGCCCGAATAGAAGTCGACGTTCGGATACAGCTTGCGGTCGATGAAGTACTGGTCGCTGAGCGCGATCTTCTCGAGCTCGAGCGCCACCTTCAGCATCGGATCGTCGCCATGGCCGGTCTCCTTGAGAACGGCGTGACACATCTTCTGCATGATCTTGGCGCGCGGATCGTAGTTCTTGTAGACGCGGTGACCGAAGCCCATCAGGCGGACTTCGGAGTTCTTGTCCTTCACCTTGGCGATGAACTCGGGGATCTTGTCCACGGAGCCGATCTCGGCAAGCATCGCGAGCGCAGCTTCGTTTGCGCCGCCATGCGCCGGGCCCCAGAGGCAGGCGATGCCGGCGGCGATGCAGGCGAACGGGTTGGCGCCGGAGGAGCCGGCGATACGCACCGTCGAGGTCGAGGCGTTCTGCTCGTGGTCGGCGTGCAGGATGAAGATCTTGTCCAGCGCGTCAGCGAGCACCGGATTGATCTTGTACTCCTCGCACGGCACGGCGAAGCACATGTTGAGGAAGTTCTCGGCGAAGGAGAGCGAGTTCTTGGGGTACACGAAGGGCTGGCCGACCGTGTATTTGTAGGCCATCGCCGCCAGCGTCGGAATCTTCGCGATCATGCGCATGGAAGCGATCATGCGCTGCTTCGGGTCGTTGATGTCGGTGCTATCGTGGTAGAACGCGGCGAGCGCGCCGACGGAGGCAACCATCACGGCCATCGGATGGGCGTCGCGGCGGAAGCCCTGGAAGAAGCGGGCCATCTGCTCGTGCACCATCGTGTGATGGATCACGCGGTGGTCGAAATCCTTCTTCTGCGCGGCAGTCGGCAGATCGCCAAAGAGCAGCAGGTAGCAGGTCTCGAGGAAGTCGCCGTTCTCGGCGAGCTGCTCGATCGGGTAGCCGCGGTATTCCAGCACGCCCGCATCACCGTCGATATAGGTGATCTTGGACTGGCAGCTCGCAGTGGAGGTGAAGCCGGGATCGTAGGTGAACAGTCCGGACTGGCCGTACAGCTTGCCGATATCGATGACATCAGGTCCGACGCTGCCGCTGTGGATCGGAAGATCGTAGTTCTTGTTTCCGACCGTCAGCGTGGCGGTCTTGTTGCTTGAGTTTGCGTCCATCAGAGGTCCCCGATGTAAGGTGAAACGGGCCGGACCCGGAAGGCCCCGATGACATGGGTGGGGCAGGCCGGATGTTCCAGAATGTACGGGGAGATGGGTATATTATTGCTGTGTGCACTGCAAGATCATGGCAGCTATGGACTTACGTCGTAGACTGATCCTTAAGCCGGCCCAGACTTTCCTGGCGTCCCAGCACGTCCAAAACCTCAAATATCCCAGGCGACGTGGAGCGCCCGGTCAGCGCGGCTCGCAGGGGCTGGGCGACCGCGCCGAGCTTGAGACTATTTTCCTCGGCAAAAGCGCGCAGCGCGGCTTCCGTGGTGGCGCCACTCCAGGTCGCGACATTCTCCAGCGCGGAATGCAGCTGACCGATCAGCTTGCGGTTCTCAGGCGTCAGCAGGGCCGCCGCCTTGGGATCGAGCTGCAGAGGCCGGTCGGCGAAGATGAAATAGGCGCCGTCGATCAGCTCGATCAGCGTCTTGGCGCGCTCCTTCAGGGCCGGCATCGCCTTGAGCAGCTGGGTGCGCGTGGTGTCGTTCAGCTTGGCCTTAATCTCGTCGCGGGCGGGCACCAAATGGTCGAGCACGTCCTCGAACATCTTCACGAGCGATTGATCGTCGGCGTGGCGGATGTAATGGCCGTTGAGGTTTTCCAGCTTGGCGAAATCGAAGCGGGCGGCGGCGCGGCCGACATTGGCGAGGTCGAAGGCTGCGATCATCTCCTCGGTCGAGAAGATCTCCTGGTCGCCATGGCTCCAGCCGAGGCGGACGAGGTAGTTGCGGAGCGCGGCCGGGAGGTAGCCCATGGCGCGGTAGGCATCGACGCCGAGCGCGCCGTGCCGCTTGGACAGCTTTGAGCCGTCCGGACCGTGGATTAGCGGGATGTGGGACATGCTCGGCAGTGCCCAGCCCATCGCATCGTAGATCTGCTTCTGGCGCGCGGCGTTGATCAGATGGTCGTCGCCGCGGATGACGTGGGTGACGCCCATGTCGTGGTCGTCCACGACCACTGCGAGCATGTAGGTCGGGTTGCCATCACCGCGCAGCAGGACGAGATCGTCGAGGTTCTCGTTCTGCCAGACCACGCGGCCCTGGACCTGGTCCTCGATCACGGTCTCGCCGGTCTGCGGCGCGCGCAGGCGGATGGTCGGCTTGACGTCCGACGGTGCCGTCGCCGGGTCGCGGTCGCGCCATAGGCCGTCATAGAGACGGGTGCGGCCCTCTGCGCGCGCCTTCTCGCGCATGGCGGTGAGCTCCTCGGCGGTGGCGTAGCAGCGATAGGCCTTGCCGTCCGCCAGCAACTGCTCGGCGACCTCGCGGTGACGGGCGGCGCGGCTGAACTGGTAGATGACGTCGCCATCCCAGCCGAGCTCCAGCCATTTCAGCCCGTCCAGAATCGCGCCAATCGCAGCCTCGGTAGAGCGCTCCCGGTCGGTGTCCTCGATCCGGAGCAGCATCTTGCCGCCGTGCTTCTTCGCATAGAGCCAGTTGAACAGCGCCGTGCGGGCACCCCCGATATGGAGGAAGCCGGTCGGGGAGGGAGCGAAGCGGGTGACGACGGAATTGGTCATTCGTGGCAGGGCCTATGCATGGGAGGCGGTGGTATATAACAGGACCGGAGCATAACTAAAGCCCGGCAGCGGACCGCTTAAGGCCTTGCTTAAACCCTTGGCTCAGCCAAGCAAATTTGGCAGAAGGACCGCTGATTTCCCTACAGGATTTTCGTAATGACAGAACTGGTGGCGACTGAGGTTGGGCGCGATTTCATTCGTGACATCATCCAGGCCGACCTAGATCAGGCCAAGTACAAGGAGATCGTGACCCGGTTCCCGCCGGAGCCGAACGGCTACCTGCATATCGGCCACGCCAAGTCGATCGCCCTCAATTTCGGTATCGCCCAGGAATTTCCGGGCCGCTGCCATCTGCGCTTCGACGACACCAATCCGGTCAAGGAAGAGCAGGAATATATCGACTCCATCCAGGCCGACGTGCGCTGGCTCGGCTTCGACTGGGGCAAGAACCTGTTTTTCGCCTCGGACTATTTCGACCGCCTGTACGAATGGGCGGAGAAGCTGATCCGCGATGGCTTGGCCTATGTTGACGATCAGACCCAGGAGCAGATCCGCACTTCGCGCGGCACGTTGACCGAGCCGGGCAAGAACTCGCCGTTCCGTGACCGCAGCGTCGACGAAAATCTCGACCTGTTCCGCCGCATGAAGGCCGGCGAATTTCCGAACGGCGCGCGCGTGCTGCGGGCCAAGATCGACATGTCCTCGGGCAACATCAATCTCCGTGATCCGGTGCTGTATCGGATCCTGCATGCACATCATCCGCGCACCGGGACCAAGTGGAGCATCTATCCGAGCTACGACTATGCCCACGGCCAGTCGGACGCGATCGAGGGCATCACCCATTCGATCTGCACGCTGGAGTTCGAGGACCACCGGCCGCTCTACGACTGGTTCATCGAGAAGCTTCCGGTGCCGTCCAAGCCGCACCAGTACGAAATGGCGCGGCTCAATTTGACCTACACGCTGCTGTCCAAGCGTGTGCTGACCCAGCTCGTCCGCGACGGTCATGTCGCCGGCTGGGACGATCCGCGCATGCCGACCATGGCGGGGATGCGCCGCCGCGGCGTGCCGCCGGCGGCTTTGCGCGAATTCGTCAAGCGCATCGGCGTGGCCAAGGCCAACAGCGTTGTCGATGTCGGCATGCTCGAGTTCTGCATTCGTGAGGAACTGAATCGCACGTCGCAGCGGCGCATGGGCGTGCTGCGGCCGCTCAAGGTGGTGATCGAGAACTATCCGGAAGGGCAGACCGAGGAGCTCGAGGCGATCAACCACCCCGACGACGCTAGCGCGGGCACGCGCAAGATCACGTTCGGCCGCGAGCTCTATATTGAGCAGGACGACTTCATGGAGAATCCGCCCAAGAAATTCTTCCGCCTGTCGCCGGGCAACGAGGTGCGGCTGCGCTACGCCTATTTCGTCAAGTGCACCGGCGTGATCAAGAACGACGCCGGCGAAGTGGTGGAGCTGCGCTGCACCTACGATCCCGCGACCAAGGGCGGCAATGCGCCCGATGGCCGCAAGGTCAAGGCGACCATGCACTGGCTGCCGGCGGCGAGTTCGGTGCCGGCGGAGATTCGCATCTACAACCAGCTGTTCGCCAATCCGAGCCCGGACGCCTCGAATTTCGCGGCCGACCTCAATCCGCAGTCGCTGGAGATCCTCGCTGATGCCCGGATCGAGGCATCGGTTGCGGAAAGCAATTCGACCGAGCCGATGCAGTTCGAGCGCCAGGGCTATTTCGTGCGCGACAAGGACTCGACGCCAGGCAAGCCGGTGATTTCGCGCACCATCGGCCTGCGTGACACGTTCGCAAAGGAAGTCGCCAAAGGCTGACGGGGGGTAGGGCATATGAGCGAAGCCGACGCCATCGTTTCCGCCATCATCGCGAAATGGTGCGCCGGCTTCATGCCTCGTCACGCGCGCCGTTGATCTGACCGGGCACACGGCATCGTCATTCCGGCGAGGCAACGAACGCGTCCCCTGCGCGTTGTGTGGGTCCCCAATTGAGGATCTCCCATGCAGAACATCGCAGAGCATATGGAAGTCATCGGCGCCGACGGCGTCCACATCGGCACCGTCGACAAGGTCGAGGGTCATCGCATCAAGCTGACCAAGAAGGACAGCGGCGAGGGCAGCCACAAGGGTCATCATCATTTCATCGACAAGGGTCTGGTCGCTGATGTCGAGGGCAACAAGGTCCGGCTGTCGGCCAAGGCGGATGTCGCCGTGACGATGGAAGAGGAAAAGTAGGGCCGCGGCCCCTTCGTTCCTGATCCGTACCGCTATTCGCACCGCTGCACGTTCCGGTAGCCTCTGCGCCAGTCGCGTATCGCAGGGTTGCTAAGGAATGGCGGAGCTTGGTCGGCCGCAGCGGGTCTCGCAGGGTATCGCCGGCGCGCCGATTGCAGGGACTTGGCCAACCGGCCGGACCGCGTCGGCGGGCGGCTTTGTGCCGGCGGGCTTTGACGTTTGGCCCGCGATCGTCGGGCGGCTTCGCGAATGGGCCAAGGCCGAAGCCGGCGCCGGGCGACTGTTTCCCTGGGTGCCGATCGCCTTCGGCTGCGGCATCGCGCTCTACTTCGCGGCCGATCATGAGCCGGTGCTGTGGGTCGTTGCCACGACGACGGTGGCGCTGGCGCTCGGGACGGTGTTGTTGCGGCGGAGCCGGTGGTTTGCACCGGCGATCATGATCGCGGCGGTCGCGGCCGGCTTTGCCATGGCAACCTGGAAGACGGCGCGCATCGCCCACACGGTGCTCGCAAGGCCGCTTTATTCGGTGTCGCTGTCGGGCTTCGTCGAGACCCGCGACATCCGCGAACGCACCGACCGTTTCGTGCTGCGCGTCACCGCGATGGAGGCGCAGCGCAGCGACGTGAAGCTGGAGCGCGTCCGCCTCTCCGTGCGCAAGGGGACGGCGCCCGACGTCGGCAGCTTCGTGCAGCTGAAGGCGCGGCTGATGCCGCCGCTCGCGCCGTTGCGGCCGGGCAGCTACGATTTCTCGCGCGACATGTTCTTCCAGGGCATCGGCGCCTCCGGCTTCGTGATGGGAGCGATCACGGCCGTGGCGCCGTCCGATGCCGGCGGCCTGCAACTGCGCTATGCGGCGGTGATGCAGGGCCTGCGCGATGCGATCGACGCGCGCATCCGCGCCGTGCTCGACGGCGACAACCGCGCGATCGCGACTGCGCTTTTGACTGGCCGGCGTGATGCGATCACCACGCCCGTCAACGATGCGATGTTCATCTCGGGCCTCGGCCATGTTCTGTCGATCTCCGGTTACCATATGGCCGTCGTTGCCGGCGTCGTCTTCTTCGCGGTTCGCGCGCTGCTGGCGCTGATCCCCGGGCTGGCGGTCGGCTTCGCCATCAAGAAATGGTCGGCCGCCGCGGCGCTGGTCGCGTCCGCGTTCTATCTGCTGCTCTCGGGCGCGGAGGTTGCGACCCAGAGGTCGTTCTTCATGACCGCGGTGGTGCTGATCGCTGTCATGGTTGACCGCCGCGCCATCACCTTTCGCACGCTGGCGGTGGCAGCGCTGATCGTGCTCGCGGTCGCGCCGGAAGCGTTGGTGCATCCGAGCTTCCAGATGTCCTTTGCGGCAACGCTCGGCCTGGTGGCGCTGGTGCAGATCGGCATGCCGAACCTGTTTGCCTCGCCCGATCACTCGACAACCGCGCGCATCGCGCTGTGGGGCGGCCGCGAGATCGCGATGCTGTTCATGGCCTCGATGATCGCGGGGTTTGCGACCACGCCCTATGCCGCCTTCCATTTCCATCGCGTCACGCCCTATGGCGTGCTTGCCAATCTCGGCGCGATGCCGGTGGTCTCGGCGCTGGTGATGCCGGCCGGGCTGTTGGGATTGCTCGCGGCACCGTTCGGGCTTGACCGCGTGTTCTGGTGGTTGATGGGGATCGGTATCGACTGGATGGTGGCGGTCTCGCGATGGGTCGCGGCGCTGCCCGGCGCGATCGGCCACGTCAGTGCCTTCGGCACTGCGCCGCTGATCGCGGCGAGCCTCGGCCTCGTCCTGATGGGACTGCTACGCACGCCGCTGCGCTGGTCGGGCGCGTTCGTGCTCGTGGCGGCAATCGTCTGGGGTCTGTCGGTCCGGCAACCCGACATCCTTATCGCCGGTGACGGCCAGAGCGTTGCCGTGCGGGGCAGGGACGGGCAGCTGCACCTGATCAGGACGAGCAAGGACAGCTTTCTGCTCAAGGAGTGGCTCGCGGCCGATGCCGACTCTCGCGATCCCGGCAGCGTCGCGCTTGCCGATGGTGTGTCGTGCGACGAGTCAGGCTGCGTGACGCCGCTTGCCGACGGACGCATCGTTGCGCTGGCGTTGCGCATTGACGCGCTGGGAGACGATTGCAGCCGCGCGGCACTGGTGGTGACGGCAAGGCCCGCGCCGCCGGATTGTGGTGCGATGGTGGTCGATCGGCCACGTCTCGTGCGTCAGGGCGCGCTGGCGCTGACGCCGCGTGGCGACGGCTTTGCGATTCAGGCGGTAAAGGCGAGGGGCGCAAACCGCCCCTGGTCGCCGGCGGCGGCCGGCGATGGAGATTTCGAACAGACCCTCATGCCGCGGTCGGCAGCTCCGCGCTCCAAAGACGCAACGCCGTCTGACGCCGACCTGCAGGCCGATGACTGAGATCGACGGCTTAGCCGATCGGCAGGCGCGGGGACGTGGAGCGGCTGTCGGCGACCTGCGGCTTGTGCTCGCGCTCGCCGAGCGGCTGGGTCACGGGCAGTTGCAGCACGGTTGCGCGCTGGCCTTCGACCAGTTGCGTCACCAGGACGTATTTGCCGTCGGGGAATTCGATCGCGTCGTGATGGCGGTCGGGAATATGCGGATCGACCTTGCCGAACTTGCCGACGCGCGAGTTGATGGTGCGCGTCCAGATCCAGCGATTGTCGTAGCGGACGTTGTCGGCGAAGGCGAGCTCCGTTCCCGGTAGCAGGCAAACCGCGACGGACATGTCGGCTTCGGAGGCGAAGCCGCGCGTCGAGGTGCCGCGGAACGTTGTCGTGACGATCGTCTCGCCAACTTCTGCGGGACGCGTCGCGACGGCATGCAGGCTATAGTCACACATCGGGTGCTCCTCAATCAGGATAGAGCACCCGCGCCTCTGTCTCGGAGGCGCAGGCCCCTATCAGAGTGGAAGCTCATCTTATGCTTGTTTGTGGGCAAATCTGCGGCTCGCATCAGCAGAGCGCGATCACATTATCTTTTTCAAATGCACGAGGAACAAAGCCTGCTCCCGCGCATTCGGTGAGCGCGTTGCTTCAGCGGCCGGCTGGCGCTGACCAGCCCGAATATTGCCAAGCCGGCTGCGCGACGGCGTTACGGGCATTGCGGAATTGCTCGGTCGTTGCGCGCGGTGCTTTGCGAGCGTGGTGCTGCGGCTGCGCAGCCAAGGCTTGCGAGCCCAAGGCTTGCGAGCCCAAGGCTTGCGACCCCAAGGCTTGCGACACTAAGGCCTGCGACGCTGATACTGCGATCAGCGTCATCGTGACGGTGCTCAAAATGATCTTGCGCATGTTGGTCTCCTCGGTCTGGCAAAGGCCCTGCGAAGCAATGCGTGCTTCGTTGCGGCGTGCCGAGGATGTAGCGCTGGAGAAGGGGCCGGATAATCTGTGCAAAACCAGAAAGACTACCCAGCCGGAGCGGACAATCGTCCGCTCCAATCGTTGATTGCGCTCGCCGATAGCGACGCGATCAGTACTTCCGGTACAGCCCGATCAGCTTGCCCTGGATCTTGACCCGGTTGGGCGGCAGGATGCGAACCTCATAGGCCGCGTTGGCCGGCTCGAGCGCGATCGAGGCGCCGCGACGGCGGAAACGCTTGAGTGTCGCTTCCTCGTCGTCGATCAGGGCGACCACGATGTCGCCGGTATCGGCGCTCTCGTTGCGCTGGATCAGCGCCATGTCGCCATCGAGAATGCCGGCCTCCACCATGGAGTCGCCGCGCACTTCGAGCGCGTAGTGCTCGCCCGAGCCGAGCATGTCGGGCGGGACGCTGATGGTGTGGCTGCGGGTTTGCAAAGCCTCGATCGGCGTGCCGGCCGCGATCCGGCCCATCACGGGCACTGCGACTGGACGCTCACCCTCGTCGGCCGGCAGGCTCGACGCCGGGCGCACCTTGCCGAGATTGCCCTCGATGACGCTCGGCGTGAAGCCGCGGCGGCTGCCAGCGGCGGCCTGGAGTTCGGGCAGCTTGATCACCTCGATGGCGCGGGCGCGGTTGGGCAGGCGGCGGATGAAGCCGCGCTCCTCGAGCGCAGTGATCAGGCGATGGATGCCTGATTTCGAGCGCAGATCGAGCGCATCCTTCATCTCGTCGAAGGAGGGCGGCACGCCGCTTTCCTTCAGGCGTTCACTGATGAACCGCAGGAGCTCGTACTGTTTGCGCGTTAACATCTCGACCAAAATCCCCCGGTTGATGTCGTTCGATTCCGAGACGCTGAAGTCAGCAATAAGCCGCTACACGCTCGAAACAAATCATGAACGGACACTATATGTTCGATACATGTTCCGCAACTGCTTAATTTACCGTGAACGCGGCAAAGTTCGCGGAACGGTTGCGAACGCCGCGCTCAAACGAGCAGTCGCAGCACCTCGCAGGGCGCTCCCGCTTCGGCCCTCGGCGCGAACGGGGCGCGCACGAGAAGTGCCTGTGCCGCAGCGAGATTCGCAAGCAGCGAGGAGTCCTGGTGATTGACGGGAAGGGCGATCAGCGTGCCGTCATCACGCACATCCAGGCGGGCGCGCAGATAGTCCTCGCGCTGGTCATTGGCGCCGACGTCGCGGCCGAGCACGGCGCGTTCGCGGCGGTGATGAACCATCGAACGGCCCGACAACGCACGAATCAGCGGCACCATGAACAGGAAGGCGCAAACGTAGGATGACACGGGATTGCCGGGCAGGCCGATTACGCGCATCGCCCCGAGCTGCCCGTTCATCATCGGCTTGCCCGGCCGCATCGCGATTTTCCAGAACGCCATCGAGGTGCCTTCGTCGCGGAGCGCCTGCTGCACCAGATCGTGGTCGCCGACCGAAGCGCCGCCCGTCGTGATCAGGATGTCGGCGCCGGATTCGCGCGCGCGGCGGATGCCGGCGGTGGTGGCGGCAAGCGTGTCGGCGGCAATCCCAAGGTCGATGGTGTCGGCCCCCTCGCTGCGAGCGAGCGCATGCAGGGCGTAGCCGTTGGAATAAACGATCTGGCCATGACCAGGCGTCGTGCCCGGCATCACCAGCTCGTCGCCGGTGGCAAGAATCGCGACCTTCGGACGGCGGCTGACCGCCAATTGCGGGTGGTTCATGCCGGCGGCGAGCGCGAGGTCGCGCTCGGTCAGCCGCGCGCCTTTGCGCAGCAGCACGTCACCCTCGCGGAAGTCGATGCCGGCAGGGCGGATGTGCCGCCCGGCGATGGCGGCCTCCTTGATCGCGATGCGCTTGCCGTCGGCGACGGTGTCCTCCTGGATCACGACCGCATCGGCGCCGTCGGGAACGACACCGCCGGTGAAGATTCGTACGGCTTCGCCGGCGCCGACAGTTCCTGCAAACGGACGGCCGGCAGCGACCTCGCCAATGACGTTGAGCTGCGCATCGACCCTGGCGGCGTCGGCCGCGCGGACGGCATAGCCGTCCATCGCGGACATCGCCAGCGGCGGCTGCGTCCTGCGCGATGCGACGTCGCGCGCGAGCACGCGGTGGAAGGCCGCATCGAGCGCGACCGATTCCTCGGGCAGCGGGTCCGCACCGGCGAGCACGGCAGCGAGCGCATCGGAAACCGGCATGAGGGCCACGGCTGAAAGCTCCTGCTTGGCAACGCGACAATCTGGTCGCGGCCAGCGTTCTAGCCGACTGGGGCCGTTGAGGCAAAACGGATGTGCATACGCACGGATGCAGCTATTTCTGGAGCAAAAGCCGCACCAGCTCGGCCTGTCGCCCCACGCCGGTCTTGTCGAAGATCTTCGACAGATGGCTGCGCGCGGTTCCGTCCGCGATGCCGAGCCGTTCGGCCGTGGCTTTGCGGCCGCCGCCCTTGACGATCTCGAGCGCGAAGGCCGCTTCGGCACGGGTCAGGCCGTAACGCGCGCGTAGGGCGTCGAGTCTTGATCTCGCGTCCGGCTCGGGGTCGGTGATCAGCACCATCGCACTCGATCGCCAGCCGGAGGCGAGCGACACCGAGCTCTCCGCCCAATCGCTGCCGACCGGCGTTACCTGCACGTGCAGCGGCATGCGGCCGGGAAGCCGCCGCAGGCTCATCTCTCCTCCGATGCGATCGGGATTATCGATGCTGCACGAGCCGACCAGCGTTTGCAGACAACGGCTATCGTCGCTGTTGATGGCGCTCAGCGCGCCCGCCTCGATCACGATGCTATCGGCGGCGTCGAGCCATTCGCGCGCGCGACGATTGACGAAGATCGGGCGCGCCTGGGCGTCTGCGAGAACGAAGCCCTGATCGAGCCCGTCGAGGCCTGCCAGCGCAGCGCGGCCGGTGATGTCGAGCTGGTGGGTACGGCGCTGGATCGCAACGGCGCGTACGAGATGCTGCGCCAATGTCGCAAACAGCCGCCGTGCCTTGTCGTCATACGGAGGCAAATCGGAGGGCCGGTGGCTGGTCAGAATGCCTGTGGCGTTGTGATCGACCAGCAGATTCGTCGTCAACGGTTCGGTGTCGAAACCGCCCGGCTGCCACCATTCGTTGTAGAAATCGCTGCGGGTGAACTCATCGCGTGTGATGAAGTCGCCGATGGTGAAGACCTCGCCGGGCGTCCGGCCGATGCCAAGCGGCAACAGGGGATTGCGCGGGGCCCAGCCGAGTAGCTCTTGCACGCGGTCGGGGTCGATGCGTGGCGACAGCAGGCTGGAGAGGCCGCTTGCGGGATCAAAGACGCCGAACAGGGTACGGCCGCCGATGGCGTCGTCGATGCGCGTCAGCACATGTTCCCAGCGGCTTCCGTCGAGCGCAACCTCGTAGATGGCGCCGATGAGGTCCAATACGGATTCGTTGGAAATATCGTCCGTACCCAAGACAAATGCCTCAAAATGCAATGAGGCATCTCAGCGCAGCGTCACGGAACGAGCAAGAGCAGAAAAGCGGCAGTCGTGCCGATGTTGCCGCAAAGCCGCACCCCATTGGCATTCCCGACGCAATCATCGACGCATCCGACAAACGTCAGATGCCTCCATGTCCGGGCTTTGCAACATTTCCGAAAGGACATCATTCCTGCGATTCAGGGGACGGGGGCGAAAGTGTCGATTTCCGCAATCCATCGGGGTCGCAAGACCTTCATTCCGGTGATCCGGAGCCTGTCTCGCAAAGCCGGCTTGCTGGCAAGCAGCATGCTCACCAGCGTGGGCGTGCTTGGCGCCGGAGTGGCGCTATATCCCTCGGCAGCTCTTTCTGCCGACTACGCCGCCGGCGGCGGCGTGATCAACGCGCCCAGCGGCAACGCGACAGCGGTTGGCAGCGGCGCGACCACGACCGGCAACTTTGCGACAGCCTATGGTGCGGGCAGCATCGCGAACGGCACGTTCGCGACCGCGACTGGACCGGGCAGCACCGCAAACGGAACCAACGCGACCGCGACTGGAGCGTCCAGCCTCGCGGACGGCACCTATGCGACGGCGACGGGACAAAACAGCGTAGCGAACGGGACCTCGGCGACGGCGACGGGTACCTTCAGCGCCGCCGTTGGAACCCTCGCGACCGCAACCGGAGAGCAAAGCCGCGCAGACGGGACCAACGCGACCGCGACTGGACAGTTCAGCCTCGCCAACGGCACCTATGCAACGGCGACGGGACAAGCCAGCAACGCAAACGGGACCAACGCGACGGCGACAGGACAAGGCAGCGTCGCGAACGGCGTGGACGCGACCGCGACCGGTAGTCTAAGCAAGGCGAATGGCTTTGACGCAACGGCAACAGGGATTCAAAGTGCTGCGAATGGCACCTTCGCGACTGCGACGGGCGCCCAGAGCGTCGCCCACGGCGACAACGCGACCGCGACCGGCCAAGACAGTTTCGCAAATGGCGATTTCGCAACCGCGACTGGTCAAGGCAGCATCGCCAATGGCTTGACAGCCAGTGCGTTCGGCCAGGGTAGCAACGCGACCGGCGACGCCACCACCGCGATTGGCCAAGCCAGCACCGCCAGCGCCACCGGCGCGACTGCGATCGGTGCGGGCGCCACGGCTACCTTCGCCAATTCGACTGCGATCGGCGCGGGCGCGACGACATCGGCGCCCAATCAGGTCTCGATCGGCACCAGCACGAACACCTATCGCATGTCCGGCCTCACCTCGGCCGCGAGCCTTGCCGCACAATCCGGCCCGACGCAGGTGGTTACAACGGATGCCGCCGGGCATCTGGCCGCCGCAAGCTTCAGCGGAGCCGATATTTCCACGCTGCAGTCCAACGTCTCCACGTTGCAGACGCAAATGCGGCAGGCGTTCGAGGGCACCGCGATCGCCATTGCCATGGGCGGCTCGGCACTGCCATCGGACAAGCGGTTTGCGGTCTCCACCAATTGGGGCACGTTCCGCGGGCAGAACGCCATGAGCTTGGGCGCCCAGATGCGCCTCAACCAGTATGTCGTGCTCAACGGCGGCGTCGCGGCCGGGTTCGCGCAAGGCGGCGTCGGTGGACGCGCCGGAGTGACGGTTGCGTGGTGACGGCGGCGTGTTGAGCGGAAAGCAACGGGGGTGGCGGGCTTTGATGCTTGCGGCTGCGCTGACGGCGGCGGCCGCCGCCGCCGGCCATGCGGAAACGCCCCCGCCGGCGCCAAAACCCGCGCAGATCGACCGCAACGGCGTGCTGATGCTGGTCCGCTCTTCGCTGCTCGCACTCGACCACGCCAACAAGACCGGCAACTACACCGTGCTGCGCGATATCGGCGCGCCCGGTTTCCAAGTCAACTCGGCTGCGCGGCTGGGCGAGATTTTCGCCAAGCTGCGCAACGACAATCTCGATCTCTCGGGTGTCGCCGTTATCGATCCGCAGCTCAACCTGCTGCCGCAGATCGAGGCCAACGGATTGATGCATTTGGCCGGCTTCTTTCCGTCGGTCCCGAACCAGGTCAATTTCGACCTGGCCTTCGCGCCGGTGAACGGACAGTGGCGGTTGTTCGGGATCTCGGTCTCGATTGGACAGAGCGGGCCGGCAGCGCCGACCCCGCCCGAGCCGCGTGTTGAGCAAAAGCAGACCCCGACAAATGCCAGCAAGCAGCCTGCGGCGGTCGCAAAGTCCGCACCGGCGACCAAGCCGCCGGAGAACGCCTCGAAATAGACGCAGCAACTCGGCCAGACGAGCGAGAAATGTTACCCGACGAAGCGCTGAAATCGATGAAAGTGATGTTTGCGACGCCTTGCTACATCTCGGCCGTCAGCATGCACTACGTCACCAGCATTTTCGAGCTGACCCATCACTGCAACCGGTTCGGGCTGCAATGCATTCTGCACATGCATTCGGAAAGCCTGATCACCCGCTCGCGCAACAAGATGGTGATCAAGTTCCTCTCCGACGAGACGCTCACCCATCTGTTCTGGATCGATTCTGATCTCGCCTTCACGCCGCAATCGGTCTGCCGCCTGCTCCTGATCGATCGCGACGTGACCGCCGGCATCTATCCGATGAAGAACTTCAACTGGCCGGAGGGAGGACTGCCGGCGGGAACGACCCGGCAGCAATTCGAGGATCGCTATACCGAATACCCCTTCAACCCAATCGGCCATGGCGTCGAGCGCATCAGCACCTATGCAGATGCCGATGGTTTTGCTGAGGTGGCGGAGGCGCCGACCGGATTCTTGTGCGTCAAGCGTGACGTGTTCAAGCAGATGATGGAGAAATATCCGGAGCTGAACTACGTCCCGGACGGCCCGCCGAATAATCCGCTGGCGCATCTGCATTGGCTGTTCTTCGACTGCATGGTCGATCCGGATTCCGGCCGCTATCTCTCAGAGGACTATGCGTTCTGCCGCCGCTGGCGCGACATCGGCGGCAAGATATGGGTCGACCTGCAGTGCAAGTTGCTCCATCTCGGTCAGCACAATTTCCGCGGCGACCTCGAGGCGAGCCTGAGGCTTCAGGGCCGCTGGTGAGCCGGGGTACGCCCGAAGGGGCCGACGCGGCTCACCAGACGCAGGGACTGCTGAATTCGGGATGAGAAAAACGAATTGAAAGCAGCATGGCCAGAAGACGGCGGTCAGGCTGTCCCCGTTCCATGATCAGGATCGACATCCGGTGCCTTCAGGCTGTGATCCCCGCCGGGCATGGGATCGGCCCGAGATTTCAGATCCGCCGCTTTGCTCATCAGCTTGGCGGAAAGCTCGGAATCCGAGGTGGTCTTGGCGAACTTGACCAGCAGAGAGGCCTGCTTGGTGAGGTAGGTTTTGCCCAACACGATGATACGTCCGATGTAGAGGTTCCCAACGGACTCATTGAGTCCTGAACCGGGCATTCGTTCCGGGAACTCGGTATAAAAATGCACAAAGTGAGCTGGTTCCGCATTTTCAAGCGAAATAGTTCCTGAAACATCCAACGTGGACGGTCCGCGACTTTGCCGTCACATACCCAGCGCTCTCAGCGCGTTCCCGACATCTCCGGGAGAGGTGACATGCACCGCCGTCAGCCCGCGGGCGCGGGCGCCTTCGACGTTTTCGGCGAGGTCATCGAAGAACACGATTCGCTCCGCCGGCACGCCGATCGCAGCCACCACGTGGTCAAACGCCTCCGCGTCCGGTTTGCGCAGGCCGATGCTGGAGGACAGATACAACTCGCGGAAATGGCCGAGCAGATCGGCATACTCTTTCGAAAAATGGTCTACATGCGGGCGGTTGGTGTTGGAGAAGGCATAGAGCGGCATCTGCTTCGCCGCGCGCGGCAGCAATTCGGCAACGTCGGGCATTTCGCCGGCGAAGATCGCGTTCCAGCCCTCCAGGAACTGCGCATCCGAAATGTCGATGCCGAGCGATGAGCGCAGCGACTGGAAATAGTCCTCGTCGCTGATCTTACCGAGCTCGTGCAGCCGGTAGGCCTCGCTGTCGCGCACATAACGCGCGAGGACGGCCTCAGGCTTGCACCCGGCATGTCCTGCCCAGCAGGTGATCGCCTTGGAGAAATCGATGTCGAGCACGACGCGCCCGAGATCGAACAGAAGCGCATCCGCGCTGCCGGGAGAGAGCGATGTCATTCTATCCTTCAGTATCGGTAGGGTTCATGGTCGAACAGCGGGAACGCGCTGAACACACTCGGCGCATTGGTTGCGGCGGCCTGGTGCAGGCAGGATTTGTCGACATCCGCGAACGAGGTGGCACCGAGGAGGCCGAGGCAGCGCAGCACCTCGTCCTCCAGCAGCTCGAGCATTCGCGTCACGCCGGTCTCGCCGGCCGCCGCCAGGGCCCAGCACTGCAGCCGGCCGATGCCGACGAGGTCGGCGCCCGCTGCGATCGCCTTGACGATGTCGGTGCCGCGGCAGATGCCGCCATCCACCATGATCTTGGCGCGCCCCTTTACCGCCTCGACGATCTCGGGCAACACATGCATGGCACCGCGGCCGTGATCGAGCTGGCGGCCGCCGTGGTTGGAGACATAGATCCACTCGACGCCGTGATCGACCGCGATCTGCGCGTCCTCGGCGGTGGCGATGCCCTTGAGGATAAGCGGTATCCGGAACTTGTCCTTGACCATCTTCACGGTCCGCCACTCCAGCCCCTTCTGGAAATCGCCGCCAGTGGCGCGCAGGCGGCTTTCGCGAACGTAGCGCTTGGCGATGTCACGCTCACGACGGCTGTAATGGGCGGTGTCGACGGTCAGGCAGAAGGCGGCATATTTGGCCTTCTCGGCGCGGCTGACGACGTCGGCGACGAAGGCATCATCGCCGCGGACATAGAGCTGGTACATGCGCAGCGCATCGGGGGCGGCTTCGGCGGTCTTCTCCAGACCGGGCTCGGAGACCGAGCTCAACATGTGCGACGCCCCGAAGGTGCCGGCCGCGCGCGCGACGCTGGCGGCTCCGTGCGGGTCGAAGATTTCCAGCGCGCCAACTGGGGCGAGCACCACGGGCAAGCGCATCTTGCGGCCGAACTGCTCGACCGAGCCGGAGACCTTGCGCACGTCACGCAGCACGCGCGGGCGGAAGGCGATCTCGTCCAGGGCCATGCGATTGCGGCGCATCGTGGTCTCGGTCTCCGCGGCGCCGACGATGTAGTCCCAGGCGTTCTGGTTGAGGTTGGAACGCGCCTTCCGGATGAATTCGTGCAGGTTCTGGAACGGCTCGTTGCTGGCGCCGAGTTCGACGTTCCGTTCCGGCCGGAGCGCTTCGTTCATTGTTATCCTCCCGAGAATTTGAAGCCTTATGCCATCGGGTATCCCGTTCAGGGCTGCAAAACCATCCTAAAATCGCATAGCAGCGAGGCGTGGGCCGGCCGACCGATTCCTGCTTTGCGCGAGGTGGTTTCCGAACGTTGCCAAAAGTTTAGGTCCAGACGAAGGGATTTCTACAAGCTGCCCGCCGGCGTGGCACGCCGGCCTTGAAGAAACCGGAATGATATTGTGAGAACCGGTCTGGATCGCCATTTGCATGGCGGCTCCCAAGCCCGAACGAACTGCCCCAAGAGAACCGCGAAGCAAAAAGGCCAACCATTCCATGCGGAAAACCCTGCTGTTCCCCCTGGGCGCGCTCACCGGAGCATGCTTGACCCTCCTCGCATCCGGTCCGCATGGCGGACTATGGGCGGCGCGGGCGGCAGCGAATGCGGATGACGCCTATTCGCAGCTCAACCTGTTCGGAGAGGTGTTCGAGCGGGTGAAGGCGAGCTATGTCGAGAAACCCGACAATTCCAAGCTGATCGAAGGCGCGATCACGGGCATGGTGACCTCGCTTGATCCGCATTCCCGCTACATGAACGACAAGGCCTGGACCGAGATGCAGGAGACCACCTCCGGCGAATTCGGCGGGCTCGGCATCGAGGTCACGATGGAGGAGGGCCTGGTCAAGGTCGTCTCGCCCATCGACGACACGCCGGCGTCCAAGGCCGGCCTCATGTCCGGCGACCTCATCAGCAAGATCGATGGCGAGGCCGTGCAGGGCATGACGCTCGAGCAGGCCGTCAACAAGATGAAGGGGCCGGTCGACACCAAGACGAAGCTCACCATCATGCGCAAGGGCGCCGATGCGCCGCTCGATGTCGCGATCACGCGCGAGATCATCCATGTCCGCCCCGTCCGCTTCCATGTCGAGAACGGCGACATCGGCTACATCCGCGTCACCTCGTTCAACGAGCAGACCACCGACGGCCTGAAGAAGGCGATCGCCTCTATCTCCAAGGACGTCCCGCAGGAGAAGCTTGTCGGCTACGTGATGGACCTGCGCAACAATCCGGGCGGCTTGCTCGACCAGGCCGTGTCGGTGTCCAGCGCGTTCCTGCAGCGCGGCGAGGTCGTCTCGACCCGCGGCCGCAATCCGGAAGAGACCCAGCGCTTCACCGCGCATGGCGGCGACCTCACCAAGGGCAAGCCGCTTGTGGTGCTGGTCAACGGCGGCTCGGCGTCGGCGTCCGAAATCGTGGGCGGTGCGCTGCACGATCACAAGCGTGCCACGATCATTGGCACCCGCTCGTTCGGCAAGGGCTCGGTGCAGACCATCATTCCGCTCGGCGCCGGCAACGGCGCGCTGGCGCTGACCACGGCGCGCTACTACACGCCATCGGGCCGCTCGATCCAGGCCCAGGGCATCGCACCTGACATCGAGATCCTCCAGGACGTGCCGGCTGAGCTGAAAGGCCGCGTCGACACCATGGCGGAGTCGCAGATGCGCGGCCATCTGCAGGCCGCTGACGGCAGCGAGCAGACCGGATCGCAATCCTATGTCCCGCCGGAAGAGAAGGACGACAAGGCGCTGCACGCGGCCTACGACTTCCTGCACGGCGTCACCGTGAACGCGGCCGCCGCGAAGCCGGCGCCGAAGACCACCGTGCCGAACTAGCTGATCGAGATGCCGTAGGTGGGCAAAGGAGCGTAAGCGACGTGCCCACCGCTTCTGCGTGTGCGGGAAGACAAGAGGTGGGCACGATTCGCTTTGCCCACCCTACGAAGTATTCCATCTACGAACTAGCGGTCCTTGCTAGCCTGCCTCGCGGCGGCGAGCTTCGTTGCCGTCGCGCTGGGCGAGGCGGCTGCGATGGAGCGCGAACAGCTCCACGACCTTGTCGGCCGGCTTTGCGGCGCTGAACAAATAGCCCTGCATCTCGGTGCAGCCGAGCGTGCGCAGCAGCCGCTGCTGTTCCTCGGTCTCGACGCCTTCGGCCGTGGTCGCCATGCGGCGGGCGCTGGCGAGGTTGACCACGGCCTGTACGATGCTGGCAGAGCCGTCGGGGCCTGCGATGTCGTTGACGAAGCAGCGGTCGATCTTGATCTTGTCGAACGGGAAGCGGTGCAGATAGCTCAGCGAGGAGTAGCCGGTGCCGAAATCGTCGAGCGCGATGCGGACGCCGATGGCGCGGAGCTGGTGCAGGATCGCAAGCGCGGTCTCGTCGTCGCGGATCAGCACGGCCTCGGTGATCTCGAGCTCGAGCCGGCTCGCCGGCAGATTGGAGGCGGCCAGCGCCGCCATGATCTTCAGCGCCAGCGTGCCGCTCTTGAACTGCACCGGCGAGACGTTGACGGCGAGGCGGATGTCGTCGGGCCAGCCGGCGGCGTCGCGGCAGGCAGTCGCCAGCACCCATTCGCCGATCTCGTTGATCAGCCCGGTATCCTCGGCAATCGGGATGAACTCGGCCGGCGAAACCATGCCGCGCTCGGGGTGGCGCCAGCGCACCAGCGCCTCGCAGCCGGTGATGCGGTCGTCCTTGAGGCTGAGGCAGGGCTGGTAATAGACCTCGAGGCCGCCATGAGCGATGGCGTGGCGCAGATCGATCTCCAGCTGTCGCCGCTCGCGCACCTTGGCGTCCATTTCCGGCTCGAAGAATCGGCAGGTGCGGCGCCCGGCGGCTTTGGCGGCGTACATCGCCATGTCCGCGTTCTTCAGGATCTGGTCCAGCGCGGTGCCGTGTCCCGGCGCCAGCGCAATGCCGATGCTGGCGTCGGTGGTGAGATGATGCCCCATGCAGTCGAATGGTGTGCGGATCGCCGCGAAGACCCGCGCGACGAGCTCGTTGACCTGGTCCTGGGAGGTCACCGCGCTCTGGACGATCGCGAACTCGTCGCCGCCGAGCCGCGCCACGAAGTCGGTGGGGCCGGCGCAGCCGCGGAGGCTCTCCGCCACCGATTTCAACAGCTCGTCGCCGACGAGATGGCCGAGCGCGTCGTTGACGCCCTTGAATTCGTCGATGTCGATGTAGTGCACCGCGAGCTCGTCGCCGTCGACGATGGCGAGCAGCTCTCCGCGCAGATGTTCGTGGAACATGGCGCGGTTCGGCAGGTCGGTCAGCGCGTCGTAATGCGCGAGATGGGTGATGCGCTCCTCGATGCGGCGACGTTCGGTGATGTCCTCATGGGTCGCGACCCAGCCGCCGTCGCCGAGCGGCTCGTTGACGATCTGGATCGAGCGGCCGTCGCCGGTATCAACGACCATGGAGTTGCGCACATGGACATCGCGCAGCACGCGTGCGACATACTGGTCCACGTCGCCCGGGAACGAACCCGTGGCCTTGCGGTGCGCGATGATGTCGAGAAAGCTGTAGCCTGGCTTCACGATCTCGGCCGACAAGCCGTACATCTCGATGTAGCGCTGGTTGCAAACCACGAGCTTTTGCGAGGCGTCGAACAGCAGCAGGCCCTGGGTCATGTTGTTGACGGCGCGGTCGAGGCGCTGCTTCTCCAGCGTCAGCCGCTCCCGGGACATGCGATGCTGCTCCACGAGCTTGCGCACGATCGCGATCAGCACGCCGGCGATCGCGAGCGCGGAGGCGCAGGCGACCGAAATCAGGATGCCGATCTGCTCGCGCCAGTCGGCAAGCGCCGCCGCGCGCGTGGTCGTCGCCATCATCAGGATCGGGAAGTGGGGCAGGGCACGCGCCGAGACCAGCCGGTCCTCGCCGTCGACCGGGCTCACGAAACGTCCGGCGAAGTGATCGAGCGTGAAGATCTTTTGCCGCTCGAACGAGCCGTTCCTGAAATTGTGTCCCATTATCTCGCTGGAATGCGGGAAGCGGGCAAGCAAAGTGCCGTCGCGATGCAGCATCGAGATCGTCGCGCCTTCGCCGAGCATGACGGTCTCGAAGAATTTCTCGAAATTGGCCGGCTCGATGCCCCGTCCGACGATGCCCATGAACTCGCCGTGCGGTCCCATGATCTTGCGCACGATCAGGATGGTCCAGGCGCCGGAGATGCGGCTGTGCACCGGTTCGATCAGCACGTCGGGCGCCTGCGGATCGTATCGGAAGGTGCGATAATAAGAGCGGTCGGAAACGTTGACCTTCGGGGCCGGCCATGCCGTCGAGGAATTAATGACATTGCCGTCGGCGTCGATGATGTTGACGCCGCCCATGTAAGGCAGCGCCTCGATCTTCGAACGCAGCATTTGGTGCACGTCCTGGCCGGCGAGGCGCCCGCGATAGTCCTCCGCGGTCGTGATTCCGCTCGCGCGCACATGGCCGACGAAATCCTTCTGGATGACCGCGAAATCCTGCAATTGCTGATCGAAATGATGGGCGAGCAGCAGCACGGTGTTTTCCAGCTCACGGCCGGAGTTGCGTAGCGCGCGCTCGCGGAAGTTCTGCGCCATCAGCACCGCGCCGACGGCGATCGCAGCGATCAGGAGTGTGCCGCCCACCACCAGCCAGCGGATCGGTCCGCTGCGGACGAAGGCCTGGTCAAGGAGGCGACTGCCGTATCCCGTCATCATGTCGTCGCTGCCGTACACACGTCAGGGTCAATTCATGACCCCCGTACATCCGTCGGTTTACAGGATCGATGTGGAGGCGACGTTAGGAAGCGGGGTTAACGCGGCATAAACCGCAACACACAAATGCAATCGATGCGCATGGCGTGATCAGGCGCGGTAGTGGCCCGACTTGCCGCCGAGCTTCTCGACGAGCCGGATGCCCTCGATGCGGACGCCGCGCTCCACCGCCTTGATCATGTCGTAGATGGTGAGACAGGCGACAGAGACCGCCGTCAGCGCTTCCATCTCGACGCCGGTGGGGCCGGTCACCTTGACGCTGGCACGCACCACACAGCCCGGCAGCTTCGCGTCGGGCTCGATGTCGACCGTGACTTTCGACAGCGCGAGCGGATGACAGAGTGGGATCAGCTCGGAGGTGCGTTTCGCCGCCATGATTCCGGCGATGCGCGCGGTGCCGAGCACGTCGCCCTTCCTGGCATTGCCGGAGACGATCAGGTCGAGCGTCGCCCTTTCCATGACGACGCATCCTTCGGCGACGGCGAGCCGCTCGGTTGCGGTCTTGTCCGAGACGTCGACCATCCGCGCCTCGCCGGAGGCGCTGATATGGGTGAGGGCAGGGCTCGCCTTGTTCGACGGCTTGGTCTTCTGCTTGGTCTTGGACGGCTTGCGCGCCATCAGCGCGCGCCTGTGGCGCGGGCCTTGGACTCGCGCGCGAGCAGCGCGCGCGTCGCCGCGGTGACGTCGGCCTGCCGCATCAGGCTCTCGCCGACCAGGAAAGTCGACATGCCGACGCGCTCGAGCCGGGCGAGGTCGGCAGGCGTGAAGATGCCGCTCTCGCCGACCATCAGCCGCTCGTCGGGGATCAGCGGCGCCAGCGTCTCGCTGGTCGCAAGCGTGGTCTCGAAGGTGCGCAGATTGCGGTTGTTGACCCCGATCATCGGCGAACGCAGCTTCAGCGCGCGATCAAGCTCGGCGCCGTCATGGATCTCGATCAGCACGTCCATGCCATAGGCGATGGCAGCGTCTTCGAGGTCCCTGGCGGTGGCGTCGTCGAGCGCGGCCATGATGATGAGAATGCAATCGGCGCCATGCGCGCGGGCCTCGACCACCTGATAGGTGTCGAACAGGAAATCCTTGCGCAGCACCGGCAGTGACGTGGCTGCGCGCGCGGCCACCATGAAGTCGAGATGGCCCTGGAACGAGGGCGTGTCGGTCAGCACCGACAGGCAAGCCGCGCCGCCCGCCTCATAGGCCTGGGCGAGCACGGGCGGATCGAAATCTTCGCGGATCAGCCCCTTGGACGGCGAGGCCTTCTTCACCTCGGCGATCAGCGCATAGTCGCCATTGGCGTGCTTGGCCCTGATCGCGCGCACGAAACCGCGCGGCGCGCCTTGCGCATCGGCCTTTGCCTCCACCGCCGCGAGCGGCTGCGCGCGCTTGGCTGCGGCAATCTCCTCGCGCTTGTAGGCTTCGATCTTGGTCAGGATATCAGACATGACAGGCTCAGCTGTTCGAGACCGCGATCAGATGCTTCAGCCGCGCGCTCGCCGCGCCGCTGTCGAGCGATTTTGCTCCGATCGCGACGCCCTCCTTAAGGTCCTTGGCGCGTCCGGCGACGATGAGCGCGGCCGCGGCGTTGAGGAGTGCGACGTCGCGATAGGGGCTCGGCATGCCGTCGAGCACGCTTTGCAGCGCGATCGCATTGGCGTCGGCATCGCCCCCCTTGAGTGCACCGGGCTCGCAGCGCGACAGGCCGGCGTCCTCGGGCGTCACCTCGAAATTCCTGATCTCGCCATTGTGGAGTGCGGAGACGAAGCTCGGGCCAGTGAGGGTGATCTCGTCCAGCCCGTCGGAGCCGTGCACCACCCAGGCGGATTCGGAGCCGAGGTTCTTCAGCACCTGCGCCAGCGGCTGCACCCATTGCCGCGAGAACACCCCGACCATCTGCCGCTTCACGCCGGCGGGGTTGGACAGCGGGCCGAGCAGATTGAAGATCGTGCGCGTCGCGAGCTCGACCCGGGTCGGGCCGACGTTCTTCATGGCGGGATGATGAGCCGGCGCGAACATGAAGCCGATGCCGCATTCGCGCACGCAGCGCCCGACCTGCTCGGGCTTGAGGTCGATCTTCACGCCGAGCGAGGCCAGCACGTCGGCGGCGCCCGAGCGCGAGGACAGCGCGCGGTTGCCATGCTTGGCCACGGGGAGGCCCGTGCCCGCGACGATGAACGACGCGCAGGTCGAGACGTTGACCGAGCCGGAGCCGTCGCCGCCGGTGCCGACGATGTCGACGGCGTCCGCAGGCGCATCGACCGTGAGCATCTTCGAGCGCATCGCCGTGACCGCGCCGGTGATCTCGTCCACGGTCTCGCCGCGCACCCGCAGCGCCATCAGCAGGCCGCCCATCTGCGAGGGCGTAGCCTCGCCGGACATCACGGCGTCGAAGGCGGAAGCGGCCTCGTCACGCGACAGGCTGGCGCCGGTCGCCACTTTTCCAATGATCGATTTCAGGTCGTCCATCGCGTGCTTTCAACTCACTGGTTCGCGCCGGTCACCTGCGCGAAGGCGGCCTGATTGATGGTGGTCCCGATGTCGGCTTCAAGCTTGTTGACGTAGGAAGCAACCTGCTCGTCGGTCAACGACCGGTCGGTGCTGTCCTTCAGCTTCTTGACGGCGTCGGAGGCCGTGTCGGCCGCGGGATCGACGATGTCGGTGACGCGGTAGACGATGACTTCGCCGCCGCCGGTCACGGGCGCCTGTCCGACGCCGTCCTTGGCGGTGCGGAAAGCGGCCGCAACGATGTTCGCGGGCACGCTGGCAGGCGTGTCGTCGCGCTTGAAGCCGCTGGCGGTCTCGACCTTGGCGTTGATCGCGGCCGCCTCGTCAGCGAGCCTGCCGCCCTGTTCGAGCTTCTGCACCATCTCGGTCGCCTTCGCCTTCAGCTTGGTGGCGATCTGGTCCTGGCGCCAGCGGGCCTCGACCTGGTCTCGAACCTCGTCGAGGTTGCGGTCGCGCGACGGCGTGATGGCGACCACGTCGTACCAGACATAGCCGCCCTTGAACGAGATCGGGTCGTTGTCGACGCCGACGTCGCTGTTGAAGGCCTGCGACACCACATCGAGGCCCTGCAGAATGTTGGCGACGGTCTGCCCGTTCGGCGCGCGGCCCGAGCGGTCGACGGCATCGATGGTCACGGCGGTGAGCCCGAGCTTCTGGGCGGCATCGGCGACGCTGGTGCCTGCGCCGCGCTCGTCTTCCATCTTGTCGCGGAGCTCGCCGACCTTGACGCGGGCGCGCTCGGTCGCGATCTGGCGCTTCACGTCGCCGGCAAATTTGGCGTAGTCGGCCTCGACGCCCGGCTCGATCTTGTCGACCTTGACGATCGAGACGCCGAGACGGCCCTGGATCGGCTGGCTGATCTCGCCTGCGGCAAGCGCGAAGGCGGCATCGCCGACAGCGGATTCGAGCGCGGATTTGGCCACGAGCCCGAGATCGACGTCGGTGGCGTTCAGTCCGCGCTCCTTGCCGAGGTCCTCGAAGGAGAGGCCGCCGGCGAGGCGCTCGCGCGCGGCCTGCGCGTCGGCAGCGTTCGGGAACACGATCTGGTAGATATGGCGCTTCTCCGGCGTGGAGAGCTGGTCCTTGCGCTGCTCGAACAGTTTCTTCGCGTCGTCATCTGAAACGTCGCTCCACTTGGCGATTTCCTCAGGCGAGATCACTGCGAAGACGATCTTGCGGTATTCGGGCGCGCGGAACTGGACCTTGTGATCCTCGAAATAGGCTGCGAGCGCCTCGGGCGAGGGCGCCTCGATGGTGCCTGCCTGGGCCGTGTCGAGCCTGACGAACTCGATCGCGCGCTGCTCGTTCTGGAAGCGGGTCGCGACGTCGAGCATGGCTTTCGGCGGCTCGAGGCCGGCGCCGATCGTGCCGGTGATCTGCCGGCGCAGCGCCACCTTGCGCTGTTCGGCCACGTAGCGCTGCTCGGTGTAGCCGAAATTGCGGATCAGGCTCTGGAAGCGGTTCGCGTCGAATTTGCCATCGACGCCATTGAAGTTCGGATCGTTCATGATGAGCTGTCGGATCTGCTCATCGGATTGGCCGAGCCCGAGCCGGCGTGCGTTCTCGTCGAGGGCGGCTTCCGCAATCGTCTGCTGGAGCACCTGGCGATCAAGGCCGAACGCGCGCGCCTGTTCCGGTGTCAGCGGGCGGCCGAACTGGCGGCCGATCTGCTGGAGGCGGTCGGTGTAGATCTGGCGGAACTCGTTCAGCGAAATCTCGGTGTGGCCGACCTTGGCCACCGTGGACTGTCCGAAGCCCCGGAAGATGTCGGCGATGCCCCAAATGCCGAAGCTGATGATCAACACGCCCATCACGACGGCCATGATGGTCTTGCCGACCCAGTTTGATGAGGCCTTGCGCATTCCTCGAAGCATTTGGTCCAACTTGTCTGAAAGGAGGGGAACGGGAGCGCGTCTTAATGCAGATTCCGCAGAAGCGCGTCACCAAATTGATATGCCATCATAAAGTGGCGGCTTTCCCCCCGCAACCTCAGCTCAGGCCGCCCTTCGAAGCTGCGGTTAAAGGCCCCTGGTCTCTGGAACTGCCGCGGCACCTCTGCTAGCGCATGCACAAACCTCATTTTGCTGGGAATTGACATGACCGATGCCATCCGACCGCTGATTGCCGGCAACTGGAAAATGAACGGCCTGAAGGCCGCGGCCGCCGAATTCGACGCCATGCTCAATGGCGCGGCAGCGGTGGCCGGCAAGGCCGATCTGCTGGTCTGCCCGCCGGCAACCCTGATTGCAGCCTTTGCCGACAAGGCGCACGGCAAGAAGGTCGCCGTAGGGGCCCAGGATTGCCATCCCAAGGCCTCCGGCGCCCATACCGGCGACATCGCGGCCGAAATGCTGGCGGACGCGGGCGCGACCGCCATCATTGTCGGCCATTCCGAGCGCCGCGCCGACCATGGCGAGGGCGATGTGCTGATCCGGCAGAAGGCGGAAGCCGTCTGGCGGGCAGGAGCGGTCGCGATCGTCTGCATCGGCGAGACGCAGGCCCAGCGCGATGCCGGGCAGACCCTGGACATCGTCCACGGCCAGCTCAACGGCTCGCTCCCGGACGGCTCCACCGCAGCCAATCTGGTCGTGGCCTATGAGCCGGTGTGGGCGATCGGCACGGGCCTGACTCCCACGTCCCAGGATGTCGAGCAAGTTCATGGCTTTATCCGGGAACTCCTGACGTCCCGTTTCAAGGCGGATGGGGCGGCGATGCGGATCCTGTATGGCGGCTCGGTCAAACCGTCGAACGCGGCCGAGCTGATGGCGGTCAAAAACGTCAACGGCGCGTTGGTCGGCGGTGCCAGCCTGAAAGCGGCCGATTTCCTTGCGATCGCCAAGGGCTGCCCCTAGCTAATTCGTAAAGCGCGGGGCCGTGGCCGATCGGGGGTGGCAATGCCGTTTCCGATCGTGTAACACCGCGCAACTTCAGGAAAACCCGCGAAGCGCGATCGGCTGCCGGTACCGGCGCTGTCGGCTTGTGACGGAAGGATACTATGCAGACTGTTGTCATCGTCATCCACCTCATGATCGTGGCCGTCATGATCGGTGCCGTGCTGCTCCAGAAGTCGGAAGGCGGCGGCCTCGGCATGGGCGGAGGCGCGGGCTTCATGTCGAGCCGCGGCACCGCGAATCTGTTGTCGCGCACCACCGCGGTCCTGGCTGCCGGGTTCTTCCTGACCAGCCTGTTCCTGTCCTGGTACGCCGGCTATAACCGTGCACCGTCCTCGATCATCGGCCAGCCGGCGTTGCAGACCCAGCCGGCCGGCGGTGGACCGATCACCCCGCCGACCTCGGGCGGCATTCTGGATACGCTCAAGAAGGCGGACGAGCAGCAGCAGGCCCCGGCAGCGCCGAGTGGCCCGCAGGTGCCTCGCTCGCAATAAAGCAGGGGCGCCATGCAGGGCGGTGGCTACCATCCTGCATCAACAGCCCCCATCAAGGCTCTGTCACCACTCTTAGTTTTGGCTCACCCACAGGCCCGCAGGATTCTTTGGGGCGGAATGCGAATCGCTTTGGCGAATCGGATTCGAGGGATTAGAGGTTAGGTCCCATGGCGCGGTACATATTCATCACCGGCGGCGTGGTTTCTTCGCTCGGCAAGGGTCTGGCTTCAGCGGCACTCGGTGCCCTGCTGCAGGCCCGGGGCTACAAGGTCCGCCTCCGCAAGCTCGACCCCTATCTCAACCTCGATCCCGGAACGATGTCGCCGTATCAGCACGGCGAAGTGTTCGTGACCGATGACGGCGCGGAGACCGATCTCGATCTCGGTCATTACGAGCGCTTCACCGGGCGGCCTGCGACGAAGCAGGACAACATCACGACGGGGCGCATCTATCAGGACATCATCTCGAAGGAACGCCGCGGCGATTATCTCGGCGCGACCATCCAGGTGGTGCCGCACGTCACCAACGCGATCAAGGAATTCGTCCTCTCCGGCAATGACGATTACGACTTCGTGCTGGTCGAGATCGGCGGCACCGTCGGAGACATCGAGGGCCTGCCGTTCTTCGAGGCGATCCGTCAGCTCAAGAACGAGCTGCCGCGCGATCACGCCATCTACATTCACCTCACGCTACTGCCGTACATCCCGAGCGCCGGCGAGCTGAAGACGAAGCCGACGCAGCACTCGGTGAAGGAGCTGCGTTCGATCGGCATCCAGCCGGACATCCTGCTCTGCCGCACCGATCGCGAGATCCCGAAGGAAGAGCGGCGCAAGCTCGGCCTGTTCTGTAACGTGCGCGAGAGCGCCGTGATCGAGGCGCGCGACGCCGACAGCATCTATGCCGTGCCAGAAGCCTATCACGCGGCGGGCCTCGACGACGAAGTGCTCGCCGCCTTCGGCATCGAATCGCGCATCCCGCCGGTGCTCAAGAGTTGGCACCAGATCAACGAGCGCATCCGTAATCCCGAGGGCGATGTCACCATCGCCATCGTCGGCAAATACACCGGCATGAAGGATGCGTATAAGTCGCTGATCGAGGCGCTCTCGCATGGCGGCATCGCCAACAAGGTGAAGGTCAATCTCGACTGGATCGAGAGCGAGATCTTCGAGAAGGAAGATCCGGCGCCGTTCCTCGAGCACGTCAACGGCATCCTGGTGCCCGGCGGCTTCGGCCAGCGCGGCGCGGAGGGCAAGATCAAGGCGGCGCAGTTCGCGCGCGAGCGCGACGTGCCGTATTTTGGCATCTGCTTCGGCATGCAGATGGCGGTGATCGAGGCCGCGCGAAACCTCGTCGGCATCGAGGAGGCCAACTCCACCGAATTCGGCCCGACCAAGGAGCCGCTGGTCGGCCTGATGACGGAGTGGCTGCGCGGCAACGAGCTCGAGAAGCGCTCGCGGGCCGGCGATCTCGGCGGCACGATGCGGCTTGGCGCTTATCCCGCCGCGCTCGATCGCGGCAGCCGCGTCTCGCAGGTCTATGGCGGCGCAACCGAGATTTCGGAACGCCACCGCCACCGCTATGAGGTCAACACCGCCTACAAGGACCGTCTCGAGCAGCACGGCCTGAAATTCTCCGGCCTCTCGCCCGACGGCGTGCTGCCGGAGATCGTCGAGTACGAGGATCACCCCTGGTTCATCGGCGTCCAGTTCCACCCCGAGCTGAAGTCGCGCCCCTTCGAGCCGCACCCGCTGTTCGCCTCGTTCATCCAGGCGGCGATGGTGCAGAGCCGGTTGGTCTGATTCGTCAAGGCGAGGTGGTGAGGTCGTGCTCGCGATGCATTGCCTCGCGAGCGACCGGCACTGACGCGTTAGCTGCAACCGATCCCGCAATGAGCGTCATCTGCGGCCGCCGGGTCAGCTTGTAGACGGCAGCCGGCGGCACGTTCAGGAAGGCGCGATCGACCAGCGTCGCGCGCAGGCCGAGACGGTCGAGCACCGGCCGCGGGATCGGGCAGCTCATGCCATAGGTGAACTGGTAGAAGGCGCCGCCGGGGCGAACATAGCTGAATGCGCCGCCGAGGATCGAGACGACCTTGCGGGTCGACATGTTGAGCAGCGGCAGGCCGCTTACGACCGCGCCGACCGGCGCACCGTCATAGAGCCGCTCCGTCGCCAGCCGCGCCGCATCCATCCACAGCACGCGCGCGCCGGGGAAGCGCATCTGCAAGAGCTTCATGAAGTCCGAGCCGTATTCGATCAGCGTGAGATCCTGTGGCCTGACGCCGCGTTTCAAGAGCTTGTAGGTGAAGGCGCCGGTGCCGGGACCGAGCTCGAGGATCGGGCCGGTCTTCTCGGTGATCTCGCGCGTGATGAGATCGGCAAGTGCCGCGCCCGATGGCGCGATGGCGCCGACCCGGCGCGGCGAAGACATCCAGGAAATAAAGAAGGACAGGAAATCGTTGGGCATGCGCACTCCGGCATTTCGATTGCACCTCGGAGGATTAGAGGTGAGGCGGATGCACTGTCGCGGGAGTGGATTGCGACAGCATTGCGCTGTGAGCAACGAGGCGCGGATTGAATCAATTCTGTGGGCCTGGCCGCAGCGTCATTCTGAAGCAGGTGCCGCCGTCCACCCCGTCGGTGACCGAGACCTGTCCGCCATGCAGGAGCACGATCTCGCGCACCATGTTGAGACCGAGGCCGGCGCCGCGATCGAGCGGCGTGAGCCGGTAGAACGGTTCGAAAATCTGCTCGCGTTGGTCGCCTGGAATGCCGGCGCCCTCGTCGGTGACCTCGATGCAGGCGGGCTTGCTCACGCGAATGCCGATCGTGCCGCGGCGAGGGCCGTGCTGGATCGCGTTCTGCACGAGATTGGTCAGCGCGCGCTCCAGCGCGGCGGCATCGCCGATCGTCTCGATAAGTGTCGCGGGCGCATCGAGCTCCAGCTCGTAGCCCGCGGCGATCGCGAGCGGTGCGAGGTCGGCGGCCGCGCTTTGAGCCATCGCGACGAGGTCGACGCGCGTGAAGGGATGACCGCAACGGTCGAGCCGCTGGATATCGAGCAATTGCTCGGCAAGCGTCGCCAGCCGCGCGGCATCCTCCAGCAGTCGGGTCTTGTCCGGACCGGAGGGGAGCGATTCCAGCCGCGTGTTCAGGATCGCGATCGGCGTCCGCAGCTCGTGCGCGGCATCCGCAACAAAGCGCTTGTGACGGGCATAGCCCTGATCGAGTCGCGCCAGCGCCTCGTTGACTGCGGTGACCAGCGGTACGACCTCCAGCGGAACTTTCTCCACCGACAGCCGCGCGCCGCGCTGATGGATGTCGATGCGCCGCGCTTGATCCGCGGTCGCATCCAACCCCCTGAAAGCGCGCTGCACGATCATTGGCGTCGCGATGAAGGTCGCGGTGCCCATCACGAGCAGGCCGGGCAGGGCGATGCCGAGAAACGCCAGCGAGGTCATCAACAGCGCCTTGGCGCCGGTCAGCCGTCCCTGCGTCGCCGTGATGATCTGCACATTGCCGGCATCGGTGTCGACGCGCTTCAGCCGCGCCGCCGGCTTTCGCGGGTCGTCCTCGAACATCTGCCAGCCGAGCCGCGCCTGGCTGATCTGGTCGAGGCTGCCGCCGATTGCCGCGAATTCCGCCGGCGCGGCGCCTTCAGTGAGCGAATGTCCCTGCCGGTCGCGGACCAGAAACCAGAGGTCCGGTGTCTCGGCACGCAATTGTTTCAGGTCGGGCGTCTGGCGCAGGGTCAGGTCGCCTTCAGCGTTACGCGCGAGCGCGCGCTCCACGACATCGATGACGCGATCCTCGTCGCGATCCGCGAGCACGAAGCCTGAGGCGCAGAGCGCACCGACGACAACAGCAACCAGCGCCAGCAACAGTGCGGCCTGGAGCGCAAGCAGGCGCCAGCTCAATCGCGAGCGCAGGCAATAGGGATCGTCGTGCTTGCTCATGTTGGCTTCTTCAAGTCGGCAGCTTCCTCAGGAGATAGCCGACGCCGCGAATGCCGTGGATCTCCACGCCGGCGTCGGCATCAGTGAGCTTGCGGCGCAGCCGCGAGACATGGGTGTCCAGCGCATTCGACTGGATTTCGTCGTCGAAATTGTAGACAGCCTCTTCCAGCGCCGAGCGCAGCACCGTGCGGCCCATCCGGCGGATCAGGGCTTCGAGCACCAGCAGCTCGCGGCGTGGCAGCTCGAACGGCTGGCCGTCGATGCTGGCCTCGCGATGGCCGACATCGAAGGCGAGGCGGCCGGCGCGGATGACGTCCGGAGACAGCCCCGCGGGCCGCCGCAGCACGGCGCGCAGTCGCGCCAATAACTCCTCGACCGCGAATGGCTTGGCGAGATAATCGTCGGCGCCGCTGTCGAGCCCGGCGATGCGGTCGGCGAGCTCGCCGCGAGCGGTCAGGACGATGATCGGCACGCCGTCGGCGCGTGCGCGAAGCTTCGGGATCAGGGCGAGGCCGTCGCCGTCGGGAAGCTGGCGGTCGAGCAGGACCGCGGCATGGACGTCGGCGGAAATCGCTTCCTCCGCATCCGCAAGCGTGGGGGCGTGATCCACCACCATGTCGTAGCGCCTGAGCGCCGACGACAGCGCTGTGGCCATCTCCGCCTCATCCTCGACGAGCAAGATTCGCATGATCCGCCACCTCAACCCCATTGAGCCATTCTAGCGGCCCGATCATTGCGGCAGCATTGCGGGAACAGGACCAGCCATGCGCGAAACGCCGCGGAGGCGGCCGGGCAGCGCTCAAGACAGCATCATGGCCGATCGCTATAACCTCCGCACCTGCTCAGGGAGGAATACAACAATGATCTACGAGATGCGCGTCTATCACTGCCTGCCCGGCCGCCTTCCGGCGCTGTTGAAGCGGTTCGAGACGGTGACGCTGAAGCTCTGGGAGAAGCACGGCATCCGCCAGGCCGGCTTCTTCACCACGCTGATCGGTGAATCCAACCAGGAGCTGACCTACTTCCTGGCCTGGGAATCGCTTGCCGAGCGCGAGACCAAGTGGGGCAAGTTCATGACCGACCCGGACTGGATAAAGGGGCGCGCCGAGAGCGAAGCGGACGGCCAGATCGTCGGCAACATCGTCAGCCAGCTGCTGACGCCGACCGCCTTCTCGTCGGTCAAATAGCGCTTGTCCGGCATGGGTTGCGACGGGAACCCTCGCGCAACCCTGATATTCTGATAGCCCGGGCCGAATGGGGTTGATCGGCCCCTCATCACCGCTATGGTCGCGGCGAAACGAGGGAATTGGCCTTGAGCTCTTCATCATCCGCGGCCCCGGTCGTCACTGTTGGCACGGCCAAGTTCGGCAATGAACTGCCGATCTCGATCATTGCCGGCCCGTGCCAGCTCGAAAGCCGCCAGCATGCGCTGGAGGTGGCCTCCGCGCTGAAGGAGATCGCCGCGCGGCTGAAGATCGGCCTCGTCTACAAGACCTCCTTCGACAAGGCCAACCGCACCAGCGCCTCGGCGGAGCGCGGCCTCGGCCTGGCGCAGTCGCTGCCGATCTTCGCCGAGATCCGGTCCTCGCTCGGTCTGCCCGTGCTGACCGACGTGCACGATGTCGCGCAATGCGCCGACGTCGCGCAGGCCGTCGACGTCCTGCAGATCCCGGCCTTCCTGTGCCGGCAGACCGATCTGCTGCTGGCCGCGGCTGCAACCGGCAAGGTCGTCAACGTCAAGAAGGGCCAGTTTCTCGCCCCCTGGGACATGACGAATGTCGTCGCCAAGATCACCAGCGCGAACAATCCCAACGTGCTCGTCACCGAGCGCGGCGCGTCCTTCGGCTACAACACGCTGGTATCGGACATGCGCGCGCTGCCGATCATGGCGCGCACCACAGGTGCGCCCGTGATTTTCGACGCGACCCATTCGGTGCAGCAGCCGGGCGGGAAGGGTGCGTCCTCCGGCGGCGAGCGCGAATTCGTGCCGGTGCTGGCGCGCGCGGCGGTCGCCGTCGGTGTCGCCGGCGTCTTCATCGAGACCCATCCCGATCCGGATCGGGCGCCGTCGGACGGGCCCAACATGGTGCCGCTGCGCGAGTTCGAAGGGCTGATCCGCACGCTGATGGCGTTCGATACGATCGCCAAGGGCCAAATGCACTGATGCACGAGCCCGTGGCCAGGCCGTCGACCGACCAGAGGTTTCCGGCTGCGATCAACATCATCGCGCTTGCGAGCTTCTCGGCTGCATTGTCGACGCGGGCGCTCGACCCGGTGCTGCCGCACATCGCGGAGGAATTTTCGATCAGCATCACGACGGCGGCGAGCATCGCGGCCGGCTATGCCCTGATCTAAGCGCTGATCCAGCCGATCGTCGGCGCGGCGGCCGATCTGTTCGGGAAGGCGCGGCTGATGACGTTGTGCCTGGCGCTGCTCGGCGTCGCCTGCGTTCTCGGCGCGCTCTCGACCTCCTTCTCGGGCCTGTTCGCGAGCCGCATGCTCGCCGGCATCGCCTCGGGTGGCGTGTTCCCGGTTGCGCTCGGCCTCACCGCCGACCTGGTAGCACCAGCCAAGCGGCAGGTGGCGATCGGACGCACGCTTGCCGGTTCGATGACCGGCAATCTGCTCGGCGCGACCGCCTCGGGCATCATCGGCGATCTCGTCGGCTGGCGCGGCGTGCTCGTGATCATCGGGGCGCTCGGGCTGATCGCGGCTGTCGCGGTCGCGGCGGGCTTTCGCGGCGCCGCCCTGACGGCTCAGCCGAAGAGCGACCTGAAGACCTTGCGGCAGGGCTATCGCACCATCCTCGCCAATCCCAACGCGCGCTATTGCTATTCGGCCGTGTTCGTCGAGGGCTGCTGCGTGTTCGGGCTGTTTCCCTTCATCGCCGCCCTGCTGTTCGATCTCGGCGAGACCTCGCTGTCGATCGCGGGCATCGTGATCGCGGGTTTCGCGGTCGGTGGGCTGTTCTACACGTTCACGGTCTCGCGCTTCCTGCCGCGACTGGGCGTCAGGGGCATGATGATCGCGGGCGCGAGCCTCGTCGCGCTCCAGCTCGCGGCACTCGCTCTTGGGCCCGGCTGGAAAGTCCAATTCGCCATCATGCTGCTGATGGGCTGGGGCTTCTACATGATCCACGGCTGCCTGCAGGTGTTCGCCAGCGAGCTGTCGGTCGAGGCACGTGCGACGGCGATGTCGCTGCACTCGTTCTTTTTCTTCATGGGCCAGACGGTCGGACCGCTGGCCTACGGGTTCGGGCTTGCGCATACCGGCAAGGCGCCGACGCTGGTCGCGAGTGCCGTGCTCATGGTGCTGCTGGGCCTTGCCTGCGCCGCGCTCCTCAAGCCGCGGGCACCGTCCGACGCGCGTGCCTGAGGCCAGTGTTTCGCGGGCCGAGATATTGAGATTGAAATAAAAGCGAATAGACCGGAGGCCGGGATCGGACCATATTCGGAGGCATCACTTGCAGGGGGCAATCAGCAAGGAGCCACCCAATGTACGCCAATATCCTCTTGAGCACCGATGGCTCGGATGTCGCAAGAAAAGGCGTTGAGCATGGAATTGCTCTGGCAAAGGCCTTGAATGCCAAAGCGACAATCGTCACCGTGACGGAACCGCTGCCGATCGACTATGGCGGCGGATTCGATTCGGGATGGGTTCCCTCGCAAGAAGAGATTGATCAGTTTGACGCAGCCTGCAAGCAGCGCGCGGGCAAGGTGCTCGATCAAGCTCGGTCCATGGCAGAGCGGAGCGGGCTGCCGGTAGAGCTCTTACACGTTCCGAATGCGCACCCAGCCACCGCGATTGTCGAAACGGCAAAGTCCAGGGGCTGCGATTTGATTGTCATGGCCTCGCATGGACGTCGCGGCCTCAGGAAGCTGTTCCTGGGAAGTCAGACATCCGAAGTTCTCGTCAACGGAAGCGTGCCGGTATTGGTCGTGCCGTAGTCGCGTGCACGCCCGTTGGCCGCCAATCCGTCGAGCCAGTCGAGCTCGCTCGCGGCTGAAGGCGACAGCTTCATTGTTGGCGCGGCGGCTGATGCGCGCAAACGCGAAGGCCTGTTTTCCCAGCGCGTACGAGACGGGCCGAGGCGCATCTTGAAGGTGTGGCACGAGCTTTGTGCTTGCCAAGTTCCGGCATTGTGAAAGAATGAATTTGGAGCGGCCGGCTCCCAATGCAATTTCGGGGAGAGACGCGTGAGTGAATCGCTTCATCCCGCCGCCCCGCATCACCTGCCTTCCTTCATCACCGCGCCGGGAGACACCGATGTCCTGATGGTTGTCGTCGGAATCGTTCTGGTCGGCGCCGTTCTCGCAGTCGGAAATATCTATCTGCACCTGCACACTTTGCCGGAGCGGAAGGCTCACAAATCGCAGAAATTCCAGTTTGAGATCGTGGCCGTACTGGGACTGCTGGCGCTGTTCACGCACAACCACCTGTTCTGGGTGATCGGCCTGTTCCTCGCCATGATCGATCTGCCCGACTTCAGCACGCCGCTGCGCAAGATTGCCGGCTCGGTCGAGAAGATGGCCGGCGTCGCGCCGGAGCAAGATCCGACCGAGCCATCGAATGGAGCTGGTCCTGCGCAACCTCCTGTGGCCGGCGATGCCAAGGCTGAGAGCGCCAAGGCTGAGAGCGCCAAGAGCGAGGTGGCCGGTCATGCTTGAGCTGCTGCTCTGCTCGCTCCTGACAATATTTCCCGACTATCTCTATCGCCGATATCGGCAGGGAAAGCGCCTCGGGCACGAGATTACGCTTTATTCGGTCTGGTTCGAATTGCGATTTGGCATCATTGCCTGCCTGATGCTGACCGTCTCGCTGATTACGATGATTTTCTATTATCACCCGTCGACCACATCGGCTACGTTGTACTATCGGACCGTGCCTATCGTCCCCGAGATTACCGGACGGGTGGCAGAGGTTCATGTCGACTACAGCGCGCCGGTCAAGCAAGGCGACGTGATCTTCAGGCTCGACAATTCCAAACAGCAGGCGTCGCTGGAGACGGCGAAACGCAAGATCGCCGAAGTCGATGCATCGATGCTGACGGCGCAGGCCGATATTCTCAAATCGGAAGGCCAGATTCAGGAAGCCAAGAGCGCATTGCAACAGGCCAACGACGAACTCGACGTCAAGCGCGAGCTACAGAAACGCAATCCGGGCATCGTGCCGCAGCGGGATATCGAAAAGCTCGAGGTGGCCGTCGCCGGCCGTCAGGGCTCGGTCGATGCTGCAACTGCGGCAAGGCAGTCCGTAACGACGCGCGTCAGCGCGCTTCTCCCGGCAGAGAAGGCAAGCGCGGAAGCCGCGCTCGCTGAAGCGCAGGTCGATCTGGACAAGACCTACGTTCGCGCCGGCGTGGACGGCCGTGTCGAACAATTCCTGCTGCGGCCGGGCGACGTCGTTAATCCCATGCTGCGGTCCGCGGGCGTCCTGATCCCCGAAGGCGCTGGGCAACGCGCACTTTCGGCGGGGTTCGGTCAGATCGAAGCGCAAGTCATGAAAGTCGGAATGGTGGCCGAGGCCGCCTGCATTTCAAAGCCATGGACCATCATTCCGATGGTGGTCACGGACGTGCAGGATTACATCGCAGCGGGCCAGTTCAGAGGCGGTGAGCAACTGCTTGAAGTGCAGAATACCGTTCGACCCGGCACGATTCTGGTTTTCATGGAGCCGATCTACAAGGGCGGCCTAGAGGGTGTGACGCCCGGCAGCAGTTGCATTGCTAACGCCTACACCAGCAATCACGAATTGATCGCGTCGGGCAAAATCGGTGCGTTCAAAAGCTTCGCATTGCACATCGTCGATGCGACCGGACTTGTGCACGCCATGCTGCTGCGGATTCAGGCCCTGCTGTTGCCGGTCAAGACGCTGGTGCTGAGCGGGCATTGATCTGCCCGCGAGCCGGCTCTCGTGGACACTAAGGCCCGATCGGCTCCATCCCGCTCGCGATGATCGCGTCGCGGGCCGCGGGCGAGGCGAGGAATTTGATCAGGGCGCGGCCGGCCTCTTGTTCTTTCGATACGGTCGCGATCCCGGCCGAGAAGATCGTGATCTGCTGCAATTCCTTCGGCAGGGGACCTACGATGTCGATGCCCTTCACGGGCTTCAATTCGCTGATCTGCTGGAAGCCGAGCTCGGCCTCGCCGTGCGCGACGATCTCGCCGACCGGCGTCGCCGGGATCTTTCGCGCCTTGTCCTTCATGGCCTCGGTGATTCCGAGCTTGTCGAACATCTCGGTCGAGACGTAGACGCCGCTGGCGCTGTCGGAATAGGCGATCGTCTTCGCGGCCAGTAGCGCCTGCTTGACTGCGTCCACCGAGCTGATGTCCGGCTTCGGCGCCCCCGATTTCACGGCGACCCCGATCGGCGATCGCGTCAGATCGATCTGGCTGCCGGCCACGACCTTGCCCTTGCTGACGAGATCGGTCAGCGCGTAGCCCACCATGATCAGCACGTCCGCCGGCTCGCCGCGCTCGAGCCGGACCGGAATCGCATTGGTGGTGGTGCCCATCGACGGCCCGTAGGCGGTCAGCACCTTGTTGCCGGTGGCTTTCTCGAACTCAGGCACGAGCGCCTGAAAGGCCGCCGTCAATCCTCCCGAGATCATCACGCGGACTTCGGCAGCGTAGGACGCGCCGGTGAACCACAGGACGCCAAGAAGGCCGAAGGCAACGCCGCGGAATTTTGCAGGTATCGATGTCATCGTCACGGGTCTCCAACTAGCCCCGGCCGCGATAGGGCGCGACGCCTTGTTCGGGCAACCATAGGCCCTTCGGCACGCGGCCGGTCTGCCAGAACACATCGATCGGGATGCCGCCGCGCGGGTACCAGTAGCCGCCGATGCGCAAGAATTTCGGCTTGATCTCGGCGGCGATGCGCTTGCCGATCATCACGGTGCAGTCCTCATGGAAGGCGCCGTGGTTGCGGAAGCTCGCGATGTAGAGTTTCAGCGATTTCGACTCCAGCAGCCATTGGCCGGGCGCGTAGTCTATCATCAGATGGGCGAAATCGGGCTGGCCGGTCACCGGGCAGAGCGAGGTGAACTCCGGCACGGTGAAACGGACCAGATATTCGGTCCCTCCTTGCGGATTCGGGACTCGGTCGAGCTTCGCCTTCTCGGGCGCATCCGGCCATTCCACGGCACGGCCGAGCTGCAGGGCAGGGGAATCTGAACGTGAGTTGCTTGATTTGCTGGGTTTTTTCGACATGAGGCCGCCTCCGAGCGGCCCTCTTAGCCAATCGTGGCGCGGCCGTCACCCGGCCTTTTCCGCTTCGATGCATTGCGGTAGAAGCACCGCCAACTGCCCCCCTTTGCTCCCCGAAAAGAGGCCCTCATGACCGCCATCATCGAAATCATCGGACGCGAAATCCTCGATAGCCGCGGCAATCCCACTGTCGAGGTCGACGTCGTGCTGGAAGATGGCGCGCTCGGCCGCGCCGCTGTGCCCTCCGGCGCCTCCACCGGCGCCCATGAGGCGGTCGAGCTTCGCGACGGAGACAAGACCCGCTATCTCGGCAAGGGCGTCACCAAGGCGGTCGGCGCCGTCAATGGCGAGATCTTTGAGGCCCTGAGCGGCCTCGATGCCGAGCAGCAGGCGCAGATCGACCAGATCATGATCGACCTCGACGGCACGCCGAACAAGAGCCGGCTCGGCGCCAACGCCATCCTCGGCGTGTCGCTCGCCTGCGCCAAGGCGGCCGCGAATTCGCTCGACATGCCGCTCTATCGTTACGTCGGCGGCACCTCGGCGCGGTTGCTGCCGGTGCCGATGATGAACATCATCAATGGCGGCGTGCATGCCGACAACCCGATCGACTTCCAGGAGTTCATGATCCTGCCCGTGGGCGCGTCCTCCTTCGCCGAGGGCCTGCGCTACGGCGCGGAAGTGTTCCACACCCTGAAGTCCGAACTGAAGAAGGCCGGCCACAACACCAATGTCGGCGACGAGGGCGGCTTCGCCCCGAACCTGCCGTCGGCGGATGCCGCGCTCGAGTTCGTCATGAACGCGATCGGCAAGGCGGGCTACAAGGCAGGCAGCGATATCGTGATCGGCCTCGATTGCGCCTCGACCGAATTCTTTAGGGACGGCAAGTACGTCTATGAAGGCGAGGGCAAGACCCGTTCGGTCTCGGAGCAGGCCAAGTACCTTGCCGACCTCGTCGGCCGCTATCCGATCGTCACCATCGAGGACGGCATGTCGGAAGACGACATGGACGGCTGGAAGGAGCTCACCGACCTCGTCGGCAACAAGTGCCAGCTGGTCGGCGACGATCTCTTCGTCACCAACGTCAAGCGTCTCGCCGAAGGCATCAAGGCCGGCCGCGCCAACTCGATCCTGATCAAGGTCAACCAGATCGGCACGCTGTCCGAGACGCTCGCCGCCGTCGAGATGGCGCACAAGGCCGGCTACACCTCGGTCATGTCGCACCGCTCGGGCGAGACCGAGGATTCCACGATCGCCGACCTCGCGGTCGCCACCAATTGCGGTCAGATCAAGACCGGCTCCCTTGCACGTTCCGATCGCACCGCCAAATACAACCAGCTCCTCCGCATTGAGCAGCAGCTCGGCAAGCAGGCGCTCTACGGCGGCAAGGCGGCACTGAAGGCGCTGGCATAAGCCAGCGCTTGAACAAGGACAGGGGAGGATCGACATGAGCGACGGCAAGACCGGACTGCAACTGCGTTCGCTGATCAAGAAGAGCGGAGAGCTCGAGATCCTGCTTCTGGACGTGCCGACTCCCGAGCCCGCGGATGACGAGGTCGTCGTCCGCATCGAGGCGGCGCCGATCAACCCGTCCGACCTCGGCCTGCTCGTCGGCGCTGCCGACATGAGCACGGCGAAGGCGTCTGGCACGAAAGAGGCGCCCGTCATCACCGCGAAGGTGCCTGATGGTGCGATGCGCGCAATGGGCGCGCGGCTCGACCAATCCCTGCCGGTCGGCAATGAGGGTGCCGGCGTCGTCATCAAGACCGGCTCGTCGGATGCGGCGAAGGCGCTGATGGGCAAGACCGTCGCGATGATCGGCGGTGCCATGTACGCGCAGTACCGGACCCTGAAGGCAAGAGACTGCCAGCCGTTGCCCGAGGGCACGACGGCGGCAGAGGGCGCATCCTGGTTCGTCAATCCGCTCACTGCGCTCGGCATGACCGAGACGATGCGGCGCGAAGGCCACAAGGCGCTGGTGCACACCGCAGCCGCCTCCAATCTCGGTCAGATGCTGAACAAGATCTGCATCAAGGACGGCATCGGGCTCGTCAACATCGTGCGCAGCAAGGAGCAGGCCGAGATCCTGAAGAAGATCGGCGCCAAGCACGTTGTCGATTCCAGCGTGCCTGATTTCCTCGACGATCTCACGGCCGCGCTGGTCGAGACCGGCGCGACCATCGCCTTCGATGCCATCGGCGGCGGCAAGCTCGCCGGCGACATCCTCAACTGCATGGAAATCGCGATCAACAAGACCGCGAAGGAATACAGCCGTTACGGCTCCAGCGTGCACAAGCAGGTTTACGTCTACGGCGCGCTCGATATCCGTCCGATCGAGCTGCCGCGCGGCTTCGGCATGGCTTGGGGCGTTGGCGGTTGGCTCTTGACTCCGTTCCTGCAGAAGATCGGACCTGCCGACATCGGACGGCTGCGTCAGCGCGTCGTGAGCGAATTAAAGACCACCTTTGCCAGCCACTACACCAAGGTGGTGTCGCTGCAGGAGGCGCTCGATCCCGCCAATATCGCGGTGTACGCCAAACGTGCCACCGGCGAAAAATTCCTCATCAATCCGAATAAATCTTCGTGATCGGCGACGGCAGGTTACCTAAAAGAGGTCTTGCCTTCTGAGAGAAGCGGGAGATTATTCCGCCGCGTTGAAAGCGGAAAAACCGTAACGCGCTCAGAAGGGGACATCTCCATGACCGATCTCAATCGCCGTCATCTGCTTGCAGGCGCCGCTGCAGTCGGCGCGGCCGCCGTCACGGGATTGCGACCAATCGCAACCAATGCCGCGGTGCCGCAAGCCGGCGCGCAGGCGCCGGGCTTCTACCGCTACAAGGTCGGCAGCTTCGAGTGCACCTCGATCAATGACGGCGCGCGCAGCTTCCCGATGCCGGACAAGTTCGTCGCCAACATTCCGAAGGAGGAAGCGCTCGCCGCTGCCGACGCCGCCTACATGCCGAAGGGCATGGTCACGGTCCCGTTCAATCCGCAGCTCATTAACACCGGCTCCAAGCTCGTGCTGATCGATACCGGCAACGGCGTTGCCAATCTCGAGCCCAGCAAGGGCGCGGTCGGCCGCACCCTGCAAAACCTGCAGTCCGCCGGCGTCGATCCGAAGAGCATCGACATCGTGCTGCTGTCGCACCTGCATCCCGACCACACCAACGGCATCCGCCTGGCCGACGGTTCGCTTGCGTTCCCGAATGCCGAGATCTTGGTCCCGGTGAAGGACTGGGAGTTCTGGGCCAGCGAAGAGAACGCGGGCAAGGCGTCCAGCGACATGATGAAGAACTATTTCGCCAACGTGAAGAAGACCTTCGCCGGTATCGAGTCCAAGGTGACGAAGTATGAATGGGGCAAGGAGGTCGCGCCCGGAATCACCTCGATCGCGACGCCCGGCCACACGCCCGGTCACACTTCGTTCGCGGTCGCCTCGGGCGACAAGAAGGTGCTGATCCAGTCCGACGTCACCAACATTCCCGAGCTGTTCCTGCGCAATCCGGACTGGCACGTGGCCTTCGACACCGACGGCGTGCTGGCGCAGGAGACCCGCCACAAGTTCTACGACATGGCGGCAGCCGAGAAGGCGACCGTGGTCGGCTTCCACTTCACCTTCCCTTCGGTCGGCCATGTCGAGAAGGACGGCGTCAGGTATCGCCTGATCCCGTCGGCGTGGAATCCGACGATCTGATCCCGTTTGCAGATTTGCACGAAAGATCGGGCCGCCGCTTGGGGCCCGGTTGTTTTGGACGACCATCTGCTTTCAAGAAACTCAGCGTTTCCAAATCGGGTCGGTTCATGCACTTGCATCCATCGGTCCGGATCGCTTAAGTGCTGCCGCGGAACTCTCGCTCCAGATCTCAAGGACAACCCATGGCCTACAATATCGTCGTGATCGCCGGCAGCCTGCGCAAGGAAAGCTTCTCTCGGAAGATCGCCAATGCGCTGACCAAGCTCGCGCCGGCATCTCTCAAGCTCGAGGTCGTGACGCTCGGGGGCATCTCGTTCTTCAACCAGGATCTCGAAAGCGCGCCGCCGGCCGACTGGCTGGCTTTCCGCGAGAAGCTGCAGAAGTCCGACGGCGTCATCTTTGTCACGCCGGAATACAATCGCGCCATCCCGGGCGTGCTGAAGAACGCTATCGATGTCGCCTCACGGCCCTATGGCAAGAGCTCGTTCAACGGCAAGCCTGTCGGTATCATCTCCAACTCGCCGGGCCCGCTCGGTGGCGTCAGCGCCGCCAAGACGCTCCAGAACATCCTGCCGGGCATTGCCGGCCCGATCCTGCAGCAGCCCGAGATCTATCTGAATGCGGTCGGCGACGCTTTTGATGCCGAGGGCAATCTGGTCAAGGAGTCGCTCAAGCCCGTGCTCCAGGCCTACATCGACGCGTTCGCCGCGCACGTTGCCAAGCATCACGGCTGATACGGTTCGAGCCTCCGTCATGTCCGGGATAAACCAAGGATAAACCCGGGCATGACGGGTCCGTAATACGGGAAAGGGAAGATTAGCACTCCCTTAACCAAGCTGCCCCATCTTGCCAAAATGGTCTCTCGCGCCCGCCTCAAATCGGTCCTGACCGGTCTCGCCCTCTATGCGATGGCGGCCGCCATCGTCGGCTATTTCGGCGTCAACGCCTATACCGGCAAATACGGCCTCAACGCCCGCCAGGAGCTCGACCAGGAGATCATCGCGCTGACCAGCGAGCTCGCCCAGCTCAAGCGCGAGCGCGCCCGGAGCGAGCAGCGCGTCTCGCTGCTGCGCACTGAGAAGATCGATCCTGACATGCTGGATGAGCGGGCGCGGTTCCAGCTCGACTATGTCAATCCGCACGATCTCGTTCGGATGATCCCGCAGAACTGAATCGCCTGCCTTCCGCCGTCATCCGCATGTCAGAGTCTTAAGACAAGACAGCAAGCCCGGCATTGATGCGTTGCCGCGAAGATGGAGGCTTGTCATGACGAACGATCGTTCCCGACGGACGCTGCGTATTGGAGCGATGCTGTTCAGCGCGGCATTCCTGCCGCTGTCGATGGCATATGCACAGACCGCCTCGTCGCCATCAGGCGCAAAACCCTTCCTGACCGTTGACGGAAAGGCGCCGCTGATCCTCGGCCATCGCGGCGTGCCGGGGCTAGTGCCCGAAGAGACCGAGGCCTCGTATGACCTCGCCGCGGCGCTCGGAACCGACGCGCTCGAAGAGGACCTGCACCTGACCAAGGACTGCGTCCTGGTCGCGCGTCACAACCCCTGGCTCGCGGATAACACTGACGTGGCCGAGGTGGCGAAGACCAATGCGGCAGTCGCGGCCCGCAAGCGCACGGTGCCCGGCGTGCGTGTCAAGGCGCCTTCTCCCACCAACGGGCCCGCCGACTACCTCGTCGATCTCACCGATCCGGCCGATCCCAAATCGGTGCTGAAGTCATTGATCGTCGACGGCGAAGATCACACCAACGACTGGTCGATCACCGACTTCACCATGGCCGAGCTGAAGCAGTGGATCGGGGGCACCACTTACGATGCAGCCAATGAGCGGCCGAAGGTGTTCAACGGCAAATTCCCGGTTATCAGCTTCCAGGACATCCTCGATATCGCCAAGGCCAAGAGCAAGGAGACCGGGCGTCCCATCCTGGTCTATCCGGAAACCAAGAACCCGACCTGGAACAATGCGCAGGCCATCGCCAACGGCTGCGGCGCGCCGGGCAGCCATCCACTCGAGGATGCCCTAATCAAGATCATCAAGGACAACGGCCTCAACACCAAGGACGCGCCGATCCTGGTCCAGAGTTTCGAGCCCGGCAGCCTGAAATATATGCGCGGCCATGGCCTGGAGACGCGGCAGGTTCAGCTCATCGATGGTAACGGCATCGACTTCAAGACCGGCAAGGTCCTGCTCAACAACATCACCAACTCCCGTCCGTTCGACTGGACGGTAGCCGGTGACGCGCGCCTGTACGATGCGATGCTGAGCCCCGTGGGCCTCGCCGAGATCAAGACCTATGCCGACGGCATCGGCCCGTGGAAGGCCTATATCGTTCCGCTCAAGGTCGCGCCGTGGAAGGACAGCAATGCCGACGGCACGCCCTACAAGGGCTCGACGCCGGAGGCATCGACGCAGGAGGCAACCAGTCTGATCGCCGACGCGCACAAGCTCGGCCTATTCGTCCACGTCTTCACGTTCCGGAATGAGAAGAAATATCTCGCGGCCGACTATCACGCCGATCCGGCCCAGGAATATCTCAAATTTTTCCGTCTCGGCGTCGACGGGGTCTTCACCGACTTCACACACACCGGCGTTGCCGCCCGCGCAACGTATTTGCGAGAGCTCGGCTGGTGAGCCGAGCATTGCCAAAGCCGAATGTTGCCTGATCAAGCCCAAAGATTTTGCAAAATTTCGGCCACGTTGCAGTGCGGCATAATGAAAGTCGTGCCATGTCGCTGCGGTGCTTTCACACGCGATTGAGTTGGGTTAGAGAGGGCTTAGTTTTCTCTGACCCGGAATTCCCATGGCCGCCCCCAAGAAAGCCGCCGCAAGCAGCCCACAAGACAAGACCGACGGCGGTTCGCCCCCGGAGTTCACCAGGGAGCAGGAGCTGAAGGCGCTCCGCGACATGTTGCTGATCCGGCGATTCGAGGAAAAGGCCGGTCAGCTCTACGGCATGGGCGCGATCGGCGGCTTCTGCCACCTCTATATCGGCCAGGAGGCCGTGGTGGTCGGCATGCAGATGGCCCTGAAGCAGGGCGATCAGGTCATCACCGGCTATCGCGATCACGGACATATGCTTGCCACCGGCATGGAAGCCAACGGCGTGATGGCCGAGCTCACCGGCCGCCGCGGCGGCTATTCCAAGGGCAAGGGCGGCTCCATGCACATGTTCAGCAAGGAGAAGCACTTTTACGGCGGCCACGGCATCGTCGGCGCCCAGGTCTCGCTCGGCACCGGTCTCGCCTTCGCCAACAATTATCGCAGCAATGGCAATGTCAGCGTCACCTATTTCGGCGACGGCGCGGCCAACCAGGGCCAGGTCTATGAGAGCTTCAACATGGCGGAGCTCTGGAAGCTGCCGGTGATCTTCGTCATCGAGAACAACCGCTACGCCATGGGCACCTCGGTCTCGCGCGCCTCCGCGCAGCAGGATTTCTCCAAGCGCGGCGCCTCTTTCAACATCCCCGGAATGCAGGTTGACGGCATGGACGTCCGCGCGGTCAAGGCTGCGGCTGATGAAGCTGCCGCCTGGTGCCGCTCCGGCAAGGGCCCGATGATCCTGGAGATGCAGACGTACCGCTATCGCGGCCACTCGATGTCCGATCCTGCCAAGTACCGCACGCGCGAGGAGGTCGAGAAGGTTCGCCACGACCAGGATCCGATCGAGCAGGTGCGCAACCGACTGCTCGCGGCCAAGGTCAGCGAGGCCGACCTCAAGGCGATCGACGCCGGAGTGCGCGACATCGTCAACGCGTCCGCCGACTTTGCCCAGCACGATCCCGAGCCGGATGCCGCCGAGCTCTGGACCGACGTTTACCGCTGAAACGCGCGCAAGCTTTCTTTTGGAGAAGATATGCCAATTCAAGTGCTGATGCCCGCGTTGTCGCCCACGATGGAAAAGGGCAACCTTGCCAAATGGCTGAAAAAAGAGGGCGAGACGATCAAGTCCGGCGACGTGATCGCCGAGATCGAGACCGACAAGGCCACCATGGAGGTCGAGGCGACCGATGAGGGCACGCTCGGCAAGATCCTGATCCCCGAGGGCACCGCCGACGTCGCCGTCAACACGCCGATCGCGACCATCCTCGCCGACGGCGAGAGTGCCGCCGATCTGGCCAAGGCGCCCGCGCCGGCCAAGCAGGAGAAGGCTGCGGAATCCGCACCTCCCGCCGCTGCCAAGGCCGAAGCGCCCGCGCCAAAGGCCGCGCCTGCGCCGCAGGCCGTCGCCGAGCCAGATCCCGAAGTGCCTGCCGGCACCGAGATGGTGACGCAGACCATCCGCGAAGCGCTGCGCGACGCCATGGCCGAAGAGATGCGCCGCGACGCCGACGTCTTCGTGATGGGCGAAGAGGTCGCCGAATATCAGGGCGCCTACAAGGTCACCCAGGGCCTGCTCCAGGAATTCGGCGCCAGGCGTGTCATCGACACCCCGATCACCGAGCATGGCTTTGCCGGTGTCGGGGTCGGCGCGGCCATGACCGGCCTGAAGCCGATCGTCGAGTTCATGACCTTCAACTTCGCCATGCAGGCGATCGACCAGATCATCAACTCTGCGGCCAAGACGCTCTATATGTCCGGCGGACAGATGGGCTGCTCAATCGTGTTCCGCGGACCGAACGGCGCGGCTGCGCGCGTCGCCGCCCAGCACAGCCAGGATTACGCGTCCTGGTACTCGAACATTCCGGGTCTCAAGGTGGTCGCGCCGTTCTCGGCCGCCGACTACAAGGGTCTGCTCAAGGCCGCGATCCGCGATCCCAATCCGGTGATCTTCCTCGAGAACGAGATGCTCTACGGCCACACCGGCGAGGTGCCGAAGCTCGACGACTTCGTGATCCCGATCGGCAAGGCGCGGATCGTACGCTCGGGCAGCCATGTCACGATCATCTCCTGGTCGAACGGCATGTCCTATGCGCTCAAGGCCGCCGACGAGCTCGCCAAGGAGGGCATCGAGGCCGAGGTGATCGATTTGCGCACGCTGCGCCCGATGGACACCGAGACGATCATCAACTCTGTCAAGAAGACGGGCCGCGCCGTCACGGTGGAGGAGGGCTGGGCGCAGAGCGGCGTCGGCGCCGAGATCGCTGCGCGCATCATGGAGAACGCGTTCGACTATCTGGATGCGCCGGTCGCCCGCGTCACCGGCAAGGACGTGCCGATGCCCTATGCGGCAAACCTGGAGAAGCTTGCGCTGCCCTCGGCGGCTGAAGTGGTCGAGGCCGCCAAAGCTGTCTGCTACAGGTAGGCCATGGCGGGCCCGAAGGAGCAGCCATTGCCGCCCGACGTCCTCGCCCGCGACGACGCGGTCGAGATCCTGCGCGTGTTCGTGCTGGATGGCGGGCTGTCGATGGCGTTCCAGCGTGCCTTCGAAGAGCCCGACATGTGGGGCCTGCTGCTCGTCGATCTCGCCCGTCACGCCGCGCGCGCCTATGCGCGCGAGAGCGAATACACCGAGGAGGACGCGATGAACCGGATCCTCGAGATGTTCCAGGCGGAAATCGAGCGTCCCACCGACACCGGCACCACGACCCCGCGCGGGAAGGGACACTGACCGTGGCGATCGAATCCCACCATTACGATCTCATGCTGGAGGCGATCCGCGAAGCGGAAGCCTCGATTGCGCAAGGCGGCCTGCCGATCGGCGCCGTGCTGACGCGCGACAACAAGATCATCGCCCGCGGTCACAACAACCGCGTGCAGGAGAACAATCCGATCCTTCATGGCGAGATGAGCTGCCTGCGCGAAGCCGGTGCGATCTCGTTCCATGACACCGTCATGTACACCACGTTGTCGCCGTGCTCGATGTGTGCCGGCGCGCTCGCCTTGTTCAAGGTTCAGCTGGTGGTGATCGGGGAATCCGTCACCTTCGAGGGCTCCAAGGATATTCTCGACAAGTTCGGAATCCCCTGGCTCGACCTTGCCGACGACCGCTCCATCGCCATGATGAAGAATTGGCGTTCCATCCCTGCCAATGAGCGCCTGTGGCAGGGCGACATCGGCAACTAAACCTGGTCTGCTCGTCTTCGCTGTCGGAGACGACGTTTTGCAAAATTCTTCTTGAGGTCAGCATGCCCATCAACATCCTGATGCCCGCTCTTTCGCCGACGATGGAGAAGGGCAACCTCGCCAAGTGGCTGAAGAAGGAAGGCGACAAGGTCAAATCCGGCGATATCATCGCCGAGATCGAGACCGACAAGGCGACCATGGAGGTCGAGGCCATCGACGAGGGCACGATCGCCAGGATCCTCGTGCCCGAGGGCACGCAGGACGTCCCGGTCAATGACGTGATCGCGGTGCTTGCCGGCGAAGGTGAGGACGTGAAGGCTGCAGGCGCCGCCAAGCCCAGCGCTTCGGCCGCGCCTCCGAAAGCTGCTGCTGCGCCTGCTGCCGCTCCTGCGCCTGCCGCCCCCAAGGCTCCGCCGCCTGCTGCCGCTGCTCCAGCGCCGCAGGCTGCTGCACCGGCAGCGCAGAGCAACGGCCATGGCGGCCGCGTGTTCTCCTCGCCGCTGGCGCGCCGCATCGCCAAGGAAGTTGGCATCGATGTCGGCATGGTCATCGGCACCGGTCCGCACGGCCGCGTTGTTGCGCGCGACGTCGAGCAGGCCAAGTCCGGCAAGGGTCTCAAGGCACCCGCCGCGGCGCCGTCCGGTGCACCCTCGATTGCCCCGACCATGTCGGACAAGCAGATCCTCTCGCTATTCGAGCCCGGCTCCTACGAGGTCGTCCCGCATGACGGCATGCGCCGCACCATCGCGCAACGCCTGACCGCCTCGATCCAGAACGTCCCGCACTTCTACCTGACCATCGACTGCGACATCGGCAAGCTGCTCGCCGCGCGCGAGGAGATCAATGCGGCTGCTCCGAAGGACAAGGAGAAGAAGCCGCTCTACAAGATCTCGGTCAACGACTTCGTCATCAAGGCGATGGCGGTCGCGCTCCAGAAGATTCCGAACTGCAATGTGAGCTGGACCGAAAGCGGCATGGTCAAGCATCATCATTCCGACGTCGGCGTCGCGGTGGCGATGCCCGGCGGCCTGATCACGCCGATCATCCGCAAGGCCGAGACCAAGACGCTCTCCACCATCTCCAACGAGATGAAGGATTTTGCCGCACGGGCGCGTTCTCGCAAGCTGAAGCCCGAGGAATATCAGGGCGGCACCACCGCAGTCTCCAACCTCGGCATGTTCGGCATCAGCCACTTCACCGCCGTGATCAATCCGCCGCACGCCACCATTTTGGCGGTCGGCACCAGCGAGGAGCGGCCCGTCGTGCGCGGCGGCAAGATCGAGATCGCGAACATGATGAGCGTGACGCTGTCCTGCGATCACCGCGCCATCGACGGCGCGCTCGGCGCCGAGCTGATCGGCGCCTTCAAGCAGCTGATCGAAAATCCCGTCATGATGATGGTGTGAGCCGAGAACGGTGGATACGTAGGGTGGGCAAAGGCGCAAGGCGCCGTGCCCACCTTATTTCATAGCGTTAGACGGCGGTGGGCACGCTTCGCTTTGCCCACCCTACGAATTTAAGTTGAATGGGAGCCGCAATGGCCGACACATCCTTCGACGTCATCATCATCGGCTCCGGTCCCGGCGGCTATGTCACCGCGATCCGCGCCGCGCAGCTCGGTCTCAAGACCGCGATCGTCGAGAAAGCCTATCTCGGTGGCATCTGTCTGAATTGGGGCTGCATCCCGACCAAGGCGCTGCTACGCTCCGCCGAGATCTACCACTACATGCAGCATGCCAAGGATTACGGCCTGTCAGCTGAGAAGGTGTCGTTCGATCCGAAGGCGGTGGTGCAGCGTTCGCGCGGCGTCTCCAAGCGGCTGAACGACGGCGTCGGCTTCCTGATGAAGAAGAACAAGGTGAGCGTGATCTGGGGCGCCGCCTCGATCGATGCCCCCGGCAAGGTCACCGTGAAGAAGTCCGACGTCGAGGCACCGAAGGGGACCCTCGGCGAGGGGAGCTACCAGGCCAAGCACATCATCGTCGCGACCGGCGCGCGTCCGCGCGTGCTGCCGGGGCTCGAGCCCGACAAGAAGCTGATCTGGACCTATTTCGAGGCGATGGTGCCGGAGCGGATGCCGAAGTCGCTGCTGGTGGTCGGCTCGGGCGCGATCGGCATCGAGTTCGCCTCGTTCTTCCACACCATGGGTTCTGACGTCACCGTCGTCGAGGTGCTGCCTCAGATCCTTCCCGTCGAGGACGCCGAGATCGCAGGCCTCGCCCGCAAGCGCCTGGAGAAGCAGGGCATCAAGATCATGTCCTCGACCAAGGTGACCAAGCTCGAGAAGAAGGCCGACAGCGTCGTCGCCACGATTGATGACGGCAAGGGCAAGCCGGCCACGACCGAGTTCGAGCGCGTGATCTCGGCTGTCGGCGTGGTCGGCAATATCGAAAATCTCGGGCTCGAAAAGCTTGGCGTCAAAACCGACCGCGGCTGCATCGTGATCGACGGCTACGGCAAGACCAACGTCCCCGGCATCTATGCCATCGGCGATGTCGCCGGCCCCCCGATGCTCGCGCACAAGGCCGAGCATGAAGGCGTGATCTGCGTCGAGGCGATCAAGGGCCTGCATCCGCATCCCATGGACAAGAACCTGATCCCGGGTTGCACCTATTGCCAGCCGCAGGTTGCCTCCGTCGGTCTCACCGAAGCCAAGGCCAAGGAAAACGGCCGTGAGATCCGCGTCGGCCGCTTCCCGTTCGTCGGCAACGGCAAGGCCATCGCGCTTGGCGAGGACCAGGGCCTGGTCAAGGTGATCTTTGACAAAAAGACCGGCCAGCTGCTCGGCGCCCACATGGTCGGTGCTGAAGTGACCGAGCTGATCCAGGGCTACGTCGTCGCCATGAATCTGGAGACGACGGAAGAAGAGCTGATGCACACGGTGTTCCCGCATCCGACCCTGTCGGAAATGATGAAGGAAGCCGTGCTGGATGCTTATGGGCGGGTGCTGAATATTTGACGGGCGCCATCGCCGCCCACCGCTCGCAATGACGAGCGGCGAGAGCCGTTCGCAAAATGAGAAGGAAATCACCCCATGCACGACAATGACAACCTGACCATCGAGCGCCCGACCTTCGTCACGCATCTGGAATGCGCGATGGAGGGTGATCATTATGCCGCGGATCAGGTCCACAACCTTTCCAAGGCCGGCAAGCCGCTGCTGGTGCGTTACGACCTCGCCGGTGTGAAGAAGGCGCTGACCAAGGACGCGCTGGCCCAGCGTCCCGCCGACATGTGGCGCTATCGCGAGCTGCTGCCGGTGCGCAAATGCAAGGACATCGTCTCGCTCGGCGAAGTCACCACGCCGCTGATCCGGCTGCCCAAGCTCGGCCAGAAGCTCGGCGGCGGCGAGATCATCGTGAAGGACGAGGGTCGGCTGCCGACCGGCTCGTTCAAGGCGCGCGGCCTCGTGATGGCGGTGTCGATGGGCAAGGCGCTCGGCATCAAGCATATGGCGATGCCGACCAACGGCAACGCCGGTGCGGCGCTCGCGGCCTATGCAACCTCCTGCGGCATCAAGACCACGATCTTCTGCCCGGCCGATACGCCCGAGGTGAATGTCAGTGAGATCGAGCTGCAGGGCGCGACCGTTTATCGCGTCAACGGCTATATCGACGATTGCGGCAAGATCGTTGGCGAGGGCAAAGCAAAAGTGGGCTGGTTCGACACCTCGACCTTGAAGGAGCCGTACCGCATCGAAGGCAAGAAGACGATGGGGCTGGAGCTTGCCGAGCAGCTCGGCTGGGACGTGCCCGACGTGATCTTCTATCCGACCGGCGGCGGCACCGGCCTGATCGGCATGTGGAAGGCCTTCGACGAGCTGGAGAAGATCGGCTTCATCGGTTCGAAGCGTCCGCGCATGGTCGCGGTGCAGGCTTCGGGCTGTGCGCCGATGGTGCGCGCCTATGAGGCCGGCACCGAGCACGCCACCCGCTGGGAGGATGCCCACACCATCGCATCCGGCATCCGCGTGCCGCAGGCGATCGGCGACTTCCTGATTTTGCGCGCGGTGCGGCAGAGCAAGGGTTTTGCCATCGCGGTCGACGACGACAAGATCTCGGCGGCGCTGAACGAAGTGGCGCGCGAGGAGGGGCTGTTGCTTTGCCCCGAGGGCGCCGCGACCTATGCCGCCTACAAGGACAGCCTTGCCGACGGCCGCGTCAGCAAGACCGACCGCGTGATGCTGTTCAACTGCGCGACCGGCCTGAAATACCCGCTGCCGCCGGTCACCCGCACGCTCGATCGCCACAAGCCGATCGACTACACACAGTTCTAGCGCGTCATTTCATCTCTTCACGAACGACCTCTCTTCCCGTACGCGGGAAGAGATAAAAGCAAAAACTACATCGTTGGGGAGAACACAATGAACAAGGCCGTCTGGGCTGCGCTGATCGGCATTGTCGCGTTCACGGGCGCCCTGCGCGCCGACGATTATCCGTCGCATCCCATCACCATCATCGTGCCCTTCGCAGCTGGCGGCCCGTCGGATGCGATGGCGCGCGTGCTCGCCGAGCGCATGCGCACCTCGCTCGGCCAGCCCTTGGTGATCGAGAACGTCACCGGCGCCGGCGGCTCGATCGGGGTGGGGCGCGCCGTGCATTCGCCGCCGGACGGCTACACCATCTCCTTCGGCCATCTCGGCACCCACGTCGCCAACGGCGCCGTCTACAAGCTCAATTACGATCTCGTCTCCGATCTCGAGCCGGTGGTGCTGCTGCCGAGCAACCCGATGATCGTGGTCAGCAAGAACGCGGTGCCCGCAACCTCGCTGAAGGAGCTGCTGGCTTGGCTGAAATCGCGGCCGTCGCCGCCGACGGCCGGCACGGCTGGCGCCGGCTCCGGCAGCCACATCGCCGGCGTCTATTTCGAGAGCATCTCCGGCATCAAGCTGCAGTACGTGCCGTATCGCGGCACCGCGCCCGCACTGAACGATCTGATCGCCGGCCAGATCGATGTCATCGTCGACCAGACCTCCAACTCCATCAACCAGGTGCGGGCCGGCACCATCCGCGCCTACGCCATCACCGACGACAAGCGCCTGGCTTCGGCGCCCGACATCCCGACCGCGGATGAAGCGGGCCTGAAGGGCTTCAACATGACGCTGTGGTCGGGCCTGTGGGTGCCGAAGGGCACGCCGAAGGAGATCGTCACCAAGCTCAATGCGGCGGCCGTAGAAGCGCTGAACGATCCTGCCGTGAAGAAGCAGCTCGAGGGCCAGGGCCTGGAGATGACGCCGCAGGATCAGCTCACGCCCGAAGCCCTCGGCGCGCGCCAGAAGGCCGAGATCGCAAAATGGTGGCCGATCATCAAGGCCGCCAACATCACGGTGGATTGAGCGCCTTATCGCCGGGGCTCGGCGCCGGCGTATCACGTCTCGGTTTTATCGGAGCCGGACAGGGCCATACGCAGACATTCAAGCAGAGCCGGCGTGGAGAAGGGCTTCGCGAGAAAGCAGATAGCGCCCGCCTTCAGCGCGCGGTCGCGCACGGCATCGTCGGGAAAGGCCGTCATGAAGATGAACGGCGTGTGATGACCGAGGCTGCGCATGTGCATCAAGAGCTCAACGCCGCCCATGACCGCCATCTGCACATCCGCGATCACGCAGGACGTTGTCTTCAGTTCGGCCGATTGAAGAAATTCGTCAGCGGAGCGAAAGATGTTGACCGTGTATCCCCGCGACGTCAGCAGATTGTTCGTCGCAAGGCGGACTGATCGATCATCGTCAATGACGGAAATAGCCGAGGGGATTGACAAGATGATCGCTCCTGATCGGGGAGCCGCCGATCACGGTGCCGCACCTGGCGGAAGGTGGGCTCTTGGAGCGAGCTTGAAAAGCATACTTAGGTTTGCACCTTTCCCCCCGGGCGTGAGATTCCGAGCGCCTCCACCATTCTGACGAGGTCGGCCAACGACTTGGCGCCCATTTTCCGCATGATCTGTCCGCGATAGATCTTGACGGTAATCTCTGCCAATCCAAGCTCGGCAGCGACTTGCTTGTTCATCAGACCGGACGCCACCAGGATGAGGATGTCGCGCTGGCGCGCGCTCAAACCCTCGAAGCGGGACCGCACTCCCGCAACCGACTCCTCGATATTGCGCCGCCTGCGATCCCGTTCGATCGCGGCCTGAACCGCATCCAGCATGTCCTGGTCGCGCACCGGCTTGGTCAGAAAATCGATGGCGCCGCTCTTCATGGCCCTGACGGTCATCGGAATATCGCCATGACCGGTGATGAAGATAATGGGCGTGTGAATGTTCGCCTTCGCGAGGTCCGACTGCAGGTCAAATCCGCTCGAGCCCGGCAGGCGGATGTCGAGCACAAGGCAGCTGGGGACCGCCGGTGGCTTGGCTTCCATGATCTCCGCCGCGGAGCCGAAAGCCTCGACCCTGAGGCCGACGGATTGAAAGAGGTTCGTGAGCGCACGGCGCATCGATGGATCGTCATCGACGATCAAGACGATCGCATCGTCGACGCTTGTCCGCGCCGTCGCGGCCTTGGGAAGGTCGGTCACGACGTGTCCTCGGTCGGCAAGGGCAGGGCAATCTGGAATGTTGCACCGCTCCCGTCATTGGGGAAGGCCGAGAGCCGGCCCGCGTGAGCCTCGATGATCGATCGGCAGATCGACAGTCCCATCCCCAGGCCGCTCGGCTTTGTCGTGAAGAAAGGTGTGAAGATGCGCTCCGTCGCGCCGTTGCCAAGGCCAACTCCGCGATCTGTCACGGTCACGAGCATGCGGCCTTCGCCGTGCCCGACACAGCGACGGACGAAATCGCGGTCCTCTTCAAAGAAGACGTTCAGCACGGATTGGCCGGTCAGCTCGGCCGCGGTGTAGCCCAGTTGCGCGGCGCCAAATGGATTCACGTTCAGCACCGTTCCGGCGGGATCGACCATGAAGTACATGACCGGATTGTGCTCGAACACCTGTCGCCATTGCTTTACGGCGTCGCGTAGGTCGGCGTTATCCTGCCGCCGGCCTTCTCCAGCCGCGGGCTCGTCTTTCGCTGCATTGCCGAGAGATCGAAGCGCCGCAAGGCCGCCGAGCAGGAATTGCGCGGCCGAGTTCCCTAATTTTGCGATCTGGCCAGGCATCATCGCAGGCGTCCCGGCCCGCTTGGGGGCAGGGCGAGTAGAGCACTTTGCTCCAACAGGGGCAATTCCGATCAAAGCAGGATTTCCGCACCGGAAATTCGCGGCCTCCGTGCAGCTTGCCAGGCTTGCGCCGTCTCGTTGCGCGCGGGCGAAACTCCGGAAAACTACCGGACAAACCTATGTATAGGTCGCGCAACCCTAGTCATACGCTGCATTTACTTCCGTACAATTGAGCGGCCCGCCGCATGGGGACTAGTCTCACCGTCAATCCAGTGGAGTCGATCGCGAAGCACGAACCGTCGAGTAGCTCGGTGTCGTGCACCCAAGAGGCCTGCTTCGCCTTCGCCGGCGCCTGACTTGCCGATGATCTGGCCGGTCATGATTGAGAAGCCGCATTTCGTTGACGAACGTGATGACCGTGCATCAGCGCCCGTGGGAGCCTGGACCATCAGAGGCACCCATCAGAGGCGAAGAGGAGAGGATCATGTGCGATAAGCCCGAACACTCCGAGCGCCCTTCTGCCGCAAAAAGCTGCGCCGTCTGCAGCGGGAAGTTCGGCCTGATCCGGTATTATTCCTGGCGAGCGCCGCTCTGCTCCCGGAAATGTCTCGATCGCTTCAGGGCGCGCCGTGAGCGCGACCGCCGCTGGCTGTTCCGGTTCCAGGCGGCGTAGGGACCAGCCGCAGGGACCGTCACCAGGAAACTTCCGAACCAGGAGGCTACGTGTTGAACCGTGTCGGCAAGCTCCTCCTGGCGATCGCGCTGCCGCTTCCCCTGATGACGGGCGTGAAGGCCGACGAGGTTGGACCGGATGCTGCACATCGTCACCATCCGCCTCAGGACGAGCTTCTGCACGAGAAGTTTTATTCGAGCTGGCACATGCCCGACAATCCGGTGCTGAGCTGCTGCAACAGCGCGGATTGCTACCCGACCGAGATCCGCTATGTCGACGGCAAGATCTACGCGCGGCGCCGGGAGGACGGGAAATACATCCTGATCCCGGTCCAGAAAATCGAGCGAAACAGGGACAATCCCGACGGCCGCAACCATCTTTGCGCGCCGCCGCCGTCCGCTTCCCTGGTCGATACGGTCTATTGCTTCGCGCTGGGAGGTGCCACGTGAGGTTCATATTGGTGAACGGCAGGACCCCTTTCCGCAAGACGTTCTGTCTGTGGTGCTGCGAGGAGATCAGCGGCAGCTATTTGCGAGACGTCCGAACGCTGCTGCCCTACTGCGACCACGAATGCTACGCGCTTCATCACGAAGCGTTGGCGCCGATCGGGGAGCGTGTGCGAGCGGCGTCCTGAGGAGAGAACCGGTCGAGGCGGCAAGAGAGGGCACGACGTTGAGATTCATGCTCGTCAATCAGGAAACACCTCGCCTCGGCGCTACCTGTAGCGCCTGCGCCCGGCCGCTGGGCGCGAGTTACCTCCGGCATGCCTCAATGCAAGAGCGGTACTGCGACTATGACTGCTACCGGCAGCAGGCAACCATGGAGATATTCTGGCCCTACCGCAGTTCGCTCGAGGCGATCACGGCGCTCACGGCCATTTCGGCCTGGAGCTTGATGATGCAGATGGGCGCACTCTCGCGCTCGCTGACCGAAGCCTATCTGCGCGCGCACGACCTTCTGACCACGGAAGGAGGTGACGGCTGACCCCACGATGCCGGCCGCGCAGAGCCGTCGGCCGCAGTCACCCCGTCCAGCTTCGCGCCGCGCTCCAGCCCCGGCGGTGCGGGCCTAGGGCGAGGGGGCTGCGGCCGATGCCGTCGGTGCCGCACCCACGTCTTGTGACGTGACACGCTGGACGTCCTTGCCGGCCACCATACCGCTGCCCTCGAAGCGGGCCCGGTAAACCAGCACGTTCTCCATCACCCGCTGCACGTAGTTGCGCGTCTCCGACAGCGGGATGCGCTCGACCCAGTCGACCGGATCGATCTTGGGATCTCTGGGGTCGCCGTGGGCCTGCACCCATTCGCGCACCCGGCCGCGGCCGGCATTGTAGCCGGCGAAGGTCATGATCTGGTTGCCGCGATATTCCGACAGCAACGCGCTGAGCTCGGCGGCACCCATCTGCGTGTTGTAGACGGGATCGGAGACCATCCTGTCCCAGTCATAGGTCACGCCGAAGCGCTTTGCCGTATCGCGGCCGGCTTCGGGCGTTACCTGCATGAGCCCGACGGCATTGGCGGCCGACTTGTCGCGCTGGTTGAACGAGCTCTCGGTGCGCGCCACTGAATAGATCACGCTGGTCTCGATCGCGGGCGCGACCTGCTTATGTTCAGGAATGCCGATCGTCGGGAAGGCGTAATGGTCCAGCGCCAGCCCGCGCGCCAGCGCCGACTTGCCGACCTCGAGCATGACGCGCGCATCGTTGCGCCGGCCGGCGAGCTCGCCGAGCGCTTCGAGCGCCGCGACGTCGGTGCTCTCCTTGGCGAAATCCTCGGCGTAGTAATACACCGTGTCGCGCTCTCCGATGCCGTACAGCATGTCGGCGGCGCGCACGCGCTCGTCCGTGGCCGGCGTGCCGACGGAGGCCAGCACGGGCGAGGGCGCCCGCAGCTCGATTCCCTCGAGGCCGAGGCGTGCACGGGCGAGCTGGCCGTAATAGGCGGTTGGATAGCGCGCGGCGGCCCTGTAGCTCATGCGCGCGTCGGCTGTGGCCCCCATGGCTTCGGCGGCGCGCCCGCGCCAGTAATGGGCGCGCGATAGCGCGAGCGGATTGGGCGAGCCCTCGTCGATCGCCGCAAAGTGCATCATCGCGGTCTTGGGATCGTCGAGATAGCGCAGCGCGATCCAGCCGCACATGAAGTGATAGTCGACGCGATAGACCTCCATCGCCGGCACCGCGGCGGCGCGCACCACATCATAGGCCGTCCCGGACTTGCCCTGGTCGAGCAGTTTTCGCGCCAGGAGGCGGCGTTCGCGCCACCAGGCATCGGTATCCTGCACCGCCATGGTGTCGGGCGCCGCAGCGAGGATCACCTCGGCCGCATCGTCGATGCGGTCCTTCTGGAGATGCCATTGCGCGCGGCAGAGGACATAGCCGAGGTCGCGGCGAGCATCGGCCGAGACGTCTTCGAGGTAGTCCTTGGCCTTGTTCTCCTTGCCGTTGACCGCCGCGCAGGCCTTGACGATCGCGAGCGCGTCCTCGCCAAGCCGCTTGGCCGCACGCCTTGCGCCGGCGTAGTCCTTGGCGCCAAGGCGCTTGTCCATGCGGGCGCGATGATCCTCGGCGGTCAGGAGGTCGCGGAACGCTGCGTAGGAATCCTCCTCGCTGCGCTCGGACAGTTCCTCCGAGCGCCAGGCCTCACGCACCAGACGCGCGGCCCTGTCGCTGTCGCCTTCGGCGACCAGCACGCGGGCGAGCGCGAAACCGCCCTTGGCACTGGTGGGCCGGTCCATCGTGAAGGCGTGCACGGTGGCCGCATCGGTCTTCTCCTGCCACAGCCGCGCCTCGGCGCGCCGGCGCAGCAGCGCGGCGCTCGGCCAATCCGGATTGGCGGCGAGGAAGGCGGCGTAGCGCTTGAAATCCGCCGTGCTCTCGGAATGGCGCAGCATGAACCAGTCGGCGAGCTTTTGTCCGGCGGGATCGGCGATGCGGTCGCGCGCCGCGGTCGCATCATCGGTCTTGCCCTTGCGTGCAAGGTCGATCGCGTCCTTGAGCGCGGCGAGGTCGCCGGTCAGCGGCGGCGGGGCGGGCTTGTCCGCGGGCTCGTCGTCCTGCTTTTTCGACTTGCGCCTGGCCTCGGCATGTTTGCCGTGCTTGCCGGATGCAGCATGACGGTGCTTACCGGTTTTGGCCTCATGCGTCTTCTTCGGCGCTGATGACTTGGTCTTCGCTGCCAGCTCCGTCGGAAGGAGGGCTACAGCGGCCATGGCAAACACACACGCGAGCGAGCGTAGGCACTGGTTCATTCCGTGGTCCCCCTGCGAAACCAGCACAAACCAAAGTCCGCGACGACATGCGGCCGAGAATCAAAACCCCATCAAGAACGATGACACGGCATCGTTTCGCATTCCTCACGCTGCCGCAACAATGCGGCAAAATACGGATGGAACGCGGGAACTTGCGCAACGGAGGATAAACGGAGAGCTCTTAACCTTCGTTAACGAATAGGGTTTGCGCGACGGTTGCGGCAGCTCTTGGCGCGTGAACGGCCAGATTGCGCGTGTTCCCGGGCCCAAATTCGGTGTATTGGGTTCCCGAGCCTTCTTTCACCCCTTTGCCCGCGCCTCATGCCGCTTTTCAACCAGTCGATCCGGCGCAAGATCGTCGGCATCGCCCTCGGATTGATCGTCCTGATGCTGGTCACCTCGATCCTGTCGATCGTGATGTCCAGCCAGGTCGGCATCCTCCTTGACGAGCTGACCAACCGCTACATACCGGCCTACGGAGATCTCGCGCGCGCCAATATCCGTTCGCTGGAGCGGGCGGTAGCGCTGCGGCGCATGGTCATGATGAAGATGCAGTCGCCAACGGACGAGGAGGCCTATGCGGCGCGCTTGCGCGAGTTCGAGGACGCTGACCGCAAGATCGAGCAGGAGGCCGAGAGCGCGCGCAAGCACATCAACGCGATCATCGACGATACCAGGACGCCTTCCGACAATGCCGCGCTGGCCCGGATCGAGACCCGGATCGAGACCGCCGTCATCGAGCTGCGCCGCGATCAGAACGAGGACCACGCAAAGCTGCTCAAGCAGATCGACGCCCAGCAGATGATAGAAGCCCGCAATACGCTGGAGCATATCGACGCGCTGCGCGACCAGTTCAACCAGAAGATCGACGCGATCCGGGCCGACATGCTGAAGCAGGTTTTCGTCTCTACGTCGCAGGTGATCCGCCACCAGCGGCAGGCGATCATCATTTCCGGCATCGTCACCGTCCTTGCGGCGGTGGTCGGATTTGCCTTTGCGCTGCTGGTCAGTAGCGGCATCACCCGCCCGGTGCGGCTGCTGCTCGCCGGCACTCGCGAGGTCGAGGCGGGCCGCTTCGACAAGGCCATCACGGTCTCGACCCAGGACGAGATCGGCGAGCTCGCGGCCGCATTCAACCGCATGATCGAGCAGTTGCGCCACAACGAGCGCATCCGCGAGACGTTCGGCCGCTATATCGATCCCAAGGTGGTGCAGGGCCTGATCGACCGGCCCGAGGTTGCCATCGACGGCCAGCGCCGGGTGATGACCATCATGTTCTCTGACATGAGCGGCTTCACCTCGATGAGCGAGGGCATGACCCCGCGCGGCCTGGTCAAGGTGATGAACCACTATTTCACGGTGATGTCCGCTCCGATCCGGAACAACCGTGGCGTGATCGACAAATATATCGGCGACGCCATCATGTCCTATTGGGGCCCGCCCTTCGTCGAGGAGGACGAGCAGGCGCTGCTCGCCGGGCTTACCGCCATCGATATGGCCGACGAAGTGCCCGCATTGCAGAAGCAATTGCCGGACCTGCTCGGCATCCGCGCCATGCCGGTGCCGTGCGATTTGCGCATCGGCATCGCCACTGGCGAGGTCCTGACCGGTAGCATCGGCTCCGAGCTGATGATGAGCTTTACGGTGATGGGCGACGCGGTGAACCTCGCCTCGCGGCTAGAGGCCGCCAACAAGGTCTACGGCACCCGCATCCTGATCTCGCAGGCGACCGCCGAGGCGATCGGCGCGCGCCTCGAATTGCGCGAGATCGACCGTCTCGCGGTGGTCGGCCAAAGCGTGCCGCAGCCCGTGTTCGAGGTGATGGGCAGGGCAGGCGCGCCCAATCCGCCGCAGGAGAGCTTGCGCGCGCACTATGCGGAAGGCCTTGCCGCCTATCGCGCGTGTCGTTTCGACGAGGCACGCGGCGCGTTCAACGCGGCGCTGGAGAGCGCTCCCGGCGACGGCCCGTCGCGCGCCATGCTCGCCCGCATTGCACAGTTCGAGGCCAACCCGCCGGCAGCCGATTGGAACGGCGCTTGGCGGTTGGAGAGCAAATAGCCGTCCGCCCGCGAATAATTGATTCTACCCTATAACAATGTTCGCAATGACCTAATGTCTGGGCTTAGGTTAGTTGTCCTTGAGGCGTTTAATGGGGATACGCCGATGACAGAACTTGAGGACAGGCTGGAGCGGTTCGAGACGCTCACCGCCGAATGCGAGCTGATTGCCAAGCTCGCCACCGACAGCAAGAAGCGCGAGTTTTACCTGAAGCTCGGGGAGCAGTACCGCCAGCTTGCGGTGGACATGCGCCAGGCGATCGCGACCAAGGCGGCGGCCTGAAACGGCTTAAGGGTTCCAATTGGAACGAGGCACGACGCGGCATCCCTGCGTTTGCAGGATCGCGCGTGATCGCAAGCCGTTCTTAACAATTGAGACGCATCCTTGATGGGAAGCGGGGAGTCGCGCATTGCGTCTCCCGGCGATGGGAATGCCTGGGGCAAGGTCGCCATGCGAAATTGTCCGTAGCTCGTTCGATGGTTGACATCCCATGCGTCTGCTTGCGGTCATCTTGTTTGCGCTTCTGACGGCAGCCTGCAACCAGGAGCAGGACGTCACGGGCTCGACACCGCTCTGCGCGCTGCGGAACTACAGCTCCTACAATCCCCGCGACATGAACCAGTGCGTTGCCGCCTGCAAGTCGTGTGACCACGGCAATACGGTCACGTGCACCACCTCCTGCACGCTCCGCGGCGCGCACTGAAAGCAAGGCATGCCGGCGAGGTCGCGCACGACACGCTGGCCTATGTGGCTATGAGCTCGCTCGGCGGTGCCGGGACACCGGAACGATCACGCAGGATAGTCATTGGAGTAAGCGGGCAGGACACGGAGTCCTATGGATGGGTACGCTCGATCCCGGCCGGTTTCTCGTGTCTTGCTCGCATTGCGAGGCTTGGCCGATGGCGGCCAACGTCAAACGCGCGAGCTGGTCGGCGCAGCCGCATGAGGTTAGGTTCGTCTGTCCGCGCTGCCGCCGTGAGGAGACCGCGATCGTCTCTGCGTCCGGGCAGCTGTTACCGATCAAGCGCGTCGACATTCCCCCGCACGAGGTGACCGCGGCCTGGGCCCGGGCCCAACGCCTGCGCGGGCGAACCTAGGGTTTCGGCAGGTCGGTCGCCGAGAACATCATCCGCTGCCCGCTGATGGGCCGCGCACCGGCATCGGCCAGCTCGTCGATGCCGGCGAGCGAGCGGGCCATGATCAGGACGCGCACGGAGCATGAGCCGGCCTGACTGCGAGCTGGCGGAATTCGTCGATAGCTGTGGTAGGGTAGCGCCGGGAGTTCACCTATGGTGCTCACGGGGCGCGCGACAGTTTGAGCAACGAGGTCCATTGGCGCGACGACATCGCGTCGCTGGTGTTTCCCGTCGCCGGACATGGCGCGATCTGCGCCGTGCACCGGGGCGCCTTCCGGACCTTGCTGGGCAGCGAGCCGACGCCGGACGCCTGCTTCGGCTATTTCCGGCAGTTTGAGGCCGCCTTTCGGGCCGCAGCCGGTGCCAAGATCGCCCGCAAGGGCATTTTGCCGGGGACGAGCCTGCATCTTACCAGTCGCGACATTGCCCGGAAGCTGCTAGAAGACGCGCAAATCGCCAACGGAGAATAGCCATGAGCCAGTCCCAGCTCGCAGACGCCCAGGTCACGACCCAGGTCACGCTTCCGGTCGCCGCCGGGCAGGTGGGACGGCGGTCGCAGGCTCTGATGGCCATGGTGCTCGGCGTGTTCGTCATCGGCATGGTCGGCTTCTCCCACATCGACGTCGTCCACAACGCCGCCCACGACGTGCGGCACTCGAACGCGTTCCCCTGCCACTAACCGGGGTGGCATGAGCACATTTCGCTCGATCGTCTTCGCGTCGGTCATTGCCGGTTTCATCGTCGGTCTCATCGTCACCGTCGTCCAGCAGTTCGGCACCGTCCCCCTGATCCTGAAGGCGGAAGTCTTCGAGAAGGCGGCGGAGGCGCACCAGCATGACACTCCGGCCACTGCGCAACCGGCAGCAGCCGGGCATGACCACGCAGGCCATGACCATGGCGCCGGCGGCCACGACCATGGCGCCGGGGCCTGGGAGCCGCGCGATGGTTTCGAGCGCAACGCCTATACTGCGGCCGCCAATATCCTGACCGCGATCGGATTCGCGCTGCTGCTGGCCGGCTTCTTCGCCGTGCGCAGCGGCGCTACGGGGGCCCTTGTGTCCTGGCATGAAGGCCTGCTGTGGGGCCTCGCGGGCTTTGCCGTCTTCACCCTGGCGCCCGGCCTCGGCCTGCCGCCGGAGCTGCCCGGCGTGCCTGCCGCGCCGCTTTTGTCGCGCCAGATCTGGTGGCTCGCCGCCGTGCTGGCCACGGCCGGAGGGCTCGCTTTGATCGCCTTCCGCCGCTCGGTGCCGGCCGCGGTCGCCGGCGTGATCCTGCTGACCCTGCCGCATCTGATCGGCGCACCGGAGCTCGCCAACATCGAGACCAACGTGCCGTCGTCGTTGACGCATCAGTTCGTCACGGCGGTAACGGTGACGAGCCTGGTGTTCTGGACCTTGCTCGGCGGTCTGACGAGCGCGATGTTCGCGCGTTTCGATCGCGGTGCGGACCAGCGCACCTAAAGCTTGCCCGTCGTCCAGACCGTCTCGACGAAGCCGAGCGGCCAAGCCCCTGGACAAAGCCGGAGCGAGAGGGCGTCAATCGATTTCGTTCCATGGGATCGGCGAAATCTTTTCGCGGATCCGCTGATTGCGCGCGATTGACAGCTTGGACTCCCGGGTTTCTAGTTGAGGCATCGGGGATATGCGGTCTCCCCGCGAGGCGACATGCCCAAGCATCGCGTCCTGATCATCAAGGGCGCAGCATGTCCACTTCACCCACCTCGATTTCTTTCGACAGAATGGCTCATTCGCCTCGCATGCGTCGGCGCGCGCGGTGCGGATGCCTGAGCCCGAAAAACGGATTCGACCTGGGGCAGGGACACCAGGAGAATGACCATGCGACTACGAACAACCTGTCACGCAGCCATCTTGCTGGCCGCCGTCATGGGCCCAGCGTCGCTCGCTGCGCAATTCATCGCGCCGGCCCAGGCCGAAGACATCAACTGGCAGGCGATCGACCAAACGCTAGGCCGCAAGGCCGCCGTCTCGGATGATGTCCACCGATACGGGTTTCCTCGCAACGATCTGTCCGTGACTCTGGACGGGGTAGCGATCAAGCCGGCGCTGGCCCTCGGCGGCTGGGTGGCGTTCAAGCCAGCCCATGGTGGCGCCATGGTCATGGGCGACCTTGTGCTCCTCGAGACCGAAATCAATCCCGTGATGGCGAAGATGATCGCGAGCGGTCTCGAGATCACCGCCGTGCACAACCACCTCCTGCGTGCGAGCCCGGCGACGTTCTACATGCATGTCGCGGGACACGGCGAGCCCGCCAAGCTGGCCTCGGCGATCCACGACGCACTCGCCGAAAGCAAGACCCCGCCGACTGTTGCCGCGCCGGCCAATCCGCCGCCCGCCGTCGATCTTGATACAGCCAAGCTCGACCAGATCATCGGCGCGAAGGGACAGGCCAATGGCGGCGTCTACCAATTCAACGTCAAGCGCCGCGATCCGATCACGCAGGAGGGCATGCCGCTCACCCCCGTCGGGGCGATGGGCGTTGCAATCGGCATCAACTTCCAGCCAACCGGCGGGGGCAACGCCGCCATCACCGGCGACTTCGTTCTGTCAGGTGACGAGGTGAATTCGGTGCTTGCGGCACTGCTGGCGAATGGCATCGAGGTGACGGCACTGCACAGCCACATGCTGGATGAGCAGCCACGGCTCTTCTTCATGCACTTCTGGGCTCATGACGACGCCATCAAGCTCGCCAAGGGCCTGCGGGCCGCGCTTGATAAGACTGCGAGCACGAAAGGCTGACCGGACAGGCAGCCGATGCCGCGCCGCTGCCGATCACAACATCAGTTCGTGCAGGCCAGTCCAGCCGGTGTAGAGGCCGACGAAGACGATCAGGGCCGCCGACACGTAGGGCGCGCGGTGGGCGTAACGGCTGAAACCGCCCCAGTGCCGTTCGACATGGCGCAGGCTGAGCGCGGCGAGAACGCCTGCCGACACCATCGTGATCGCAAGCCCGACACCGAAGGACAGCACAAGGACAAAGCCGAGGCTGAATTGCTTCAGCTGTATGCAAAGCAGCAGCACGGTGATCGCGGCGGGGCAGGGGATCAGTCCGCCGGTGAGGCCGAACAGCACAATCTGCGCCCTCGTCACGTTGCGCCCCCCAAAGCGCTTGCGGATGTCGGCGGCATGGGCGCGCGCGTGCGCGTCGTCCTCGTCGCCGAGATCCATGTGGTCGTGATCATGCTCCTCAAACAGGATCTCGGTGGCGTCGCCTGCAAGCGCGATGCGCGCCTTGAACGCATGCGGCTCGGGAATCTCCCCGACGCTTTCGAGGTATCCATCGCAAGCGGCAAACGCGAATGTCTGCTCCGAGCCGTCCTCGCGGATGGTGGTCATCTTGATATCGCGGGCGGCGGGAAGTTCGCCGGCCTCGTTCCGGATCCGCCAGCGAGGGGGCACGCCGTCCTCGAACACCTCCAGCAAGAGCTGCAACCCTGCCAGCGAGATGGATTGCAGTTCGTCGTGGTGGTGATGGTCGTGCGCGTGGCTCTGCTCCCGCCAGGTGCGCCAGACCATCCAGCCGGCGATGCCGATGATGATGACGGCGGACGCCATTTGCAGATAGGCCTCGCTGCGTTCGCCTGATAATTCCCGGCCGAAATACAACCCCGCGAGTGCGATCGCCCAGACGATGGCGGTATGGGAGATGGTCGCCGACAGGCCAAGCAGCACGGCCTGAAGCACGGTGCCCCTGATTGCAATGATGAACGCAGCCATCATGGTCTTGGAATGCCCGGGCTCGAGACCATGCAGCGCGCCGAGGAGGATGGCGCTAGGCACGAACAGCCATGCATGCGCGCTGCTCTGCTGGAGCAGGTGAGACAGGTCGGTCATCCGTTCACTTCAAATAGGTTCGGACGACGTCGATGAGGTCGGCGGCGCCCTTGGCCTTCTCCGGATCCTTCTCGTGCGCGGGATCCACGACATGATGGCGGATGTGGTCCTCCAAGAGCTCGGTGGTGAGACCGCTGATCGCGCCTTTCACCGAAGCCACCAGCATCAGCACATCGGCGCAGCCGATCTCCGACTCGAGCGCGCGCTCGACGGCCTCGAGCTGGCCCTTGATACGCCGGACCCGACCGATGAGCTTCGACTTGTGCTTGATCGTATGTGACATGCTCATAAGATAGGGGGGTACCCTATACAAGTCAATGCGTGGATGCTGATCGTACAGCTGCCTTTGGCCAAGGCGACGGTGTGGAGGGAGAAAGCCCTCATCCATCACCGTCACTCCGAGGCGCCGGCGCGCAGCGGAGGCGCCGAAGGATGCAAGGGGCGGGAAACGGTCGACTCAGTCTGGCTCCGCTCGCCATTGCCGCAAGGCTGGGCGCGCCTCTCCCTTCACAAAATCTGTAGTTGTGGATGGCCGGTCTCATGAGGGTAACACAGTAGGCTTTTCCGTGTCCTCTGAGCCACTTTTGTGCTCTTCATGCAACATTCCCGCGCGATTTGACCCCTATCGCAGTCCGTTCGCATCCGCGCCGCTTTTTGGCCACACCCAAACATGAATAAAATCCAACTCTAATGTTTCAGGGGCTGGGCTGGTCCCTTGCAGGCGGCGGAAAATCCCAAGGTCGATTCAAATCTTGGGTCTGATGTTCCGGGTCTGACAAGGGTTAGCCAAGGAAACTGGTCGCGATGGACGCCAAGACCAACATCAAGCAGAGGCTGCCGAGCCGTCACGTGACGGAAGGCCCTTCGCGCGCGCCCCACAGGTCCTACTTCTACGCCATGGGTCTGACCACCGAGCAGATCCACCAGCCCTTCGTCGGGGTCGCCTCGTGCTGGAACGAGGCCGCCCCCTGCAACATCTCTCTGATGCGCCAGGCGCAGGCGGTGAAGAAGGGCGTCGCGTCCGCCGGCGGCACGCCGCGCGAATTCTGCACCATCACGGTCACCGACGGCATCGCCATGGGCCATGACGGCATGCGCTCCTCGCTGCCCTCGCGCGAATGCATCGCCGACTCCGTCGAGCTGACCGTGCGCGGCCATGCCTATGACGCGCTCGTTGGCTTGGCCGGCTGCGACAAGTCGCTGCCGGGCATGATGATGGCGATGGTCCGCCTCAACGTGCCCTCGATCTTCATCTATGGCGGCTCGATCCTGCCCGGCAATTTTCGCGGACAGCAGGTCACCGTGCAGGACATGTTCGAGGCCGTCGGCAAGCACTCGGTCGGCGCCATGTCGGACGAGGATCTCGACGAGATCGAGCGCGTGGCGTGCCCCTCGGCCGGCGCCTGCGGCGCGCAGTTCACCGCCAACACCATGGCGACCGTCTCCGAGGCCATCGGCCTGGCGCTGCCTTACTCGGCCGGTGCCCCGGCACCGTATGAAATCCGCGACGCCTTCTGCATGACCGCAGGCGAGAAGGTGATGGACCTGATCGCGTCCAATCTCCGGCCGCGCGACATCGTCACCCGCAAGGCGCTCGAGAATGCGGCCGCTGTAGTCGCGGCCTCCGGCGGCTCGACTAATGCTGCGCTGCACCTGCCGGCGATCGCGCATGAAGCCGGCATCAAGTTCGACCTGTTCGATGTCGCCGAAATCTTCAAAAAGACACCGTATGTCGCGGATTTGAAGCCGGGCGGCCGTTATGTCGCCAAAGACATGTTTGAAGTAGGTGGCATACCGCTTCTGATGAAGACGCTGCTCGACAACGGATTTCTCCACGGTGACTGCATCACTGTCACCGGTCGAACGATCGCCGAAAACCTCAAGAGCGTGAAGTGGAATCCGCACCAGGACGTGGTGCACCCGGCAGACAAGCCCATCACCGTCACCGGCGGTGTGGTTGGTCTGAAGGGGAATTTGGCGCCAGAAGGTGCGATCGTGAAAGTCGCGGGAATGTCCAATCTGAGGTTCACCGGTCCGGCGCGTTGCTTCGACCGGGAAGAGGACGCCTTTGAAGCCGTCCAGAACCGCACGTACCGCGAAGGCGAAGTCATCGTGATCCGCTACGAGGGCCCCAAGGGCGGCCCCGGCATGCGGGAAATGCTCCAGACCACCGCGGCGCTGACCGGCCAGGGCATGGGCGGCAAGATCGCGCTCATCACCGACGGCCGCTTCTCCGGCGCCACCCGCGGCTTCTGCATCGGTCATGTCGGGCCCGAAGCTGCCATCGGCGGCCCGATCGCACTGTTGCAGGATGGCGACATCATCGAGATCGACGCCGTTGCCGGAATCCTTAACGTAAAATTGAGCGACGCCGAGCTCGCGCAACGCAAGACCAAATGGAGCGCTCGCGCGACTAACCACACGACGGGCGCGCTCTGGAAATATGCCCAGCAGGTTGGACCAGCGGTCGGTGGGGCAGTAACCCATCCGGGCGGCGCGCACGAGAAACAGTGTTATGCGGACATCTAGGCGTGCCATCGTTGCGTTTGTGTTGGGGGCTGCCGCGCTGGCGGCGCCGGCGCTCGCCTTTGATGGTGCGCCGGTCAACCAGAAGGATGCGACCATCCCGGTCGTGACCACCTTGCCTGGTGCTGCGGGCGCGGTGCGCAAGTCCTTGCCGCCGGTCGCGACCCAGGAAACCTCGCTCAGCGCTCTGCAATATGCCGCCGAGGGCGGTCACCCGATCGCGCAGTGGAAGCTCGGCCGCATGTACGCCAGCGGCGACGGCGTGGCCCAGGACGACGTGCGCGCCTTCGAATATTTCACCCGCATCGCCAATGCCCATGCTGAGGACAGCCCGTCCGCGCCGCAGGCGCAGGTCGTGGCCAACGCCTTCGTCGCGCTCGGCCGCTACTATTTGAGCGGTATCCCGAACTCGAAGATCAAGGCCGATCCGGACCGGGCGCGGGAGATGTTCTCCTACGCGGCCTCTTATTTCGGCAACGCGGACGCCCAGTACGATCTCGCCCGGCTCTATCTGAAGACGCCGGACGCCTCGCGCGAGGATTTCCGCTACGGCGCGCGATGGCTCGGCCTCGCCGCCCAGAAGGGCCAGCACGAGGCCCAGGCGCTGCTCGGGCAGATGCTGTTCAACGGCGACCGCCTGCCGCGCCAGGCTGCGCGCGGCCTGATGTGGCTGACCTTGGCGCGTGACAGCGCCGGCACCGACGAGACCTGGATCAAGGAAAACTACAACCGCGCTTTCGCCAAGGCGTCGGACGACGACCGCGCCATGTGCCTGCAAATGCTGGAACAGTGGGTGCAGGGCCGCCACGAGTAAGCGCGGCGACCTCGGTGCCGTAGGTGAGGTGGGGCAAAAGCGGAGCGCGCCCACCACCTGAGTGGCGCTTACGCCGCCTCCAGATCCAGATCCGCCCACACCGGCACGTGGTCCGATGGCTTCTCCCAGGCCCGCACATAGCTATCGATGCCGACATTGGCGAGCCGGTCGCTGGCCTGCGGCGATAGAAGCAGATGATCGATGCGCAAGCCCTGGTTCTTCTGCCAGGCCCCCGCCTGGTAGTCCCAAAAAGTATAGAGCCCGGGCTCGTCGGTGACGGCCCGCAGCGCATCGGTCAGGCCGAGGCCGAGCAGGGACTGGAAGCTCTCCCGCGTCTCGGCCTTGAACAGGGCGTCCTCGGTCCAGGCGGCGGGATTGTGGACGTCGCGGACGTGCGGAATGACGTTGAAGTCGCCTGCGAGGATCAGCGGCTCCTCCGTCTTAAGGCGCTCCTTCGAATACTCAAGAAGCCGGGACATCCATTTGAGCTTGTAGGGATATTTCTCGGTCCCGACCGGATTGCCATTGGGCAGATAGAGGCAGGCGATGCGCATTACGCCGCGCTTGAGCGTCACCACGCCCTCGAGGAAGCGGGCATGCGCGTCCTCGTCGTCGCCGGCGAGCCCCGACTTGGTCTCGTCGAACTTGAGCTTGGAGAGCAAAGCGACGCCGTTGAACGTCTTCTGCCCGTGGGTGACCACGTTGTAGCCCAGCGCCTCGATCTCCAGCCGCGGGAACGCCTCGTCGACGCATTTGATCTCCTGCAGGCAGACGATGTCCGGTTGGCACTCCCTGAGCCAGGTCAGCAGCAGGTCGATCCGCTGCCGGACTGAATTCACGTTCCAGGTGGCTACTCTGATGGGCATGTCGACGCGCTCCGGGCAGGGGCCATGGTTAGAACAAAATGCAAACGTGCCCGTCAAGGACGCCGCAAAATCTCCCACAAAATTAACCCGGCTTAAGCAGGCGGCAGGCCATTGATGCGGAAAAGGTTCCTCGGATGGGATGGCCGGACAAATCCACTACAGAGACTGAGCCGCAGGATGGCCTGAAAGACGGCCTGGTTGGCGCGTTCCTGTACTGGCTCGGCGGCTTCGAGATCGAGGACGGCCTGACCGCCGGTCTCAGCGAGCGCGAGCTGCGCCGCATCCGCGCCAAGCAGATCGACGCCGTGACGCGGGCCATCCCGGTGACGATGGCCGTGACCATGCTCAATGTCGCCATCGTACTGATCCTGTTCTGGGGCCGGGGCTGGAACGATTTCCTCGCGATATGGGGCATGACGCTTGCCGCCGCCGCCTCGCTCGCGGTGAGGGCGTGGCGGCGCGCGCAGCAGAATCCGCCGCAGGAAGCGTCACGCCGCGCGACGCGGCAAATGATGCGGCAGGCATTCTTCCTGGCCGCGATCTGGGGCATGCTGCCGCTCGCATTGTTCAGCCGCGTCGGCCCGACCAGCCAGCTGATCCTAGCCTGCCTGATGGTTGGCATGATGTCGGGCGGCGCCTTCACGTTGTCGACCTTTCCGCGTGCGGGCCTCGTCTATCTCGCGACCATGACGGTCGCCTGCGCCGGCGCGATGCTGTTGTGCGGTGCTGGTCCGTATGCCCTGACCGCGGTGTTCCTGCTGCTGTTCGCGTTCTTCATGGCGCGCAACATCGTCTCGCAGGGCAATCTGTTCCTCGGCAATCTCAAGGCCCGGCTCGAGCTCGAACGCCAGACCGAGATCATCTCGCTGCTGCTGAAGGATTTTCAGGAGAACGCCAGCGACTGGCTGTGGCAGACCGACGCCGAAGGGCATCTCACGGATGTGCCCGAGCGCTTCGCCGACGTCGCGCAGCTGCCGCTTCCACTGCTGAAGGGGTCGCTCTTCGCCGACGTGCTCGACATGCTGTGCCCCGAAGATCAGGCGGCGGCCTACAACGTCGTCGGCCTGATGGAGCACGCCGAGCCGCTGCACGAGATGAACCTCAAGGTCGTTGCGGGCGGCGAGGCGCGGCTGTGGTCGCTGACGGCGAAGCCGGCCTATGACCGCGACGGGCAATTTTTGGGCTATCGCGGCTTTGGCCGAGATGTCACCGAGCGCTGGCGCGCGGAAAAGGCCGAGGCCGAGAGCCGCGCGAAGTCGGATTTTCTCGCCGTGATGAGCCACGAGATCCGCACGCCCATGAACGGCGTGCTCGGACTTGCGAGCATGCTGCTCGAAACAAATCTCGATCCGGAGCAGCGCGAGGCCGTCACCACGATCCGCGAATCCGGTGACAACCTCCAGCGCATCCTCAACGACATCCTCGACCTGTCCAAGCTCGAGGCCGGACGCTTCGCGTTCGAGGCGATCGACTTTGCGCCGCAGACGCTGGTCGAGACGGTCGCGACCGTGGTGCGCGCAAGCGCCAAGAGCAAGGGGCTCGCAGTCAAGGTCGAGCTCGATCCGGACCTGCCGCCGACGCTGCGTGGCGACGTCGCGCGTATCCGGCAGGTGTTGCTCAATCTCGCCTCCAACGCCGTGAAGTTTACCGATCAGGGCGAGGTGACGATCAAGGCCATTTGCCAGGCGCGCCGCGATCTGCTCGCAACCGTCGAATGGACCGTGTCGGACACCGGCATCGGCATTGCGCCCGAGAAGCTCGGGCAGCTGTTCTCGGATTTCGCGCAGGCCGATGCCTCGATCAGCCGCCGCTTCGGCGGCACTGGCCTCGGTCTCGCGATCTCCCGGCGTATCATCGAGCAGATGGGCGGCACCATCGGCGTCATCTCGACGCCGGGCGAGGGCTCGACCTTCCGCTTCACGCTGGTGCTGCCGTGGAGTCAGGCGCAGACGTCAAGTCAGGACGCGGGCCGCGATGAAGCGGACGACCTCAAGGCCCGCATCGCGAGCCTCGACCGGCCGCTGAAGGTGCTGGTCGCCGAGGATGACGCCGTCAACCGCATGGTCGTGAGCAAGATGCTCGGTGCCTTCGAGGTCGAGCTGCGGGTCGTCGCCGATGGCGTGGACGCCGTCGCGGCCGTCTCCGAAGGCGATTACGACATCGTGCTGATGGACGTGCGCATGCCAGAGATGGATGGCCTTGCCGCGACCCGGGCGATCCGCGCGGAAGGCGGGCGCTTCGAGGCCCTGCCGATCATCGCACTGACAGCCAACGCCTTCCCCGAAGACGTCAAGATCTGCCGCGAGGCCGGCATGTCGGACTTCCTGGCCAAGCCGCTACGGAAGCCCGCGCTGGCCGCGGCCCTGCTGCGCGGGCTGGACGGTCACGTGATGGCAGAGGACGCGCCGCTCCAGCCGGAGTTGATGCCGGTCGAGGCGGAGTGGACGGACGAGGAAAGGCAGATGACCGGGGCTTAAAGCACTTTCAAGCGAAGTGAATGCCGTTGGCGTAAAGAAAACGCGTCAAAAAGAGAATCGCCGATCAAATCGCCGGCGAAATCGATTTGGTGCTCTGCTACGGCCGACAATGCAACGCGGCGCCGTTACAGTTTTCCATAAACTCGCCCGGCGACTGCCTTCAGGCGCTCGACCGAACCGGACTCCGGATGCGGCTTGACCGGTGCGAACAGGATCGAAGCCTGCCTGCCGTTCTTCCAGACATAGATGTTGACGGCGTTGCCGTTGCCCTTGGTGCAGGAATGCTCGCCAAACGCTTCATTACCGAGCTCGGGGATCGCCACGTGCTGGCACGGGTCCGTGCGTTTCATCATGCTGATGACCGTGTCGCGCGAGCTCGCGATCACCGCGACGGCCATGGTGTTGGCCGCGCGATCGAACATCATGCAGCTGCCGGCGCCGGTCCGCTGCACCGTCAGCGTGCCTTTGTCGAGAAAACCGTCGGCATCCGCGGCAGTGAGCCACTCGCAATTGCCGAACCGCTCGCTGCTCTTGCTCACGTTGGCGATGGCAACGCGGGCGCCTTCGGTGAGCGGCCCGAGCAAGGCCTCGTCGGCACGCCGGCCGGTCGGATAGACGCTGATCTGCAGGATGTAATCGCCGGACAAGGCGACGACCGATGCCTCCTGGCGCTCCGCGCCGGCGGCGCTCGTTCCGCCCTGGCCTTCGTCGCCGATGTCAGCGACTGCGTTAAGCGGCATGCGCTCGCCAAGCGTCTTGACGAAGGTCGCGTACAACTCCTTGGCGCGGTCCTTGTCGGGATTGCGAAACACGGTCAGCATCATCGTGTCGCCGCGCCCGCCCTGATAGATGCAACCACGGCCGTCCTGATTTGAAATCAGCGACCATTTGAGCGCAGGCATCGCGTCGGCGAGCTCCCTGGCGCTGATGAACGGGCAGGTTTCGGAAGCGCGCGCGGGAAGCACCGGGACGGCTGCGATTGCAAGGAGTAGGGCGAGGCAACAGAGCAGACGATTGATCATGCGCATCTGATAATTGACTTCCGCTATTGAGGCGCCACGGCCGATGAAGATGGGCACAATTGCTTTCGCCGGGGCGCTATGATGGAGCGGCCGGCCGCCCGCGCCGATCCGCAAATTTTCGACGCCTTGCGATATTGCGCTCCGCCGCTCAGGCTGCTTCCGGCTTGTTTACGGTCTCGATGCGGTCAAGAGTCTTACCGAGTTCGCGCTTTGCGAGCTGCATATCATAGTCGTTCTGCAGGTTGAGCCAAAGCTGGGCGGTTGTCCCGAGCGCCTTAGCGAGCCGGAGCGCAGTGTCGGCAGTAATGCCGGTCTGTTCGCTGGCGATCCGCTCGATCCGGGTGCGAGGCAAGCCGCAGGCCTTGGCAAGAGCGCCCGCCGACATTTTCAGCGGAACCAGGAACTCCTCCCGCAGAACCTCACCTGGATGCATGGGCTTGAGCTTCTTGGCCATTGTCGCGTCCTCTTCTTCTAATGGTAATCTACAATTTCGACGTCCGCCGGGCCTTGCGCTGTCCAAACAAAGCACGCGCGGAATTGGTCGTTGATTCTGATTGAGTGTTGCCCCTTGCGATCGCCCGCCAATGCCTCAAGGCGGTTGCCAGGAGGCGATTTCAAGTCGCCCAAATCGCCCGCGGCGTTCAGGTAGCGCAGTTTCCGGCGCGCTACCTTGACCAGGTCGGCCGGAAAGCCCTTGGGACTTTCGCCATTGAAGACGGCCTCGGTGGTTTTGTCCCGGAAGCTTCTGATCACTCACAAGGTGTATCATTGGATGATACGCCTGTCAATATCAACGTATCAATCAATGATACGCGGCCTAGCCACAGCCTCGGCGCGGTAGCTGATCGTAGGAGCGGCAGCGCAGGAACGGCCGCTACGCGGGCCGTGGCGTGCCCTAGCGTAGAACGGCGCGCCACGGCAGACGAAGATGGGTGCTTCGCCGTCTGGCATGCGCTCCAAGCGGCGGCATGCTCGATCCTGTCGCGGGCGAGGATGCCTCGTGATATTGTACGTCCGGCAACCGTTGGGGGGATTGGCGCGATGAATGGAAGGATGTCAACGGATAATGGAGGGATCTCAGCGGAAGCTATTGATAGAAAGCTCAGATCAGAGAGGATCCTTCAAGCCGAGGGCGTACCTTTCTTTGCCGCATTACCCGTTATTGAGACCAAGGCTGAGGCGCTGAAACGATCTAAAGAAGAAGTCGCGCTACGCACTCTTTGTCTCCTTTTTGTTGCTGCAAAAGGCGAGGGACTTGAGGAAGAATTAGTCGAACGACTTCTAGAAACATACGAACTCCGGCCGCATCTGACTCCCAAGGAACTCGCGTTCGTGCTCGACAATTCCCCTTCGCAGCACGACCGGATTCAATTCACTTGGAGGCACGAAGCCGCCTGGACTCTGCTTTGGGCATTGGGCTTCGTGGCCCAGCTAGGCAAGCCAGATCAGATTTGCGACGTGGAATTCGCCGCGAAGACCATGGCCGAAAGGACGACATCTGAGTTTATCGACGACTCCGAACTTCGTCCGATCGCCGACATTCTTGATCAGGCCGATCTGATCTACAGGTACCACTGGGCTGTCAGAAACGCGCGTACTAAAGGACAGCAGGTACCCGCAGCTCTAGATCCTGGCGTGACGGCAGAAACACACCACGCTTTGAATTGGCTTATCGGATACGGCCAACAAACGTGGGATCATGTCACCACTCACACCTGACGCCACTGACGAGATTCAAACCTTCTCGAAGGATTGGACTGCGGCAAGGGACGCTTCGGCGTTGGGCTGTATCGACCCGCCCCGTGTGCGTCCGGTCGAGCTCCCCGACCTTGGGGGATCTCGCGATGATGATACATTACCCCTGTTTTGCCCGACGGGTCAACCGATCTTCGCAAAAGCCGAAATACACCGTGCCGGCGTCCCGGCTACTGTGCATGGGGTTGTTTTTCAGATTTTGAGCCGGATCAGATCGAGAAGCTGGTACCGCAGCCGCAGGACGCCGTCGCGTTGGGATTGTTGACGCGGAACGAGGCGCCGATCAGATCGTCGACGAAATCCACCTGCGAGCCCGCCAGGAACGGCTGCGAGGCGGAATCGACCAGCACCACCGCGTTCTCCTGCTTGATGACGAGATCGTCATCGGTGCGGTCGCGATCGATGTCGAACTTGTACTGGAACCCGGAGCAGCCACCGCCCTCGACGGAGATGCGCAGCATCGCGCCTGTGCCTTCGCCCTTGAGGATTTCTCCAATCCGGCGCGCGGCGCGGTCACTGATGGTCACGTCAGTCGTCATGGCTCGTCTCTCCGATAGGCCCGCAGTCGTACCAAATTCATTTGGCCAATTCATTTGGTATCCCGCGTCCGGCATAGTTAAGTGCAAGGATACGCAGAATCAAATGGATAGGGACTAAATTCGTCGTGTCCGTCGGAATGGCAGCCCCCCATGCGCCCTATGCCTGCGACCCCGATCGGAGCCGAGGCCGGCTGGTCGCCGAGCCCCCGAGCCGGACCAGGAGCCCGTTCCGGCGCGATTGCGACCGGGTGATCCATTCCACCGCGTTCCGCCGCCTCAAGTACAAGACCCAGGTGTTCGTGTTCCATGAGGGGGACCATTACCGTACCCGGCTGACCCATTCGCTGGAGGTGGCGCAGATCGCCCGCGCGCTGGCGCGCCAGCTTGGGCTGGACGAGGATCTCACGGAAACCCTGGCGCTCGCCCACGACCTCGGCCATCCGCCATTCGGCCATGCCGGCGAGCGGGCGCTGGATGCCTGCCTGAAGGATTTCGGCGGCTTCGACCACAACGCCCAAGCGCTCCGCGTCGTCGGCTCGCTGGAGCACCGCTATCCCGAGTTCGACGGGCTCAACCTGACCTGGGAGTCGCTCGAGGGCATCGTCAAGCACAACGGCCCGCTGACCGATCGCAGCGGCGCTCCGGTCGGGCGCTACCGCGAGCACGGCATTCCCGTCGGCATCGCCGACTATATCAAGTCCTACGATCTCGAGCTCTGGAGCTTCGCCTCGCTGGAGGCGCAGGTCGCGGCGATTGCCGACGACATTGCCTATGACGCCCACGATATCGACGACGGCCTGCGCGCCGGCCTGTTCCACCTCGATGATCTCAAGGTGATGCCGCTCACGGCGGAGATCATCGCCGAGACCTCGGCGCATTACCCTGACCTCGAAGACGTCAGGCGCGGGGCTGAGCTGGTGCGCGAGCTGATCTCGCATCTGATCGGCGCGGTGTTCGCGGAGGCGAAAAAGAACATCGCCGCGGTCAGCCCGCAATCGGCCCAGGACGTGCGCCAGCAGAGCCGGGCGCTGATCGCGTTCCCCGCCGAGGTCGCCGAGGAGGAGGCCGCCATCAAGCGATTTCTCTATGGACACATGTACCGCCACAAGCGGGTGGTGCGGGTGATGGCGGAGGCGGAACAGATCCTGTTCGACCTGTTCGCAAAATACCTGATATCGCCGGGCGACCTCCCGCCGGAATGGCTGATCGGGGCCGAGGCGGACGACGAGGGCGATCGGGCCCGCCGGATCGGCAATTTCATTGCCGGAATGACCGACCGTTTCGCCCTGACCGAGCACCAGCGGCTCTTTGACTCGACCCCGGATTTGCGTTAGGCGGCGGCCATGCCCGACACATCCTCAGCACCGCATTTGTTCGCCGACGTGCTCGCGCGCGTGCACGCCGCCTGCCGCGCGCTCGCGGCCGAAGCCAACTGGCCCGAGGGCATCGATTTCTCGCGCGTGGTGGTCGAGCCGCCGCGCGATGCGACCCACGGCGACATGGCGACCAACGCCGCCATGGTGCTTGCGAAAGAGGCAAAGGCAAAACCGCGTGATCTCGCTGAGCAGATCGCCGAGCGGCTGCGCGCCGACGCGCTGATCGCCAAGGTCGACGTCGCCGGTCCCGGCTTCATCAATCTGACGCTGATGCCTGCCGCCTGGGCCGAGGCGCTGCGGACGGTGCTGCGCGAGGGCGCCGATTACGGTCGCGTCCGCGGCGGATCCAAGGTCAATGTCGAATACGTCTCGGCCAATCCGACTGGGCCGATGCATGTCGGCCATTGCCGCGGCGCCGTGTTCGGCGACGCGCTGGCGAGCCTGCTCCAATTCGGTGGCCACGACGTCACGCGTGAATATTACATTAACGATGCCGGCGCGCAGGTCGACGTGCTCGCGCGCTCCGCCTTCTTGCGGTATCGCGAGGCGCTCGGCGAGAACATCGGCGCCATTCCGGAAGGCCTCTATCCGGGCGATTATCTGAAGCCGGTGGGTGTGGCGCTGGCCGAGGAGCATGGCGACAAGCTCCTCGCGATGAGCGAGGCGCAATGGCTGCCGACGGTACGGTCCAAGGCGATCGGGATGATGATGGACGAGATCAAGGACGATCTCGCCGCGCTCAATATCCGCCACGACGTGTTTTTCTCGGAGCGCTCGCTGATCGAGAGCGGCAATAACAAGGTTGCCGAGACCATCGACTTCCTGAAGGCCAAGGGCGACATCTATGAAGGCCGCCTGCCGCCGCCGAAGGGCGCGCCGGTCGAGGACTGGGAAGACCGCGAGCAGTTGCTCTTCAAGGCAACCGCCTACGGCGACGATGTCGATCGTCCGCTGATCAAGTCGGACAATTCCTACACCTACTTCGCCTCCGACATCGCCTACCACAAGAACAAGTTCGACCGCGGTTTTGCGGAGATGATCGACGTCTGGGGCGCCGATCATGGCGGCTACATCAAGCGCATGCAGGCGGCGGTGAAGGCGACGACCTCTGGCAAGGGCGCGCTCGACGTCAAGATCGTCCAGCTCGTGAAGTTGCTGCGCAACGGCGAGCCGGTGAAAATGTCCAAGCGGAGCGGGGACTTCGTCACTTTGCGTGAGGTGGTGGATGAAGTCGGCCAGGACGCCGTCCGCTTCATGATGCTCTACCGCAAGAACGACGCCGTGCTCGACTTCGACCTCGCCAAGGTCATGGAGCAGTCGCGCGACAACCCGGTGTTCTACGTCCAGTACGGCCACGCCCGCGGCCACTCGATCTTCCGCAACGCGCGGACGGAGGTGTTCCCGGAACTCCCGGGGGATGCCGACAAGCGGATCTCCTGGCTTGGTGAGTCCGCCGTGGAGCGGCTGTCCGACCCTGTTGAGCTCGACCTTCTCAAGCGCCTTGCAATTTATCCGAGGATGCTGGAAGCCGCCGCGGCGGCTCACGAGCCGCACCGTATTGCCTTTTATCTCTATGACTTAGCGAGCGAATTTCACGCACTTTGGACGAAGGGGCGCGATTTGCCCTATTTACGCTTCATTATCAATAATGATGCAGTTCTAACAAAGGCGCGGCTGGCCATGGTCCAGGGCGTCGTCTCTGTCCTGGCATCGGGCCTCGCCATCCTCGGCGTCCATGCTCCGGACGAGATGCGGTAGTTTGGGGCGAACTACTTAAGGGGAATATTGGGGGTACCGGCAGAAGCCGGATCGCTTAGACTTGGTTGAAAGCCTTGTGGGTCGAAAGCCGCGCCTTGGTCGAGGGGCGCGCGGCTTTCCCGAAGGGACGCATCATCACGATGGCCGATCGATATCACGACAGACCGTTTCCGTCCGACGACTATGGCCGCGGCGCCGACCAGCATGGGAAGGCGGAAAACGATCCCTTGGCTGAGCTCGCCCGCCTGATCGGGCAGACCGATCCGTTCGCAGCACAGGCCCGCCCAGGTGCGCGTCCGGCAGCTGCGCCGGCACAGACTTATCAGGACGAAGATTATTCGCAGGACGGCTATCGGCAGGAATATGCCGAGCAGGCTGCCCCGACTCAGCCGGGTCCGCCGTCATGGATGCGCCGCGCCAACGTGCAACCGCAGCCGGCGCCCGAGCCTGACTATCCCGTCGCGGTGAATCCCGTTCATCCGCTGCATCGCTATTCAGCCCAGCCGGCTGCGCCGGAGCCTGAGTTTCATCAGCCCCAGACCTATCAGGATCAGGCCTATCAGGATCAGGCTTACCAGCATCAGGCCTATCATCAGGATCAGGCCCAGGACCAAGCCTACGAGGCGTCATCCGAGCAGCCCGATTCGGCGCGTTACGATGATGCGCTCTACGGGCGGCTCGAGTCGGGTGAGCAGGATTTTCAGCGTGAGCCGGCCTATCCGGACGACCCTTACGCGTTCCAGAGCGACTATCCCGAGGCCGATCTCGACGAGCCCAGGAAATCGCGCGGCGGCATGATGACGGTCGCCGCGATCCTCGCGCTGGCCGTGGTCGGAACTGGTGCTGCCTTCGCCTACAAGACCTATATCGGATCGCCCCGCAGCGGCGAGCCGCCGATCATCAAGGCCGACAACACGCCGACCAAGATCGTGCCCGCGCCGTCGGACTCCTCGGCCAAGGTGCCGGACCGCATGGTGAGCGGCGACGGCAGCGAGAAGATCGTGCCGCGCGAGGAGGCGCCCGTCGACGTCATTGCCAAGGCGGCCGGTCCGCGCGTGGTGTTTCCGCCGCTGAACCAGAATGCGAACCCGCCGCCGGTTGCGAGCGTGTCGCCGTCCAACGTTCTGCCACCGAATGCCGGTCCGGTCCCGAGCAACGGGACGATGCCGAACAGTGCGCCACGCTCGGTCAAGACCGTGGCGGTGAAGGGTGACCAGACCGACAGCGCCACGCCGCAGGCCGCCGCATCGTCAGCCGCCAAGCCGGCCGCGACGCCGAAGCCGGTCGCTGCACCAGCCGCGCCGCGTACGCCGCCGACTTCGGCCAATGCCAGTGCCAACCAGCCACTCTCGCTGGCGCCGCAGGCTGCGCCGGCTGAACCGCCGCAGCGTATGGCCGCGACCAATCCGACCCAAATTGCACCCACGCCCAGCGGCGGTGGCGGCTTCGTCGTGCAGGTTTCCTCGCAGCAGAGCGAGGATAGCGCCGCCGCGTCCTACAGGGTGCTGCAGAGCAAGTATGGCAGCGTGCTCGGCGGCCGCTCGCCGGTCATCAAGCGCGTCGATCTGACCGATAAGGGCAAAGGTATCGTCTACCGCGCCTTCGCCGGACCGTATGGCTCGGCCGACGAGGCGGTGCAGGCCTGCAACAATCTGAAGTCGGCTGGCCTGCCGTCCTGCTTCGTCCAGAGGAATTAGCGGCCGTTTCCTTGACCCCCTACCGGGGCAGGGTTAATCGGCCCCATGAGCACGCGGGCCTTCAATACCGGCGTATCCGGAATGGAACTGACCGCCGCCGAGCTGGCGTTTGGCCGTGCCGAACGCCCACGGGATTTCATTCGCTTCAGGCGTAGCATCGAAATCTCGACGCAAGTCACGGTACTGCTTGAGGAATTGGTGGTTGCGGGCTTAACCGCGGCCAATCTCGGCAGTCTCAGCATTCCCGTGGATGGCGCCGCCGCCCCCGCCCATCCGGTGACGACTTCTGCGACAATGATTGCTCAAGTGATTCGCAGCGCAATTGGGTTCCAGGGTTTGTTAATGAGTAATGACGTGCCGATGAACGCGCCGGCGGGCGGAATCGCCGAGCGAATTCGCGCCATGTTCGCGGGCGGCTGCGACACGACGCTTCACAGCAATGACAATGCGGAACTGGACGCATTGACCGCAACCACGGCATCCGCATGACCGCAGAAATCCTATCGTTTGAAACCGGGCGGCCCGCAGAGCTGGCCGAGGGCGAGCCGGCGTTGGTGGTCGATGTCGAGGGCTATGAAGGCCCGCTCGATCTCCTGCTCGCGCTGGCGCGGCAGCAGAAGGTCGATCTCGCCAAGATCTCGATCCTGGCGCTGGCCGACCAGTACCTTCACTTCATCGAAGCTGCTCGAAAAATCCGCCTCGAGCTTGCCGCCGACTATCTCGTGATGGCCGCCTGGCTTGCCTTCCTGAAGTCGCGCCTGCTGCTGCCGGAGCCGCCGAGTGCGGAAGGTCCGAGCGCCGAGGAAATGGCGACCGCGCTCGCCAACCGTCTGCGCCGCCTGGAAGCCATTCGCGAAGCCGCCAACCGGCTGATGAACCGGCAGCAATTGCTGCGCGACATTTTTCCGCGCGGCGAGCCCGAGCAGATCGCCGAGATCCGGCATCCGAAATACACGGCGACGCTGTATGACCTGCTCACGGCCTATGCTTCACAGCGCCAGTCGCGCGTGCTGGCGAGCGTGCATCTGGCCAAGCGCACGGTGTGGTCGCTCGCCGAGGCGCGCGCCACGCTGGAGCGGCTGGTCGGCAGCATCACCGACCAGGATGACTGGGGCGTGCTCGACGACTTCCTGGTCCGCCACGTCGCCGATCCGACGCAACGCGCGACGGTGTTCGCCTCGAGCTTCGCCGCCGCGCTCGAGCTGGTGCGCGAAGGTCAGCTCGAGCTGAACCAGAAAGAGGCGTTTGCGCCCATCTATTTCCGGAAGGGGCGTCCTAAACCGGTTCCGGACGCAGCTCCTGCGCCCGATGCGCCGGTCGCTTAAGTGCAAGAAGGAGAATCTGCCATGGCAAGCCTGGCTGAAGTGCGGGTAGATGAGGCCGAGCCGATGGAGAACGAATCCCAGGCGCGTCCCGAAGAATTGCGGCTGCTGGAAGCGCTGCTGTTTGCTTCGAATGAACCACTGGATACGGCGACGCTGGCCAAGCGCATGCCCGAGGGCGTCGACATCAAGGCCGCGCTCGAGCAGCTCCAGGCCGACTACGCCTTGCGCGGCGTGAACCTCGTGCGGGTCGCCAACAAATGGACGTTCCGCACTGCCGGCGATCTCGCCTGGCTGATGACCCGCGAGAGCACCGAGACCCGCCGCCTGTCGCGTGCGGCCATCGAGGTTCTGGCGATCATCGCCTATCACCAGCCGGTGACGCGTGCCGAGATCGAGGAGATCCGCGGCGTCGTCACCTCCAAGGGCACGCTCGACGTGCTGCTGGAGACCGGCTGGATCAAGCCGCGCGGTCGTCGCAAGACGCCTGGCCGTCCTCTGACCTTCGGAACCACCGAGGACTTCCTCTCGCAGTTCACTCTGGAACAGCTCGGCGACCTGCCGGGTCTGGAGGAGCTGAAGGGTACGGGACTGCTGGATTCGCGGCTGCCGACCGGCTTCAGCGTCCCGACGCCGTCGGATGATCCTCAGCTGCGCGAGGACGAGGACCTCCTGGAACCGGGCGAGGACCTCGATCTGGCGCTGGCGCCTGCGGTCGAGCCCGAGACGCCGCCGGAAGGCGGCAATGAGGGCGGCGAAGGCGGGAACGAGGAGTGATCCTCCGGTCGCTCTACGGGCCGCCTGCGACCAGTTAACACTAGGCAAGATTACGTAGCGCCAACAGCGAATTGGCGCTGCCTTGGTCCTTGTTTTTGAGGCCTGCGAAGCCTAGGTTTCGGTGAAGATCGGCCGGGGGTCCCGGCGATGCGCGTTTGGAGGGTTGCAGGATGGGTTCACTTAGCATTTGGCACTGGATCTTGGTGATCGCAGTGGTCCTGCTGCTGTTCGGCCGTGGCAAGATTTCGGATCTGATGGGTGACGTGGCGCAGGGCATCAAGGCCTTCAAGAAGGGCATGCAGGACGACGACAAGGTCGCTGACAAGCCCGCCGAGCCGTCCAAGTCCATCGAGCACAATGCGGCGCCGACCGCGGCGCGATCCGACGTCGGCAGCAAGGCCGTCTGAGCCAGGAGCACGCGAGACACGGGTAGCGGCCCCGATCCTGCGCGTGAGGGATCAGGCCGATCGTGATTTCGTGTGAACGGAAGACGTCATGTTCGACATCGGGTGGAGTGAACTGGTTCTGATCGGGGTCGTGGCCCTGGTCGCCATCGGCCCGAAAGAGCTGCCGGGCGTGCTGCGCATGGTCGGTCAGTGGATGGGCAAGGCCCGCAAGATGGCCGCCGAATTCCAGGGCCAGTTTCAGGAAGCCATGCGCGAGGCCGAGATGGCCGACCTCAAGAAGAGCTTTGACGAGGTCAAGGAAGCCGCTTCCGGCTTCACCGGCGGCGGTCTGATGACCTCGCTGCAGAAGGACGTCAGCGACGCGCTGCGCGTCGATGCGCTCGACAAGCCGGCCGAGACCGCCACGACCACTGCTGTCGAACCGCCGGCGACTTCAAGTGAAGCGCCGGCGATTTCAAGTGAAACGCCGACGACACCAACGACACCCGAAGCCCCGACGCCTGAAACCTTCGTGGAGGCCGAGGCGCACGCGGCGGTCAACGAGCCGCTCGCGATCACGCGCGAGGTCGAGCCGCAGGCGACGGTAGAGCAAGACACCGCGCCCGAGGCGATCAAGGACGCCAAAGCGTCATGAGCGACGCCGAGATCGAGGCCAGCAAGGCCCCCTTGATGGACCATTTGATCGAGCTGCGCTCGCGGCTGATCAAGGCGCTGCTCGGATTCGGCGTGGCCTTCATCTTCTGCTTCTTCTTCGCCAAGCAGATCTACAACGTGCTGGTCTGGCCGTTCGTGTGGATCGCAGGCGCCGAGAACTCGAAATTCATCTACACGGCGCTGCTGGAATATTTCATCACCCAGCTCAAGCTCGCGCTGTTCGGTGCCGGCTTTATTTCCTTCCCGATCGTCGCGACGCAGATCTACAAATTCGTCGCGCCCGGCCTCTACAAGCACGAGAAGCAGGCGTTCTTGCCGTATCTGGTCGCGACGCCGTTCTTTTTCGTGCTCGGCGCGGCGCTGGTCTATTTCGTCGTGCTGCCGATGCTGGTGCGCTTCTCGCTCGGCATGCAGCAGGCCGGCAGCGACGAGACCGCGCAGATCCAGCTTCTGCCCAAGGTCGGCGAATATCTCTCGCTGATGATGTCGCTGATCTTCGCCTTCGGTATCGCCTTCCAGCTTCCGGTGATCCTGACGCTGCTCGGGCGGATCGGCATCATCACGTCAAAGATGCTGCGCGAGAAGCGCCGCTATTTCATCGTCGTCGCCTTCATCATCGCGGCCGTGCTGACGCCGCCTGATGTGCTTAGCCAGTGCTCGCTGGCGATTCCGCTACTGGCGCTCTACGAGGGCTCGATCATTGCGGTCTCGATGGTGGAGAAGAAGGCGGCCGCCTCGCAGGCCACGACCGGCACCGACGTGTCGACGCCGCCGAATCCGGCCGAGTAGGGCGCCTCTGTGTCATTCCCCGCGAAAGCGGGGAATCCAGTACGCCGCGGCCTCTCGGAGAATCACCCCTGTCTCTGGAATACTGGATCGCCCGCTTTCGCCGGCGATGACGCCTGTGGTAGTGGGAAGCGCTGTGCACCCCGCCAACACGCGCTTCGGCCATTGCACGCTGATTCAGGACCACCGCCATGCACGACATCAAATCGATCCGCGACAATCCGCAAGCCTTCGACGCCGGTCTCGCCCGGCGGGGCCTGAAGCCGCTATCGGCGTCGCTGCTCGCGATCGACGAGCGGCGGCGGGCGTCGATCCTGGCTTCCGAGCAGGCACAGGCGCGGCGCAATGCGGCCTCGAAGGAGATCGGCGACGCCAAGAAGGCGAAGGACGATGCGCGTGCGGCCAAGCTGATGGCTGAGGTCGCCGAGCTCAAGACCACGATGCCGCAGCTCGAGGCTGCCGCGAAAACGGCCGACGATGAGCTGACCAAAGAGCTGTCCGCGATCCCGAACATTCCGTTCGATGAAGTGCCCGATGGGGTCGACGAGCACGGCAACGTCCAGCACCACGTGTTCGGTGCCAGGCGCAACTATGGTTTTGCGCCGAAGCTGCACGACGATCTCGGCACCGCGCTCGGCTACATGGATTTCGAGGCGGCGGCAAAACTCTCCGGCGCGCGCTTCGTCGTGCTGAAGAAGGGCCTCGCGCGCCTTGAACGCGCGATCGGGCAGTTCATGCTCGACCTGCACACGAATGAGCACGGCTACACCGAGATCAACCCGCCGCTCTTGGTGCGCAACGAGGTGATGTTCGGCACCGGGCAATTGCCGAAATTCGAGGATGACCAGTTTTGGGCGATCAAGGGCGAGCTGCTCGCTTCGCCCGATCATGAGCGGCTGAAGACCGAGCGTCTCGGCCTGATCCCGACGGCGGAAGTCTCGCTCACCAACCTCGTCCGCGAATCCATCCTCGACGAGAAGCAACTACCAATGCGGCTGACTGCGCTGACGCCGTGTTTTCGCGCGGAGGCGGGTGCCGCAGGGCGTGATACACGCGGCATGATCCGCCAGCACCAGTTCACCAAGGTCGAGCTGGTCTCGATCACGACGCCTGAAACCAGCAAGGACGAGTTGGAGCGGATGCTGTCCTGCGCCGAGCAGGTGTTGCAGAAGCTCGACCTGCACTATCGCGTCATGACGCTCTGCGCAGGGGATATGGGTTTCTCGTCGCAAAAAACCTATGACATCGAAGTCTGGATGCCCGGGCAGGGCGACGGCGGCATGTTCCGTGAGATCTCGAGCTGCTCGGTCTGCGGCGATTTCCAGGCGCGGCGCATGGATGCGCGTTCGCGCGGCCCGGACGGCAAGCCGCGCTTCGTGCACACGCTGAACGGCTCCGGTACGGCGGTCGGCCGCGCGCTGATCGCCGTCATGGAGACTTATCAGCAGGAGGACGGCTCGATCGCCGTTCCCAGCGTGCTTCAGCCCTATATGGGCGGGTTGAAAGTGGTCGCGCGCGAATAATTCTCGTTGCCCGCCTGAAACGCAGAAACGTTTGGTTGCGAAGATCGGGCGGCCGGTTATCCTGCCGGCCATCCGTCAACGCGAACCGACCGTCCATGGCCTTGCACCGCGACATCTTCTGGGTCGGCCGACAATGGGCGGTGACCGGTTCCGGTATCCAGGCCGTCGACCAGCGCTTGCGTGGCGTGCTGGACATCGACATCGCGCGGCTCTGGGACGACACGCATGTGCAAAGCCGGCGCGCCAAGCCGGGCGTCAATGTCGAGGATTTTGACACGGCGGTAACGGTAGCGCGTGAGCGCTTTCCAGAGACGCCCGTGTCGGCTCCATTCGTTGCGCAGCTGAAGGCGCTCGGTGTGATCGAGACACCCGTCGTCAGCCCTGTCGTGCCGGCGATGCAGCTGCGCGCGGAGGGCAAGCTTGCGCGCTTCCTGCCGCAATGGCGCGTCCGGCGTTAATTGCGCCCGGCGTTAATAATGCGTCGGGCCTGGATACCGGTTTGCCTGATCCGCCATAGCGGGATAAGACGGCCTGACCCAGCTCAGGAATCGACCACCGGCATGCGTATTCTCTGCACCAATGACGACGGCATCCACGCTCCCGGCCTCAAGGTCGTGGAGGAGATCGCGCGCGCGCTGTCCGACGACGTCTGGGTGGTCGCGCCCGAGCTCGACCAGTCCGGCGTGTCGCATTCGCTGTCGTTGAACGATCCGCTGCGCCTGCGCGACGTCGGGCCGCGGCACTTCGCGGTGCGCGGCACGCCGACCGACTGCGTCATCATGGGCGCGCGCCACATCCTCGGCGCCAAGCTGCCCGATGTCGTGCTCTCCGGCGTCAACAAGGGCCGCAACGTTGCCGAGGACGTGGTCTATTCCGGCACCATCGCCGGTGCGCTCGAAGGCACCATCCTGGGGATCCCGTCATTCGCGCTATCGCAGGAGTTCAGCGTCGAGACGCGCGAGCGGCCGCCGTGGGACACCGCGCGCAAATTCGGTCCCGACATCCTGCGCAAGGTGATCAAGGCCGGCATCCCGAAGGACACCGTCATCAACGTCAACTTCCCGTCCTGCGCGCCGGAGGATGTGCTCGGCATTCGCGTCACGCGGCAGGGCAAGCGCAATCTCGGCTTCCTCAGGATCGACGAGCGCAGGGACGGCCGCAACAATCCTTATTTCTGGATTGGCTTCGAACGTGCCGCGATGATGGACATGCCGGCCGAAGGCACCGATCTCGCGGCGCTGCGCGAGCGCTATGTCTCGGTCACGCCACTGCGGCTCGATCGCACCAATGAAGCGTTTTCCGAAGAGCTGAGCGCGACGCTAAAGTGAAGATGATTTGGAAGTAGAAGCTAGCTAGAGCGTTAGCCGATCAGGTTGCAAGTACCCTGCGGCCACGAAGTAGTTTGTGGATTCTGCGGGCGTGTAGGTGTCGACGATGCGACCAATA
>NZ_JBEPOS010000027.1:90000-91272 GCF_040546885.1 Bradyrhizobium sp. S3.2.6 | reverse complement strand
ACTCCGGTCGGGCTACGCCCTCCCTGCGTCACGAGCCCGGCGAAGCTCTCTCATCCTGATTGACGCTGCACTTCCATCCAGATTGCCGCGCCGCACCCTGCCATTGGCCGGCATGCTGATGATGCCCACTCTGGTCGCGTTCATGCGGGCATATCCGGAGATAACATTGGATCTCGATTTCAGCGATCGGGTCGTCGATGTCATCGAGGAAGGCTTCGACGCCGTCGTGCGCTTCGCCGACGCCGGCGACACGCGCCTGATGTCCCGGGCTTTGGGCATGTATCGCCGACGCCTGGTGGCATCGCCGGCTTATCTGGCGGCCAAAGGCGTTCCTCAGACCCCCGACGACCTCAAGGCTCATGCCTGTCTGCGCCACATGTTTCCGACCAGCCGAAGGTTCGAGCGATGGCCGCTGCGGGGAGAGCATGCCGACATCGAAAGCGAGCTGCCAAAAACGGTCGTGGCGAGTACGCTTGAGCCGCTCATCTATATGGCCGAACAGGGTATGGGCATCGCTTACCTGCCGGACTTCGCCATCAACCACCAGCTTCGCGAAGGTCTGCTCGTCCCCGTGCTCGACGATTACACCGATCGTTCGGGACCGCTGCGGATCCTGTGGCCGTCGAGCCGGCAACTCGCTCCCAAACTCAGAGCTTTCGTGGACTTTCTCGCCGCGAACCTTGTGTCATCCGTCGAGGGCGAAGCAGAGAGCGGGATAAGTCCCCTAGCAAAGGTCGATCTCGATCGGCGCGAGTGAGCAATGTCGGCTGCACTTCGAGACCGAGCGCTTCTGCGGTCGTGAGGCTAGTGTTCACCTCAATCTTTGTGGGCTGCTGAAGGGCAAATCAGTCAATTTTTCATGGGGCGTCCGCTGAGGGTCATTCGCTTCGATTTCGCCGTACCTGCGACATGCCCGCTATCCAGTCGATCTCGGACCTGCCGGCTCGATATTGCGAACCTAAGAATATCCGTGATTGAAGCCTCCCAACCGGAGCCACAATCTAGTTCAGCGCTTCTTCAACGGGATCGAGCAGTGTTGGCGTGCCGCGAGCCAAGGTGAGCGCCCTGCCGATTGGCCTAGCGCATCGCCTCAAGCTGAAGCACGACGTCGCTCATGGCGAGATCGTGCGCTGGAGCGATGTGGAGTTGATGCCAACAACGAGACGATCAAGACAAGGAAGCGATGGAGACGGCGTTCGCGAGATAAGCAGTCATGCACTCTGTCATTGCGAGGCGCTGATCAGCGAGAAATGGCGGAAATGACGAAAGCCC
>NZ_JBEPOS010000027.1:0-85000 GCF_040546885.1 Bradyrhizobium sp. S3.2.6 | reverse complement strand
ATAATGAAGTCTCGCGCAGAAACCTTCTGCACGATCCAACTCGGATCGATCTCCTCTTTACGATGTCAGAAATCACGCAACCTGCTGTCTATCCAGACTAGCAGGATGCGAAGTGATGTTTCGCGGACGATTTAGGTACACAATTTGTCGGCAATCAAACCATCTGGTGGAGCCAGACGGGATCGAACCGACGACCTCATGCTTGCAAAGCACGCGCTCTCCCAGCTGAGCTATGGCCCCGTAACCAGAAGACGAATGCTTACCCGATGAGTGTGGTGGGCCTGGGAAGACTTGAACTTCCGACCTCACGCTTATCAAGCGCGCGCTCTAACCAACTGAGCTACAAGCCCCTAACGCATATCCCGTCAAGGACCAGGGATCCTGCGCATACAGGCCCAGCGCGTGTTCGTCCGCGAAGAAAGAGAAACGTAGACGGCGAAATCCCGCCAATGCAGCTCAACGATCCTGACGACCGTTGGCCACTGATGTTTCTAAAACGGTTCGATAGAAGCAAGCTTCTGAAGAACCATCCTTAGAAAGGAGGTGATCCAGCCGCAGGTTCCCCTACGGCTACCTTGTTACGACTTCACCCCAGTCGCTGACCCTACCGTGGCCGGCTGCCTCCATTGCTGGTTAGCGCACCGTCTTCAGGTAAAACCAACTCCCATGGTGTGACGGGCGGTGTGTACAAGGCCCGGGAACGTATTCACCGTGGCGTGCTGATCCACGATTACTAGCGATTCCAACTTCATGGGCTCGAGTTGCAGAGCCCAATCCGAACTGAGACGGCTTTTTGAGATTTGCGAAGGGTTGCCCCTTAGCGTCCCATTGTCACCGCCATTGTAGCACGTGTGTAGCCCAGCCCGTAAGGGCCATGAGGACTTGACGTCATCCCCACCTTCCTCGCGGCTTATCACCGGCAGTCTCCTTAGAGTGCTCAACTAAATGGTAGCAACTAAGGACGGGGGTTGCGCTCGTTGCGGGACTTAACCCAACATCTCACGACACGAGCTGACGACAGCCATGCAGCACCTGTGCTCCAGGCTCCGAAGAGAAGGTCACATCTCTGCGACCGGTCCTGGACATGTCAAGGGCTGGTAAGGTTCTGCGCGTTGCGTCGAATTAAACCACATGCTCCACCGCTTGTGCGGGCCCCCGTCAATTCCTTTGAGTTTTAATCTTGCGACCGTACTCCCCAGGCGGAATGCTTAAAGCGTTAGCTGCGCCACTAGTGAGTAAACCCACTAACGGCTGGCATTCATCGTTTACGGCGTGGACTACCAGGGTATCTAATCCTGTTTGCTCCCCACGCTTTCGTGCCTCAGCGTCAGTACCGGGCCAGTGAGCCGCCTTCGCCACTGGTGTTCTTGCGAATATCTACGAATTTCACCTCTACACTCGCAGTTCCACTCACCTCTCCCGGACTCAAGATCTTCAGTATCAAAGGCAGTTCTGGAGTTGAGCTCCAGGATTTCACCCCTGACTTAAAAACCCGCCTACGCACCCTTTACGCCCAGTGATTCCGAGCAACGCTAGCCCCCTTCGTATTACCGCGGCTGCTGGCACGAAGTTAGCCGGGGCTTATTCTTGCGGTACCGTCATTATCTTCCCGCACAAAAGAGCTTTACAACCCTAGGGCCTTCATCACTCACGCGGCATGGCTGGATCAGGGTTGCCCCCATTGTCCAATATTCCCCACTGCTGCCTCCCGTAGGAGTTTGGGCCGTGTCTCAGTCCCAATGTGGCTGATCATCCTCTCAGACCAGCTACTGATCGTCGCCTTGGTAGGCCATTACCCTACCAACTAGCTAATCAGACGCGGGCCAATCTTTCGGCGATAAATCTTTCCCCGTAAGGGCTTATCCGGTATTAGCACAAGTTTCCCTGTGTTGTTCCGAACCAAAAGGTATGTTCCCACGCGTTACTCACCCGTCTGCCGCTGACGTATTGCTACGCCCGCTCGACTTGCATGTGTTAAGCCTGCCGCCAGCGTTCGCTCTGAGCCAGGATCAAACTCTCAAGTTGGACTTGAACTTTGAACCGGCTGATCACAACGTTTGACGAGGTCCCACCATTTTTCATCGACCGAAATCGACGAGCTGCCTGCGATTCACATCGCGGGCAACGATGGTGTACCTTTGAAACGTGTACCGCCGAAGTCTTTCGTCCGGCCCCGATCAGAAAAGCCGAAGCTTTTCAGATGCGAGACCCGCAAGGACTCCGCCGTCCACGTTTCTCTTTCTTCATCTTCACTTGTCAAACAGCCCGGGACCAGGAGGCCCCAACCTTCCAGAGTGGAAGGGTTCCGACACCCTTACCGACGACGAATGAACTCCAACCGATTTGTGTCGGCTGTTGTGCACTCAACAAGGTGAGGAGCATCAGTGGCGCGTTCGCTCGCCTTGGTCAGTGACCCGGCGGCGCCGCGCTCAGTGGTCGGGTTATAGGCCCCCCCGCCCGGGATTGTCAACGCCCATCGTCAACAAATCGTCGCACAGCGGATCGTCGAAAATAATCCAGCGATTCCAGTCGATTAGGGGGCCGTGGAAGCGGCGGGGCGAAGTCGCCCGGCAAAAAATCTGAAAAAAGTTTGGCCCCCGAGGGGCTCGGAAGCGGCTCGGGAGAGGCTCCGGACGGGGCCCCCGGTGGAAACGCCGCAAGCAGCTTGCGGCGCCCCTCGGCGCAAGGCCCCTGCGCCCGGCCGTTCAGGAAACTTTTTCCGTATTAGGCGCCGTACTAGAGCCACAATCCCGCGGCGTTCTGATAAGAGACAAGCTTGAATCGCGGGATGCCAGTGGGGGCTGCCGGCGATTTTCATGGGGTCCAGAGAAGGCGATCTGGTGATGACGCAGCCTTCTTCGGACATTCGAAAGACATCGAGAGATCTTCACCTGCCTTGCTGTTCGTAATTTCGGCCGGGCCCTGATCGGGGCCTACTGAGCGCGAGCACCTGTGCGGCACGGCTTTTTCCGCGATCCCCCCGCAAGAGGGCGACCAGGGAGAGGTTCGAGGCGAAGGGTCTCGGGTCGTTGATTTGGGGACTTGGATTGGGGGACTTGGGTTGAACCAGAGGACGTCGCGCGGCGCTTATGGGCGTGAGACCGGGATCATCGATCTCGGCCACGAGCCGCCGCTGTCCGTCGACGGTTCCGAGGCCGCGGTCATCGATCGCCGTCGCGTCTCGGTGCAATGGTTCAGCGGCACAATTCTGACCGGACTCTGCGGCGCAGCCCTGATCGGCGGCGCCGTTTTCGCATCTCTCGACGGCGAAATGACCTTCGCCAAGGTGCCGGAGCGGGTCGAAGGCGCGCTGCGTGGTGCATTCGGAGCTGCCGATCGCGCCGCCACCCTGCACAAGAGCGACCGCCTGCCGCCGCCGAACGACTCCACCGCTTCGCGCAACATCGTGCGCGTCTCGACGGTCGCCCGCGTCGGCAACCGCGACGTGATGCGCGTGCGTCCCTTCATCCGGATCGCCGGCAATCTGTCGATGACGACGAGCGACCTGTCGGCGAAAATCCCGCCGTTCAATGCGCAGCGCATGCTCACCGACGTCGGCTCCGACCCGAAAACCGCGACCGACGATCCGAACAATCCTGAAGCCGTCGAGCCCGATGCAGAGGTCTCCTTCGTCACCAAGGACCTCTCGCCGGTGCTGCCGAAGGCCAAGATTTCCGCGGTTGTGGCGCTCGACGACATCCTGATGCGGGTGCGCGATGCCGCCAATTGGCGCGGCAATGGCGGGGTGCGCTACGCGTCTCTTGCCAATGCCACCGCCGACATCGCCGGCGCAAGCGGCCCCTCCGACATGAAGATGGCCTACGCCACTGAAGTGTCGCCGTCCGATCCCTATGCCGGCTTCGAGACCCGCGTGGTGCCGGAAAACGTCACGCTGCTGCCGAAGACCAAGGAGCAGATCACCGGCGGCAATCCCAACGGCGAGCGCGTCCATTTGGTCAAGAAGGGCGACACAGTCGCGTCCGTCCTGCGCGACCTCGGCGCCACGGCTGACGAGATCAAATCGATTACTGCGACGCTCGGCCCCCGCGGCCGCGACGGCGGCCTGAAGGAGGGCGAGAAACTTCGCATCCTGATGGCGCCCGCAAGCCCCGGCGCCCGGCTGCAGCCCTATCGCGTCGTCGTCGCCAACGACACCATGGTCGAGGCGATCGCGGCGCTGTCCGATCTCGGCAAATACGTCGCGGTCGACGTCTCCAGCATGAACACCGTCGCGGACGCTGCGGCCAACGCCAACAGCGACGACGATGACGAAGATGACGGCAGCGGCGTGCGGCTCTACCAGAGCATTTACGAGACCGCGATGCGCAATAAAGTTCCGATGCCTGTCATCGACGACATGATCAAGATCTACTCCTACGACGTCGATTTCCAGCGCAAGGTGCAGCCGGGCGACTCGTTCGACGTGTTCTACGCCGGCGAGGACGAGGGCGTGACGGCGACCGACAAGAGCGAGGTGTTGTTCGCCTCGCTCACGGTCGGCGGCGAAACCAAGAAATACTACCGCTATCAGAGCCCCGACGACGGCGTCGTCGACTACTATGACGAGACCGGCAAGAGCGCGAAGAAATTCCTGGTTCGTAAGCCCGTCAACACCGCCATCATGCGCTCCGGCTTCGGCGGTCGCCGCCATCCGATCCTCGGCTATGTGAAGATGCACACCGGCGTCGACTGGGCCACCGCCTACGGCACGCCGATTTTCGCCGCCGGCAACGGCGTGATCGAAAAGGCCCAGCTCGAGGGCGGTTACGGCAAATACGTCCGTATCAAGCACAACAACGGCTACGAGACCGCCTACGGCCACATGTCGGCCTTCGCCAAGGGCATGGAGCCCGGCAAGAAGGTGCGGCAGGGCCAGGTCATCGGCTTCGTCGGCTCGACCGGCCAGTCGACCGGCCCCCACGTCCACTACGAAATTCTCGTCAACAGCCGCTTCGTCGACCCGATGCGCGTGAAGCTGCCGCGCGGCCGTTCGCTCGAAGGCCCGATGCTGTCAGGTTTCGAGAAGGAGCGCGACCGGCTCGACGGCATGATGAGTGGCCGGGGCGGCGCCATCGCCCGCATGTCGGATGCGACGGGTGGGCCGCTCCAGGTCACCAACCGGTAGCCCGCCCGATCGTCAGGGAACCGACCGAAGCCCCAGGCGCCGGCTTCAAAACCTTCCGTTCTGCATTCGATCTGGTTGGAACCCGCCGGGGCCCGGACTGGTTGGTTTCCCACGACAGGCAGGGGCTGAATGGAGGATGTCATGGACAATTGGACGAACGCAAAGCTGTGCGACGTCGCAAACCTGATCCTCGGCGCGTTCCTGTTCTTCTCGCCTTGGATGTTCGGTTTTGGCGCCGGAGCGGCCTCACAGAACGCATACATCGCGGGCATCGTGATTGCGATCCTGGCGATCGCGGCGCTGGCGGCCTTTGCGGTGTGGGAAGAGTGGCTGAATCTGATCGTCGGCCTTTGGACGCTTGTTGCGCCTTGGGTGCTCGGCTTCCAGGGAGCCAAGACGGCAATGGCTATCCATGTCGTGGTCGGCATCGCAGTCGCCGTGCTTGCCGCCATCGAGCTCTGGATCATGTCACAGAACCCGCCGCGGCTGACCGCAAGCCGCTAGCAGACTGCGCCCCGCCCGCGCCCCACGTGCTGGCGGGGCCACGATCGGAGCGGCGCTACGACAACGCAGCTGCGCGCACGATCACGAAGACGATTCCGATCGCCGTAAGACCAAACGAGACGGCCATGAGCGGGAGCAGGACGTCGATCGCGGCATCGGTGCCGTGAAGCGTTGCACCCCAAACCTTGAAGTCGCCGGCTTCCCAATCATGCAACGAGGGCTGCTGGAGATGCAGCTCATCGGACACCTGGCGCCTCCAGACCCGCGACAATATCCACGGAATCCCCGCCGCGACCAGGAACAACAGGCTGACAAACGCGAGCAACAGGCTGACATCGCTGCTGCGATCGAACAGTACCCAAGCCATCAGCGCGAACCAGGCGACAAGGCCGACGGCGGCACCATAGATCTTTGGATGAAGCTCGTCGAAGGCAGGTCGGTTACGGGAGACAAGATCCTTGTTCATGGCGATACCCCACGCTCGCGGGATTCGCCGGGAACCCATGGCAAATGCCTTTGCAGCCGACAGGAACAATCGGACGCGACGTCGGTCAACTCCGACGCCGGATTGGTGCGTCCAACGGCGAATCCATGTGGGGCAACCTGCGCCGGTCACAGCAGTTTCATTAAATATCACCAAGAGGAGGACAATCCATGCAGCGCCTCTCACGTGACGACGTGGTCAAGGCCGTCAGCAGAGCTGATGACGTCACGATTGCACAGATCATCGGAACCGGCGCGACAGTCGAGGAGCTTGCCGAGGCCCAGGCATGGCTCGCCAACGACGAGCCCATGATCAACGACCTCCGTCCGTTGGCGCAGGGCCGGGTGCGCGAGCTCGTGGATATCCTTTCGGAGCTCGAGCAGGAAGGCGACGAGGAAGGTCCGGCCGATCCCGGCTCTGCGTCCGCAGTCAGTTAGCAAGCCGGCCGGGCTGACCAAAACAATTCGCCCCGGAGAAGCATGGCCTCTCCAGGGCGCTTTCCGTTCTGCCGTGATCGCGACGATCAGTTCAGCTTGCGCTTCGGGACCGGCGCCTCGAACCGGGCGATCTCAGCGGTTTGCGACGCCTTGCCGTTGAAGGTCAGCACGTTGCCTTCGGACGAGATCGCGACCGTATCGCCATCCCGGACGTCGCCGGCCAGGATCATCTCGGCGAGCGGATCCTGGAGATAGCGCTGTACCACCCGCTTCAGCGGGCGAGCCCCGTAGGCGGGATCCCAGCCCTTGGCCGCGAGCCAGTCGCGCCCCGAAGCGTCGAGCGTCAGCACGATCTTGCGATCGGTCAGCAGCTTCTGCAGCCGCGCGAACTGGATCTCGACGATCCGGCCCATCTCGCTCCTCTGCAGGCGATGGAACAGGATGATCTCGTCGACGCGGTTCAGGAACTCGGGACGGAAATGTGCCCGGACCATCCCCATCACCTGCTCACGCACGGCAGAGGTGTCTTCGCCCTCGGGTTGATTCACCAAATACTCCGAACCGAGGTTCGAGGTCATGATGATCAGAGTGTTGCGGAAATCGACGGTACGGCCCTGGCCATCGGTCAGGCGGCCGTCATCGAGCACCTGCAACAGGACGTTGAAGACGTCCGGATGCGCTTTCTCGATCTCGTCGAACAGCACGACCTGATAAGGCCGGCGCCGCACGGCTTCGGTGAGCGCGCCGCCCTCGTCGTAACCGACATAGCCCGGAGGCGCGCCGATCAGCCGCGAGACCGAGTGCTTCTCCATGTATTCGGACATGTCGAGGCGGACCATCGCGGTCTCGTCGTTGAAGAGATACTCGGCGAGCGCCTTGGTCAGCTCGGTCTTGCCGACGCCGGTCGGACCTAAGAACATGAACGAGCCGGTCGGCCGGTTCGGATCCTGCAGGCCTGCGCGCGAACGTCGCACGGCGGTCGCGACTGCACGCACGGCCTCGGCTTGGCCGACGACACGCTGTCCGAGCTGCTCCTCCATCCTCAGGAGCTTCTCCTTCTCGCCCTCCAGCATCTTGTCGACCGGCACGCCGGTCCAGCGCGAGACCACCTGCGCGACGTGGTCGGCGGTAACAGCCTCCTCCATCATCTCGCCGGAGCCTTCACGCGCCTCGATCTCGGCGAGCTGCTTCTCGAGCTGCGGGATCCGGCCATAGGCCAGCTCGCCGGCCTTCTGGAACTCGCCGCGCCGCTGCGCGTCGGCGAGATCCACGCGCAGCGCGTCCAGCTCGGACTTGAGCTTCTGGGCGTCGGAGAGCTTGCTCTTTTCGGCGCTCCAACGCGCGGTCAGCGACGCAGATTTCTCCTCAAGGTCGGCGAGCTCCTTCTGGAGCGTTTCGAGACGCGACTTGGAGCCGAGGTCGGTTTCCTTCTTGAGCGCCTCCTGCTCGATCTTGAGCCGGATGATCTCGCGGTCGAGCGAATCCAGCTCTTCCGGCTTGGAATCAACCTGCATCTTCAGCCGCGCGGCCGCCTCGTCCACGAGGTCGATCGCCTTGTCAGGCAGGAAACGATCGGTGATGTAGCGGTTGGACAGCGTCGTCGCGGCCACGAGTGCGGAATCGGTGATCCGCACGCCATGGTGCTGCTCGTACTTGTCCTTCAGGCCGCGCAGGATCGAGATCGTGTCCTCGACCGAGGGCTCGCTGACGAAGATCGGCTGGAAGCGCCGCGCCAGCGCCGCATCCTTCTCGACGTGCTTGCGGTACTCGTCGAGCGTGGTCGCGCCGATGCAGTGCAGCTCGCCGCGCGCAAGCGCAGGCTTGAGCAGGTTGGAGGCGTCCATCGCGCCATCGCCCTTGCCCGCGCCGATCAGCGTGTGCATCTCGTCGATGAACAGGACGAAATTGCCGTCGCTCCCAGTGACCTCCTGGAGCACGGCCTTCAGCCGCTCCTCGAACTCGCCGCGGTATTTCGCACCCGCAATCAGCGCGCCCAAATCGAGCGACAGCAGCCTCTTGTCCTTGAGGCTCTCGGGCACGTCGCCATTGACGATGCGCAGCGCGAGGCCCTCGGCGATGGCGGTCTTGCCGACGCCGGGCTCGCCGATCAGGACGGGATTGTTCTTGGTCCGGCGCGACAGCACCTGGATGGTGCGGCGGATCTCCTCGTCGCGGCCGATGACCGGGTCGAGCTTGCCGTCGCGCGCAGCCTGGGTCAGGTCGCGGGCATATTTCTTCAGCGCGTCATAGGCGTTCTCGGCGGTCGCGCTGTGGGCCGTGCGGCCCTTGCGCAGCGCCTCGATCGCGGCATTGAGATTTTGCGGAGTGACGCCGCCCTTGGCGAGGATTGTGCCGGCCTCACTGGTCTTCTCCAGTGCGAGACCGAGCAAGAGCCGCTCGACAGTGACGAAGCTGTCGCCGGCCTTCTCGCCGGCCTTTTCGGCCGCATCGAAAGTGCGAGCGAGCTCGGGCGCCAGATAGATCTGGCCGGCACCGCCGCCACTGACCTTCGGCACCTTGTTGAGGGCGTCCTCGGTCGCCTTCAGAATCGCGCGGGAATTGCCGCCGGCGCGGTCGATCAGACCGGCAGCCAGCCCTTCATTGTCGTCCAGCAGCACCTTCAGGACGTGCAGGGTTGAAAACTGCTGGTGGCCTTCGCGCACCGCAAGCGACTGCGCGGACTGGACGAAGCCCCTGGAGCGTTCAGTATACTTCTCGATATTCATGGTCTTTTCTTTCCCTCGGCCTGCCCCTGGGGCCCTCTAAGGCACCCCAAACGGCATCTTCATTGGGTTTCCGCTTGATACGTTGACGTTCCTCAACGCATCAGCGGTCGTTATCAGCCGACGCTGGCGCCGGCCTGACCCAGATGTGGGAAGCGTGCCCTCGGATCGGAAGAGGAACGTTCACAATTTCGTGCGCTGATCGGCCGGCTTGGCGGGCACGGAGCGAATCCCCTAAGTAGGCCTATGACAGCCAGCCAGACTGCCGAAATCACCGGCCTCTATCGCTACCCGATCAAGGGCCTGACGCCGGAATCCCTGGCCCGGGTCCCGTTGCGGACCGGCCAGACCCTCCCCGCCGACCGCCGCTACGCCATCGAGAACGGCCCGAGCGGGTTCGACCCGAAGGCTCCGGAGTGGAAGCCGAAAATCCAGTTTCTGATGCTGGCCCGCAATGAGCGGCTGGCGTCCCTCGACAGCCGTTTCGAGGACGCGACCAACAGCCTTACCATCCGCAAGGACGGCCGGATCGTCGCCAGCGGCGATCTCGAGAGCGCGGCGGGGCGCGCCGCCATCGAGGACTACTTCACGGAGAATTTCCAGCCGGAGCTGAAGGGTCCGCCCAAGGTGCTGTCCGGCCACGGCCACAGCTTTTCCGACGTCGCCCGCAAGGTCGTCTCCATCATCAATCTCAACAGCGTTCGCGCCATCGAGACCATGCTCGGCGGTACTGCCGTCAATCCCCTGCGCTTCCGCGCCAATCTTTACGTGAAGGGCTGGCCGGCGTGGTCCGAGCTCGACCTGGTCGGAGAGACGCTTGCGATCGGGCAGGCCCGGCTAAAGGTGGTCAAGCGCATCGTCCGCTGCCCGGCCGTCAACGTCGATCCCCAGACGGCCATACGCGATCTCGAGATACCACCGACGCTCTCGCGCAATCTCGGCCACATGGATTGCGGCATCTATGCCGAGGTGATCGCGGATGGTGAGATTGGCGTGGAGGATAAGGTTGCGGTCGAGCAGCCGAGATTGGTATGAGCTAGCACCGACTCAACACACTCCGTCATTGCGAGGAGCACTTGCGACGAAGCAATCCAGACTATTTCTGCGGAGGAATTCTGGATTGCTTCGCTTCGCTCGCAATGACGGTCGTTAGTTCGGCATCACATACGCATAGATCCGGCCGCGCGAGATCGGCGCCTCGCGGACGCGGTTGCCGTTGTTGCCGGAGATCATGATCGGATTCCCCTGCGCGTCGACGCCGGTGATGATGCCGACATGACCGCCGCCGCGCCGCCCCATCACCGCGATGGCGCCGACCTGCGGACCGGAGACACGCGTGCCGTAATGCGCGAACGAATTCGCCATGTCGGAGCCGGTGCCCTGATGGCCGGTGTGCTGCAGCACCATGTTCATGAAGCGCGCGCACCACAAGCTGCCGCGACCGGTCGGATTGCCGCCGATGTAGCGGCGCGCCTCGGAGACGAGACCCGACCCGCCACCGAAGCCACTGCTTGCAGCCATGCCGTTATTGGCCATGCCGCCGCTATTGGCGTTGGGATGGTAGCTAGCCTGCGTGTCGGCAAAGCCGCTCGCCTGCAACTGCGCCGCGCTGCGCTCGAAGCGCGAGCTGCGTACATCGTGGCGATAGTGATGATGTCTGGCGTGATGCACGTAAACGTGCCGCTCTGCGCTATGACGATGATGCGGCCGCGCTGAGGCCGGAGAAACGAACGCGGCAACCGCCGCGAAGAAGATCGCCAGCGCGACAACACAACGCGACAGGCGAGACGCAAACAACTCGAACATTCTTCATCCTTCGTTGACACCCCCACTTTCAATCGGCCCATGCGGTGGGCCGACATCCGTCTGGCCGTTAAGCCGCCCGATGTGGCGAGAAAAAGACGCCGCGGCCGCGAATAGCTGCGATGATTTTGCGTTAGTGCTGGCTCGAGGCTGCCTCATTGCGGACAACAGCATTAACAGCGATTCTGAACTCACGGCTTGAGGAGAGGGAAACAGTTAATGCCCCACGCCACGACCAGGGACAACGTCCGCATCTATTTTGAAGAATCGGGTCAGGGAACGCCGATACTTTTTCTGCACGAGTTCGCGGCCGACTACACCAATTGGGAGCCGCAGATGCGCTACTTCTCGCGCGGCCACCGCTGCATCACCTATTCCGCGCGCGGCTACACGCCATCCGATGTGCCGGCGGGCGAGGTCTACAGCTACGAACATTTCTACACCGACGCGCTCGCGGTGCTCGATCATCTCAGGATCGAGCGCGCGCATCTCGTCGGTCTGTCGATGGGCGCCTATTCATCGCTCCAGATCGGATTGAACGCGCCGCAGCGCGCACTGTCGATGACGCTTGCCGGCGTCGGCTCCGGCTCGGAGATCGAGAATCTCGACAATTGGCGCAAGCAGTGCCGTGCCAATGCCGAGCAATTCGAGGCGCTCGGCTCCGCCGAGGTCGCAAAAATCACCCGCGAGGCGCCGAGCCGGATTCCATTCCTGGTGAAGGACCCGCGCGGCCACGCCGATTTCTACGCCGCGCTGGCGCGGCACGATTCCAAGGGTTCGGCCAACACCATGCGCGGCTTCCAGGGCGGCCGTCCCTCGATCTACACCATGACGGATGCGATCAGAGGCGTGGCAACGCCGGCATTGATCATCTGCGGCGACGAGGATGATCCGTGTGTGGGGGCTAGCCTGTTCCTGAAGAAGCATCTGCCGGCAGCGGGGCTCGCGATGTTTCCGAAGTCCGGTCACGTGCTCAATCTCGAAGAGCCCGCGCTGTTCAACGCGAGCGTGGAGCGGTTCGTGACGCTGGTGGAAGCGGGACGGTGGCCGGTGCGCGACCCAAGGTCGGCGGCGGCGCATTAGGGCGAAGGCGTTGGCTCGCACTCCGTCATTGCGAGCGCAGCGAAGCAATCCAGAATCTTTCCGCGGTGGGATTCTGGATTGCTTCGCTGCGCTCGCAATGACGATAAATTACTTCCCCTGCCCGCGGCTCAGCAAAAACACGCCCTGCTCGCCGAACAGATTCCAGACCCACCATGGCAATCGCAGCCGCAGCGGACGGCCGTAGAGGTCGAGCGCTTCGGCACGCTCCATCTTGACGCCGATGGTGTCGCAGAGCTCGACGAAATCCTTGATGGTGCAGAAATGGATGTTGGCGGTGTCGTACCAGCTCGCCGGCAGATTCTCCGTGCGCGGCATGTGGCCGCCGACCAGGAGCTGCAGGCGCATCCGCCAGAAGCCGAAATTGGGGAACGACACGATGGCGCGGCGGCCGATGCGCAGGAGATTCTCCAGCACGACCTTGGGCTGGCGCGTCGCCTGCAGCGTCTGCGACAGGATCACGTAGTCGAAGGCGTCGTCGGGATAGTTGACGAGGTCGGTGTCGGCGTCGCCCTGCACCACCGCGAGGCCTTTTGCCACGCAGCGGTTGACGCCCGCGCGCGACAGCTCGATGCCGCGGCCATCGATGCCGCGGGTCTCCAGCAGCTGAAGCAGATCGCCCTCGCCGCAGCCGACATCGAGCACTTTCGAGCCCGGCTTGACCATCTCGGCGACCAGCAGATGGTCGGCGCGAAACGGGCCGAACTGCTCCGCAGCGAGGCCATTGAGCGGCAGCACTTCCTGTACAGACATCGCTAGCCGTCCTTGTCGGTCATTCCCGGTCAGTCATTCTTGCCGGTGAGCCCGCGCGCCTTGCCTGCCGATTGCAGGAAGGCGCGGGAGATGTCGAAGAATTCAGGCACGTCGAGCAGGAAGGCGTCGTGGCCGCGATCGGTCTCGATCTCGGCGAACGACACCCGCGCACTCGACGCATTCAGCGCATGCACCAGCGCGCGCGATTCCGAGGTCGGGAACAGCCAGTCGCTGGTGAAGGAGACCACGCAGAAGCGCGTCTCGATTCCGGCGAACGCCTTTGCCAGCACGCCGCCGTGATCGCCGGCAATGTCGAAATAATCCATCGCGCGCGTGAGATAGAGATAGGAGTTGGCATCGAAGCGCTCGACAAAGGACGATCCCTGGTAGCGCAGATAGGACTCGACCTGGAAATCGGCATCGAACGAGAAGGTCGGCAGCTCGCGGTCCTGCATGCGGCGGCCAAACTTGCGATGCAGCGCGGCGTCCGAGAGATAGGTGATGTGCGCGGCCATGCGCGCGACCGCGAGGCCGCGATGCGGATGGATGCCCTGATCGGCGTAGGCGCCATTGTGCCAATCGGGATCGGCCATCACGGCCTGACGACCGAGCTCGTGGAAGGCGATGTTCTGTGCCGAGTGCCGCGTCGAACAGGCAATCGCCAGCGCCGAGTAGACGCGCTTGGGATAGGCCGCAGTCCATTGCAGCACCTGCATGCCACCCATCGAGCCGCCGACGACCGCGAACAGCGTGTCGATGCCGAGCCTGTCGATCAGCATCGCCTGCGCCCGCACCATGTCGGGGATGGTGATGACGGGGAAATCCAGGCCCCACACCTTGCCGGTGGCGGGATTGATCGAGGCGGGCCCGGTCGAGCCCATGCAGCCGCCGATCACGTTGGAGCAGATGATGAAGTAGCGGCTGGGATCGAGTGGACGGCCGGGACCGACCAGCGTCTCCCACCAGCCGGACTTGCCGGTGACGGGGTGCACATTGGCGACGTGCTGATCGCCGGTCAGCGCATGGCAGATCAGCACGGCGTTGGAGCGATCGGCGTTGAGCTCGCCATAGGTCTTGTAGGCAATCTGGAACGGGGTGAGATCGATGCCGCAATCGAGCCGCAGCGGCTGGTCGGCGCCGAACTGCGCGACCTCCGAACTCGGATGATCGACCTCATGCGACCGATCGTCGGCACTGATCGCGGGACTGGGGACAGACTTGACGCCAACCATCTCTGACCATCGACCTCGTTTGCGATCGGACTTCAGATCGCGACTGACATCAGGCCATGAAAAACCCGGCCTGAACGATAGGTTCGGCCGGGATCGGAAGTGTCCCCGGCCTGTTTAGCGAGTTTTTTAACGTGGCTGCAAGCCGGCCGGCTCAAATGACCACGGAACAGGCAAAAACCTACCGGCTTGGGCGCTTTTCGTCAAGTCGCGGTTCGGATGAGCCAAATTCGCTCCCGTGCTGCCAGCCGACGCGGGCCTGACTTCTCTTTGCATTTCTCTTTGCTTTCGCCGCCCATCCTGCCTAATCAGAACCTCAACCACAGCCTCTCAACAGCACGTCGCAGATATGTCCCAACGTCCGCCCGCGCCACCATCGCTCCAGGAATTGCGCAAGGAGATCGACGCAATCGACGAGGGCATGCATCGCCTGCTGATGCAGCGCGCCGACATCATCGACCGCCTGATCCAGGTGAAGCAGACCCAGGAGGTCGGCTCGGCGTTCCGCCCGGCGCGCGAAGCCTCCATGATGCGTGACATCGTGCAACGTCATCGCGGCATCCTGCCGCTCGACACGGTCGAGAGCATCTGGCGCGTCATCATCTCCACTTTCACCTATGTCCAGGCGCCGTTCTCAGTGCATGCCGACATCTCGGTCAGCGAGCCGGCAATGCGCGATTCCGTGCGCTTCCATTTCGGCTTCACGGTTCCTTACGTCGCGCATTTCAGCGCGCAGGCCGCGGTCGAAGCGGTGGCGAAGTCCAAGGGCGATCTGGCGCTGGTCTCGGCGACCTCGAGCCGCACGCCGTGGTGGCTGGAGCTGGAAGCGGACGGCGCGCCAAAGATCATCGCGCGGATGCCCTTCGTCGAGCGCGCCGACCATCCGGCCGCGCTGCCGGTATTCGCGGTCTCGCGCGTCGCCGACAGCGCGGTGGTGACGGAGGTCGAGACCTTCAGCGTGCGGGTATCCGGGTGGAACGCCGAGGTCGCACGCGCCCTGTCGCCGCTCGCCGAGATCGTGGCGGTGCCCGATACCGCCTTCGACGGCGCGGCGCTGCTGGTCTCGGTCACGAGCGCGACCAGCATCGACAAAATCAAGGCAGCCCTGATCGAAGCAGGGGCCTCGGTGCGCTCCACGGCCCTCGTCGGCAGCCACGCAACGCGCTATACGGTGCCCCCGACCGGGTCGAAATCGTAAATCGCGAACAGACGTCGCGAACAGATCTGGCCTATCCGGAGTTGAAGATGTCCCGCCCCGTGCCGAATCCCGGCATTCTCGATATTGCGCCCTACACGCCCGGCAAGAGCCCGGTCGCTGAGCCGGGCCGCAAGGTGTTCAAGCTCTCGGCCAACGAGACGCCGTTCGGACCCTCGCCCAAGGCGATCGAGGCCTTCAAGCGCGTCGCGGACCATCTGGAAGACTATCCGGAAGGCACTTCGCGTGTGCTGCGCGAGGCGATCGGCCGTTCTTTCGGGCTCGATCCGAACCGCATCATCTGCGGCGCCGGCTCGGACGAGATCCTCAACCTGCTCGCCCACACCTATCTCAGCCACGGCGACGAGGCGATCTCGACTACGCACGGCTTCCTGGTCTACCCGATCGCGACCATGGCGGTCGGTGCCAGGAATGTGGTCGCGGCGGAGAAGAACCTGACCTGCGACGTCGACGCCATCCTCAGGGCGGTGACGCCGAAGACGAAGCTGGTCTGGCTCGCCAACCCCAACAACCCGACCGGCACCTATGTCCCGTTCGACGAGGTCAAGCGCCTGCGCGCCGGCCTGCCGTCGCACGTGCTGCTGGTGCTGGACGCCGCCTATTGCGACTACGTCTCGCGCAACGACTACGAGATGGGGATCGAGCTCGTCGCCACCACAGAGAATACGGTGGTGACGCACACTTTCTCCAAGATCTACGGCCTCGCCGCGCTGCGCATCGGCTGGATGTTCGGCCCCGAGCACATCATCGACGCGGTCAACCGCATCCGCGGTCCGTTCAACGTGTCGACCCCGGCGATGTACGCCGCGGTCGCCGCGATCGAGGACACCGCGCACCAGGCGATGTCGAAGCAGTTCACCGAGACCTGGCGCAACTGGCTGACCGAGGAGATCACCAAGGTCGGGCTGAAGGTGACGCCGGGCGTCGCCAATTTCGTGCTGATCCATTTCCCGACCGACAAGGGCAAGACCTCTGACGACGCCGATGCGTATCTCACCAAGCGCGGCCTGGTGCTGCGCGCGTTGAAAAACTACGGCCTGCCGCATTCGCTGCGCATGACCATCGGCACCGAGGAGGCCAACCGCCTCGTCGCCGAGGCCTTGCGCGACTTCATGGCCGGCAAATGAGCGTGGACCCGCACTTCCAGCGCGTCGCGCTGATCGGCTTCGGCCTGATCGGCGGCTCGATCGCGCGCGCAGCGAAGCTCCAGGGCCTGGCTTCCGAGATCGTCACCACCGCGCGCTCGGAGAAGACCCGCGCGCGGGTGCTCGAGCTCGGCATCGTCGACCAGGTCGTCGCGACCAACGCGGAAGCGGTGAAGGATGCCGATCTCGTCATCCTCTGCATTCCTGTCGGCGCCTGCGGGCCGGTGGCGCAGGAGATTGCTGCGCATCTCAAGCCCGGCGCTGTTATTTCCGACGTCGGCTCGGTCAAGGGCGCGATCGTCAGGGACATGGCGCCGCACCTTCCGAAGGATGTTCATTTCGTGCCGGCGCATCCGGTCGCGGGTACCGAGCATTCGGGCCCGGATTCCGGCTTCGCCGAGCTCTTCATTAACCGCTGGTGCATTTTGACGCCGCCGGAAGGCACCGACGCCGCGGCCACCGCGCACTTACGCGCCTTCTGGGCGGCAATGGGTGCCAAGGTCGAGGTGATGACGCCGGATCATCATGATCTCGTGCTCGCGATCACCAGCCATCTGCCGCATCTGATCGCCTACACCATCGTCGGCACCGCCGACGAGCTGCAGCAGGTGACGGAATCGGAGGTCATCAAGTTCTCGGCCGGCGGTTTCCGCGACTTCACCCGCATCGCGGCCTCCGATCCGACGATGTGGCGCGACGTCTTCCTCGCCAACAAGGACGCGGTGCTGGAGATGCTCGGCACCTTCACCGAGGATCTCGCAAAGCTCACCCGCGCGATCCGTCGCGGCGACGGCGAGGCGCTGTTCGATCACTTCACCCGCACCCGCGCCATCCGCCGCGGCATCGTCGAGATCGGCCAGGATTCGGCGGCGCCGGACTTCGGCCGGCCGCATGCGGCGCTGAAGAAGCCGTAGCTGAAGTAAACCCGGATGGGGCGCAAGCGCGGCTCCCTGCCTAGAACGGATAGTACCGGATCTGCGTCATGACGATGTTGTCGTCGGTCTTGGGCGCGCCGCCGACACCGGCGAAGGCGAACCGCTGCGTGTAGGAATACTGCACGCCCGCTTTCAGCGTGCCGTAGTTGCCCTGGTAGATGGTGTCGTAGATGCCGGCGGTGATCTGCCGGACTTCCCTGGTGTTGCCGTTACAGGTCGCGGCCGGCGTGTTCTCGGTGAAGCAGCCGGTGTTGTTGTAGAGCGGATTGCCGTAGCCGAACGGAGTGATCCCGACATTGGCAAAACTGGCCTTGGCCTTTTCCAGACCGGCGTAGCTGTAGACATCGAGGCTCGGCGTCGCGTGCCAGATCAGGCCGACCGCGGCCGCCGTGATCGTCAGCGGCAGCACCGTGCCGTCCTGCGCCACCGCCGCATCGGGGAACGGCGTCGCCGTGAAGCGGCCGAGCACGCCATGCGCGCCGTAGAGCTGGAGGTCGAGGGTCTTCGGAATCAGCTCGGCGAAGACGTGGCCGCCGAAGCTGCCGGTGTCGTAGCCGTGGTTGGCGCCATTGAAGCGATCGAACAGCTGGCGATAGAGCGCCCAGGCCTCGACATGCAGCTTGTAGGGCCCGAGCCGCGGGTCCCACGCCGCCTTGACGGTGACGTCAGGCACCTGGTTCAAGCTGACATTGTTGAGGTTGTTGAAGAAGCTGCCGCCCGGCCCGGTCAGATTGACCTGGAGGTTCGGATTGAGCACGCCCTGCGGACCGGCCGCGGGCGTACCGACCGTCGGCGTATTGCCGCCGAAGAAAGCGGTCTGCGGATTCTCGACCGACGCGGCGAGCTTGAACTCGGGCCCGAGATCCTTCCAGACGCGCAGACCTGGCTGGCGCGCCGCCAGAAATCCCGGAACGGATTCGAAGTCGATCACGCCGGGCGCGTCGACGCCGCGAGGATCGATGCCCGTCTTGGTCGGCGCGTTCAGCGACCAGGATTGGCCGGCGAGGAAGTGCAGGCCGAGATCGGTCCGGTCGAGCTCGAGACTGAGCTGCCGCATCCGCGGATTGAAGGAGTTGGTGGCAACCGAGCTCGCCGTCTGCGCCGCGCCCTCGAAGTCGATTTCGCCGTAGCCCGCGAGATGCGTATCGGGATCGGCATTGCCTTCGGCCAGCACCGAGAACCGGCTCTGGCGCGCGGAGAACCGCGTCTCCGGGAAGTAGAAATTGTGGCTCTGCTGATAGGGAATGAAATTGTAGACCGAGCCGGTGTCGGAGGCGATGTTGCGGGAACGGTAGATGCCGGTGAGATCGACCCAGCCGCCGAATGTCAGCGTGACGCCCTTGTAGCAGATCTTGCCGCCCGCACATGCCTCGACGGGCAGCGCCTTGTAGGTCCCCGGCATCGGCATGGCTTTGGCCTGCACTTCGACCTGACGCGTCTTACGCGCCTCCGAATCCACCTTCTGCTGCAGCTCCTTCAGCTTGGTCTTCAGCGCCTGGATTTCGGTTGTGACATTGTCGTCGGCACGCGCCTGTCCCGAACAGGCAGCGAGTAGTCCCAGCATCAGTCCGCAGTTGATGATCCGCACGTAAGCCTCCCTCCACTTGGGAAGCAGGTGCTGTTGGTTGCGCCTCCGGCGCGTGCATGCTTCCCTGGTGTGGAGTGATGCGAATGGGCGAGCAGTTATTCGCAGGCCTGCGCATCTTCTGCATCACGTTTTCCTGACGATCACGTCCGGAATATTTTCGCCGCTCGCCCGATCCGCACGCGCGCGATCGCCGCGCCGGTGATGCAGCGCGCATTGGGCCCGACCGGGACCATCACGATTCGGCGAAGCGGCCGTGACGTCGCCAGTGAGAGTGACGACAGCTAGTACAGCGGCGGAATCTGGCCGACCTGGACCGGGCCGAGCAGCACGGCGCCGTCGACGAATTTCAGCGGGAAGCTGCGGGCCTTCTTGCCCTCGAGCGTGCTCTCGGTGCCGATCGAGTTGATGCCGGCGGCCACGCCGGCGTTGGCATTCTGCTTGATGACCTTGCCGAGGCCGGGAACGGCACGGTCGAGCGCGCCAAAGAGATTGTTGAGGTCCTTGGACTTCACGCCGGGCGCGACGCGATCGAGCGTTGCCTGCGGCACGCCCTCTTCCAGCATCTTCTCGATGCCGAGCGCCGGGATGACGCGTTCAAGACCGGCCACGGTCATCTGCAATTCGCCATCCAGTCGGCCATTGGCCGAGAGGCCCAGCGTGCCGGCCGCGACCGCGATCATCTCGCCCTGCTGGATCCGCGACTGCACGATCTCGATGTGACCGCCGGCGGCCTGGATGTCGCGGAAGCGCTGCGGCCAGGGTTTTGGGGTGAGATCGGAGAGCCCGGTGATCTTCGCGCGCGTGTCGGCTTCGAACGGCTCGGCGAGCAAGGGATGAACGCCCTGGATGCTGCCCTGCGCGATCTGGAGCACGGTCTCGATCACCGGATGGTCGGCCGGCGATCCGTCCGCGATGCGCCCATGCAGCTCAATCTGCTTGGCGCGCGCGAGCGGCACCTGCACCGAACCATCGAGCCTGACGATGCTGGGATCATCGAACACGATCGAGGCGCGTTCCGGGATGGCCGGCAAGCCGACCACGCTGCTGCGGCCGTTGCTCCAGTTCACCACGAAGGTGTTTTGCGTGACGCTATCAGTCAGCGTTGCCGGCGCGGAAAATTCGGCGATGACGTGCTTGGGATCGTAGACCTGCGCCAGAACCAGAATGTTGTCGAGCTTGGCCGTGAACGGCGTCTTGCTCGCATTCTGCGAGACCAGGGCGACGCTGGCGCCGGAGCACTGGACCTCGAAGCGGAACGGGAAGCCGGCAATCGAGCGCTTGGCGCAATCATAGATGCGGCCGGATTTGGCCTCCTGCGCGCGCCAGGCATCGGCCGCGACCTCGGCCTGCGAGGCCGCATAGAACCAGAAGCCGCTCCAGGCGATGGCGAGGATCAGGAGGAGGACGGGAGCAATGAAGAGCCCCCAACGGGAGCGCCGGCCTGTGGCAATAGTCATATTGGACATGCGGCGACCCTTTGATCCCAGATTTTGTCAAATGTAAGCGAGGCCGGCCCCCGACGAAAGGCGGAGAATTCGCTTCGCTTGGGGGCACGGTTCTGCTAGCCGTGCCCGAAATGTCGGAAATCACCCTCCCCTCCGTCACCAGCGCCAAGGGCGACCTCTGGGTGTTCGGCTACGGCTCGCTGATGTGGCGGCCGGGCTTCGAATTCGAGGAGCGCATCCCGGCGCGGCTGGTCGGCGAGCACCGCGCGCTCTGCGTCTATTCCTTCGTGCATCGCGGCACGCCGGAGCAGCCGGGCCTGGTGCTGGGCCTCGACCGCGGCGGCGCCTGCCGCGGCATCGCCTTCCGCATCGCTGAAAAGAACCGTGCCGACGTGGTCGCCTATTTGCGGGCGCGCGAGCAGGTGACCTCCGTCTATCGCGAGGTGATGCGCTCGGTGTGGCTGGAGAACGAAGCGCGCGAGCGCGTCTCGGCACTCGCCTATGTCGTCGACCGCGGTCATGTGCAGTACGCCGGCCGGCTGTCGCTCGCCGACCAGCACCGCCATGTGCTGCAGGGTCACGGCCAGTCCGGCGCCAACCGCGACTACGTGACGGCGACCGTGAAGGCGATCGAGGCCGAAGGCTTTCGCGACACGCAATTGCATCAGCTCGCGACCATGCTGCATGGCGACGCGCATTCGCTGCACGCGCCCGCTCCCGACGACAACAGAGACAGTCGCTAGCTCTCCGAGGGAGCGTAGCTCGGCGCGCTGCCGATCAATTGCTCCTGCTCGTTGCGGCCCGCTTCGACGATGCGAGCGGTCGCATCCTCGATCGCCGTCTGCACGCGCGCGAGAAACTCACCCTTGGGCAGGCCCGGAGGCAACGGATCGAGGAACTCCACCACCAGCGTGCCGGGATAGCGCATGAAGGTGCGGCGCGGCCAGAACAGGCCGGAATTGAGCGCGATCGGCAGGCACTGCACGCCACAGGACGAGTAGATCTGTGCAAAGCCGGTCTTGTAGTCCGGCGGTGCTCCCGGCGCACGGCGCGTGCCTTCCGGAAAGATGACGAGCTGGCCGCCTGCACGCACCGTCTCGCGCGCGCGACGTGTCATGTCCAGCAGCGCCTTGACGCCGGCATTGCGGTCGATCGCGATCATCCCGGTCTTGACCAGGAACTGGCCGAACACCGGAATCTGCATGAGCTGGCGCTTGAGGATGAAGATCGGGCGATTGAAGAAACCCAGCAACACGAAGGTCTCCCAGAACGACTGGTGCTTCGCCACGATCACCAGCGGTCCCTGCGGGATCTTCTCGACGCCGCGGAATTCCACGCTGATGTTGCAGACCACGCGCATCAGGACCAGTGTCGCCTTCGCCCACCATCTCGCGACCGTCAGCATGGCACGCGGCGGCAAGGCGAAGGTCGGCAGCGCCACGATCGCGAGGCACACCAGCACCGCGTAGAACAGCACGTTGAACAGCAGCGAGCGCAAGAAAATCAGGAACATCAAGAATCCGATCAATTGGCCTGTGCGGTGGCGGGCCGCCTGGATTGCAGGCCCGCAGGCTGCTCCGACAGTTCGGGGGAAAGGTCAATCCCGAAATCTTCCAGCCGCACCCTGAGCTCGGCGGCGACGTACTTGACATATTCGGACAACAGCAGCCGCAGCGTCGAGGCCGAGGTCCACCACGGCTCCTCGCGCCATTTGTCGCCGACCACGGCGAACGGAACCAGCGTGGTCCCCGGCATGGCATGCGAGAATTCCACCAGCGCGCGCGGCATGTGATAGTTCGAGGTGACCACGATCAGCGATTTGAAGCCGCGCCCCTCGGCCCAGCGCCGCGCCTCCGCCGCGTTGCCGCGGGTCGAGAGCGCGGTGCGGTCGAGATCGACGCAGCAGGCCATGAAGGATTGGTTCTCCGGCAGCGTCCGGGAGATGTCGCTCGCGGTCGAGGTCGGATGCACGCCCGAGATCAGGAGCCTTTTGCCGTAGCCGGCCGCCAGCAGCTCCATTGCATCCGAGACCCTCGAGGATCCACCGGTCAACACCACGATGCCGTCAGCCTTGCGGTCCGGCGCAATCTCGGCGCCGCGCAATTGCGACAGGAACGCGACGAAGCCCGCCGCTGCGCCGACGAAAACGAACGCGATCGCCGACACGACGGTCGCGCGCAGCCAGCCGCGCGGCAGTTTCGGCGATGGGTCGTCGATCGGCGAGGTCATATGATGTCGGTGATCCCTTCCCCGGATTATTTTAGGACGTTTTGAGGCGAAGTGGAGTCCGGTTTGTCGGGCTCAATCCACGTCGTTCAGTGTCGAGAAAAGGGTCTGGCGCGAGGCGACCGCTGTGATGGCGCCGATCAGGACGGCCTGCACCGCGAGCACCACATAGCCGGACGGGCGCAGCGAGAAGGTGCCGAGCAGGGCCGCGAACTGGTCGCCGACCGGGGTGCCGGAGAACCAGCCCGCGATCGACTCGGAGAAGCCGAACAGCAGCATGGCGACGCCGCCGCCGATGACGCCGCCTTCAAGGCCGAGCCGGAGGAAATGCCGCAGGAAGTGATTGGCGATGTAGCGGTCGCCGGCGCCGACGAAATGCAGAACCTCGACGATCGGGCGGTTCGCCGCCATCGCGCCGCGGGTCGCGAACGAAACCGAGATGATGGTTGCGACGATGACGAGCGCGAGGATGCCGATGCCGGCGAGCACGGTGGCGTTGGTCATCGAGCGCATCCGTTCGATCCAGGCGCGGTGATCGTCGACGCTGGCGCTTGGCGCCACTTGCGTCAAGCGGGCGCGCAAGGCGCCGAGATCGAGCGCCGTGCCCGGCTGCACGCGCGCGATGATCATGCGCGGCACCGGCAGATCGTCCATCGACAGCCCGGTGCCGAGCCATGGCTCGAGCAGCTTGCCGCTCTCCTCCTTGGTGAACGGCTTGACCTCGACGATACCGGCCTGCGCGCGCATCGCCTCGGTGACGGCAGCGGTATCGCGCTCGATGTCGCGTCCGGATTGCGGGCGGACCTGGATGGTGATCTCGCTCGCGACATCGGACTGCCATTCCGCGGCCGAGGCGCTGACCAGCAGCACGGTGCCCGTCGTCATCGAGGCGAGGAAAGTCATGATGGCGACAACGGCGACCAGCGCGCGGCCGTGGATCGAGGCCCGCGGCACGATCGGCGACATGTTGCGCGCCCTGGCCGGCAGCTGCGGACGTTCCTGTCCGAGATCGACCAATACGCCGCGCTCGTCGGTCCTACTCATAGACGTGCAGCCGGCCCTGATGCAGCACGAAGCGGCGCGCTTCGTACTGGTCCATCAGCGCAATGTCGTGGGTTGCGATAATGACGGCGGTACCGGATTTGTTGAGCTCGATGAACAGCCGCAGCAGTCGCCGCCCGAGCGTCGGATCGACGCTGCCGGTCGGCTCGTCCGCAAGCAACAGCTGCGGCCGCGAGATCACCGCGCGCGCGATTGCCGCGCGCTGCTTCTCACCGCCGGACAGGATCGGCGGCAGCGCATCCATGCGCTCGCCGAGCCCGACCCAGCGCAGCAGGTCGATGACTTCCTTGCGATAGCTCGATTCGCTGCGGCCCATGACGCGGAACGGCAGCGCCACGTTCTCGTAGGTCGTCATGTGGTCGAGCAGGCGAAAATCCTGGAGCACGATGCCGATGCGCTTGCGCAGATCCGCGATCTCGTCCTTGCCAAGCCGGGAGATGTCGTGGCCGAACAGATTGACGAGGCCACGGGTCGGCCGATGCGACAGGAACAACAAGCGCAACAATGACGTCTTGCCGGCGCCGGACGGGCCGGTGAGGAACTGGAAGGAATGCGCCGGGATCTGGAAACTGAGGTCGCGCAGGACCTCCGGCCCCAGACCGTAGCGCAATCCGACATTTTCGAACCGAACCAAGCTCAGCTCCGTTCGAGAGGGGACGCAGGTCGCACGCCAGCAAGGTTTCGCCGCATGCAATCAAGGGGTTGTGCGACCGTTATGGTTTCCGGTTCGTTAACGGTCGCCCTGTAGCATCCGAGGCAGCATCTTAGAACTATCCTTCCTTAGAAGTCCCTTGGCGCCCGGCTCCGCGCGACAAGGTCATCGTCGAGGCCGTCCATGCATATTGTCTGCCCCCATTGTACGACATCCTACGCGATCAAGCTCGCAAGCCTTGGGGCCAATGGGCGGACAGTCCGCTGCTCCCGCTGCAAGGAGACGTGGATGGCGCATCCCGCGGATGCCGTCGGGGAGGCCGCCGTGCCGGCCTTGGCCGAAGCCAGCCAGACTGACGACCAGTCCGACCTCGCCGAGCAGTGGAACTCCTACGCCAAGGACGATTCAACCGCCGAAACCCCGATGGTCGAAAGCCCCTCGATCGCCAGCGACTGGCCGACAGAGGACGCCGCCGAGCCCGAGGACGAGTGGTCGGCGGCGGCCCGCGCCGCCGAGGAGGAAGTCGTCGGCGCGCAGCACCAGTCCTGGTTCAGCGGCCTTTTCAGCCGCCGCGGGGCAAAGGTGAGCCGCCCGGCCCCGGCCGTGGCCCGGCGAAAATCCCATTTCGGCCTGCCGACCGCCTGCGCCGCCATGGGCGCGCTGGTGCTGGCGCTGGTGATCTGGCGCGGCGACATGGTCCGCCTGCTGCCGCAGACTGCGGCCTTCTACAAGATGGTCGGCTTTGAGGTGAACCTGCGCGGCCTCGCCTTCAAGGACGTCAAGCTCTCGACCGAGACCGTGGACGGTAAGCAGGTGCTGGTGATCGAGGGCGCGATCGTGGGCCAGGGCAAGAGGCCGCTCGATATTCCGCGCCTGCGCTTTGCCGTGCGCGACGCGCAAGGCGCCGAGATCTACGCCTGGAATTCTGTGCTGGAGCAGACCGTGCTGCAACCGGGCGAGCGCGCCTTCTTCCGCTCGCGCCTGGCCTCGCCGCCGCCGGAAGGCCGCAATATCGACGTTCGCTTCTTCAACCGGCGCGACATTGCCGGCGGCAGCGTGTAATCAGGCGCCGTCGCGTGCCGCACGGGAGGTTGGTCCAAAGGTTGGTGTCATGCCAAGAGTGTTGATCGCCGATGACGAGGATTCGATGCGCCAGCTGGTGGCGCGCGCCATCGCCATGGACGGCCACGAGACCGTCACCGCACAGGACGGCGCCGAGGCGCTGGAGATCCTGACCCGCGAGGACGGCGCGTTCGATCTGTTGCTCAGCGACATCCAGATGCCCGTCATGGACGGCATCGCACTCGCACTCTCCGCTGCGCGTGACTTTCCCCAACTGACCATTTTGCTGATGACCGGCTTTGCCGATCAGCGCGAGCGTGCCTCGAACCTCAATGCGCTGGTGCATGACGTGGTCACAAAACCATTCTCGGTCGCGGATATCCGCACGGCGGTGGCGGATGCGCTGGCGGCGAAGAAGGGGTAGCGGGCGGGGGCGGCCACATATTCCACTGTCATGCCCCGCGAAGGCGGGGCATCCAGTACGCCGCAGCCTCTCTGCATCCGCTTCGCTGTCTCTGGAATACTGGATCGCCCGCCTTCGCGGGCGATGACAGTGAGCTTGTGGCGACCCCGCCTCAAAAATCCTTCAGCAGCCGCTCGAGATAGTCGAGCTCGATCTGCGGACGCGCGGGGTCGCCGAGGCGGCGGCGGAGCTCCTCGAGGATGCGGCGAACGCGCTGGACGTCGATCTCGCCGGGGATCTTGACCGTGTAGTCGTCGCCGAACTCGCGGCCGTGCAGCGGACGGCCGAGCGGGTCGGTCTGGTTGCCGCCGCTCTGCTGGCGCCCGGTGCGATTGCCGGGACCGTCGCCCTGGCCGTCGCCGTCGCCCTGCTGCATCGCCTCGGCCATCTTCTGCGCACCCTTGCGCATCGCATCCAGTGCCTTGCCTTGGGAATCCACCGCGCCGTCAGCATTGCCGTCGCCGAGTTTCGAGCCCGCATCGCCCATGGCGTTGTCGGCGGAATCGAGTCCGCCGTCATCATCACCCTGGTCAGCGTCCTGATCGCCATCCTGGCCGGGCTGGCCCTGGTCGCCTTGCTGTCCCTGCTGGCCCTTCTGTCCCTGCTGGCCTTTCTGGCCCTTCTGCGAGAGGCCGCGCTTGGCCATCTCGTCCTGGAGCTTCTTCAAGCGGTCGCGCAGCGCCTGCTGGTCCTGCTGCAGGTCCGACATCGACTGGTCGCCCTGTTGCTGCTTGCCGCGCATGCGATCGCGCCGGGAGTCCTGACCCTGCTTGTAGGTCTTGTCGCGCAATTGCTGCTGCTTGCGGATCATGTCGCCGAGCTCGTTGAGCGCCTGCTCCATGTCGCTCTCGCCGGACTGCCCCGGCTGCGCCATCTGCAGGCCTTCCAGCATCTGCTGGAGCTGATCGAGCAGCTGCTTGGCCGCGTCCTTGTCGCCGGAGCGCGACAGGCGCTCCATGCGGTCGATCATGTTCTGGAGGTCCTGCTGGCGCAGGATCTTGGTGTTGGGATCAAGCGGACGCGCGAGCTGCTGGGCATCCTTGTTGTTGCGGAACTGCTCGGCGAGCTGGCGCATGAAATTGTCGAGCGCCGCCCGCAGATCCTGCGTGAGCTTCTTGATCTCCTCGTCGCTGGCGCCGCGCTCCAGCGCCTGCTTCAGCGCGTCCTGCGCCGCGCGCAACGCCTTCTCGACGTCGGAGATGTTGCCGTCCTCGATCGTCACCGCGAGCGCCCACAGGCTCGCCACCACCTCGCGCAATGAATCATCCGTGCGCGCGGCCTCGAGCTGGTGCGCGACACTGTACAGGCCGAGATATTGTCCGGCCTCCTGCGTGAACAGCTCGGGCGCGATCATCAGCGCGTCGAGCGCGGTGTAGACGTCGGAATTCTTGTTGGCGTCGAGCGCGAGGATGCGGCGCTGCTCGATCAGCGCGCGTGCGAGTGGCTTGGTGAACAGCCGCTCGGGCAGGCGCATGTTGAACGGCTCGCTCTTCGCCTCGTTACCGGCCTCGTCCTTGGCGGTGAGCGTCAGCGTGACATCGGCGCCGGCATAAGGATCCTCGCTGAGATCCTTCACCGTCTGACCGACGCCGTTACGGGTGCGCGCATTCGGCAGCACCAGCGGAAATTTCGGCGGCTGGAACAGCGGCCGCGCCGCGGTCTTGTTATCAGTCTTGTTATCAGTCTTGTTATCAGTCTTGTTATCAGTCTTGTTATCAGTCTTGTTATCAGTCTTGCCATCGCCGTCCTTGCCCGCATCGGCGGAACGCGAAGCGACTTGCGCCTCGGCGCCGGTGACGCCGTAATCGTCCTCGATCTTGTAGACGAGCTGGAGCGCGCCGCGCGCCTGGCGCTCCGGATCCTTGGCCAGCGCAATGGTCGGCGGGCGGTCCGGCGTTGCCGCAAAAGCCCATTGCGGCTGGCCCGAGGGGGCGCGGACATGCGCAGTGCCGTCGCCGGTGATGGTGAAATGCTTCTCGTTGGTGCCCTTGGGCGTGGCCTCAGCCGGCGCGACTTCCTTGAGGCCGCCGGACACCACGACATCCAGGCTGCCGCCGGAGGAGCGCACGATCAGCGTCGAGCCGGCGGGAACACTGAGCGGGCCGGAGGCCGGAAGCGCGGCCGCTTCCTTGTTGGCGGCCGACAGAATCACGGGCGGCTTGCCGGTGTAGAGCGGCGGCGTGACCCAGGCGTCGACACGGACATTGGTCGGCGTCAGCACGCCGTTCCAGTCGAAGGCAGCGCCGAGCCGCAATCCGCGCTCGTCGCCAGCGGCGAAGAAGGTCGCGACCAGCATCACCATAACCAGCGCACGCAGCGCCCAGGGGTCATGGATGGCGAGGTGCGGGTGCGGCAAACCGGCGCGGATGCGCTTGAGCGAGGCCAGCGTGCGCTCGCGCTGTGCCTGCCAGAGCGCCTGCGCAATCGGATCCTGCGAGGTTAGCGTGTCGGTGAGCGTCGTGGCCGGGCGATGACGGATGCCCGAACCGCGGTCGAGCCGGGCGAGCGCCTCCTCGCGGCTCGGCCAGCGAAACCGAATCAGGGGGAACAGGGCGGCAGCCGCAAGGCCTGCGAAAATGACGAGACCGATGGCACGGGTGACCAGGGGCAGTGCCAGCCAGAGGCCGGCCCAGGACACCACCAGGAATAGGCCGACGACGGTGAGAATACGCGCCAGCCCGGGCCAGGCACGTTCCCACGCGATGGCATAAGTGGACCGCTTGAGGGCCTGCGCCAGCTTCAACCGCGACAGAGCGTCGCCATCGCGGATCGGGTCTGACGGCTCGGGGGTGACGCCGTTCAATCAACTCTCCAGGTTACCCGGTGGAGTGAAGCGTACCACAACGGCAGCACTGAGGCATCCGTTCCTGTACGGGACATCCCCCTTTTCCCGCATAACACGAGGACGTGACTGCTCCGGCTCAACCCCGTAGTTTCCGCGCCGCCATCCAAGGAAAACAAGGAAACGTCATGGACAAGAAGATGCACGACAAGGGCCTGGAAGTCCGCAAAGCGGTACTGGGCGAGGCCTATGTCAACAACGCGCTGAAGAACGTCGACGACTTCAACCGTCCGTTCCAGGAGATGCTCAACGAATATTGCTGGGGCACGGTGTGGGGCCGCGAGGAGCTGCCGCGCAAGACCCGCAGCATGCTCAACATCGCGATGATCGCGATCCTCAACCGCCAGCATGAATTCCGTGCGCATCTGAAGGGCGCGCTCACCAACGGCGTCACCCGCGACGAGATCCGCGAGATCCTGATGCAGGTCGCGATCTATGGCGGCATGCCGGCCGCCGTCGACAGCTTCAGGATCGCGCGCGAGGTGTTTGCGGAGATCGACGGAAAGGCGTGAGGCCGACAAACAGCATTCAACGTATTGCTCCGTCATTGCGAGCGAAGCGAAGCAATCCAGAAAGCCTCTGCGGCAACAGTCTGGATTGCTTCGTCGCTTCGCTCCTCGCAATGACGACGGGAAGGAAATAACACCATGGATATCGGATTCATCGGCCTTGGAAACATGGGTTTCCCGATGGCGCGGCGGCTGGTCGAGGCAGGACACAAGCTCGTCGTGTTCGACACCCGCAAGGAGGTCGTTGACAAGCTTGTCGCGCGCGGCGCGACCGCTGCGGCATCGCCGAAGGATGTTGCCGACAAGGTCGAGACTGTGATGGCGAGCCTGCCGTCGCTGCAGGCCTCGCTGGAGGTCGCAACGGGCGCGAACGGCGTGATCGAGGGCAGCCGCGCCAAACGTTTCATTGATCTCTCCACAGTCGGCTCGGCGATGGCGGCGAAGATTCACGGCCTGCTCGCCAAGCGCAACATCGTGCAGATCGACTGCCCGGTGTCCGGCGGCGTCGGCGGCGCCGAGAAGGGCACGCTGGCGGTGATGGTGTCGGGGCCGAAGGCGGAGTTCGAGCTGTTGAAGCCCGCGCTCGACGTGATCGGAAAGGTGTTCTTCATCGGCGAGAAGCCGGGCGCTGCACAGACCATGAAGCTCGCCAACAATTTCCTCTCGGCCACCGCGATCGTGGCGACGTCGGAAGCCGTGGTGATGGGCGTCAAGGCCGGGCTCGATCCCGCCGTGATGATCGACGTCATCAATTCAGGTTCGGGCATGAACACGGCGAGCCGCGACAAGTTTCCGCGCTCGGTGCTGCCGCGGACCTTCGACTTCGGCTTCGCCACGGGGCTGATGGTGAAGGACGTGCGGCTGGCGCTGGAGGAGATGAAGCAGCTCGGCCTGTCGATGGAGGTCGCGGATGCCGTCGGGCGGCTGTGGGAGACGGTGATCAGCGCCGAAGGCGCCGAGTCCGATTTCACCGCAGCGATCAAGCCGATCGAGAAGAAGGCAGGTGTGGTGGTCGGCGGCAAGACCGGCGGATTGGCGGGGAGATAACCGCGCAGCCCGAGTTGTCGAGACGCCATCGTGCCCTGATCCTCACAACCGAGGCGCGAAGCTGCAGGCTGCTTCGCGAGGCGGCGCTTCATCCTTGAGTTGTATTCGTTGTGGGGTATCCTGCGGGCCCTACACGACTGCAAAAAAATCAGGGAGGACGGAATGAAGCGTCATCGACACTTACTTGTCGGTGCGACCACGGCCCTGTTTGGCTGTGTCGCACTCGGTACGTCGCCCGCCATGGCGACGGCGTGCACCAATCTTCGATCCTTGCAACTGCAGCACACGGTGATCAATTCGGCGGACGACAACACGACCGGCACCTTCGTGCCGCCTGGCGCGAGCCCGATCACCGGCCTTCCCGCCTTCTGCCGCATTACCGCAACCGTGATCCCGAGCTCGGATTCCAGCATCAAGATCGAGGTCTGGCTGCCCGAGACCACGTGGAACGGCAGGTTCCTCGGCACCGGCGGCGGCGGCTTCCAGGGCGTGATCACCTACAACGAGCTCGGCATCGGCATCCAGGGCGGCTTTGCCGCGACCAACAGCGACCTCGGCACCGGATCATCGGGATGCAATCCGCTGTTCTGCGGCTCGGCCGGCAACATGGGAAATCCGCTCGCGATCGAGTTCGGCGATCCGACGGCGCCGTCGACCGGCCTGTTCGGGCATCCCGAGCGGATCAAGGATTTCGGCTACCGCGCGATCCATCTGATGACCGAGCGGGGCAAGGAGATCGTCAGCGCGTTTTACGGCCATCGATCGCAACGGGCCTATTTCGCCGGTTGCTCCACCGGCGGCCAGAACGCCCTGATGGAGGCGCAGCGCTTCCCCAACGACTATGACGGCATTCTCGCCGGCGCCGCCGCATTCAACCGCACCCATTTGCACATAGCGGGACTCTATGGCTGGCAGAACACGCATGCGAGCCCCGGCCGGTTCATCCAGCCCGGCCAGATGACGCTGATCAACCAGGCTGTGCTGAAGCAATGCGTCGGCCAGGACGGCGGCGCCAAAACCGATCAGTTCCTGACCGATCCGCGCGACTGCCATTTCGATCCGAAGGTCCTGCTCTGCACCGGCGGCAACGCACCGCCGGCCTGCCTGACCCCCGACCAGGTCACGACCATGCAGCGCTATTACGCCGGCACGATCGACCCGGTGAACGGACAGCTCGTCAATCCGGGCTCCGAGCGCGGCAACGAGACCGACGACATCCTCGCCCTCGGCCTGGCGTTTCAGGAACGACTGCCCGAGCCGGCCTTCGACGGCCTGTTCTACTGGGTGTTCGGCCCGAGCTTCGGCTATCCGGCAAGCCCGACCAATTTTGCCAATTTCGATTTCCACCGCGACATCGACAAGGTCGACGACCAGCTCGCCACGGTGCTGAACGCGACCAGCACCGATCTCGGCGAATTCAGGGGACACGGCGGCAAGCTGCTGATGTACCACGGCTGGGCCGACCCGCTGATTCCGTCCCAGAGCAGCATCAACTATTTCCTGGCCCTGGTGGGGAATGAAGGCCCGGGATTCCAGCAAGGCCTCCAGCCGGTCGGCTTCTTCGATCACGGCAACGGCAATCCGGCGCTGCGACGGACCCAGAGTTACGCGCGTCTGTTCATGGTGCCCGGGCTGTACCACTGTTCCGGCGGCCCCGGTCCCAACACGTTCGATGCGCTCACACCGCTGGTCAAATGGGTCGAGGCCGGCGTCGCGCCGGAGACGATCCTCGCCACGAAGTTCGTGGCCGATACGCCGCCCGCGGTTCAGATGACCCGGCCGCTCTGCGTCTTCCCCAAGGTCGCGAAATACAACGGCAGTGGCGACACCAACAACGCAGCGAGCTTCACCTGCGTCACCGACGAGAACGATTTCAACCAGAAGCCGGCTCCGAAATACGGGCCGTGACAAACACGCGGCGCCGGCGAGCGCATGCTCGCCGGCGTCCTCACAGCCACGGCGCCGGCGTATCCATCGCGATCAGCTGCTCGACCTCGATGCGCGGGCGCACGACCGCGTATTGATCACCCTTCACCAGCACCTCAGGCACCAGCGGTCGCGTGTTGTAGGTGCCGGCCTGCACGGCGCCGTAGGCGCCCGCGGTCATGATGGCGATGAGATCGCCCACCTTCGGCGTCGGCAGCGTGCGGTCGAGAGCGAGGTAGTCGCCGGTCTCGCAGACGGGGCCGACGACGTCGGCCACGACGGTCGCCGCGCCCTTTGCCGGCTGCGTCACCGGCAGGATGTCGTGATGCGCCTCGTACAGCGTCGGGCGGATGAGGTCGTTCATCGCGGCGTCGATGATGACGAAGTTCTTGCCGTCGCCGTGCTTCACATAGATCACCTTGGCGACGAGGATGCCGGCATTGCCGACGATCATGCGGCCCGGCTCGAACATCAGGGTGCAGCCGAGATTGTGGCTGACGCGCCTGACCATCGCGGCATAGGCATCCGGCGCCGGCGGCGCCTCGCGGTCCATGTAATAGGGAATGCCGAGCCCGCCGCCGAAATCGACGTGGCTGATGTTGTGGCCGTCGGAACGCAGCGTCTGCACGAATTCGGACAGGATGCGGAACGCGGTCTCCATCTTGGACAGGTCGGTGATCTGGCTGCCGATATGCACGTCGGTGCCGGTCACCTGGATGCCCGGCAGCTTCGCGGCCCGCGCGTAGACCTCGCGAGCATGCGCGATCGGGATGCCGAACTTGTTCTCGGACTTGCCGGTGGAGATCTTGGCATGCGTGCCGGCATCGACGTCCGGATTGACGCGGATGGAGATCCGCGCGGTCTTGCCCGTCTCGGTCGCAAGCCGCGAGAGCAATTCGAGCTCGGGCTCGGATTCGACGTTGAGACAGAGGATGTCGGCGGCGAGCGCGGCGCGCAGCTCGTCTTCGGTCTTGCCGACGCCGGAGAACAGGATCTTGCTGGCAGGGATACCGGCGGCCAGCGCGCGCTTCAGCTCGCCGCCGGAGACGACGTCAGCGCCGGCACCAAGCTTCGCCAGCGTGCGCAGCACCGACTGGTTGGAGTTCGCCTTCATGGCATAGCAGACCAGCACCTTCTCGCCGGCAAAGGCATCGGCGAAGACGCGATAGTGCCGCTCAAGCGTGGCGGTCGAATAGCAATAGAACGGCGTGCCGACGGTTGCGGCCAGCTCGGACAGGTTCACCGCCTCGGCGTGCAGCACGCCGTTGCGGTAGTCGAAATGGTTCATGGCGATGGCTCGGTTGCCCCAGCCTATCGGCTGGGTTTTTCGTCCAGGAGCGGGTCGAGGATAAACGGTTTCTTCTTGCCCTTGGTCGCCGCCGGGGGGGCATCCGCGCCATAGGTCGGATTGAACACGCTCGGCGTTTTCTGGGCTTCGGTCTCGGTGTCGGTCGGCGCGGCGATATTGGCCGTGGACGCGTTGGAGGCGGTCGGCGGCAGATCGAGCGGGCCCTTCCGGCCACAGCCGGCGAGCGCAAGCGCGCTCAGGCTCAAGACAATGATGGCCCACCCCGAGCCGGCCGGGCGAAACTTTGACGTCACGACGAAATCCCCACTACGCGGGGCGCACCATACAGAGATTGGCGCGCTCTGGCGAGAGCCGGATGACCATGAAACATAAGCGAAATTTTGCCTTCAGCCCAATTTTCGCTCTTTTTCCAGCCGCTTCGCCCATGCCTTGGCCTGCGACGTCACGTTCTTCGGCGCAGTGCCGCCGAAGCTGGTGCGGCTCTTCACCGACGATTCGACCGAGAGCACGCCGAGCACGTCCTTGGTGATCCTGGGCTCGATCGCCTGCATCTCCTTCAGCGGCAGCTCGTGCAGCGCCACGCCGCCCTCGGCGGCCTTGGCGACAATGCGGCCGGTGACGTGATGGGCCTCGCGGAACGGCATCTTCAGCGTCCGCACCAGCCAGTCGGCGAGATCGGTCGCAGTGGCATAGCCCTCGCCTGCGGCGGCCTTCATTTTTGCCTCGTCCGGAATGAGGTCGCGGACCATGCCGGTCATGGCGCGGATCGCCAGCGACAGCGCGGCAAAGCCCTCCATCGCGCCCTGCTTGTCCTCCTGCATGTCCTTTTGATAGGCGAGCGGCAGGCCCTTCATCACGATCAGGAGACCGTTGAGCGCACCGATGACGCGGCCGGTCTTGGCGCGCACCAGCTCGGCCGCATCAGGATTGCGCTTCTGCGGCATGATCGAGGATCCGGTGGTGAACTTGTCGCTGAGGCGGATGAGGCCAACCAGCGGCGAGGTCCAGATCACGATCTCCTCGGCGAAGCGCGACATGTGCACGGCGCAGATCGAGGCCGCCGACAGCGTCTCCAGCACGAAGTCGCGGTCGGAGACCGCATCAAGCGAGTTCGCCATCGGACGGTCGAAGGCCAGCGCCTTGGCGGTGGCATGACGGTCGATCGGGAACGAGGTGCCGGCGAGCGCGGCCGCGCCGAGCGGGGATTCATTGAGCCGCTTGCGCGCATCCTGGAAACGGCCGCGATCGCGCGCAGCCATCTCGACATAGGCGAGCAGATGGTGACCGAACGTCACGGGCTGCGCGGTCTGCAGATGCGTGAAGCCGGGCATCACCGTTCCCGCATGCTCCAGCGCGCGCTCCACCAGCGCCTGCTGGAACGCGGCGAGCGCGGCATCGGTCTCGTCGACGATCTCGCGGACATAGAGACGGAAGTCGGTCGCGACCTGGTCGTTGCGCGAGCGCGCGGTGTGCAGGCGGCCGGCGGCCGGCCCGATCAGCTCCGACAGGCGGCTCTCGACATTCATATGAATATCCTCGAGCGCGCGCTTGAACTCGAAGCCGCCCTTCCCGATCTCTGACAAAATCGTGTCTAGACCCTTGCCGATATTTTTCGCATCAGAGGCCGTGATGATGCCTTGGCTGGCAAGCATCGCGGCGTGGGCCTTGGACGCGGCAATGTCCTGGGCGAAGAGGTGACGATCGACGTCGATGGAGACGTTGATCTCTTCCATGATCTCATCGGGACGTTCCGAGAACCGGCCGCCCCACATCTTGTTGCTCATGATCCCCTGCTCACGCCTTGCTTTGCCGCACGTTTGCTGGCGGAGGCCAGCCGTATTAAGAGGCCCCTGATAGCCATATCTGCGACCGGATGACAAACGATATGCTCGACCAGAAGCCCTCCGCCACGCGCCGGATCCCCATCGTCATCGCCACCGTGGTGGTCGGCGGGCTGGCCGGCTTCGCCGCGCTGTACGGGCTGGGCCTGAGCCGGGCGCCATCAGGCGATCCGGCCTGCCGGGCTGCGGTGGCCACCGCCCAAAAGATCGCCCCGCTCGCCCATGGCGAGGTGGCGGCACTGACCATGGCGAGCGCCCCCCTGAAGCTGCCGGACCTGGCCTTCGAGGATGCCGATGGCAGGCCGAAGAAGCTGTCCGATTTCCGAGGCAAGACGCTGCTGGTCAACCTCTGGGCGACCTGGTGCGTGCCGTGTCGGAAAGAGATGCCGGCGCTGGACCAGCTCCAGGCCAAGCTTTCCGGCCCGAATTTCGAGGTGATCGCGATCAATATCGACACCCGCGATCCCGAGAAGCCGAAGAATTTCCTGAAAGACGCCAGCCTGACTCGGCTTGGCTACTTTACCGATCAGAAAGCTAAGGTTTTTCAGGATCTTAAGTCGATAGGCCGAGCCCTGGGCATGCCGACCTCGGTGCTCGTCGACCCGCAGGGCTGCGAAATCGCGACGATTGCGGGACCGGCCGAATGGGCGAGCGACGACGCGCTCAGGCTGATCCGGGCCGCGCTGGGGCCGACCGCTGCGTCGCTTTAAGCTGTGATATTGAGGTTGCCGCCAACGCCTGCGCCGACATTGGCGAGCGAGGGCTGACCAGCGCCCAGCAGCGTCAGGACGGCGGATTTCTCCGCATCCGCGTTCTGCTTCATCAGCGTTGCCGAGATGTTCGACTGCAGCGCGCCTTGCTGAGAGGCCAGCATGGTGCTGACCATCGCCATCGTGTCCATTACGCAAATCCTCGTACCGGCGGCAGCCTAGGGGCGAGCGGTTAACGCGACATGAATTGTCACAAGATGGATCAGCGCGTCGGAACCGGCTTGGCACCGCGGTAGTCGTAGAAGCCGCGCTGCGTCTTGCGGCCGAGCCAGCCGGCCTCGACGTATTTCACCAGCAGCGGGCACGGGCGGTACTTGGAGTCGGCCAGGCCCTCATGCAGCACCTGCATGATCGAGAGGCAGGTATCGAGACCGATGAAATCGGCGAGCTCGAGCGGGCCCATCGGATGGTGGGCGCCGAGCTTCATCGCCGCGTCGATCGCCTCGACGTTGCCGACACCTTCGTACAGCGTGTAGATCGCCTCGTTGATCATCGGCAGCAGGATGCGGTTGACGATGAAGGCCGGAAAATCCTCGGAGACCGCGACCTGCTTGCCGAGCTTGGCGACGAATTCCTTGGACGCCTCGAAGGTCGAATCGTCGGTGGCGATGCCGCGGATCAGCTCCACCAGCTCCATCAGCGGCACCGGATTCATGAAGTGAATGCCGATGAAGCGCTCGGGCCGGTCGGTGGCGGCGGCGAGCCGCGTAATCGAGATCGAGGACGTATCGGAGGCGACGATCGCCTCCGGCTTCAACACCGCGCAGAGCTCGTGGAAGATCTTGCGCTTGACCTCTTCCTTCTCAACCGCGGTCTCGATCACGAGATCGCAGTCGGCGAGGTCGTCGAGCTTCTCGGCGAGCTTGATGCGCGCCATCGCCTTGGCCTTGTCGTCCTCGGTCACGCCCTTCTTGGAGACCTGGCGGGCCAGATTGCCGTTGATCGTCGCCATGCCCGACTTGAGGCGGTCGGCCGAGATGTCGTTGAGCACCACGTCGAAGCCGGCCAAGGCCGCGACATGCGCGATGCCATTGCCCATCTGACCCGCGCCGATCACGCCGACCTTCTTGATTACTGCCGCCATAATGTCATCCACCGGAACGGCGCGCAGATCGCGCCCTGCCTATCCCCTGAGCCGGGGAAGTCTGATTTATCAGAAGCTCGATTAGATCAGAATCCTGGCTCGAAACCTAGATTGGATCGCTTCGAAGGCGTGCCCCACGCCAAAGAAAACGCCTCGAAAAAGCAACACCGGCCGGAGTTTATGCCTCCGGCCGGTGTTTTTAACGCGTTTTACTTGCCGAGTTTGCCGAGTTCGGCCGTCAGCTCCGGAACCGCCTGGTAGAGGTCGGCGACCAGGCCGTAGTCGGCGACCTGGAAGATCGGCGCGTCCTCGTCCTTGTTGATCGCGACGATCACCTTGGAGTCCTTCATGCCGGCCAGATGCTGGATCGCGCCGGAAATACCCACCGCGACATAGAGCTCGGGGGCCACGACCTTGCCGGTCTGGCCGACCTGCCAGTCGTTCGGCGCATAGCCGGCGTCGACCGCCGCGCGCGAGGCACCGACACCGGCGCCGAGCTTGTCGGCGAGCGGCTCGATGTACTTGGCGAAGTTCTCGCGGCTCTGCATGGCGCGGCCACCGGAGACGATGATCTTGGCCGAGGTCAGCTCAGGACGGTCGCTCTTGGCGACTTCCTCGCCGACAAAGGACGACAGGCCCGGATCGGCCGCAGCCTGAACGCTCTCGACCGGCGCGCTGCCGCCGGCAGCTGCCGCCGCGAAGGTCGAGGTACGGACCGTGATGACCTTCTTGGCGTCCTTCGACTTCACCGTCTGGATGGCGTTGCCGGCATAGATCGGACGCTCATAGGTATCGGGCGCGACCACCTTGGTGATCTCCGAGACCTGCATGACATCGAGCAGAGCTGCGACGCGCGGCATCACGTTCTTGAAGCGCGAGGTCGCGGGCGCGACGATCGCGTCATAGGAGGGCGCCAGCGAGACGATCAGGGCGGCCAGCGGCTCGGCCAGATCGTGCGCGTAGGGCTCGCCTTCGGCGACCAGCACCTTGGCAACGCCCGTGAGCTTCGAGGCAGCCTCGGCCGCAGCCTTGGTGCCCTGCCCGCCACCGGCGACCAGCACATGGACGTCGCCGCCGAGCTGGGACGCCGCGGTCAGCGCCTTGTTGGTGGAGTCCTTGAGGACTTCCTGTTCGTGTTCGGCAATCAGCAACGTCGTCATCAGAGCACCCCGGCTTCGTTCTTGAGCTTCGACACCAGCTCGGCGACGTCCTTCACCTTGACGCCGGCCTTGCGGCCCGCGGGCTCAGCCGTTTTCAGAACTTCGAGGCGCGCGGTGATGTCGACGCCGTAATCGGCGACGGTCTTGTCCGCGATCGGCTTCTTCTTGGCCTTCATGATGTTGGGCAGTGAGGCATAGCGCGGCTCGTTAAGACGAAGATCGGTGGTGACGATCGCCGGCCCCTTCAGCTTCACGGTCTGCAGACCGCCGTCGACTTCACGCGTGACCTTGAAGTCGCTTCCTTCAACTTCGAGCTTCGAGGCGAAGGTCGCCTGCGACCAGCCGAGCAGCGCGGCCAGCATCTGGCCGGTCTGATTGCTGTCGTCGTCGATCGCCTGCTTGCCGAGAATGATCAGGCCGGGCTGCTCTTCTTCCGCGACCTTCTTCAGGATCTTGGCGACGGCGAGCGGTTCGACGGTGCCGTCGGCCTTCACCAGGATGCCGCGGTCGGCACCCATGGCGAGCCCAGTGCGGATCGTCTCCGATGCCTGCGCCGGTCCGATGGAGACCACCACGACCTCGGTAGCCTTGCCGGCTTCCTTCAGGCGCAGCGCTTCCTCGACCGCGATTTCATCGAAGGGATTCATCGACATCTTGACGTTGGCGAGTTCAACGCCCGATCCATCGCTCTTGACGCGGACCTTGACGTTGTAATCGACCACCCGCTTTACCGGCACTAAGACCTTCATCGATCCTCTTTCACTCAATTTGGGAGGGGGGCTATTCAACTGGCGCGGAACCTAAAGGCCTGATCCGGCCCGGTCAACGCGCGACAGGGCCAAATTTTAGACCTTGGAAATGCGCTGCTCAATGGGTCAGCGGTTCTGGCCCGGAATCCAGAGCACGTCGCCGGCGCCATTATGGTTGGCCGCACGGCTGGCCACGAACAGGAAGTCCGACAGGCGGTTCATATACTGGATGCCAGCTGCACCGACCGGCTCTCCGGGCCGGGCCGCCAGTTCCACCATCATACGTTCCGCCCTACGGCAAATCGTGCGGGCGACATGAAGGTAGGCGGCGGCCGGCGTGCCGCCCGGCAGCACGAAAGACGTGAGCGGTGCGAGCTTGTCGTTGAGCGCGTCGATATCGTGCTCGAGCCGCTCGACCTGGCTCGCCACCACGCGCAACCGTTCCGCTTTGCCTTCCCGCTCGGGCACCGCGAGGTCAGCGCCAAGGTCGAATAGATCGTTCTGGATCCGGCCGAGCATCGCATCAAGCTCAGGCGCATCCTTTGTGTACAGGCGAACAACGCCGATCGCGGCATTGGTCTCGTCGACCGTGCCATAGGCCGCGATGCGCAAATCATATTTCGGACGGCGCTCGCCGGTTCCGAGCGCTGTCGTTCCGTCGTCACCAGTCTTGGTGTAGATGCGGTTGAGCACGACCATGTTAGCGCCCCATGGCCCAGACGGCGAGCATGGCAACCACGATCGCCACGAACTGAAGCAGTACGCGCAAGCGCATCAGCTTCTGCGAGGTGTTGGGCGAGCCGCCGCGCATCATGTTGACGAGACCGAGCAGCAGCACAATCGCCACGGCGCCGGCTGCCACCGGCAGGATGAAAGTACTTAGGAGAGATGCCATCAGGGCTAGATAACACCGTGTGCGCCGGTCCGCTATGGCGCACGCCGTCATTCCGGGCTCGATGCTCGGGCTTGCGCTCCGCGCGGTCCTACGCATCGCCCCGGAATGACAACGGGGGAAACAGGTAGCGTTTTCGCGATCTGGCTTTTAGGCCAATTATATCAGATGTTAGCCCAATGATCTTGAGAGCGATCCGCTACATCTACGTCGTCGCGATGGACGCGTTTTATACCTTCCTGGCCGACGACGGCTGGGCGATCGCGAGCCACATCGCGCTGTCGACGCTGATGGCGCTGTTCCCGTTCCTGATCGTGCTGACGTCGCTGGCCGGCTTCTTCGGCTCCAAGGAGCTCGCCGACCAGGCGGCTGGTCTGATGCTTCAGGTGTGGCCCACGCAAGTGGCGGATGCGCTCTCCGGCGAGATCCACGACGTGCTGACCACCACCCGCACCGGCGTGCTGACGATCGGCGCGGTGCTGTCGGTTTATTTCGCCTCGAACGGCGTCGAGGCGCTTCGCGTTGCGCTGAACCGCGCTTATGCGGTGGTGGAGATGCGGCGCTGGTACTGGCTGCGGCTGGAATCGATCGGCTACACGCTGGTCGCGGCCATCACCGCGCTTGCCATGGCATTCCTGATCGTGCTCGGCCCGCTCTTCATCGAGGCAGCGCGGCGCCACATTCCACTGTTCGTCGAATCCAACGAAAGCATCCTGACCTGGCTGCGCTACGGCATCACCATCAGCGCGCTGGTGGTGGCGCTGATCATCCTGCATACCTGGCTGCCGGCCGGACGGCGCGGCTTCCTCCAGATCCTGCCCGGCATCGTCTTCACCATCGTGGCGTCGCTGATCTCGGGCGTCGTGTTCGGCCAGTACCTGGCGCGCTTCGCCAACAATTACGTCACGATGTATGCGGGGCTCGCCTCGGTGATCATCGCGCTGGTGTTTCTGTATTTCATCGCCGCGATCTTCGTCTTTGGCGGCGAGCTCAACGCCGCGATCATCAAGTCGCGGCTTCCTCACGGCGTCTCGCTTCAAGCAGCGCAGTCGCTAAAGCCCGCGGGGACACAGGCTTGACCAGGAAGGCGTTGGCGCCGGCCTCGCGCGACGCCGCCTCGTCCTCGCCGCGACCGGACACGCCTATGATCGGGATCTGAGCCAGCGGCGCCTGCATCGTGCGGATCCGGCGGATCGCCTCAACGCCGTCGATGCCCGGCAACACCATATCCATCAGCACCGCATCGAAACCGCCCTGCGCGAGCCGGTTCACCGCGTCCTCGCCGCGGCCGATGAACTCGGCATGATGACCGAGCTCGGTCAAAATTGTGTTGAGCACGACGCGGCCGAACGGATTGTCCTCCACGCTGAGCACGCGCAACGCCGCCAGCGCATTCGGCTCCTCACCGCCCGATTTGCGGGACTTCGCGGGACCCGCCGCATCCAGCGACACCGTCAGCGTGAAGGTGGCACCACCGCCGCGCCGTGGCGCGACCGTGATGTCGCCGCCCATCGCGCGCGCCAGCTGCTTCACCGAGGACAGACCGAGCCCGGCGCCGCCGAAGCGCGACGCGATGGTGACATTGGCCTGGGTGAACGGGCGGAACAGCCGCTTGATCTCGGCCATGGTCAGGCCGATGCCGCTGTCCGACACCGCAAAGGCGACGCCGACTTTGCGCTTGCCTTTCACCTTGTCCTTGGTCTTGCCTCTTCCGCCGCCCTTGGCGGGGCGCCAGGGCGTCGCCGATATCGCCACGCCGCCCTGGTCAGTGAACTTCACGGCATTGTCGATCAGATTCTCGAGCGCGGCGCGGAGGCGGACGGGATCGCCGACCACGAGGCCCGCAAGCTTGTCGGAGATATCGACCTCGGCCTGAAGACCCTTGGCGGCGGCGCGGCCGGCGAGCGAATCGCCGGTGCTGCGGGCGAGCGCCCGCAGATCGAACAAATCCTGCCGCAGCGTGCTGCCGCCCGCGCCCTTGCCGGTCTTGGCGGCATCGACGAATAGCGTGGCAAGGTTCGCCAGATGCTCGGCACCGGCCTTGATGGTATCGGCCCAGCGCCGTTCCCGCTCGCCGAGATCGGAGGTCGAGAGCAGGTCGCTGATCGCCAGAATCCCGGTCAGGGGGGTGCGGACCTCGTGGGCAAAGGCGGCTAGCGCCACCTGGACCATGTCCGGTGCGGCCGGCTTGGCGCCGCGCTTGCGTACCTTACCGGCCGCCGCGGGTCGCTTCCGCGGCGGTCGCCTGGACGCCCGCGTAGTGCGCGTTTTCGCCGCCATAAATCCCCTTCGAAGTATATCCCCTTCGAACCCCTGGCTATCGGCTAAGCATGGCACGGCGGAACCCCTGGAGTCACGGCAGCGTTTTGCTAACCCCCAGAGAAACTTAGCCTAATCCCACGAACGTGCGGATACCGGCGGGCGAGATGCCCGCAGCGCGTAACTCCCGCAGACCGGTCGAGCGGTCCGATTTCGACAGCTTCCGCCCGTGGGCGTCGCGAATCAGGGGGTGGTGGCGGTAGGCGGGCTCAGGCAGGCCGAGCAGAGCCTGGAGCAGGCGGTGGACCGAGGTGGCGTGGAACAGGTCCTGGCCGCGCACGATCTCGCTCACACCCTGGAGCGCGTCGTCGACCACGACGGACAGATGGTAGCTGGTCGGCGTCTCCTTGCGGGCCAGGATCACGTCGCCCCACGCCTCGGGCAGTGCGGCGACCGTGCCGCGCTCGCCATCGGGGCCCTCACCCAACTCATTCCAGGTCAGGCCGGCAACGCGCCGGCAGGCGGCCGCCATGTCGAGCCGCAACGCGTAAGCCGCGCCGGTATCGATCAAATGCGACCTCTCGCCGGCCGCCAGCGATTTCGCGTCACCGGGATAGAGCGGTGCACCGTCGGGATCGCGCGGCCATGGTCCATGGGCCTCGCGCGCAGCCACGAGCCTGGCGATCTCGGCGCGGCTTTCGAAGGCGGGATAGACGAGGCCGAGCGCGGCGAGTTTTTCCAACGCAGCGCGATAATCGGCGAGATGCTCCGACTGCCGCCGCACCGGCGTCTCCCAGGTGATCCCCAGCCAGGCGAGGTCCTCATCAATCGCCGTCTCGAACTCCGGCCGGCAGCGCGTCGCGTCGATGTCCTCGATCCGCAGCAGCAGCCGCCCGCCGGTTTGCTGCGCGCGATCGAAATTGAGCAGCGCCGAATAGGCGTGGCCGAGATGCAAGAGGCCGTTCGGGCTGGGGGCAAATCGGAAAACGGGTGGCGGCATATGCAAAGATCTCGTCATGGCCGTGCATAGCCGTTAAGGACGGCATCGCTTCCGCTCGCCCATAACCCGGCCATCCATCTTCCAAGACCCTGTTACGATATGAGATGGATGCACGGGTCAAGCCCGCGCATCACGAGTTAGGCAACAATGACCATCCACCTCGAAGCCCAGTCCGATCTCGAAGAGGCCGTCCATACGCTGGTCAAGCGCGATCCGCGTCTGAAGCCGGTGCTCGAGATCGCGGGCATGCCGGCGTTACGGCGGCGCGAGCCGGGGTTTGCGGGACTTGCCCATATCGTCTGTGGACAGCAGCTCTCGACCGCGAGCGCCGCGGCGATCTGGGGACGCCTGTCCGCCGCCTTCGATCCGTTCGACCACGAGGCCGTGCGCCGTGCCCGCACCGACCGGCTGGGGCGGCTCGGCCTGTCGGCCGCCAAGATCAAGACACTGAAACATCTCGCGCGCGAGATCATCGCGGAGCGGGTGAATCTCGACGTGCTCGCCGAAGAAGATGCGGATGCCGCGCATCACACGCTGATCTCGCTGCCCGGCATCGGGCCCTGGACGGCGGACGTCTATCTCCTGTTTTGCCTCGGCCATGGCGATGCCTGGCCGGCCGGCGACCTCGCCGTGCAGGAGGGCATCAAGATTGGCCTCGGCCTTCAGGCACGGCCGACGGAAAAGCAGATGGCGCCGCTCGCCGAGCCCTGGCGTCCGTTCCGTGGTGCTGCCGCGCATCTGTGGTGGAGCTATTACCGCGCGGTGAAAAAGCGCGAGGGCGTGCTTTCGGCGTGAGGCCGCCGAACAGCGTTTAAAGCTATGTTGCAGTTGCAACGACGCGTGCGTGGTCAACGAGATGCCGGCACAGACACAAGCCGGGATTTCGCCGCCAACAACATGAGGCGCATTCCGCCCGAGCAGAGCCACATGCTCTCGCTGCTCGGGTAACGCGCTTTCGACATCGACTGAACCAGTATAGCGTCCGACCTCAGAGGAAACGCCAGAGGAAACGCCGCGAAGACGGCACGAGGTCGCGTATGCTGGACAAGACGAAGGATATTTCCGTCTCCGCGCAAGCCTGGCTGGACGAATTCGAGCGCACGCTTGCTCGATCCGATCGCGCTGCTCTCGACCGCCTGTTCGTCGCCGAATGTTTCTGGCGCGATGTGCTGGCACTAAGCTGGAATCTACAAACCATCGCCGGACGCGATAACGTCGCTCGAGCATTGACCGGCCTCGCACCCAATGCGGCGCCGAGCAATCTCAGGATCGCCACGAACCGCGCAGCGCCGCGCTGGGTGACACGTGCCGGCACAAACAATATCGAGGCGATCTTCAATTTCGAGACCGCGCAGGGGCGCGGCAGCGGCATCTTGCGGCTCGTGCCCGATGCCGCCGACGGCGATCGTTTGACGGCGTGGACGCTACTTACCGCGCTCGACGAGCTCAAAGGTTTTGAGGAACAGCTCGGCACGTCGCGACCGCGCGGCCAGGCCTATTCGCGCAATTTCCGCGGGCCGAACTGGCTCGACTTGCGCAAGGCCTCGCGCGACTATTCCGATCGTGATCCCGCCGTACTGGTGGTTGGCGGCGGCCAGGCCGGGCTCGCGATCGCGGCGCGGCTGAAGCAGTTGCAGATCGACACGCTGATCGTCGATCGCGAGACGCGGGTCGGCGATAATTGGCGCAAGCGCTATCACGCGCTCACCCTGCACAACGAGGTGCAGGTCAATCACCTGCCCTACATGCCGTTCCCGCCGAGCTGGCCGACCTACATCCCCAAGGACAAGCTCGCGAACTGGTTCGAAGCTTACGTCGACGCGATGGAGCTGAACTTCTGGACCGGCACCGAATTCGAAGGCGGCGCCTATGACGAGGCCAAGGGACGCTGGACGGTGACGCTGCGCCGCACCGACGGCAGCAAGCGCACCATGCATCCGCGTCATGTGATCATGGCAACCGGAGTCAGCGGCATCGCTAACGTTCCTGATATTCCGACTCTCGATCGTTTCAAGGGCACGCTGCTGCATTCCAGCCGCTACGAGGACGGCGAGAACTGGCACGGCAAGCGCGCCATCGTCATCGGCACCGGCAACAGCGGTCACGACATCGCGCAGGATCTTCATTCCAGTGGCGCCAAGGTGACGCTGGTGCAGCGTTCGCCGACGCTGGTCACCAATATCGAGCCGTCGGCACAGCTGGCCTATGCGATCTACAATGAGGGCACGCTCGAGGACAACGATCTGATCGCGACATCGATGCCGACGCCGCTGGCGAAGAAGACCCATGTGGTGCTGACGGAACAGTCGAAGGAACTCGACAAGGAGCTGCTCGACGGACTGCGCCGCGTCGACTTCAAGCTCGACTTCGGCGAGGCCGGCACCGGCTGGCAGTTCAAATACCTCACCCGCGGCGGCGGCTATTATTTCAACGTCGGCTGCTCCAACCTGATCGTCGAAGGCGCGATCGAGCTGAAGCAATTCGAGGACATCGACGGCTTCACGGCCGATGGCGCGCAGCTGAAGGATGGCACGACCATCGCAGCCGATCTCATCGTGCTCTCGACCGGCTACAAGCCGCAGGAATACCTCGTGCGAAAGCTGTTCGGCGACGGCGTCGCCGACCGTATCGGCCCGGTCTGGGGCTTTGGCGATGGTTTCGAGCTGCGCAACATGTATGCGCGCACCGGGCAGCCCGGCCTGTGGTTCATCGCCGGCAGCCTCGCGCAGTGCCGGATCAACTCGAAATTTCTCGCGCTGCAGATCAAGGCGATCGAGGAGGGGATTTTGGGACGGGCCGCGGCTGCAAACGAGCAAGACAGAGGCAACTGAAGAGGGGACAACACATGCCAGCGATTCTCGGCACCGGCGAACACCGCTACCGCGTCGTCGAAAATTTCGCGAAGCTTCCCGACGGCTGGCAGCTCACCGACGTCGCCTCGGTGGCGGTCGACAGCAAGGACCGCGTCTATGTCTTCAACCGCGGCGCCCATCCGATGGTGGTGCTCGACCGCGAGGGCAATTTCCTGCGCAGCTTTGGCGAAGGCCTGTTCTCGCGCGCGCACGGGCTGCACATCGATGCCGACGACAATCTCTACTGCACCGATGACGGCGACCACACCGTGCGCAAATGCACCACCGACGGCAAGGTGCTGCTGACGATCGGCATTCCCGCAAAGCCTGCGCCATTCATGAGCGGCGAGCCGTTCCATCGATGCACCCACACCGCGCTGTCGCCGAAGGGCGAGATCTACGTCTCCGACGGCTATGGCAATGCCCGCGTGCACAAATACACGCCCGACGGCAAGCTTATCAAAAGCTGGGGCGAGCCGGGCACGGATCCCGGCCAGTTCAACATCGTGCACAACATCGCCACCGATGCCGATGGCTGGGTCTATGTCGCCGATCGCGAGAACCATCGCGTGCAGGTGTTCAACGGCGAGGGCAAATACGAGACGCAGTGGAACAATCTGCACCGCCCCTGTGCGCTGTGCTGCTGCGGCGGGGGCAAGAGCCCGACCTTCGTCATCGGCGAGCTCGGCCCCGGCATGGCCGTCAATCGCAAGGTGCCCAATCTCGGCCCGCGGCTGTCGATCGTGGACGCCACGGGAAAGCGCATCGCGCGGCTCGGCGGCGAGCAAGGCCCGGGTGTCGCCAGCGGAAAGTTTCTGGCACCACATGGCATCGCGCTGGATTCGAAGGGCGATATCTATGTCGGCGAAGTCGGCGTCACCGACTGGAAGACGAGCTTTCCGGACGAGGAGATGCCGGCCGCGGTCCGCGCGACGCGGTGCTTGCAGAAGCTGGAGCGGGTGCAGGAGTAGCCCAGCCCATCACTCCTGGGCACGGCCTCCCCAAATCGCGGCGTTTTTGAGCATCTGCCACCCCGCCGCCGTATTGCTTGCGCCTGAATAAGTCGCTCAACGGGCTTCACAATCCCGTCACGCTGCATGTAGTATGTCAATACATGCTGCTTCGCAGCGTATATTGGAGGCCGGGAGCGTTACTTGAACGCACATGTCTCGCAAGGCAGTTGGCCGGTGCTGGTCCTCAACGCGGACTTCCGGCCGCTGAGTTACTACCCACTGTCTCTGTGGTCGTGGCAGGACGCGATCAAGGCGGTGTTCCTCGATCGCGTCAATATCGTAGCGCATTACGATCAGGCGGTTCACAGCCCCACGCTGCAAATGCAGCTGCCGAGCGTGGTTTCGCTCAAATCCTTCGTCAAGCCGACCACGCATCCCGCCTTCACCCGGTTCAACGTCTTCCTGCGCGATCGTTTCGCCTGCCAGTATTGTGGCTCGCCCGAAGACCTCACCTTCGATCACATCGTCCCGCGCAGCAAAGGCGGCCAGACCACCTGGGAAAACGTGGTCGCGGCGTGCTCGCCCTGTAACCTGCGCAAGGGCAATCTCACGCCGGCGCAGGCCAAGATGTTTCCGCGCCAGCACGCCTTCGCGCCGACCGTGCACCAGCTCCACCGCAACGGCCGCCTGTTTCCGCCGAACTACCTGCACGACAGCTGGCTGGACTATCTCTACTGGGATACGGAGCTGGATCCGTAGCGCTCGCTCGTCGCGCTATGCTAGGACTCGATCCGTTCGAACGGTCGAAACCGTTGACGCGTCACAAAACGACCTCGCGATCACGGTTGCAGTCCGAGCGAGGACCGGTCCTCCGCTCGCCTCACCTGATACGCAAAGACTTTAATCGGTAATTTCCAGGGCTATCGGATCCAACCGTCCGTTCAGCCTGTCGTTAACGATGGCCGGTGGCGGCTTCGGACCGCAAATTGCGATCCAAAGCCGGAATCCTTTCCGGTTCGTTACCGTCCCTTAAGGCCCGCTCGGCAATCTGAGCTGCAAAGCGCAGTCTCGCCGTAAGGTCGTCATATATGCTCACCGCAACCCTGGAGCAGATTCAAGCCTCGCCACGGAAGCGGACGATCTATGTCTGCGTCATTCTCTCGCTCCTCGCAGCCATACTGATCTTCAAGGCCTTCCGGTTCTTCGAAGGCGGCCTCTGGTACGGCAACCAGACACCCGACTTCACCGCCTTCCACATCGTGGCGCAACGAATCTGGCTCGAGGATCTCGACCTGACCTACCAATTCGCGTCATTCACGAAGATGCAGCTCGCGGCAGCCGGCGGCCCGGCCGACGTCATGCCCTGGACCTACCCGCCGCAATTCGACCTGGTGCTTGCGCCCCTCGCGTTTCTTCCGGGCTGGGTCGCCTATTTTCTCTTCACGGCGGTCACGCTGGCGGCCTATCTGATGACGCTCCGCGCCATCGCCGGAAACAACTTCGCGCTCGTGCTCGTCGTGTTTTTCCCGGCTATCGCGATCACGATCGCTATCGGCCAGAACGGCCTGTTGACCGGCGCGCTGATCGGGCTGATCTGCATTAACGCGGAACGGCGCCCGGTGCTCGCCGGCATCACGCTCGGCCTGATGGTCATCAAGCCTCATCTGGCCGTTGCGGCCGGCATCTACATGCTGTTGACGCGCCGCTGGCCGGCGGTGCTGACCGCCGCGATCGTGGTGGTCGCGAGCTCGCTCCTCTGCACGCTCGCCTTCGGTCCGCAAATCTGGCTCGCGTGGCTCGGCAGCATCCGGGAAGCCGCAGGCTTTCTGGAGGAAGGCCGCTACCAGCTGTATCGGATGATCTCGGCCTATGCGGCCCTGTACAATGCTGGCCTCCCCGCCACTGGCGCGTTCTGGGGGCAGATGGCAATGGCAGGTCTTGCGCTGGCCACCGTCGCACTTGCGGTTGCTCGCGGACCGTCTCCCCGCTTCGCACTCGGCATCGTCGCGGTCGTCTCCGTGATGATCAGCCCCTACGCCTACGACTATGACCTGCCGATCGTGGGGATCGGGCTTGCCCTGCTGCTTCCGGACTTTGCCGGCCTGGCGAGCTCGCGCGAACGCAGCGCGGTCTACGCCCTGCTCCTGCTGGCTAACGCCTATGGGCTGCTGCAATCGGCCCGGCTGTCCGCAGAGAACGTCACCGCGAGCGACCTGCAAAATCGCGTGGCTCCGGCCGTTGGCGGCTTCGCACTCATGGCGGTGCTCGCGATACTGCTGCGGTGCCTGCTGCGCGACGCCAAGCCTGCCGCCATCCGCCTGCATGGCGAGCCCGCATAGCTCCGCGCACTGAAGCGATTACGTCCGTTGGCGCTTGGCAGGCGAGCCCGGCCTGCTCCACCGCGATTGGCGCATGCGGCCATCGCGGGCGACGGAACCGGAAAGGCCCGCGCCCGTTCAGACCAAAGACCCCGCGACGGCTGACGCCGCAGCGCAACCGAGGGAGGCCCACCATGCCGGCAGCCGAGAAGGATCATGTCTACAAGATCCTGGAACTGGTCGGATCGTCCGAGACTTCGATCGAGGACGCGGTCAAGAACGCGATCGGCCGCGCATCCAAGACCGTGCGCGAGATGAAATGGTTCGAGGTGGTGCAGACACGCGGCCACATCGAGAACGGCGCGGTGCGCCACTACCAGGTAACGCTGCGCGTCGGATTTACGCTGGATGGGTGAAGCGGCAAGCGCGAGGTGAAAACATCACGCCGCGGAACCGTGGTTAACATCCGCCGACGAAACTGGATCGAAATGCCGACAACTCCCTCCGGTTGAGTACGGCCCCGCGCAATCATCACAGTTGTTGCAATGGGCCGTTAAGGCCAAAGTGAGAGGTTTGCACCGAATTGGAGCAAACCCGATGGTCACGAGCCGCGAACTCGGCAAGACCCGCCTTCCGCTCTGGGCGGCGGGATTCGTTGCACTGATCTGCGTGACGATTTTGGGCTTGAGCGTCTGGCGCGAATGGGAAACGCGCGATGCGGAGCTCAGAAGCGCCGAGATCGACGTTACCAATCTGGCGCATTCGCTGATCCAGCACGCGGACGACACGTTCGAGCTCACCGATACGATCCTGGTCGGACTAGTCCACCGGCTCGAGCTCGACGGGACCGGCCCCGATACGATCACAAGGCTCCAGGCGTATTTGCCGACCCGCAAATCGTCGGAGCGCATTCGCGGCATCTTCGTCTATGACGAGACCGGCCGCTGGCTTGCCACCACTGAGCATGTCGATTTCTCCGGGCTCAACAACAGCGACCGCGAATATTTTCAGCGTCATCGCGATTCGCGGGATCGCGACACGCTGATCGGGCGCCCCGTCAGGAGCCGCGCCGGCGGCCAGTGGATCATCACTGCGTCGCGCCGGATCAACCATCCCGACGGAAGCTTCGGCGGCGTCGCCCTGCTGACGATTGACGTCAGCTATTTCGTCAAGTTCTACGAACGCTTCGACCTCGGTCCGCACAGCTCGGCGTCGCTGCTGAACAACGACGGCATCATGTTGGCGCGCAGCCGCGACGAGAGCAGCGCCTTCGTCGGACGCGACCTGTCCAATGCTCCGTTGTTCAAGCAATGGAAAAGCCGTCCGGCTGCGGCGGTCTACTATTTCAAGTCGCCGCTGGATAACGTGCAGCGGCTGAGCTACTACCAGCGCAGCAGCCACTATCCCCTGATGGTGCTGGCGAGCAAGTCGCAGGACGACGTGCTCGCCCCCTGGCGACACGCAGCGGCCGCGCGCATGATCTTCGTTCTCGGCCTCGTGCTGCTGATCGCCGTGATCGGCTTCTATCTGGTCCGTCAGTTGTCGCAGCGGCAACGCATGGCACAGGTCCTCGTCGCCAAGGAAGAAAATTTCCGCCTGCTGGCCGAGCAATCCAGCGACATGGTGACCCGGATCGGGCTGGATAACCGGCTGCTCTACGTCTCTCCCGCATGCGTGCGCATCACCGGCTGGCCCGCCGAGGACCTGCTGGGCACGTCGGCTCTGGCCGGCATCCACCCGGATGACATGGAACGGGTCGAGCAGGCCATCGCCGCGCTGAAGAACGGCGAAGCCGAGGAAGCGCGGTTCGTCTATCGCCAGCGCCATCGCGACAAGGGCGAGATCTGGGCCGAGGCGGCACTGCACGTGACGCTGGCGTCGGACAGTGGCGAGATCGACGGCGTCGTCGCTGTCGTGCGCGATATGACCGAGCAGAAAGACCTTCAGGACAAGCTCGCCGCGCTTGCGACGACCGACGGCCTCACCGGGCTTGCCAACCGGCGCGCATTCGACGAACGCCTGGCCGACGAATGGGCGCGCGCCCGGCGCGATGGCACGCAGCTATCGCTTCTGCTGATCGACCTCGATCATTTCAAGAAGTTCAACGACCATTACGGACATTTGGCCGGCGACGGGTGTCTGCGCGCACTGGGCCGGATCCTATCCACACAGGCCAGGCGCCCGGCCGACCTCGCAGCGCGCTATGGCGGCGAGGAATTCGTCGTTCTGCTACCGAACACCGGCCCGGACGGCTGCGCCGAGGTCGGCGAAGGAGTCCGCCAGGCGCTGCACGATCTCGCCATGCCGCATGCGCAAAATCCGGCTTCCCGGCTGGTGACGGCCAGCGTCGGCGCCGCGACGAGTTTCCCGTCCCAGATCGCGACGGACTGCAGCACGCTGATCGCAGCCGCCGACCGCGCGCTCTACACCGCCAAGGACAGCGGTCGTGACCGGCTAGTGATGGCGGGACAGGTCGTCCCCTGGCCCGCCAAGAGCGCATGACGGGATCCACCGCGCTCCGGGCATGGCCAACGCGGGCGAACGGGCTGCTCCGTCAGGCGAGATCGACGCCGCGCCGCTCCGGGATGAGCGCGAGCAACGCCACGATGTCGATGAGGTAGAGCAGTGCAAGGCCTGCGATTGCGGTCGGGAAGCCGTAAGCGACACTGACGATGCCGACGACCAGCGGACCAAAGCCGGCAACGGCGCGACCGATATTGAAGAACACGTTCTGCGCAGTGGCGCGCGCCGCGGTCGGATAAAGCTCGCTCATCAGCGCGCCGTAGCCGCCGAGCATGCCGTTGACGAAGAAGCCCATCGCAGCTCCGCCGATCAGCAGCGCACCAGCACTCGTCAGTTGCGAATAGACCACCACCATGACGGCCGCGCCCAGCATGTAGGTCAGAAACGCCGCACGGCGGCCGAAACGATCAGCCGCATGACCGAACAGGAAGATGCCGAGCGCCATGCCGGCGATGGTGACTGATGTCCAGAGCGCCGATTGTGTCAGGCCGTAGCCGAATCGCGTCGAGAGATAGTTCGGCAGCCAGATCATGATGCCGTAATAGCCGAAATTCTGCACCGAGCAGAGAATGATCATGCCGATGCCGATCCGGATCGTCTCCGCATCGGCGACGAGCGCGCGAAGTGACGAGCCGGTATTCGCCGCATTCGCCTTGTGCGCGATGAAGACGTCCGGTTCGTGCAGCTTGCGCCGGATGACGTAAGCGACCACCGCCGGAAACACGCCGAGTGCAAACATCCCGCGCCAGCCAATGATCGGCAACAGCACCGGCGTCACCAGCGCCGCCGTCAGCACGCCGAACTGCCAGCCAAGCCCGACATAGGACGTTGCCCGCGCCCGCTTGCCCGCGGGCCAGGCCTCGGCCACCAGGGCCATGCCAATGCCGAATTCGCCGCCGAGGCCGATGCCGGCGATGGCCCGGTAGGTCAGCAGGTCCCAATAGCCCTGGGCCAGCGCACACAGGCCGGTGAAAACCGCGAACAGGACGATGCTCCAGGTCAGAACCCGCACGCGGCCGAGCCGGTCCGACAACATGCCAAAGACCAAGCCGCCAACGACCGCGCCGACCAGCGTTCCCGTCACCAGCGAGGCCGCCTGCGGCTGGGTGAAATGAAGGTCTTTCGAAATCGCCGTCAGCATGAAGCCGAGGATGAGGAGGTCGAACCCATCCATGGCATAGCCGAGCGCCGATCCCCACAGCGCCCTGCGCGCTTCCGCATCCGTCGCACGGTCCGTATCAACCGCGCCGAGAGTTACATCCTGTACCTGGCTCATGCGCTCCCCTACGCCGGCCGGTCCCTTGGGATCAAGGCCTCCGACGACCTATGCACCGCGCACCTCAGGCCAGATGGCACGCCACGAAGTGCCCGCCTGCGCCTTCCTTCAGTTCCGGCGCGCTTTCCGCGCAGCGTGGCTGGGCGATCGGGCAACGGGTGTGGAAGTGACAGCCTGCCGGCGGCTTCATCGGGCTCGGCACGTCGCCCTTGAGACGGATGCGGTTGCGCTTGAGCTTGGGATCGGGCACCGGAACGGCGGAGAGCAGCGCCTTGGTGTAGGGATGCTGCGGATTGCGATAGAGGTCGCTCGCCTTCGCCAGCTCGACGATGCGGCCGAGATACATCACCGCGACGCGGTCCGAAATGTGCTCGACCACCGAAAGGTCGTGCGCGACGAAGAGATAGGTGAGGTTCAACTCGCCCTGGAGATCTTCCAGGAGGTTGATGACCTGCGCCTGGATCGAGACGTCGAGCGCGGACACCGGCTCGTCGCAGACGATCAGCTTCGGTTCGACCGCGAGCGCACGCGCGATCACGATGCGCTGGCGCTGGCCGCCGGAGAATTCGTGCGGGTAGCGGCGCATGTGCTCGGCCTTGAGGCCGACCTTGACGAGCAGGCTTGCGACGCGATCCTCACGCTCCTTGGCCGACGACCCGAGCTTATGAATAACGAGGGCTTCGCCGAGAATGGCGCCGACCGTCATGCGCGGATTGAGCGAGGCGAACGGATCCTGGAACACGAGCTGCATGTTCCGCCGCATCGCGCGCAGGTCGTTGCCGCCTAGCTTGCCGACGTCCTGGCCGTCGAACACGACCTCACCATCGGTCGGCTCGATCAGGCGCAGCACGCAACGCCCGGTCGTCGACTTGCCGCAACCGGATTCGCCGACGAGACCGAGCGTCTCGCCGCGATTGACCGAGAACGACACGCCGTCGACCGCATAGACGGTGCCGACCTGGCGCGACAGCAGCCCGCCAAGCACGGGGAAATATTTCTTCAGGCCGCTGACGCGGAGCAGGGGTTCGCTCATGCCAGTGCTCCTGCCGCGTCTCCCGACTGCACATCTCCCAGATGGCAAGCCATGCGATGGCCGGGCGCGATCTGGCGCAGCAGCGGCTCCTTCTCGGTGCAGACGTCCATGGCAAACTTGCAGCGCGGCGCGAAGCGGCAGCCGACCGGCGGATTGATCAGGATCGGCACCGAGCCGCCTATCGCCTCGAGCCGCGTCTTGTGCTCGCTGTCGAGATCGATGCGCGGGATCGAGCGGATCAGGCCCTGCGTGTAGGGATGGCGCGGATCGGCGAAGAGAGCGTCGACATCCGCCTCCTCCACCACCTTGCCGGCATACATCACGACGACACGCTGCGCCGTCTCGGCGACGACACCCATGGCGTGGGTGATCAGCATCACCGCCATGCCGAAGCGCTCCTTCATGTCCTGGAGCAGGTCGAGGATCTGCGCCTGGATGGTGACGTCGAGCGCGGTGGTCGGCTCGTCGGCGATGATCAGCTTTGGCTTGCAGGCCAGCGCCATCGCGATCATCACGCGCTGGCGCATGCCGCCCGAGAACTGGTGCGGATAATTGTGCACGCGGCCTTCGGCGTTGGGGATCTGGACCAGCTTCAGCATCTCTATGGTGCGCTCGAGTGCCTGCTTCCTCGTGACGTTCTCGTGGCGGCGCAGGCTCTCGGCGATCTGCTCGCCGACCGTCAGCACCGGATTGAGCGAGGTCATCGGCTCCTGGAAGATGAAGCCGATCTCCTTGGCCCGGATCTCGTCGAGCTGGTTGCTCGTCAGCGGCACCAGATCGCGGCCCTCGAAGATGATCTCGCCGGCCGCGATGCGGCCCGGCGGCATCGCGATCAGCTTCAGGATCGACATCGCGGTGACAGTCTTGCCGCAACCGGACTCGCCGACGACGCAGAGCGTCTCGCCCCTGTTGATGGTGATGTCGACGCCATCGACGGCCTGGAGGATGCCGTCGTCGGTGGAGAAGTGGGTCTTGAGACCTTTGATCTCGAGCAGCGGCGCCATCAGATCACCCGTCGCGCATCGAGCGCGTCACGCAGACCGTCGCCGATGAAGTTGATGGCGACCACCGCGATGAAGATCGCGCCGCCCGGGAACAAGGCCCAGTGCGGGCCGATGTCGAGGAAGTCCTTGGCATCGTACAGCAGCCGGCCCCAGGTCGGGGTATCCGGCGGAAAGCCGAGGCCGAGGAAGGACAGCGTCGATTCCGCGATGATCGCGGCGGCAACGTCGATGGTGCCGGCGATGATCACCGGACCAAGCGCATTGGGCAGGATGTGCTTCACCACCTGCCGCACCGGGCTCGCACCGAGTGCACGCGCGGCCTCGACGAACTCCTTCTCGCGGATCGACAGGAACTGCGCACGCACCAGGCGCGCCACCGGCATCCAGCGCAAACCGCCGATCACGAGGACGATCAGGATGAAGATGCCGCCCTCGGGGCCGAACACCTGCTTCAACCCGTCGCGGAACAGATAAATCAGCAGCAGGAGCAGCGGCAGCTGCGGCAGCGACAGAAAGAGGTCGGTGAGCCACATCAATCCGTGCCCGAGCGCGCCGCGCGACATGCCGGCGAGCGCGCCGACCAGCGTGCCGATGAACACCGACACCAGCATCGCGGCGAGCCCAACCGCGAGCGAGATGCGGCCGCCATAAATCATGCGCGCCAGAATATCCTGACCGAGATCGTCGGTGCCGAACGGATGAGCCAGCGACGGACCTTGCATGCCCGCCACGATATCGATGTCGTTGATCGAAACACGCCAGATGAAGGGACCGATCACCACCGCAAGAATCAGGATGAGAAGCAGAAACGCGCTGACGACGGCGAGCTTGTGCCGGCTGAAGCGCCGCCACGTCTCGCGCCAGGGCGAGTAGACGCCCCGCTCAGCGGAGGGAGATGCGAGGGTCAAGCCAGCCATACAGCACATCCGCGATGAGATTGAAGAGCACCACCAGACAGGCGAACACGAAGGTCACGGCCATCACGACCGGGGTGTCATTGGAGAGAATGGAGGAGATCAGCAGCGAGCCGATGCCGGGAATGCGGAATATCTGCTCGGTGACGATGGCGCCGCCAAACACCGCAGGCATCTGCAGCGCGATCAGCGTGACCACCGGAATCATGGCGTTGCGCATCACATGCTTGACGATGACATTGGCCTGCCCGAGGCCCTTGGCGCGCGCCGTGGTGACGTAGTCGAGCCGGATCACGTCGAGCATCGCCGAGCGCACGAAGCGCGTCATCGACGCTGCCTGGAACAGCCCCAGCACCGCCACCGGCATGATCGCCTGCCGGATCATTTCGAGCACATAATGGATGCCCGTGGCCTTGATGTCGGTGGTGTAGACGAAGGGCAGCCAATCCAGCGTGACCGAGAAGATCAGGATGAACAGGATGCCAGTGAAGAAGGTCGGCAGCGAGAAGCCGACGAAAGCGAGCGTGTTCGCGATCTGGTCGAACAGCGAATAGGGCTTCGTCGCCGCATAAACGCCGACGGGAATCGCAATCAGCAGCGCCAGGACCTGCGCCGAGCCGATCACGTAGAGCGTGGCCGGCAGGCGCTGGAGGATGAGCGTGTCGACGTTCATCCGGCTGACAAAGGAGAAGCCCCAGTCGCCGTGCAGCATGGCGTTGAGCCAGTGCAAATAGCGAAGGTAGATCGGATCGTCGAGGCCGAACCTGGCCCGAAGCGCTTGTTGCACTTCGGGGGGCACGTTCGGATTGGTCGCAAGCTCGCTGAAGGGGTCGCCTGGCGCGAGCGCCAGGACGACGAACAGCACGAGCGAGATTCCGAGCAGGCTCGGAATCGCGATCATCAGACGACGCAGGACGTATTGACTCATGCGCGAATAATCCGCCTCAACGTCCGTCCTCAGCCCTCTCGGTACCAGTCCTGCAGATTGTCGGTTTGGTTGGCCCAGCCTGACAGCGCCGGACGAAGCGTGTTGCTCGCAGCCTCCACCGCGAGACGGTGCATCACGGGAATGACGACGGTGTCCTGCCACATCAGATCATTGCACTTGATGTAGAGCGCAGCTCGCTTGACCGGATCGGTCTCGGTGTCGGCGGCGTCGACCGCGGCATCGAAATCCTTGTTGACCCAGCGCGGGAAGTTCTGCCCCTGCCACTTGTTCTCCTTTGTGGCCAGGTTGCGCGAATGGTAGCGGCGCATATGGAGGCCCGGATCGGGCTGCGTCATCGGGATCTGGAACATCTCGATATCGGCGTAGAACTTGGAATAGGTGTCGGGGTTGGCGACGTCGGAGGAGAAGAACACCGAGGCCACGACCGATTTCAGCTCGACGTCGATGCCGGCCTTCTGGCAGGCTTGCTTGACGATCGCCTGGGTCTTCTGGCGCGGGCCGTTGATCGAGGTCTGGTAGACGAACTTCAGCTTCTTGCCGTCCTTCTCGCGGATGCCGTCGGCGCCGGCCTTCCATCCGGCCTTATCGAGCAGCGCGACCGCCTTCTCGACGCTGAATTCCCATTTGGTGTTCTTGGACACGAAGTCGTCGGGACCATTGAGGTAGTTCGCGGTGGCGCGGCCTGCGCGGCCGTAGATCGCCTTCTTGATCGAGTCGCGATCGACCAGCAGCGCGAGCGCCTGGCGCACCGCGGGGTCCGACAGGGTCGGATGCTTGGTCTTCAACGACGAACGCTCGCCGTCGACCTCGGTGTTGGGATCGGTGAAGTTGATGGCGATGAACTCGATGTCGCCGCCGACGGCATAGAGCGTCTTGCCCTTGCCGCCCTTCTCCAGGCGCAGCAGGACCTCGTCCTCCACCTGCATGTTCCAGGCGAAATCATATTCGCCGGTCTGAATCACGGCACGCGCCGCTGAGACCGCGTCACCGCCGCCCTTCATTTCGATGCTGTCGAAGAACGGCCGGTTGGCCATGTGGTAATCGAGATTGATCTCGCCGCGCACCAGATCGCCCGGCTTGAACTCGACGAACTTGTAGGGACCGGTGCCGACCGGCTTCAGATTGTTCGGGGCCTCGCGCGACTTGCCGCCCTTGTATTCGGCGAACAGATGTTTCGGGATGATGCAGCCATAGGCACCGACGAAGGCGTTGGCCCAGAACGGCGTCGGATTCTTGAACGTGATGCGGATGGTGAGGTCGTCGATCTTCTCGACAGTGAGGTCGCTATAGGGACCGCTCGAAACCGCCGCAGTGGTGGGGTCGCTGGCATATTCCCAGTTGAACACGAGGTCGTCGGCCGTGACGGGCTTGCCGTCGTGCCATTTCACGCCGGGCTTGAGCTTCCAGATCACGGTCTTCGCATCGGCGGACAGGCCGCCATTCTTGATCGACGGGATTTCGGCGGCAAGGATCGGATTGAGGTGGCCGTCGACGTCCCAGCTTGCGAGCGGCTCATAGAAGAGACGCGAACCGTCCTGATCCTTGGTGCCGGTGGCGAAATGCGGATTGAGCAGCGTCGGTCCCTGCCACCACAGCAGCTTGAGCGGGCCACCACCGCCGCGCTTGGTCGGAGGATAGGGAGACGGGCTCTGGGCCATGGCGACGCCGCCGATGGCGAGGATCTGGTTTGCCAGGGGCGCGGTGAGGCCGACGGCAGCGAGGCGCTGGATGAAGGCACGGCGATCCATCCGCCCGTCCTTCACGTCACCGATCATCGAACGCAGTTCTTTATCCAGCATGGTTGTCCCCCGTCTGGTTCCCGTATGGATGCAGGCGGCCGCGGGGCGGCCGCCGGGTTTTGGCTGGCGGTAGATGGCACACTGAATAGGCCGCGCGTCAACTGCGACCGTGTGTGTGCAAACGGTCTTCTGGCTGTCCGTTGAGCAAAACTTCCTTCCGCAGCCCAAGGGTTCGGCATTCCCGCGTCAAAATCCGCCGGAAACCAAGTTGCACTGCGAAAAATTTGTTCGCGAGATCAGACGAAGTATCGAGACGGAATTCTACGCCACGGACATATCGAGCGGCGGCGCGACGTGGTCCGGTAGCGGGCAGACATAAGGCGTCTTGGTCGTCCGCTTCGTAAGATCGGCCTTCGCAGCCTTGATCAGTTCCGGTTCCGTCAACGCCTTGATGCCGAGGCCAGCCATCGCCTTGGCCGCCTGCACCATGGCCTTGTGGGCATGCGGGCTCTTGCCCTGCGCGACCACCTGCCAGGTGTGGAACGGCGTGCCGATTGCAACCGTTGGTGCGTGAACCTGCACGGTCGGCACCACCCAGCTCACATCGCCGACATCCGTCGAGCCAACCAGCGGGTTGCGCTTGGCGTCGAGCGGCACCAGGAAGTCCGCCAGCGGCCGATCGGTCGGCTCCATGCCGATCGCGTAATAGATGGACGCAATGTCCTTGTCGGTCAGCGTCGCGCGGATCTGGCTCGCGAAGCTCTTGTCCGCATCGTCGAAATGCGGCGGTCCGAGCTCTTCCATGACACGGTGCAGCGCCTGCTCCAGCGGCGTATTCGGCAGGATGTTGGAGACCGCGGAGATGATCTTCATCTCCATCTTGGTCTCGGTCATAAGAGCCGCACCCTGGGCAATCTTGTTCACGCGCCCGACCAGCTCGTTCATGCCGGGGAGATCACGGGCGCGAATGGAATAGCGCACGCGGGCATGCGCCTGCACCACGTTGGGCGCAATGCCGCCGGTGTCGAGCAGCGCGTAATGCACGCGTGCATCGCTGGGCATGTGCTCGCGCATGTAGTTCACGCCGACATTCATCAGCTCCACCGCGTCGAGCGCGGAGCGGCCGAGATGGGGCGAAGCCGCGGCATGCGATGTGCGGCCGGTGAAGATGAAGTCGGCGCGGGTGTTGGCGAGCGACGGCGTCACCGCGACTTCCCAAAAACTATGCGGATGCCAGGTGATGGCGATGTCGGCATCCTCGAACGCGCCGGAGCGCACCATGAAGGCCTTGGCCGCGCCGCCCTCTTCCGCCGGGCAGCCGTAATAGCGCACGCGGCCGGGCACCTTGTTCTCGGCGAGCCAGTCCTTGACGGCCGTGGCGGCGAGCAGCGCCGCGGAACCCAGCAGATTGTGACCGCAGCCATGGCCGTGACCGCCGGTCTCGACCGGACGGTGCTCGGCAACGCCAGCCTCCTGGCTGAGGCCCGGCAGCGCGTCATATTCGCCCATGAAGGCGATGACCGGACCGCCCTCGCCCCATTCGCCCATCACAGCAGTCGGAATGCCCGCCACCTTCTCTGTGATACGGAAACCCTGGTGGCGCAGCTCGGTGAGATGCTCGGCGGCGGAACGCGCTTCGGTGTAGCAGACTTCGGGCATGCCCCAGACCTTGTCGCTGAGGTCGATGAAACGTCCCTTGATCGTGTCGATGCCACGCCAGATGTCGCTGCGATTGTCCATGGTTTGGTCCGTGATCTCTTGGTCAAACGAAGCCGCAATGGTTAGCAGCTTCATTGAACTCCGCCTAGCATCCCGCGGGACACCAGCCATGCGACCGATGCCGGATTGGGCGGCTGTCGGCCGAATTCGGGCGAACAATTTCTGTCATCTTCGGAAATCGGCGGCGCGGCATCTGGAATAGTTGCCGTCAAGTCTTTCAAGACGGCCTCCTCCGGCCTAAATTATGCTTGCTTCGTGCGTCGTTCCGCTGCCACGGCGGAGCGATGCTCTCAGCCAGGAGAACTCCATGCCCGCCTTGACCGAATGGAGAGTGCCGCCGGCCAATCAACCGCGTGCGAGCGATTACGGCTTCGATCTCGACCGTGCGCTCGCCTCCGTCATTGGCCTGCACGCCATCATCCCGCCGGATGCCTTCAGCGCCGAAACGCTCGGTACCGAGCGCGCCGGCAACGGCGTCGTCATCGACGACGGGCTGGTGCTCACCATCGGCTATCTCATTACCGAAGCGGAATCCGTCTGGCTTCACCTCGGCGACGGGCGCGTGGTGGAGGGACATGTGCTCGGCTTCGATGCCGTCACCGGCTTCGGCCTGGTACAGGCGCTCGGCCGGCTCGACATCGAGCCGCTGCCGCTCGGCTCGTCGGCGGAGACCCGGCTCGGCGACCGCGTTGTGGTCGGTGGCGCCGGGGGACGGACGCGATCGGTCGCAAGCCAGATCGTCGCCAAGCAGGAATTCGCCGGCTACTGGGAGTATCTGCTCGACGAGGCCTTGTTCACCTATCCCGCCCATCCGAATTGGGGTGGCACCGGATTGATCAACGCGCGCGGCGAGCTGATCGGCATCGGCTCGCTCCAGCTCGAGCGAGAACGCGACGGCAAGGCCGAGCACGTCAACATGATCGTGCCGATCGACCTGTTGAAGCCGATCCTCGATGATCTCCGCAAGTTCGGCCGCGTCAACAAGCCGGCACGGCCCTGGCTCGGACTCTATTCGACCGAGATCGACAACCGCGTGGTGGTGATCGGGATCTCCGCCAACAGTCCCGCCGCGCGCGCGGAACTCAAGACCGACGACATCATTCTTGCGGTGGATGGCGACAAGGTCACGAGCCAAACGGCGTTCTACAAGAAGATGTGGAGTCTCGGCGCCGCCGGCGTCGACGTGCCGCTCACCGTGCATCATGAAGGCGTCACCTTCGACGTCACCGTGACGTCGACCGACCGCTTCAAGCTTCTGAAAGCGCCGAAGCTGCACTGATCCGAGCAAGGGAAGCGGCAATGACCGAGGCCGTGGTGGACGACATCGTGGCCATGCTGCCGCCGTTGCTCAACGCGCTGGAGGCGCTCGGCTTCTTCCAGCGGCATCTGCATCCGCCGGCCTTCGCCACCGTGATGAACGCCATCGGCGCGCCGGACGATGCGCTTCGGTCGGCACATGCAGCAATCGGCGCGTGGCCGGAGCAATTCGCCGGACTGCGCGAGCGGCTCGATCGTGCCTGCAACGAGACGCTCGCCGCCTTCGCCGCCATCCGCGATGTCGAGCGCGGCAACGGCGATCTCGTCGCGGTGTTCCGCGCGTTGCGCCATGTGCCGCGCGCACAGGAGGCGCTGTATCCGCTATCGCTGCAATTTCCGCCAGTGAGCAACTTCTTCCTCAACAGCGCCAGTCGCGAGAATGGTGAGCTGCTGGCGCGGCTGGAAGTCGGCGCCAGCGAGGACACCGGCATCTTTCACGATCACAACGAGCCCGGCAGCCGCGGCGGCTTCTCGGTCTATGTTCCCGAATATTACACGCCCGATCGCAGCTGGCCTCTGGTGATGGCGCTGCATGGCGGCAGCGGCAACGGACGCGGCTTTCTGTGGAGCTGGTTGCGCGATGCCCGCAGTCTTGGCGCGATCCTGGTGGCGCCGACAGCGACCGGCTCGACCTGGGCGCTGACGGGCGACGACGGCGACACGCCCAATCTCATGCGCATCCTCGAAACCGTGCGCGGTCGCTGGAGCATCGACGCCTCGCGCCTGCTGCTGACCGGCATGAGCGACGGCGGCACCTTCAGCTATGTCAGCGGTCTCGACGGTGCTTCGCCATTCACCCACCTCGCGCCGGTGTCGGCGACCTTCCATCCGCTGATGGCGGAGATCACCGACGCCACGCGACTACGGGGCCTGCCGATCTTCATCACCCACGGCAAGCTCGACTGGATGTTTCCGGTGCAGACCGCACGGCAGACGCAAGCGGCACTCACCGCCGCCGGCGCCGATGTCACATACCGCGAGATCGACGACCTCAGTCATACCTATCCGCGCGAGATCAACGCTGAGCTGCTGCAATGGCTGAACGGGTGATGAACGAAGCGTCCTTAACCGCGCCGCACTGTCGCGGAACCATCACTCCGGGCCCGACGTTATCCGCCCGACACCGGAGGTTCGCCATGCAGACTTTTTTCGGAATGATTTTGGGTGCGCTGCTGCTCGGCTGCGGCGTGTATGTCTATGACTCCATGCAGACGTCGTCAGTCGCCAATGGCGAGGTCGCGACTGCCAATCGCACCATCGTGAACTGGGATGTCGCGAAGGCCGACTGGGACGCGCTACGCGACCGCGCGCACAAGGACTGGGTCAGGATCTCGTCGAAGTAATCTCGATCGACCGAATATGAACAAGGCGCCGTCGCGATCCGCGGCGGCGCCTTTGTGCTGGCTGCGATCGGCCGCTTGCGCGTCAGTTCATCTTGGCTTTGCGGGCGTCGGCGATGACCTGCTCGAACTCGGCCATGCTGAGCACACCAGGCACGCGGTACTTGCCGACAATGAAGGACGGCGTGCCGCGGAAGCCGAAGGCTTCAGCCTGGTCGTTGTTGCGCTTGAGGATCGCGTCGATGTCCTTGGAGCGCGCGGTGAGGTCGCGCTTGAGGCGGTCCATGTCGACGCCGGCGGCCGCGAGCAACTCGTTGATGCGCGACTCGGTCAGGCGCGAGCTGACGCCCATCATGGCGTCATGGGCCTGGTGGTATTTGTCCTGGAATTTCGCGGCGAGCGCGATCCGGGCAGCCGTCACCGAGACGGGCCCGAGGATCGGCCAGTCTTTCAAGACCAGCCTTACCTTGCCGTCGTCCTGGATGACCTGGCGCAATTCGGGCTCGAGCTTTCGGCAATAGGGACAATTGTAGTCGGACCACTCGATGATGCTGATGTTGCCATCGGGATTGCCGGCAACGGGCACGTCCGGATCGCGCAGCACCTTGGCTTCGGTGAGCACTTCGTCATCACCAGTGCCTGCGCGCGCCAAGGTCATACCGCCAGCCGCGAAAGTGCCTGCCCCGATCAGCGTCAGCGCCGCGCGGCGGCTCAGCCCAAGGCCCTTAGTCCTGAATCCAGCCATATCTCGTCCCGTTTCGGTCCCATCACCGCAATTACGGCTCCGGACCGGGAAGTGTTACGCCCCATATAGAGTGTGGCGAGGACGATGTCATCGCACCAGCAGGGTCACCACCATGGGGACCAGGAACGAGGTCACCAGAGCATTGAGGCTCATGGCGATGCCGGAGAAGACGCCGGCGATCTCGTCGACCTGGAACGCGCGTGCCGTACCTATGCCGTGCGCGGCAAGGCCGGCAGCAAAGCCGCGGGCGCGGAAATCGGTCACGCCGGTGCGGTTCATGAGCGGCGAAACAATGATCGCGCCCATGATGCCGGTGAGGATGACCGCAACCGCCGCCAGCGAAGGATCCGCGTGCAGGGATTCGGCGATGCCCATGGCAACGCCGGCGGTGACCGATTTCGGCGCCAGGGACAGCACCACGTCGCGCGGCAGGCCGGCAAATTCGGCCAGCAACACGACCGACACCACGGCCGTCACCGAACCTGCAACCAGCGCCACCAGCATTGGCACGATGGAGCTAACCACCCGCTTGCGGTTCTCGTAGAGCGGCACGGCGAGTGCGACGGTGGCGGGCCCAAGCAGGAAGTGTACGAATTGGGCGCCGGCGAAATAGGTGGTGTAGGACGTACCGGTCGCGAGCAGGAACGCGCCGATGATCCACATCGCATGCAGCACGGGATTGGCAAGCGGATGGCGTCGCGTCGCCAGCGACACCGCATCCGTGGTCGCATAGACCAACAGCGTCACCGTCAGCCAGAGCAGCGGAGATTGCGAGAGATAGACCCAGAGCGAGAACGGATTGTCCTTCATCGGGCGTCCTGTTGCTTCAACAGGCGGCTGATCAGGCGGAAGGTCAGGACGGTCGCGAGCAAGGTGAGGACCACCGAGAGCGCGAGCACCAGGACGATCGCGATGCCGTGGGAGGCGAGCAGATCAAGCTTCTGCACGACACCGACGCCGGCGGGCACGAACAGCAGCGACAGATGAGCCAGCAGGCCCTTGCTTGCGGTCTCCACGCCGTCGTTTCGCAGCGGTCCGCGCGCGAGCCGTGCAAAGCGGTCGCGTGCGAGCAGCAGGACGAGAAGCAGCACCAGGCCAAGCACGGGTCCCGGCAGCGGCAGGGCGAGGCCGCGGACCACGGCCTCGCCGATCAATTGGCAGAGCAGAATGAGGCTGAGACTCGCAAGCATGACGCATCAAGGAATGCGTCGCACGGCTTGTCAATTGCCGCTAAGCCCGGGACGCGCGCGGTTCGTGCGAAGCTGCAATACGGGGCAGCATCGCCATCAGCGTTCCGGTCATGGTGGCGATCAGCGTGGTTTTGCCCTCGTGCTCTGCAAACGCCTTCGCCTCACAGAAAGTCAAGGTACGGCCAGGCTTGACCACCTCGGCCTTGAACACAAATCGCTCGCCGCGGGCAGGGGCGAGCAGCGTGGTCTTGAACTCGACCGTGAGGATATCGGCTTCGGACGGCATCAGCGTGAAGGCGGCGACGCCACAGGCGTTGTCGAGCCCCGCAGTGATGATACCGGCATGGACAAAACCGTTCTGCTGCGTGAATTCAGGCGAATGCAGCATGGCCAGCTCAACCTCGCCCGGCGCGAAGCGGACGATCACGATACCGAGTGTGCGCATCGCCGGCTGCCCCTCGAACATCGCGACCGCCGCCGCACGATAGCCAGGATTTTTCGGCTCGAACGCAGCCATGGCATTTCCCAGCCGTTTTTGATTGTTGATACGGTAGCGTATCAGACACGGGACGCGTTAGCAATACGGCACCGTATCAAGAACCGGTGAGGCTTCCTTCATGAACGACGGCAAGAGCGATGTCTGGGTCGAGGCAGGGTTTACCGAGCTCGCCCGCGCTGGTGTCGAGGGGGTGCGGGTCGAGGTGCTCGCCAAGAATTTGGGCGTCACCAAAGGCGGCTTCTACCGCCGCTTCGCCGACCGCGCGGCGCTGCTCGAGGCCATGCTGGTGCACTGGCGCGAGGGACGCTCGGCATCAATTGCACAGCAGACCAGCCTGGATGGGCAAGAGCCCCGCGAGCGGCTGAGGGCGGTGATCCAGCTCTATTCCGAGCGGCTCAATCCGGAGGGCATGGCGGTCGAGCTCGCGATCCGGCAGTGGGCCCGCTCCGACGAGAGCGCTGCGGCGGCGGTGGCGAGCGTGGATGCGGCGCGGCTCAGGCACGTTGCCGAGCTCTATCGCGCGACCGGCCTCGAGGCCGAGGAGGCCGAGGCGCAGGCTTTCCTGTTCTATTGCTTCATCTTCGGCCAAAGCCTCTTGTTCGTCGAGCGTGGCCCGCGCAAGCGGTCACAGCTCGTGGCGAAATCGGCCGAGAAACTGTTGGACTAAGCAAAATGGCCGGAGCTTTGCTCCGGCCATCACATCGAAGCTCAGGCGGCGCCCTTCAGCTTCTTGTTGCATTCGCTGTAGTAGCCGCCGCCCTTCTCGATCCACTTCATGCCGCCATTGCCGTTGGTGGTCTTGTTGGCGTTGTACTGGTCGACGCAGGTATGGAGGCGGGCCTTGCCGGCGCTCTCCTTGGCGTATTTTGCATCGACCGCGTTCGGGAAGATCGCAGGGCCGGCCGGTAGGGTCGGCGCCGGAGCAGCAGCGGGGGCTGCCTCCTTCTTGGCCTGCTTCGGCTCGGCAGCAGGCGGAGGCGCAGCCGGGGCGGCCGCGGTCGGCGCGGCCGCGGGCGTTGCATCGGCGCCGCACTGGGCCTTGCGGAAGTCATTCCACTTCATGGTGCCGAGCGAGCCGTCCTTCTTGGCGGCCTGATATTTCGCGCTGCACTCTTGCGACGTCAACGCCTGCGCCGGCGCGCTCACCATCAGCGCGGCAACGCCCGACACCGCAATCGCACACAACAATTTGGCTTGAATAGTCATCCTTGGTCTCCCTCAGGAAAGCAAAACGAGGACTGCTATCCTAGCGTGCTCCGGACATCCGACAAGGAAGTGACGCTGCTCGGCGCTAAAATATAGTGATCGCGCCGTACAGGGTTATTCATGTGGCGTTCAGCAAGGCGGGCCGACGTTCGCGCTCCTCCGCAACTCTCGCAAGAAGAGCCCATCATGACCCTCGCCTCCCGTCTCGCCGTCGTCGCGATCGCCTCCCTGTTCGCCACCGGCACTGCCTTCGCGCAGACCGCCGCGCCGGCCGCAAAGACCGATGCCGCCACCACCACCGACAAGAAGGCGCCGAAGGAGCATTCGGCCGAATCGCTCGAATGCTCCAAGCAGGCAGACGCCAAGGGCCTGCACGGCAAGGAGCGCAAGAAATTCCGCTCCGATTGCATCAAGACCGCCAAGGGCGGCATGGCCGCGCCGGCAGCCGCCGACAAGAAGTAAATCCATCACAATCCTCCCTTCGCCCCTGGCGAGAGGCGCACGCATTGCGGCATGACGAGCCTGCAATTGTGCGCCTCTCGCCGATTTGCCATAAGACGGCGTGAAGCAAATCACCGCATCCCTGTCGTTCGAGTGGCCGAGCCGTGCCAAGGTTTTGAGCACTGCGGAGACGCTTGTCATCGGTGCCGCCGGCGGTCTGGCCTTCCTGGCCGCGGGCCTTCCGGGCGGGTTGATCTCGGGCTCGATGATCGCAGTCGGGATCGCTGCGATTGCCGGACGCCAGCTTTCGGTGCCGCCACTCCTGACCCAGACCGTGCTGGTGCTGCTCGGCATTTCGCTCGGCTCGGTGGTTTCGCGCCATCTGATCCAGCAGGTCAGCGCCTACCCTCTCACCATCGGGCTGTTGGCGCTCGCGACCTTCTGCTCGACCTTCGGCTCGAGCTATTACCTCCAGCGGATTCATGGCTGGGACCGCACCTCTGCCTTCCTCGCCGGCAGCCCGGGCGCGCTGTCACAGATCACGATATTGGCGGTCGAGCGCGGGGCCGACCTGCCGGGCATCGCAGTGGTGCAGACCATGCGCGTGATCATCCTCACCGCAGCACTGCCGATGGTGCTGGCGATCGCCGGTGTCGCACCCTCCGTGGCACCCTCGCTGACGACGGCGATTGCCTCGCCGCTCGATCTTCTGGAATTGGTCGCCGCTTCGCTGGCGGCATCGCTCGTGCTGCGGCTGATCAAGTTTCCGGCGAGCTGGATGTTCGGCGCGATGATCGGCTCCAGCGTGCTGCATGGTGCGGGCTGGGTCGAGGGCGGCCTGCCGAACTGGGTGCGCGGCGTCGCGCTGGTCGGCATCGGCGCGCTAATCGGCAGTCGCTTTGCCCGGATGCGAATCAAGACCCTCACCGGCCACATCAACGCCGCCCTGGGCTCGTTCGCCGTGGCGATCGCCGTCTCCTCGATCTTCGTCGGCATCATCGCACTCACCACGCAGGTGAAATTCTCCGATGTCGTCGTTGCCTTTGCACCCGGCGCGATGGACGCGATGCTGGCGCTGGCGCTGACGCTGCACATCGACCCGATTTTCGTCGGCGCTCATCACCTCTCGCGCTTCGTGTTCGTGACGATCGCGACGCCAGGCATCGTGCACCTGTTCGGCCGCACGCAGGACGACGTCGACGATTAGCTCTCCTCTGCCGTTGCCCGCCCCTTCAGCGCCGCAACCTGCGCCTCGAGCTCTGCAATCCGCTGGTCTCTCGCAGCCAATGCCGCCGCGACATCCGCCGCGTCGAACTTCTGCGGAATGTGCTGCGGGCAGTTGGTGTCCCAGGCCGCGATCTTGAACACGATCACCTGCTCGGGCCGGGCGCGATAACCCTTCGGCATCAGCACGTCCGTCAGCGCATCGTCATCCTCGACCACCCGCGCCTCCCCCCAGATCTTCACCCGGCGGCGATGGGCGTAGTCCATCACGAAGATGTAGGCCTTGGCATTCTCGGAGAGATTGCCCTGGGTCAGGTATTGCTGATTGCCGGCATAATCGGCGAAGGCGAGCGTCTGCTTGTCCAGCACCTTGAGAAACCCCTTCGGGCCGCCGCGGTGCTGGATATAGGGCTGGCCGTCAGCCGAGGCGGTGGCAAAATAGAAGCTGTTGGCATCGGCCAGGAAGGCCTCGAGGTTTTCATCGACCTCGGTGCGCCAGCCGCGCTGCTCGACGCGGCCATAGGCCTCGCGGGAGCCCTTGCGCGTCTGGATCGCCTTGACCGCATGGGTAAAGGCGACGTCGCTAGCATAGGTGTGGGCTGCGGTCATGGAAACATCTCCTGAAAATTCCGGCGCATCTCCGCGTCTTTCCGGCATTAAAAATGGCTCCTCCGGCGTTCAAAACAATCAGCCTGCTTGACACTTCATCGTTGCAATATATGCAATAATGCCCATGGACCGCCTCGAAGCCATGCATGTCTTCGTCACCGTTGCCGATCTGCGCGGCTTTGCGCCCGCGGCGCGCAAGCTGCGGCTATCGCCCTCGGCGGTGACGCGGCTGATCGCGGCGCTGGAGGATCATCTTGGCGCAAGGTTGCTGCAACGGACCACGCGGCAAGTGACGCTGACCGACGTCGGCACTCGCTATCTGGAGCGCGCCCGGCGAATCCTTGCCGATGTCGAGGAAGCCGACGGCTCGGCGCGGCAAGAGCGCAACCGCCCGAGCGGACGTCTGGTGGTATCGGCCCCGGTCGGCTTCGGCCGGCTGCATGTCGCCCCGGTCATAACCGACTATCTCAAGCGCTATCCCGAGGTTGCCTGCGAACTCAGGCTCTCGGATAATCTCGTCAACCTCGTCGAGGACGCTGTCGATGCGGCCGTCCGCATCGGCCATCTCGCGGACTCCTCACTGGTTGCGCGCCAGGTCGGCGAGATGCGGCGGATCGTCGTGGCCACGCCCGGCTATCTGAAGCGCCATGGCGAGCCGAAAACGCCGGAGGCGCTGACCGAGCATCAGACCATCCGGTTCGGTCCCACGACGGCGTGGCGCTTTGCGCATGACGGCCGCGACATCGAGGTGACGCCATCCCCCCGCTTCATCAGCAACAGCGCCGACGCCGCCCTGCAATATGCCGAGGTCGGCGGCGGCATCACGCGCGTGCTGGCCTATCAGGCTGCCGAGGGCCTGAAGCGCGGGCGGTTGAAAATCGTGCTGGCGAAGTACGAGCAGCCGGCGCTGCCGATCCACATCGTCTACCCGACCTCGCGCCTGCTCTCGGCCAAGGTGCGCGCGTTCATCGATCTCGTGGTGGAGACGACGGCGTGGAGGTTTGGATAGATCTTACGCCTTCTTCGGCACCACCCGGAATGTCCCGCTGGCCCGCGCGATCACGACGCCGTCGGCTTTGATCAGGCACTGCGCGAAGCAGATCGTCTTACCCGTCTTGATGACATCGCTCTCGATCGAACACCATTGGCCGATCTCGGCGGAGCCGACGAAATCGATCGACAGCGAGACCGTCACGAACGAGGTGGTCCAGTTCGTCACCTGCGCGCAGCTGTAGCCCATGGCATTGTCGGCGAGCGCGGCAATCAGGCCGCCATGGATCAAGCCACGGCCGTTTGTGTGCGGCCTTGCCAGACGAAGGCCGATAATGACGGCCTTGTCGGTTTTCTTCGCGTAGAGCGGCTTCCACGGTTCTGTGAGCGGGCTCTCGCGGGACAACGGCTCAAAGCCGTCGGGGATGGCGCTGTCGGTCATGCGTGTCTCGCGTCCGTTGGTGGATTGCCGCCATTGAACGCGATGTGGATGACAGTTTCACCGCCTACAAAGTTTTAAACGAGATTTGCGCGGGTGTTTGAAATGATGCTCGCCGTCGCGAGCGAAGATCCTGTAGGGTGGGCAAAGCGTAGCGTGCCCACCGTCTCCGCCGCCTAAAACGGCAATCCCACATAATTCTCCGACAGCGACGTCATCGCGGCCTGCGACTGCGTGACGTAATCGAGCTCGGCGAGCTGGATGCGCGCGCCGATGGTGCCGGTGTCGGGGAATTTGTGCAGCATCGAGGTCATCCACCAGGAGAAGCGCACTGCCTTCCAGACCCGCGCCAAGGCCTTCGCCGAATAAGCGTCGATGCCGGCGCTGGATTTCTCGTCGTAAAATTCGTGGAGCGCGCTCGACAGATAATGCGCATCGCTTGCCGCCAGGTTCAGCCCCTTGGCGCCCGTCGGTGGCACGATGTGGGCGGCATCGCCGCACAGGAACATCCTGCCGAAGCGCATCGGCTCGGCGACGAAGCTGCGCAGCGGCGCGATGCTCTTCTCGATCGACGGGCCTGTGATCAGATTGTCGGCGGCCTCCTGGTCGAGCCGGCGCTTCAATTCGTCCCAGAAGCGATCGTCCGGCCATTGATCGACATGGTCGTCGAGCGAACACTGCAGGTAATGCCGGCTGCGTTTCATCGAGCGCATGGTGCAGAGCGCAAAGCCCCGTGCATGGTTGGAATAGATCAGCTCGTGGCTGACCGGCGGCGTCTCGGACAAAATGCCGAGCCAGCCGAACGGATAGACCCGCTCGAACTCCTCGATCGCCGAGGCCGGGACACTGGCGCGGCTGACACCGTGAAAGCCGTCGCAGCCGGCGATGAAGTCGCAATCGAGCGTGTGGGTGACGCCGTCCTTGACCCAGGTTACGCGCGGGTGACTTCCGTCGAAATCGTGCGGCTGCACATCCCTGGCTTCGTAGACGGTAGTGAGACCGGCGGCGTTCCGCGCATTCATCAGGTCGAGCGTGACTTCGGTCTGGCCGTAGATCATGACCGTCTTGCCGGTCGCGCCCTTCATGTCGATGCGATGACGTCGGCCGGCGAAGGCGAGCTCGATGCCTTCATGCACGAGGCCTTCGGCATGCGCCCGCGCGCCCGCGCCGATCTGGTCGAGCAGCCCGACAGTTCCCCCCTCCAGGAGGCCGGCGCGGATGCGGCCGAGCACGTAATCCGGGCTTTGCCGCTCCAGAATGAAATTGTCGATGCCGTATCGATGCAGAAGTTGCCCAAGCAACAATCCTGCCGGCCCAGCCCCGATGATTGCGACTTTTGTCCGCAATACTTGCTCCTTCCGATCCTGTAGGCTTTGGTCGCGGCGCGCTTGTCGCGGTCGTCCACGCGCGATAATTATATCACATAACGGTTGGGCAAAAGGGGGGTGCTTGTCGCCGCTAACGGCGAGAAATCCATGCAATATGGCTGACGTAAATGACGCGGCGGCAGTTCCGGCTTGAACGCGCCAGCCAATTAGATAACATGTTAATTAATGAGGCTGGGCCAGCGCAGCCCGCCGTCGAAAAGAGGGAGACACGACCGATGAGGAAAGCCTGTCTGGCTTTGCTGCTGACAGCAAGCGTGACGCCTGCGTTCGCGCAGGACAAGACCTTCGACCTGAAGATCTCGCATTGGGTGCCCGCCTCGCATCCGCTGCAGAAATCGCTGGAAGACTGGGCGGCCGCGATCGAGAAGGACTCAGGCGGCACCATCAAGGGCAAGGTGTTTCCGGCCCAGCAGCTCGGCAAGGCTTTTGACCATTACGACATGGCGCGCGACGGCATTGCCGACGTCACCTACGTCAATCCCGGCTACCAGCCCGGCCGCTTTCCGATCGTCGGTGCCGGCGAATTGCCGTTCCTGATCTCGGACGCCAAGGGCGGCTCGATGGGGCTTGACGCTTGGTACCGCAAATATGCCGAGAAGGAGATGAAGGACGTCAAATACTGCCTCGCCTTCGTCCACTCGCCCTCCTCCTTCCACTCCCGCACCAAGAAGATCGTGATGCCGGAGGACGTGAAGGGCATGAAGATCCGCCCGGCTCACGCCACCATGGCGAACTTCGTCACCGCGCTCGGCGGCACCAACGTGCAGTCGTCGGCACCTGAAGTGCGCGACATCATCGAGCGCGGCGTCGCCGACGGCGTGACGTTCCCCTGGGGCTCGCTGGTGCTGTTCGGCATCGACAAGGTGACGAAGTACGATATGGAGGCCCCGCTCTACACGACGACATTCGTGTTCGTCATGAACAAGGACAAGTACGACGCGATGTCCGACAAGCAGAAGGCCGCGGTCGACAAGAACTGCTCGACCGAGATGGCGGGCGTTGTCGGCGAGCACTGGGGCAAGTTCGAGGACGCCGGCATCGACAAGGTGAAGGCGGAAGAAGGTCACGAGGTCTACAAACTGACGCCGGACCAGACCGCCGCCTGGAAGAAGGCGGCCGAGCCGCTGGTCAAGACCTGGGGGGATGGCGCCAAGAAGGCCGGCATCGATCCTGACACTGCGCTGACGGATTTGAAGGCCTCGCTGAAGAAATACAACGCGCTGGCGGAGTAGTTTTCACCGAAACAGAAGCTGCGGCGGGAATCCTTCCGCTGCCGCTTTACTGCAAATTTGAGGACCCTCCACCCATGAAGCGCTGGATGGATCGCGTCATCGACTCGATCGAGTGGATCGCTGCCGCGTTCGTCGGCATCGTCGCGCTCGACATCTTCCTGTCGGTGCTGCTGCGCAACACACTGAACTATTCGATTCCCGACAGTTTCGACATCGGCCGCATGCTGCTTGGCATCCTCATTTTCTGGGGCATCGCCGCGACCTCCTATCGCGGCACGCACATCACCGTCGACCTGGTCTGGGGCAATGTCGGCCCGCGCTACCAGCGCTGGATCGACGTGTTCGCAACGTTGGTGCTGCTGTTCGTGGTCACGGTTCAGACGTGGACATTGTTCGACAAGGTCCGCGGCACCTACAAGGACAACGTCCAGACCTTCGACATGCACATGCCGACATGGCCGTTCTTCGCGATCGCCTGGATCGGCGACGTCTCGGCCGTGCTGCTGATCGCGATCCGCACTTACCGATTGATCTTCCATCCCGAAGACATGCACGACCCCAAGCTGAAGGCGACGGAGTAATCATGAGCACCGATGCCGTCGCCGTTCTCGGCTTCGTTTCCCTGTTCGCGCTGATGCTGCTGCGCGTGCCCGTCGGCATGGCGATGGGCCTCGTCGGCGTCTCCGGCTTCTCCTATCTGGTCGGCGCAACGCCGGCGCTGAAGCTGGTCGGCCAGACCTCGATGCGCACGGTCACCGACTACACTTTCGGTGTCATCCCGATGTTTCTGCTGATGGGCTCCTTCGTCAGCAATTCCGGCATGAGCCGCGAGTTGTTCCGCGCCGCCAACGGCTTTGTCGGGCACTTGCGCGGCGGCCTCGGCATTGCCACCGTCGGCGCCTGCGGCGGCTTTGCCGCGATCTGCGGCTCGTCCGTCGCAACCGCCGCGACGTTCTCCGCGGTCGCCTACCCCGAGATGCGCCGCTTCGGCTATCCGCAGTCCTTTGCTACCGGCGTGATCGCGGCCGGCGGCACGCTGGGTGCGATGCTGCCGCCCTCCACCGTGCTCGCGGTTTACGGCATCATCACCGAGCAGGACATCGGAAAACTCTTCATCGCCGGCATCATTCCGGGCCTGCTGGCGATGACCATGTACATGATCACGATCTTCCTGATCGGCTATTTCCGCCCCGACTTCCTGCCCAAGGGCAAAGTGCTGCCCTGGCGCGAGCGCTTTGCCGGCCTGAAGGACATCTGGGCGCCGGTGCTGTTGTTCGTGTTCGTGATCGGCGGCCTTTACGGCCTGCCGTTCCTGCCGCGCTTCACGCCGACGGAAGCCGGCGGCGTCGGGGCCACCGGTGCCCTCATCATCGGCGTGCTTACGGGCCGGCTCGATCGGGAGAAGATTCTGGCCTCGCTGCTCCAGGCGACGCGCACGGCGGCGGCCGTGTTCACCGTACTGATCGGCGCGCTGATCTTCGGCTATTTCCTCACGGTGACGCAGACGCCGCAAAAGGTGACGGAATTCCTCACCGGCCTGGGCTTGGGCCCCTACGGCGTGCTGGCGCTGATCATGGTGATGTATCTCGTGCTCGGCTGCCTGATGGATGCCATGGCGATGATCATCCTGACCGTGCCGATCATCTTCCCGGTCATCACGCATCTCGGCTTCGATCCGATCTGGTTCGGCGTCATCATCGTCATGACCGTCGAGCTCGGCCTGATCCATCCGCCGGTCGGCATGAACGTCTTTGTCATCAAGAGCGTGGTGAAGGACGTCTCATTCTCCACCATCTTCAAGGGCGTGATCCCGTTCGTGGCGACCGACTTGGTGCGTCTGGTGATTTTGATCGCGTTCCCGTTGCTGGCGACTTGGTTGCCGACGCGCATGATGGCGCATTGAAGGTGAAGCGATGACCACACCGACGCTCGAGACGAAATACGTCTTCACCATCACCGCTGAAATCGGCGACGTCATCACCGCCGGCGAAACCGGCATCGGCGTCCGCCGCATCATTCCGATCATCGGCGGCGAGGTGAAGGGTGCGATCACCGGCAAGGTGCTCCCGTTCGGCGCCGACTTCCAGACCATCCGCCCCAACGAGCTGATCGATCTCGAAGCCAAATACGCCTTCGAGACCGACGACGGCGCCGTTGTCTATGTCGAGAACAAGGGCATGCGCTTCGGCCCGGTCGAGCTGCTGCAAAAGCTCAAGCGCGGCGAGCCGGTCGATCCCAAGCTGATCTATTTCCGCACGGTCCCGAAGTTCGAGACGGGACACGAGAAGTATCGCTGGCTGATGGAGCACATTTTTATCGGCTCAGCAGCGCGACATGCCGACCGCGTGGTGATCGACGTGCATCAGGTGGCGTAAAAGCTTCAGCGCGTAGGGTTCAAACCGCCTCAAGCTCCACTTGACAGGGGTAAGGAAGGCTTTTGGCGTCCCCCTCCGAACCTTACGGGCGGTTCTCCCGCATACGGCTCTTCAGTCGTTGGACAGGGATTCTTACCGCGCATCCGCCCCGGCCTACCCGGCGCAATAGCCGCGACTTCTCACACAGCCTGCTTCGCCGAGACGACAACAGAGCATGTGGGACCTGCGGAGCCTCAACCTTCCCTCGACTGACCCCGTATCGTATGGTCCAACCAGACGCGCCCGCTCCCATCGGGCATTCCGGAAACGCATATGTCAGATCCCGCCTGGTCGCTGCACTCCCGCCTGAAAGAGGACACCATCGACATCGGTGATTTGCCGCTGTCGAAAGTGCTCGTTATCAAGGACGCGCATTATCCCTGGCTGCTGCTGGTGCCGCGGCGCGCCGACGCGGTCGAGATCATCGATCTCGACGAGGTCCAGCAGGCACAGCTGATGACCGAGATCTCCCGCGTCTCGCGCGCGCTGAAGGAGATCACCAAATGCGACAAGCTCAACGTCGCAGCGCTCGGCAATCTCGTGCCGCAGCTTCACGTTCATATCATTGCACGCCGCACCGGTGACGCCGCCTGGCCACGGCCGGTCTGGGGCGTGATGCCGCCCCTGGCGCATGACGCCACTGAAGTACAGAATTTCATCAGCGCGCTTCGCCGAAAAATCTGGTTGGGTTGAAAGAACAAGAAATGTCAGCATTCGACTCGTTTCCGCTGGGGCAACCGGCCTTCGTCACCAACGTCCTCGATCGCGCCGCGCATCTGCGCCGCGATGACGAAAAACTGTTCGCAATGGAGCAGAAGCCGTCGTCGCGCGCCTATGTCATCTACCGCGACTCGCTGCTGGTGAAGCGCGACGGCGACAAGACGCGCGCGCTGCTGGGAATCGACGAGGCGCTGAAAAGCGGGGCCAATCCCGGCACGATCTTCCTGGGCTTGCGCGATGGCGCCGCGATCTTCGGCATGGGCCTCGCTCAGGCCGCCGCCGAGAAGCTGATCGGCCGCGAAGACTTTACCGTCACCGAGCTGCGCGGCATGGCGATGCAGGGCGCGATCCCGCCCGAGGAGTTGTCGGCGATCGCGATGGCGAAGTCGATGGTCGGCTGGCACCAGCGCCACGGCTATTGCGCCAATTGCGGCACCCGCAGCGCGATGAAGGAAGGCGGCTGGAAGCGCGATTGCCCGGCCTGCAAAGCCGAGCATTTTCCGCGCACCGATCCGGTCGTGATCATGCTGGTGGCATCAGGCGAAAAATGCCTGCTCGGCCGTCAGAAGCAGTTTCCGCCGGGCATGTATTCCTGTCTCGCCGGTTTCGTCGAAGCGGCCGAGACCATCGAGGACGCGGTGCGCCGCGAGATCCTCGAGGAATCCGGCATCCGCTGCACCGACGTGCAATATTACATGACCCAGCCCTGGCCCTATCCGTCATCCCTGATGATCGGTTGCAGCGCGCGGGCGTTGAACGAGGACGTCGTCGTCGATCGTTCCGAACTGGAAGACGCGCGCTGGTTCACGCGCGAGGAGGCGGCGCTGATGCTGACGCGGACGCATCCCGACGGGCTCGCCGGCCCGCACCCTTTCGCCATCGCGCATCATCTGCTCGGCCGCTGGGTGCACAACAAGAGCTGACCGCCGATGGCTGCATCACGGATCGCGCCGCGCATCCTCTGCATCGGCATTCCCGTGCGCGACCTCACCTTTCGGGTCGAGGCCGTGCCGGAGCACGGCAGCAAGGCCAACGCCACGCATCTTGCCGAGATCTGCGGCGGCAATGCGCTCAATGCCGCCATCGCGATGGCGCGGCTCGGCGGCCGTGTCGCGTTTGCCGGGCCGATGGGCGATGCACGGGAGACGTCGAGCAGCTTCATCCTCGAGCGGATGACCGCCGAGGGCATCGACATCAGGCATATCGTGCGCATGCCGGGCGTGGCCACGCCCGTCTCTGCGATCATCATCGACGCGACCGGCGAACGAACGCTGACGATCTATCGCGATCCTGCGCTGTGGACCGTGAAGCTGTCGGATGCCGACGAGCTCCTCGCCGATTGTCAGGCTGTCCTCGTCGAAAGCCGCTGCGGCGCCTTCTGCATCGATCTCTGCACGGAGGCACGCCGGCGCGGCATTCCGATTATCGTCGGCGTCGACCGCGCGATGGCGCCGGCTGACGGCCTGCTTACGGCCGCCTCGCATCTGCTGTTTTCCAGCGAGCAGGTCCAGGAGACCGCCGGCGTCGCTGACGACGGCGAGGCCTTGAAGCGGCTGGCCGGGTTGACGTCCGCCTTCCTCGCCGCCACCCGCGGCCCATTTGGCACAATCTGGCTGAACGCGGCGGGCACGCTGGAGGAGACGCCGGCCTTCCCGGTTGAGGCCGTCGATACGCTGGGCGCCGGCGACGTCTTCCACGGCACCTTCACGCTTCGGCTTGCCGAGGGCGGCGGCGTGCGAGAGGCGCTGCGATTCGCCGCGGCGACCGCCGCGCTGAAATGCACGCGCCATGGCGGTGGCCTCGCTGCCCCGCAACGCATTGAAGTTGAAGAGTTTTTGCGAAGCGAGCGCTAGAGCGATTCCACGGACACGCCGAGAATATGGACTTGCTGTGGAAGGATTTTCTCTATATCAGTTAAATCAGCCCCTGAAATGGAACAAAGTTCTTCAAAATGACTGACCTCGCTGTCCAACTCCCCGAGACCAGCCGCCGCCTCGACGCCATCGATCGCAAGATTCTGATGGTTCTCCAGGACGATGCCTCCCTGTCCGTTGCCGAAATCGGCGACCGCGTCGGGCTGTCCTCGACCCCCTGCTGGAAGCGCATCCAGCGCCTGGAGGCCGACGGCGTGATCCTGAAGCGGGTGGCGCTGGTCGATCAGAACAAGATCGGGCTCGGCATCTCCGTGTTCGTGTCGGTGGAGAGCTCCGATCATTCCGACGCCTGGCTCAAGAAATTCGCCGAAGCGGTCAGCGCCATGCCCGAGGTGATGGAATTCTACCGGATGGCCGGCGACGTCGATTACATGCTGCGCGTCGTGGTCGCGGACATGCAGGCCTATGACATCTTCTACAAGAAGCTGATCAGCGCCGTGCCGCTGAAGAACGTCACCTCGCGCTTCGCGATGGAGAAGATCAAGTCGGTCACGGCACTGCCGATCCCGGCCGTGGTCGCGGCTTAAAGTTTGCTCTCGCCGCACGGAAGTCGTCATCGCCCGGCTTGACCGGGCGATCCAGGTACGCCGCAGCTTCTCCGTATACGGCAACCGTCTCTGGAATACTGGATCGCCCGGCTTCGCGGGCGATGACAGTGTCGGATACGGCGAACGCGCGCCCCGCCGCTCAGATCTTCTGATTGTACTCGCCGACTTCGGGATGCGTGCGCAGCACGCTGTTCACCATCTCGAACATGTCGTGCATGCGCTGCTCGGAGACCGGGCTCTCGACCACGACCACGAGCTCCGGCTTGTTGGAGGACGCCCGCACCAGGCCCCAGCTGCCGTCCTCGACCGTGACGCGCACGCCGTTGACGGTGACGAGGTCGCGGATCGACTGGCCACCGATCTTGGCGCCCTTGGCCTGTAAGCCTTCGAAGTGCTTCACCACCTGGTCGATGACGCCGTACTTCACCTCGTCGGCGCAATGCGGCGACATGGTCGGCGACGACCACGTCTTCGGCAGCGCGTTCTTCAGATCGGCCATCGACTTGCCGGGCGCACGGTCGAGCATGTCGCAGATCGCGATCGCCGACACCAGGCCGTCGTCATAGCCGCGTCCATACGGCTTGTTGAAGAAGAAATGGCCGGACTTCTCGAAGCCCGCAAGCGCGCCCGTCTCGTTGGTGCGGCGCTTCATGTAGGAATGGCCGGTCTTCCAGTAGGCGGTCTTGGCGCCCTGCTTCTGCAAGACGGGATCGGTGATGAACAGGCCGGTCGACTTCACGTCGACAATGAACTGCGCATCCTTGTGGATCGCCGACATGTCGCGCGCCAGCATCACGCCGACCTTGTCGGCAAAGATCTCCTCGCCGGTGTTGTCGACGACACCGCAGCGGTCGCCGTCGCCGTCGAAGCCGAGGCCGACATCGGCCTTGTGATGCAGCACCGCATCGCGGATCGCGTGCAGCATCTCCATGTCTTCCGGATTCGGATTGTATTTCGGGAAGGTATGGTCGAGCTCGGTGTCGAGCGGGATCACCTCGCAGCCGATAGCGTCCAGCACCTGCGGCGCGAATGCGCCGGCGGTGCCATTGCCGCAGGCTGCGACGACCTTGAGCTTGCGCTTGAGCCTCGCCCGGCTGGTGAGGTCGGCGATGTAGCGCGCCGGATAATTCTCGTGGAACTGGTAGGAGCCGCCGGCCTTGTTCTTGAAATCGGCATTGAGCACGATCTCCTTCAGCCGCGTCATCTCGTCGGGGCCGAAAGTCAGCGGGCGGTTGGCACCCATCTTCACGCCGGTCCAGCCATTGTCGTTGTGCGAGGCCGTGACCATGGCGACGCAGGGCACGTCGAGATCGAACTGCGCGAAATAGGCCATCGGTGTCACCGCAAGGCCGATGTCGTGCACTCTGCACCCGGCCGCCATCAGGCCGGAGATCAGCGCGTATTTGATCGAGGCCGAATAGCCGCGGAAATCATGCCCGGTCACGATCTCCTGCTTGACGCCGAGTTCCGCGATCAGCGCGCCCAGCCCCATGCCGAGCGCCTGCACGCCCATGAGGTTGATTTCCTTCTGAAACAACCAGCGCGCGTCGTACTCGCGAAAACCGGTGGGCTTGACCATCGGCTCGGATTCGAAGGCGTAAGTGTTGGGCAACAAGACGGATTTCGGCTTGGGAAACATTGAGACGGTCTCATGAAAAAGGCAGGAATTGGTGCAGCCTTAGCGAATGCCGGGCCGCAGCGGAAGGCGGGAATGAAGGCTTATGGCCGATAATTGCGGCAGTTTGGTAACGGAAATGATGCGCTAGGAGAGACGGCATTTCTGGCCGGATCAGCTAACCTCCCAGGCGCGCCACCTCAACTTCGACGACCGCCCTGAGAGGTGGCAGAGCCTGTTGAACGGTCTCCCACACGAAATGGGCTGCAACGTCTTCATAGTTGTGGCGATAGACATTCCCCGCCGCCGCCATCTGCTTCCACGCGATAGATGGGTGCCTTGCCTTCAAACCCTCGGGCAGACGGCGAGACGCTTCCGAAATAATCTCCAGGCATCTTGTAACCGCGTAGACCGTCCGCAGGTCCGCCGCGAATGTCTCGCGATCGAGACCTCCGGCGAACTCAGCCGCCAGATCGATGTGATACAGAATGTCTCGCAGAGTCCCGTCGGTGCGCTCAGAAGGCATAAACGGCGTCAGCTGTCGCAGCGGGAACGACGTATGATTTCAAGCCGTCGCGATTGACGACATCAACTGGCTCATCAAAGAGGTTCGCGATATACTCCTTGAGCTCGACGTAATCGAAGACCGTGATCCGCGCATCCGGATCAATCTCGACCATGATATCGACATCGCTGCCGGAACGGTTTTCGCCCCTCGCAACCGAGCCGAACAATGCGGCATGCAAAACGCCTCGCTCACGCAGAGCGGGTTCCGAACGTCGCAGGATCGCTATCGCATCGAGGCTGTTCATGGATCGAGTATAGCACCCCGCACGCCTCGACGGGAGGCCCTACCAGGTCGGCTACGGCAGGACCTACTGCTCCAGCACCATCTGACCGTTCGCATACTCAAAGCGCTTCAGGCGGGACAGGAAGGAGAGGCCGAGCAGGTTCTCGGACAACGCCTCGTCCGGCAGCACCATGGCATCGACGTCGCGTACGATCAGGCCGCCGACGTCCAGCATGGCGATGCGGGTGCGCGCGGCCTTGATGGTGCCGTTGGCGGTGGAGACGGTGGCGTTGTAGTCGCTGCGCGAGGGACGCAGACCGAAGCGCGCGGCCGAGGTCTCGTTCAGCGCCACCACGGAGGCGCCGGTGTCGACCATGAAGCCGATGCGCTGGCCGTCGATGCGGCCGTCGGCCTGGAAGTGGCCACGGCCATCGCGGGGAATGTTGAGGCTGCGGCCGCCGGCCGGCGCCGTGGTCGCGACCGCAACCGTCGTATGCGGCGCTGACGTGGCGGACGCCGAGCTCATCCTGTCCGCCATCTGCGCCATGAAGGTGCCGAGGCCGATCATGATGGCCGCGATGATCATAATGTTACGCATCACACCATTTCCGAGCCGAGAGCTCGAGTTCACCACGCGGCACGCCCGTCCGCGAGCGCAGCCACGGCAGAGCCGGTGTCATTTTGACGAAAAGGATGAGCGTACGGTTAATGGCGGGGAGTGATTTCTCACGTCCCGCGCGGCTTGACCCGCCGGGTCGGCAGCGCGCTTGCCGGATCTTCGGGCCAGGGATGGCGCGGATAGCGGCCGCGCAGATCGGAGCGCACTGCGGCGTAACTGCCGCGCCAAAAACCGGGGAGATCGCGCGTCACCTGCACCGGGCGCTGCGCCGGCGACAGCAGTTCCAGCACCAGTGGCACCTTGCCGGCCGCAATCGACGGATGGGCGTTGAGGCCAAACAATTCCTGGAGGCGCACCGCGATGGTCGGCCCCTGCTCAGCCTCGTAGTCGATCGCGAGCACGCTGCCCGTCGGCGCCTCGAAATGAGTCGGCGCCTCGCGGTCGAGCCGCGCGCGCATCTCCCACGGCAATAGCGCCATCAACGCATCGGAGAGATCGCCGGCGGAGATGTCCTTCAGCGCGATCTTGTCGTAGAGCGCCGGCACCAGCCAGTCGTCACGCCGCGCGATCAACCCGTCGTCGGAGAGATCGGGCCAGCTTTCGCCTTCGGCCTTGCGCAAGAACATCACGCGGTCGCGCCATTGCTTGGCGGCCTTCGACCAGGGCAGCCGGTCGAGACCGGCGGCGATCAGCCCGTCGGCAAAGATGCGCGCGGTGTCTTCCGAGGGCGACACGGCAAGCGTGGCCTCGGACAGCGTGATCGCATGCAGCACGCGCTTGCGTCGCGCGCGCAACGCCATCGCGCCGCGGTCGAAGGATATCTCGTCGGCCGTGTCGATGTGCTCGGCAAAATGCCGCTCGATGTCGCTCTCGGCGATCTGCGCGGCGAGCAGGATGCGGCCGCTCGCAGCCGTCCCCGTCATCTCGCCGATCGCGATATAGGGCGCACGGGCGAGCGAGGACGTCTGCTCCACCGCGGCGCCACGGCCGTTGGCGAGCACGAAACTGCCGTTGCCGCGGTTGCGCGCGACGCGATCCGGGAAGGCATAGGCGAGCATCAGGCCGGTCGAGAGATCCTCCTGAGGGCCCGCCTTTTCGGACGCTGCGACCTGCGAGGCCCAGCGCCGCGCCAGGTCGCGCGCGCTTGCCGCCCGCGGCGAACGATCGCGGCGGAACTGGTCGCGCCGGTACTCGAGATCGGCGCTGTCGCCGCCGAGTCCACGCTCGGTGAGAATGGCCGCGATCTCGGCGGCTTCCTCGCCCGCGCCGGCGCGATGCGAATCCACGATCATGCGCGCCAGCCGCGGCGGCAGCGCCAGCGCCCGCAGGCTCTTGCCCTCCGCCGTGATGCGGCCGTCGCCATCGAGCGCATTGAGCTCGGAGAGCAGACTCTTGGCTTCCTTCCAAGCCGGCGCAGGCGGTGGGTCGAGGAACGACAGTGCCGCAGGGTCGGCGACGCCCCATTGCGCGAGATCGAGCACCAGCGAGGAGAGATCGGCGCTGAGGATTTCCGGCTGCGCATAGGGCGCAAGCGAGGCCGTCTGCGGCTCGTCCCAAAGCCTGTAGCACACGCCGGGCTCGGTACGGCCGGCGCGGCCGCGGCGCTGGTCGACTGCGGCACGCGCAGCGCGCACGGTCTCGAGCCGGGTCAGGCCGATGTCGGGCTCGTAGCGCGGCACGCGCGCGAGACCGGAATCGACGACGATGCGCACGCCTTCGATCGTGAGCGAAGTCTCGGCGATCGAGGTCGCGAGCACGACCTTGCGCGTGCCCTTCGGCGCCGGCGCGATGGCGCGGTCCTGCACGGCCGCATCGAGCGCGCCGAACAGCGGCACGATCTCGATGCTGGCATCCTGCACGCGCTCACCGAGGAAATTCTGGGTGCGGCGGATTTCGGCGGCGCCCGGCAGGAAGGCGAGCACCGAGCCGCTGTCGGCACGCAGGGCCGAGGCGATCGCGTCCGCCATCTGCCGCTCAATCGGCGCATCGGCCCTGCGGCCGAGATAGCGGGTCTCGACCGGAAAGGCGCGGCCCTCGCTCTCGACGACGGGCGCCTCGCCAAGCAGCTTCGCGACGCGCGCGCCGTCGAGGGTGGCCGACATCACCAGGATACGCAGATCCTCGCGCAGGCCGAGCTGCGCGTCGCGCGCCAGCGCGAGACCCATGTCGGCGTCGAGCGAGCGTTCGTGAAATTCATCGAAAAGGACGGCGGCAACGCCCGAGAGTTCGGGATCGTCGAGGATCTGGCGCGTGAAAATGCCTTCGGTCACGACCTCGATGCGTGTGGCTCGCGAGATCTTCGAGCCGAAGCGGACACGGTAGCCGACCGTTTCGCCGGCGCGCTCGCCAAGCGACTTGGCCATGCGATCGGCGCTGGCGCGGGCCGCAATGCGCCGCGGCTCCAGCACGATGATCTTCTTGCCCTTGGCCCAGGGCGCATCGAGCAACGCCAGCGGCACCCGCGTGGTCTTGCCGGCGCCCGGCGGCGCCACCAGCACGGCCGCGTTGTGCGCCTCCAGCGTGCGCGAGAGGTCGTCGAGCACGGCATCGATCGGGAGGGGCGTGTCGAAGTTGCGGGGCAAAAGTCTCGGTCCGTCATCGTCCGCCGTGTGCGCAATTGCGCGCTAGGGCGGACGATCCACTCATATCGGATCCCGGCCATTCCGAAGATCTCGCCGTACTGGATACCCCGCCTTCGCGGGGTATGACAATCATATGTAGTATCAGCCCTGCACGGATGGCCGGCCGATGCTCTCATAGGTGAAGCCGGCCGCAGCCATGTCTTCGGGGCTGAAGATGTTGCGGAGGTCGACGACGACGGGCTGCGCCATGACGCTCTTCAGCCGGTCGAGATCGAGACCACGGAATTGCACCCATTCGGTGACGACGACCAGCGCATCGGCACCTTGCGCGCAGGAATAGGCATCCTCGCAATAGGTGATGCTGGGCAGCTCGCCCTTGGCCTGCTCCATGCCGACGGGGTCGAACGCCTTCACCTTTGCGCCCATGTCGATCAGACCGGTGACGAGCGGGATCGACGGCGCATCGCGCATGTCGTCGGTGTCGGGCTTGAAGGTGAGACCGAGCACGGCGATGGTCTTGCCGCGCAGCGAGCCGCC
>NZ_JBEPOS010000026.1:0-98014 GCF_040546885.1 Bradyrhizobium sp. S3.2.6 | reverse complement strand
AGCGACCAGCGAAAGATTTGGCAGCTTGCGCTGCCAAAAAAAATGCGCTCGTCATCTTGACGACCGGCCGGCTAATGGGTGTCACCGTAATTCCGTAATTCCCGGTATCAAGGCGAAGGGGGCGCTTTACTTTGTCGTTAAATTTCTCAAGAGTACTATCACCTTAAGTTGTAGTCAGGGGGTGAATGTGGCGGATGCTGAGCAGGTAAAAAAGCCGATCAGTTCAAAGGAACTCGCAATCTCCCAGCTAGTAGAAGACGTTGGCATCGGCGACAAAGTTCTAGAAATTTACGGACCTACTCAGATCGCCGACAGCTTGGTGTGGGAGGTGTGGGTCAAGGACCGCTACAAAGAGCTGGCTACGCGGTTTGTTGAAGAGTTGCCGGACGACGACACAAAGATCTACGACACGTTCCAGCAAATAGCTGTGCGCCTTAACATCCGATATCAGCAGACACTCAGTCGAGCCGGGAAGGCCGAGTGGGAGCGTCAAAAGGAACTGATCGAAATTCAAGCAAAGCACACCCTCCAATCGTCCGATATCATCGCTAGGCGCACCGATCAGGTAGGTAGGCTCTCGCTAACAGGCTTCGGTTTTGTGGCCTCGATATTCATTTCGGTTTATGTGATTTACTTACAATCGCCCTATGCCAGTTGGGCAGCGGTCTATGTATTCATCTCGTTCGTTGCGAACGCCGGTCGATATTTGCTTGGAGGCAAATTCGAGGGACTAAAGATTCCAAAGCCCTGGCACACTGGCGTGTAGCAGACGCCATTCCCGAGGTGCAGTCCAGCACCGTCACCGTACTCAGATATGATTTTCCTGTTAGCAAGATCCCACCATAATGAGCACAATAACAGCAACGGGTACGACCTTTCACGATCCCCTTGAGGAACTGTTAAGCCGTACGGCGGAGCGGGTCGATGAAATCGTCAATGGCATTGCGATAGAATCTTATCGATTGGAAAGGTACGAGGAAAATACTACGTCTAGGCTGGCGGAGGCCATAATCAGCACGCTGCGCAACGATCCGATCACCGTGGCCAATCTTATGCTCGAAGTGCACATCGAAGAGTTCAGGCGTGCGCAGGAAAAGAACAATGGTGGCGACCTCTATTTATCCCTCGTTCGAAACGAAACGCTTTTCGCTCCAATAAGCAAAGGAGTCTTGGTGCAGGCCAAGCGCAGAACCTCTTTGCTCAAAAGCGGAGAGTCGCGGCGCCTGGGCAACCAATCGAAGCGGATGTACCGTCGGTCACCTGGCTCTTCCTACATTTGGATATATGAGAATAACGGTGTGGTCTGCACAAAAGCTCCTCAGTCATCTGAGCCCTTACTGATGTTCGTAGCCGATCCGATCTCTGTCGGCAGACTCATCGCAGATGGTCTTCGTTGTAACCGCGGCGATGAAGATATTGGCCGCGATCTATCTCTCCCTCTGCACGAGGGAATCATCGACGTCATGAGGCGCCTGTCGCTGCCGCTGGCCCTCGACTTCGAAATCAAGCAGACCTAAAGTTCAACGGCACGATGAGGCTGCGTTGGGAATTAGAATTACGGTGACAGTGCACTAAATTGACATCGAATTACGGTGACAGTGTACTAAATTGACATCGCGCGGCTCCGCGGTCATGATGGGGCATGGCCCGTCTTGCCCGTGTCGTCATTCCCGGTCATCCCCACCATGTCACCCAGCGCGGCAATGGCCGGGCGCGTACGTTCTTTGGCGATGACGACTGTGCGCTCTATCGCGACCTGCTCGCGGAGAATTGCCAGGCGGCCGGGGTCGAGGTGTGGGCGTGGTGCCTGATGCCGAATCACGTGCATCTCGTTCTGGTCCCGTCCGATACGGACGGGCTGCGCCGCGCGCTTGCACGCGTGCACCGGTCCTATGCGGGCGTGATCCAGGCGCGGCGCAAGCGCACGGGGCACTTCTGATCCGCCCAAAAGCATCCATGCCGGCGCCCCCTGTTACTTTGCACGGGGGGTGTTTTCGATATTTGAGTTGCGGGCGCGAGCCGTGGTCGGCCTTGCGGTTGGGAAGCGTGGTGGGCCCGGCAGGACTCGAACCTGCAACCAGACCGTTATGAGCGGCCGGCTATAACCGTTGAGCCACAGGCCCCGCCGCGATCCGGCTGCGGGAATGCTTGCCCGGTCAATCGGAACGGGCCGCGATCTCTTTGGCAAACGCTCAGATCATGTGCCAGTCGTGTACGGAGATCGCCGACGCATGATCATGTGTCGCATCGCTTAGCCTTTGCGCGAAAGTTTCGTTGCCGAGGCTCACGAGCATGTTGTCCTGCGGTCCAACCCGCCAGGCATCCGCAAACAGCCCTTCGATTACCTTGGTGCTTGGATTGACCAGCCACGAGCCATTGGCAAGGCCGAAATCGTTCCTGGCGTTGCCGTCGAGATTGCCGAGCAATCCCTCGAAACTGCCGGGCCCGCGGGCGCTTCCCGCATGCACGGAAAGATCGAGATAGCTGCCGTGATCGGTCATCTGAACGAAATCGAGCGATGTCTCGATCTGGTGCGTCGTCGCTGTCGCCCTGCCGATGACGACACCATCTCCGAGGTCGAGGCGGTCGCCGACCGCGAACGTGACGGCATGGCCGTCGACGAGCATCGTGCTCGGCTTGACCTCGTCGAACACAATGAGGTGGTCGCCCGCCTCGACAGCGACGGCTGTCAGATAACTGACCCCGGTGTGCCCCAGATTTTCAGCGCGTCCCTCGATCTCGAATTCCGGGCCTGACGTCGCGTGGGCGATGACATAATCGCCAGTCGACTGCAGATTGAATTTGAATCCATCGAACGAAGTGTAGTGAACGTCGCCCCAGCCGCCCCCGGTGGTGCCTGACTTGACGGTGACGCCAACGGTCCCGGTGGCCAGGCCGCCATGACCGTCGGAAACCGTGTAGTCGAACGCCGCGACGCCACTGTAGCCGGCATCCGGCGTAAAGGTGACGGTATCGTGGGCGGCATCGAACACCACGTTGCCGTGGGTCGCGTGACCGACACTGACCAGGCTCAGCGTGTCGCCGTCGGGATCGGTGTCGTTGGCGAGAAGTGCGGCGGCCGATGTGACGAGCGGCGTATGTTCCTGTGCGGTGACGTGATCACCGCCCGCGGTGGGCACCCCATTGGCGGCCGCCGACAGCGTGGTCGAGATCTGATCCGTGTTGCCCGCGAGGTCGGTGGCCGACGCGACCAGCGTGTGATCGCCGACACCGTGGAGCGTGACATCAGCGTGCCAGCTGCCGTCGGAGCCTACAATCGCGGTGCCGAGCACCGATCCGCCTTCGCTGATCTGGACGGTCCGCCCGGAATCCTCAAGCCCGGCGGTGCCGGAGATTTCGGTTGGCCTGTCCGTGATGGTGGGTCCGGTTGGCGCGGCGAATGCGAGATCCGGCGCCACGGTGTCGTAAGTAAACTCGATCTCGCCGGCGGCCGAGACGGATCCGGCGGCATTGGTCTGGGTAACGCTGACGTGGTGGACGCCCTGCGTGAGGCCAGCGGGGTCATAGGAAGCAACGACGCTTCCATCCACCGTATAGGTGAGTGTCGCCCCGGGGACCGCCGCGACCGCAATGGTTGCATCGTTGGTGACGCGGTCGGTGCCGGACGCGCCGGAATCGTGGGCAAGTGTCAGCGTCGGAGCCGCGGGTGTCGCGATGGCGACGGTGACGCCGACCGTCGCCGTGGCCAGGCCGCCATGGCCGTCGGAAATCGTGTAGTCGAACGCCGCGGCGCCACTGTAGCCGGCATCCGGCGTAAAGGTGACGGTTTGATTGGTGGCATCGAACACCACGTCGCCGTGGGTCGCGTGACCGACACTGACCAGGCTCAGCGTGTCGCCGTCGGGATCGGTGTCGTTGGCGATAAGTGCGGCGGCCGATATGACGAGCGGCGTATGTTCCTGTGCGGTGACGTGATCGCCGCCCGCGGTGGGCAACCCATTCCCGGTCTCGACGCCATCCGCAAAGGCCGCGACCACGGCGTTGAGCAGCACGGGGTCGCTCCCCGCCTGCGTGACGGCGTCCACCGCGCTTCCCTGGACCGCCGTTTCCACGAACGCCACGTCGTCTAACACCGTCGGCGAGGTGGAGAGGTGCGCCAGGCTCGTATTGGTCGCGGCCGCGACATGCGCGACAGCATCGGCGACCGCCTCACTGACCCCCGCCGCAGTGGCCATTGCGGTCAGTTGCGCGACGCTCGTGAGGTCGACGGCGCTCTGGGTGCTCAACTGTCCCGCGACGGCGCGGATCGCGTTGAACGCCGTCTCGCTCGGGTCCTGGCCCAAACCGACGAGCGCGGCCGCGATCAACGAGACCGTGTCCTGCACCTGTGCGCCGGCGATCAGCACGGCGATTGCATCCGCGTTGCCGGCGCCCGCCTGCGCGACCGGGTCGGCGTGCAGGAGATCGAAACCGGTCGGCAAGCCAAGCTTCGTCAGCACCGTCCCGACGCTCAGCAGCGTCGCGAGCGTCGTGAGCGGCGTGAGCACGCTCGAACCTGCGGGAGCGAGAAGCAGCCCCCCGAACGGCAGGCCGGTCGAAACATCGGTCCCGCCGGTCGCCACCAACACCCCCGTCCCGCCGACGAGCGTGAAAGCGCCGTCCGCACCGGTGTGGGTGGAGACCTCGCCGGGGCTGAGCAACAAGTCATCGTTGGCGTCGGCAAAAACCGTCGCGCCTGACAGATAGCCATCGACCACCTTGCCGTCGGTCTCGGGTGGCGGCGGCACTGCCGTGGTGAAATCAAGCGTGCCGCTGGAGAGACCGGCAAACGCAGTGCCTGCGGCATCGACCACGACACCGGCCCCGAATGTGACATGATAGGTCTGCCCACCCGCAAGATCGCCGGTCGGATTGATCGTCATGGTCGTACCGGAGAAGATGACCTGATTGGCGTCGGTGACGTCGATCGTGCGCACGTCGCCGGCGTCGCCTGTGATCGTGATCGTGCCGTGGCCAGCATGGACAGTCTTGTCGAAATTCAAGGTAATGTCGGCGGCTGCCGCGACATTGGTCGCCTCGTCTGCAGGGCTGATGCTGGCGAGCGTCGGTGCGACGTCGACCGGATGTGATGGATCGTAGGGAAACTTGGTCAGGTCTTTGATGAAGACATCGCCCGCTCCATTGGTGTCGCCCGGCACGAGATTGGCTGCGTAGGAGACAAAGCTGATTTTCGTTCCGTCGGCGGAATAGGTGGGGTTCGTCGACCAGCCGCTTCCGTCCGTCCCGAAGGAGTCGTCGGAGACGAGCCTGATCGCTCCCGTCACGAGATTCTTCTCGTAGATGTCACCTTTGCTGTTGCCGACGCCGGGCACAAGATTGGCGTCCGTCGAGACAAAGGCGATCCGCGTTCCGTCGGGCGAGAAGACCGGATATTCATAATACGCGGTCGCGGTTGTCGTCCCCTGTTCTCCATTCGCACCGGTCGAAACCCGCGTGATCGCGCCCGTTTCCAGGTTCTTGATAAAAATATCCGGGGCTTTGTTGGTATCGCCGAGGACAAGGTTCTCGGCGTCGCTCTGAAAAGCCACGGATTTTCCATCCGGAGAAAACACAGGCAATTCAGAATCGCCGTAGGCCTGCGCACCGTCGGCCGTCGTGGAGACGCGGATAACTTGTCCAGTCTGGAGATTTTTGGCGAAGATGTCGGATCCGTGGTTGGTATCCCCTGCGACGAGATTGTCGGCGGTGGATGCGAACACGACCCATTTGCCATCGGGCGAAAATGAATATCCGGGCTCGAGTGAGCCGACCAGTTGCCCGTCGGCAGGCGTTCCATCAGCCGCTGTCAAAACGCGGGTGATGGTGCCGGTCGTGAGGTTCTTGACGAAAAGGTCGCCGGCCAAATTGTTGGTGAGGTCGGAGCTTGACGATCTGAACAGGATGCTGTTGCCGTCGGGCGAGAAGACCGGAGAGTAGCTGAACCCGACACCAACCGTCCCGCCCGGGGTCGTCGAGACCACGGTGGATGTGCCCGAAACGAGATCATCGACGATGATGTTGCGGTCACCCGACGAGAAAGCGACTTTCGTTCCATCGGGGGAAAACACCGGACTGTCGCCACCCTCGGGGCCGGAGACAATGGTCAGGGCGCCGGTCGCCAGGTTCTTGAGCACGACCTGAGCCGCGGCGGCATAGGGGTTTGGCGCGAGATCGGAGGAGTTCGTGACGAAGGCGGCATACCTTCCGTCCGACGACAAGACGGGTGTTCCGGCGAACACGCCGAAATAGGCCTGGCTGCCATCCGCTTGCGTATCCACCCGCTCGATATTGCCGGTTACTTTGATCGTGACGGTGGTGTCTTGGCTCGACTGGTAGCCGGCGCCAGCCTTGTAAGTGAAGCTGTCGGTCCCGATGAAAGTCCCATCTGGCGTGTAGGTGAATGACCCGTCCGGGTTCAGGTCGACCCGCCCGTGCTTGGCGTCTGAAAAGGAGGTGACCGCCAGGGTGCTCTCGCCGGCCGCCACGGAGTCGTTGGCGAGCAGGCCATGGGCCACATCCACCTTGAGCGGCGCGCTATAGCTCGCAACGTATGTGTCCGCCGCCGTGCCGGGCGCTGGGTGCAGCGTCTTGATGAAGACCTCATTGAGGGAGGTCGGGTTGCCACCCGCCACGAGGCCACTTTCTTCCGAAGAAAAGGCGATCATGCTGGCGTCGGGCGAGAAGCCGCCAGGATAGGTGAAGTTTCCGTCCGGGTTCTGATAAATGCCCTGCGATCCGTCGGCAGCCGTCGATACGCGAGTGACGGCACCCGTGACGAGGTCCTTGATGAAAATGTCGCGGCCACCATTGGTGTCGCCTGGAACAAGGTCGCCGGACAGGGACATGAAGGCGAGCTTGCTGTCGTCGGCAGAGAACGATGGTGCATATTGGCTCGCGAAGACCCCGGAATCGGTTTGGCTTCCATCGGAGGTCGTGGAGACGCGCGTGATTATCCCAGTCTTGAGATCCTTGACGAAAAGATCCGCAACGCCATTGGTATCGCCGGCGACAAGGTTGCTGGCGTCCGACCAGAACGCGACTTTTGTGCCGTCGTGAGAAACGCTGAAAGCCTTGATAGACCCATTCGCCTGAACTCCATCAGCGGCGTCTGAAATTCGAGAGACGCTTCCAGTCGTCAAGTCTTTGACGAAGAGATCCGTCGCCCCATTGTTATCGCCGGCGCTGGCATTCGTGGCGTCATTTGTGAAAAAAAGCTGATTAGCGTTCCAGCGGATCTGACTTCCGGAAACCCCGCCATTGAGTTCGGTCCCGCTACTCGTCGTCGAAACGCGGGTGATCACGCCTGTGCCGAGATCTTTGATAAAGACGTCCAGCGAATTATTCGTATCTCCGGGAACAAGGTTCGAAGCGAAAGAAGAAAATAGAAGCCGATGTCCATCCGGCGACAGGACTCCACTGCTACTCAGGCCGTTAGCTTGCACACCCGAAGCGGTGGTCGACAACCGCGTGATCGCGCCCGTCGTGAGGTCTTTCTCGAAGATATCAGACACACCATTGGTATCGTCTGGTACGAGCTTGTCGGAGGACGACGAGAAGATAACGGAGTCGTTGGTCCCGAAACTGCCTGAGCCGTCAGAGTCCAAAGAGGCCGAATCGGTTCCTCCGGGTGACGAGACGAGAGTCACTGCGCCCGTAGTGAGATCCTTCACATAAAACCGAGCGCTACCGTGAATCAGGTTCAGCCCCGGAACCAGATTGGTTGCGTAGGACGCGAGGAGCGCCTTGGTACCATCCGGTGAAAAGCCGCTGAAGTAGGTATCACTATTAGCCGGCGTTCCATCCTGAGCGCTTGAAATGCGTACGATTTCGCCTTGTGCGTCGTTCGGTCCAGCCATCTTATTTCCTGCAATCCGATTGGTGAAATTGAACTCGATCGCGTTCGGTATCCGGGCCATCGTTCCGTCCAGGCCTTCGCGATTTGATCCGTCAACGGCTTGGTCGGCACACGGAACGCACGCGCTTGCGTCTGATGCGGCGAAGCAGAAACACTCAATCTGAAACGGGCGGCCGCTGCCTCCACCGTTCGGTTGAGTTCGGTCCGATTTGGGCAACGGCTGCCGCCCACGCCGGTCACGACACAGTGAGGCCACACTTGCGCGGCGAGGTGCCTTGCCCTGTCATTTCGCCGGCGGCATCGGAGATGGTGAAATTTTCGGCGCTAGCGCCGATTGAACGGGCATCGGAGCCGCGGCTGCACCGGTGACATACTAAACGCTGACGCCGATGATCACGCATCCATTGCCGACGGTCGCAAATTACGGTGACAGTGCACTAAATTGACATCGCGCGGCTCTGGGGTCATGATGGGGTATGGCCCGTCTTGCCCGTGTCGTCATTCCAGGTCATCCTCACCATGTCACCCAGCGCGGCAATGGCCGGGCGCGTACGTTCTTTGGCGATGACGACTATGCGCTCTATCGCGACCTGCTCGCGGAGAATTGCCAGGCGGCCGGGGTCGAGGTGTGGGCGTGGTGCCTGATGCCGAATCACGTGCATCTCGTTCTGGTCCCGTCCGACACGGACGGGCTGCGCCGCGCACTTGCACGCGTGCACCGGTCCTATGCGGGCGTGATCCAGGCGCGGCGCAAGCGCACGGGGCACTTCTGGCAGGGGCGCTTCGGCGCGGTGGCCATGGACGAAGAGCATCTGGCGGCGGCGTTGCGCTACGTGTCGCTCAACCCGGTGCGCGCCCGCCTGGTGCAGCGGGCGCAGGATTGGCGCTGGTCGAGCACGCGTGCGCATCTGCGCGGCAAGGACGACGGAGTGACTGCGCTTGCACCGATCAGGGAGCGTTTCCCGCGTTTCGCCGACCTGCTCCACGGCACGCCGGAGACGGACCTGTTCGACCGGCTGCGCGCTGCGGAAAGCATCGGCCGGCCGCTCGGAAATGATCGTTTCCTCGCCCGCCTCGAGCGGCTGACCGGGCGGCCTCTAAAAGCAGCCAAGCGCGGACCGAAGCCGCAGGACGAGCAGGGCGGCGACGACGAGTGAATTGAGTGCACTGTCACCGAAATTCGAATTGAGTGCACTGTCACCGAAATTCGTGGCCACGCATGCGTGATCGTCGGCACAGTCCTGCCGGCGAGGGGCGGGATGGCCCGCCCGATGAACCAGCGTGGCGTGTGACGCGACGAATGCCTGGAAACGAGGTCTTTCGCCGTGAGCTGGTTCAAACGATATGTCGTCGGCTGCCTGATCGCGGTGCTGTTGTTTGCCGCCGTCGATAGCTTCAAACACCCGGACGAGGAGATGCGCTACGGCGCCATCCTGCTGGCGTCGGCCGGCTGGCCTGTCGTCGCCGCAATTGTGGTGGGCAGCACCATCGGCGACGTGGTGCATGACGTCCGCCAAGGCAAGGCAGGATGAGCGGCCATGCTTGACGCCTTGCTCAGCCTGGTGTTCGACATCGTCCTCAGTGCGGTCGGCACCGCCATCGTCAAATTGTTCAGTCTGGAAAACGCCGCCGAAATCGCGACTGCGATCATCGGTCTTGGCTTCATCGCGATCGGCCTGACGGCCGCGTTGTGGGGACACTGAAGCGAGACGTTCCGGCAGCGCCAATCCGAAATGCGAAAAACCGCCCCCGGCATCGCCGGGAGCGGCTTTCGAAAAGCGGCTTGAGTGGCCGGTGCCGTGCTTCGTCGTTTTCGGCGGCTTGCCGTCTCCGACGCGGCCCTCGTTCCGGAGGTCACAACCAGTGCGTACGGCTGCGTCGATGTCGCTGGCAGAAGTCTGCGCTTAAGCTGCAATCCGCTGCACGTCCGGCGCCGCCGTCGTCAGCAGCTTCAGCACTTCTGCATGCTCGAGGTCGGGAACCGCGATCGCCGTGTGGCTGTAGGCCGCGTGCGTGCGCGATGTCGTGATCTTGTCCAGGATCTCTTTGCCCTTGATGACGTGGAGGCCCATGCCGTCTCCGGACGGGAAGATCGCCAGCACCACGTCATAGGCGCCGATGACCGCCCTGAGCGCTTCGGCCTTGTCTTCGGCGACATCGACAAACACACGAACATCGGCCGCGAGTTCACGCAGCTCGTCAAAATCCAGCACTGTGGGGTACTCCAACGCAACGATACTGAATGGAGAGTGGATGCGTTGGGTTACCAGAATCTGAACAATGTCTGTCGAGTCACAAGTTTCACGGCGAGGTGACGCAATCTCACGTGTTCACCCGGCTACCTCACTCGGCTAGCTCACTTGCCGTAGCCCTATTTGGCGTAGCCTTATTTGGCATAGCCTTGGGAACGGAGCCAGGCGATCTTGCGGTCGCCGTTGATCCAGTCGTCGGCATCTGCCTTGCTGGTGAAGCCGGTAATCTGGCGCTGCTCGTGGTCGGGGTAATCAGCCAGGATTTTCCACTCGTTGTCTGCAATCCGGGCGGTTCTGAAGGTCACTTTTATTTTTGCCATGCAGCATTATGCAGGAGATGGTCCGAAAAGAGAACCCTTGATTGCGGTCATCGCGAGGAACGGTCTCGACCGGTCCTCGGTCTGAGCCAGTGAGCATGGGCATGAGCATGACGCGGCGAGGCGGGCGCGCTTGATCGCGTGCTGCCGCGCTTGCCCGTGTGTCTCGGGAGACCTGGTCGCGCGCGAGCGCGGATGCGTCCGCGGGTTGGCAGAACTCTCTAGGGATGCTGTGGAATTCGATTTGCCGTTGCCACAGCCAGCACTCTCCGGCGGAAACATGACGGAACTCAGGTCGAACTGCTGCTTGCGTTTTCGGCCTCAATGGGTTCTAAGCCCGGCTGCTTCGTGGCCGACAGGCATGAACTGACGCGTAGCCCGCGTAGTTTTACCGCTTCCCGGACCAAGCACCGTCGCCGCTCGCGCGCATCCAATTCAGAGGAAATCCAGACATGGCGAAGATGACCAAGACCCAATTGATCGATGCAATTGCGGAAGGCACGCAGCTTGCGAAGAACGACGTGAAGTCGGTCATCGAATACATGGCGACGGTTGGCTACAAGGAGCTCAACGAGTCCGGTGAGTTCGTCATTCCCGGTTTCGTGAAGATGTCGGTCGTCAACAAGCCTGCGACCGAAGCCCGCATGGGCGTCAATCCCTTCACCAAGGAGCCGATGCAGTTTGCTGCGAAGCCGGCGAGCAAATCGGTCAAGGCCTCGCCGCTGAAGGTGGCCAAGGACTCGGTCTGATCCACGGCGATCGCGCACCGTCTGCGTGCGCCTTGAGCGCGCGGACCGCCGGCGTGATGCCGATAAAAGGGGAAAACCCCGCCTTGGGGGGAGCGGGGTTTTCTGATGGGGGTGAAGCCTGGGGAAAGCTTCCTTTATGAGACGCGCCAGCACTGAAAAAGTTCACCGCGCAAAGAGAGATCGTGCTCGCCCGTCCCCGCAAGTCATCGTCCGATCTCCAAGAAGAAAAACCCCGCGCTTGCGCACGGGGCTCTCTCGCTGACGGCGTTGGGATTTCAGCGCCTGGCCGTCAGCCATCTCAAACTCGAGATCGTGCTTCACTTAAGGTTGAAGATCCAAAAAGCAACCGCGCCGCGGTGACGGACTATGTTCGTCCTTCGCGGCGCTGCCATGTGACCGGGCGCTGAAATCGCTGGCGTCCATGGGTCTTCGGCGCGCCGAAAATGGTCAGCGCGACATGCCCGTGAAATTTTGCGCGAGGACTGGACTTTTTGTTCTCATTTTGTTCTAGTGAGTCACCCGCTTTGGAGGTGACTCATGACCGTCGAGAAACAGCGCGAAGTGATCCGGCTCTGGAACCAGCTCAGGAAGCTCGAGGGCCCGGCCGCGGAAGAGCTCCGCATCCAGATCCTGGAATGCTTCTCGGAGAAGAGCAACGCGAAGCGCGCGGCCTGAGCTTTCGCGCTGTAGGCGTGACGGCGCTTCGCTTCATCGATCGTTAGGAATCGCATCGCGCCGATTTTCGCGACTCCGATTCGTTCTTCGGGAACGAAATGGAGTCGTTTGCAGAACAAGTTGCGCGTGCTCGTCCGTGCCGCAAGCGCCGCCGTCGCGAGCGCCGTCCGCAACGGCGATGTGACCCGAGCATCGGTTGGCGCGACGCAAACCGATTGTTAGGAGTTGCCTGGTTCCGATTTCGTCGATTCCGATTCGTTCTCCGGGAACGAAATGGCGGCGAAGCCCGAACAAAGCCGGTCACCGAAGGACGAGAGGCTGCCGGCTCGACGCTCCCCGCGCGCCGCGCTATCGTCCCAGGCCACGGTGGGCGCTGCCATGAAGAACGGGCTCTACTCCATCCACATCCACATGCTCGACGGCGTGAAGGGCCGCGACAGCGGCGTATTGATCCTGCGCGATGGCGTGCTGCTCGGCGGCGGACCCTACTTCTGGTCGCGCGGCTCCTACACAGTCGGCAACGGCACCTGGAAGGGCGAGCTTGCCACCAACCAGCATTCGCCGTTCGCCGATCCGCTTGTCAGGCCGCTGTTCGCCGGCGCCGAGGCGACCAGCGGCTTCTCCGGCACGTTCAGCGAGGAGGGGGCCGAAGTGTACGGCACCGTGCTGGTCGCGGGCCATCGCAGCCTCGGATTTCGCGCGTCGTTGAAGTGGCTGGCCGAGGCCTGAGACGCTCCGCTGTCTCCTAACGAAAGCTTGCAGCGATCGCGATAACCCTATTCGGTTAGGTTAAAAGCTCAATCGCGTTGCGCTTGCCGCGCCTTGGGATAGGAGTCCGGCAAAGACAACAAGAAACCGATTTTTGCCAATGACCCCATTTCTAGAACCGTCATTTTATCAGGGCGACCGCCAGACCTATCGCCGTGTCGCTGTCGTCGGCACGCTGTTCTGTCTCGCCTTCGTGGTGATCAGCTTTTCGCTGCGGCCCGAGGTCGAGGACACGCGCGTTGCGGTCAAGGCCGACCGGCTGGTGCGCACGGCAGGACAGCCGCCGCACGCGAACTAGCGCTTGCTGCCATAGACCTCATCGTCGGCGGACTCCTGCCGGCATGCGGCGCCGCGGGTCGCAAGCGCCACGAACCCGGCATAGCCGGACAGGTTGAGCAATATTTCGAGCCAGGCAGGCATGATGCGCCTCTCCTCTTGCGGGAAGACTACCTCAACGTGTGCGCGGCGCGCTTGTTCCCGACTTCCGATTCCGCCGAAGGGCGAATCCTTGAGGAACTCGGCAATGGCGCGGGCGAGCTCGTCGTAATGCCGCGCGTTGGATTTGGGAACAAGCCTGCGAATACTGGCCAGCAATACACAGATAAAAACCCCGCCAGCACCGCGGAGATGCTGACGGGGTCGTCGTGCTGTCGCCTCGACCCGGATGGCGGAGGCTTCCACACTTGCAGGTCCAATCCGCGCGTCCCGATATTGTTCCTCTTCACACGAGACTTTTCTGCGCGGCGCGGTTCCACCGAAGACGAACCATCCCCGATGGTCCGCGTTGTCTCCGCGAGATGCGAAGGAGGAGATCATGAAGAAGACACTCGCAGTCCTCGCCACCGTCGCAGCCGTCGGCGTAACCGCTGTCGCGGCCCCTGCGCCTGCCGAGGCGCGCCACATTGGCCCGGGCCTGGCGTTCGGCTTGGCCGCCGGTGCGATCACCGCAGGCGCCATCGCCGCGTCGCATCCGTATGGCTATGACTATTACGGTCCGGGCTATGGCTACTATGGCGGCCCGGCCTACGTCTACGGCCCCGGCCCGTACGCCTATTATGGTGGACCGTACTACCGATACCACCGTTACTACCGTCACTGGTAACGGCCGGAGAATCGAAAAAGCCCGGAGCGGTGCTCCGGGCTTTTTCGTAGGCGCAGGGTCTTGTTTCGTGTGCGTCCTTTCGCGACGTCTTACGGCCAGAGTGAGGGCCGTTCCACCTTGCGGGCGTTCTCGAGCGTCGAGACGAAATACTCCTCGCGCTCGCGCTTGAATTTTTCCTGCGTGGCACGGAAAGCGGCGACACGGGCGGCGATCTCTTCGCGTTCGCGGATCTTGCGTTGTTCGTCTTCGGTCATGTCAAATCCCCCACTACACCTGAGTATATGTGCACTGCTGAACTCAAGCACTGCCGCCGCAATCACGTTGAGTCGCGTCAACACATGCATTGGCGCTTCTGATTGGGGCGTCAATGGGGAGGCGGCATTGCAGGATTGTGATAAGCGATGGCCGGAAAAAATTGCCGCCCTATCGCCGCCCGCGACTTGCGCGGCGGTGGATAACAGCGTCAACAATCTTGTCGCTTGCAGATGTTGCAGCTGACGCGACGGCAAATCAGGAGGCGGCGAGTGATTGCATCGGACCTTCAGAGCGGTGTCGAACGGCTCGGCGACATGATCGCGAAAGCTGAGATCATCGTGCCGTTCACCGGCGCCGGCATCTCGACCGAATGCGGCATCCCCGACTTCCGCTCGCCGGGTGGAATTTGGACCCGCAACCATCCGATCCCGTTCGACGAGTTCGTCGCCAGCCAGGAGGCGCGCGATGAATCCTGGCGCCGGCGTTTTGCGATGGAGGAGGTGTTCGCCGCAGCGAAACCCGGCCGCGGCCATCGCGCACTCGCCTCGCTGCATCGCGCCGGCAAGATTCCCGCGGTCATCACCCAGAACATCGACAATCTGCACCAGGCCTCGGGCTTCGCCGCCGATCGCGTGATTGAACTTCACGGCAATACCACTTACGCGCGCTGCATCGGATGTGGGCAGGACTATCAGCTCGATTGGGTGAAGCGCCGCTTCGACCAGGACGGCGCCGCGCCCAACTGCACCGCATGCGACGAGCCGGTCAAAACCGCAACGATCTCATTCGGTCAGGCCATGCCCGAGGATCAAATGCAGCGCGCGACCGAGCTGTCGCAGGCCTGCGATCTCTTTATCGCGATCGGTTCCTCGCTCGTGGTGTGGCCGGCGGCGGGCTTTCCGATGATGGCGAAGAACGCAGGTGCACGTTTGGTGATCATCAATCGCGAGCCGACCGAGCAGGACGACATTGCCGACCTCGTCATCCATCACGACATCGGCGAAGCACTCGGGCCCTTTGTCGGGAATTGAGGCATCAGTTTGATTCGCGCCTGTGCAAGCTGTTCATAGGTTCCGGCGAATCTCTTTTTTGTCTATGCCTCGCAACCGGGAGTGTTATCTTTTGATTCGAAAGATTCGCGTCGCGTCGATTGAGAAGATTCTCTGAAGGTTCTCTAGAGACGCGTGATTCGACGCCGCCATTGAGGCGGGTTGCATGGCATGTGTGGGGTCCGGGGTTATGGGGTCGTCGGACGGATTTGAGTCCAAGAAGCTGGGAGCTCCCGCGCCGGGCGAGCACGGCGCCGGTCGCGATAGCGCGCTCAGTCCCTTCACCGGGTTGGGTGAGAGCACCGCCAACCTCGTCGAGGTCCATGGCGTCATCAAATGGTTCGATGCCTCAAAGGGCTACGGCTTCATCGTTCCCGACAATGGATGGCCCGACGTGCTCCTGCACGTGACCGTGCTCAGGCGCGACGGCTTCCAGACCGCGTACGAGGGCGCCCGCATCGTCGTCGAGTGCATCCAGCGCGCCAAGGGCTATCAGGCCTTCCGCGTCGTCTCGATGGACGAGTCGACCGCGATCCATCCCGCGCAGATGCTGCCGCCCCGCACCCACGTCACGGTGACCGCGACCAGCGGGCTCGAGCGGGCCCAGGTCAAATGGTTCAACCGGCTGCGCGGCTTCGGCTTCCTGACTTGCGGCGAGGGCACCCCCGACATTTTCGTGCACATGGAGACGCTGCGCCGCTTCGGCATGACCGAGCTGAGGCCGGGCCAGTATGTGCTGGTCCGCTTTGGGCCGGGCTCCAAGGGCATGATGGCCGCCGAGATCCATCCCGAGACCGGATCGCCGGGCCTCCAGTCGCACTAGCTGGCGGCTTCCCGTTTTCGTATTTGTGAGCAGAAGCGCGCGGCCCCCGGGTCGGGCGCTTCTGGCTTTTGTCATGATCGCCGCGTAAGGATGCCGCAGTTCCGCGCCGTCAGGCCCAATCCCTCGCCGTCAGCCCCATGAGTCCATTTCCATGAGCTTTGATCGAAAGGCCGCCCGGTCCGTTGCCCGGGGCTGGCTTGCCGCCGTCCTCGTCGTTGCCGGCTTTGCCGTCGCAATCGGGTCCGTTCGCGCGGCCAGCTTCCAGCCGCTCGAGATCGTCACCAAGAACGGCGTGCAGGTGTTCTCGGTCGAGATGGCGACCACGGACGAGGAGAAGCAGACCGGGCTGATGTACCGCAAGGAATTGGCCGACGGCAAAGGTATGCTGTTCGACTTCAACCCCGAGCAGGAAGTCTCGATGTGGATGAAGAACACCTATGTCTCGCTCGACATGATCTTCATTCGCGCCGACGGCCGCATCCTGCGCATTGCCGAGAATACCGAGCCGCTCTCGACCAGGATCATTTCGTCGAGAGGTCCCGCCCGGGCCGTCCTCGAGGTGGTGGCGGGAACAGCGCAGAAATACGGCATCCGTCCCGGCGATCGCGTCGGCCACCCCTTGTTCGGCAGCAAATAGATCCGCAAATTGAGCAAAGGGGCGCGGTTTCGGCGGTTTGGGAAGCTTGCTGGCGCTTCGGAAGCTTGCTGGCGCTTGGGGAAGCGTGTATCGACGGGGCTCGCCGGACATTCGGGGTATAGCGCAGCCTGGTAGCGCGGCAGTTTTGGGTACTGCAGGTCGTTGGTTCGAATCCAGCTGCCCCGACCAGTCCCGACGTTGAATTTCCTACACTTTTCCCAAGTGATTCTGACGTGATTCTGACACGCGGTTCGTGCCTCGTTCCGTCATCGCCGGCCTGCGGCGCAGCCGTTCCCGCTGACCAGTCCCGTCAACAGCGTCACCGTCCACCAACTCAGGAATACGATTCACACCGCGACTGTGGGCGTAGCGTCTGGCGTGATCCCGTCGGAGTCGTTCGGACCTAGAACAGCAGCCAGTCCGCCAGGCGCCAGGCCAGCCAGCCCAGCGCGCAGATCCAGCCCACCATCGCGACCGTCGCAATCCCGAGCCCGCACAGTGCTAACGGCGACGTCCGGGGCTCTTCTGCCTCGGACAGTTTCTCGGTCGTATCAACCTGGCTCACGGCATCCCCTTGGCCAATGGCCCGCTGTTTATTGGTCTCCGTTCGCTCGCGAAAATTCACCGGCCGCGCTCCAACTCACACGGACGTGAGACGGGATAACTGTCCATTCATGGCGGGCGGGACCCGATTGCGGGCTGGTCGCCGGCCATCCGGACAGAGGGAAGAACCTGCAACTCGTGGCACGCCGATTGGTTGCTGCATGGGAAGCGGAGATACGGCAGCGTCGCCGCTTTTTTCACGCCTGCTGCACCTGCTTCGCGGCGGGGCCAAAAAGCGCGGTCGAGCGCGACGCAGAACGCATGGCGCTTGTTGTTCGAAGGCCGCCGTCTCTGCGCGATTTTTGCTGGAACTAATGCAGGTTATCCGGCGCAGAATTACCTGGGCTTTATCGAACCTTTGGCCGTCGCCACGGACATATCAGTGTTGGGGATTTCAGCGCCCAATGCCTAAACGGACGCCGCCGAGCGATGATATTCCGCTTGCGCGGCGTTGCGCTTTTGGGGCTCAGCCCGAAGCGTACCAGCCCACCGGAAACGGGATCAGCGGCCAGACCCGACAATTGTCGTTGGCAGCCCTCGCCGACTTCTCGTGGGGCGGCCTGGCGATCGGTGTCGGGGGCGATAAAACCATCGTCAGATGCAAATGTGCAAACTGCAAATTCATGATCATCGACCTGCGCAGTCAGTCGTTTGAAAAAATGGAGCTTGAAATCAACCGGACGCGCGCTTCGGAAACGGCGCACGCATTCTCAAATCGCGCATGCATCTTAGGAAAGATAGGCAGGCGTTTCAACCGGCAAGGCGGCGGTCTGCCGGCAAGTAAGGTTGATCGGTTAGGTTAAGCACGGGCCGTCGTTGCGGCCGTTTTGACGGCTGCTATCAAGCTGGTCCCGGCACGCGACGACGCCGCATCAACGGCTCACACGAGATCACATTCGTCGCGGCGTTTCGTTTCGCGCGAGTTGTCCGCCATGACTTTCGATCTCACCTCCAAAACACCCCGCCAACGGTCGAGCTGGACCGAGATCTGGCACCTCTGGACCGTGATCGTGCCGCGCCGCTCGATCAACGGGCAGCTCGTCTACGGCAAGGTCTGGCGCCGTCACGACGGCCGCGACTGGATCTACAAGAAGTTCACCGAATACGACGGCGAGGCGGCGGCCTGAGGCTTCCGCCGCCACGGGTCTCAGGCGGCCTTTTCAAGCAGTCTTGTTTTCAAGCAGCTTTGGACGCCGGAGCAGCCGCGGGCTTCGCCGGCGGCGGCTTCAGCGGCTTGTCCTGCCGCTTCGACCAGGAGATATAATAGGCGACCGTCGTCATGATCGCGATGCCCGCGATGGAGACGAAGAGCTGCGCAAACAGCGAGCCCGAGCTCATCGACAGCTCGAAATGGCCGACGAAGGACAGGAACACGCCGACGCAGAATACGGCGAGCGATTGCTGGCCGCAGACGATCACCGGATCGAAGATCTTCCACTCCAGGCCCGGCCAGTCCTTCGGCACGAAGCGGATCACCAGGATCACGATCACGACGAAGTGGATGAAGCGGTAAGGCGCGAGGTTGGTCTTGTCGTTCGGATTGAACGCCGAGAACAGCCATTCCGGGAGCATGCCGCCGAGGGTGGGGAAGCGGCCGGCCATGGTCATGACCAGCGCGAACAGGAGATAGCCGAGGCAGAGCCACAGCGTGATCGGCGAGTTGATCAGCGTCATCGAGCGGCGCGCACCGCCCATCGCGCACCAGGCGCCGAACACGAACAGCACCTGCCAGCAATAGGGGTTGAAGTACCACTGGCCGGCCGGGTAGGCGTTCAGGTTCAGGCCGAAATGGCGCGCGGACAGCCACAGGATGATGGAGAGCGCCATCGTCAGATCGGGCTTGCGCAGCATGAACCACAGCACCGGCGGAAACAGGCCCATCAGCACGATGTAGAGCGGCAGCACGTCGAGATTGAGCGGCTTGAAGCGCAGGAACAGGCCCTGGCGCAGCGTCTCGGTGGCATTGTCGACGAGGCCTGCGACGTTGAACTCGTTGATCATCTCGGAATCGCCGAAGCGCAGCGCCAGATAGCTGATCGAGGCGATGTAGATCACGAACAGGATGATGTGGGCGACATAGAGCTGCCAGACCCGCTTGGTGAGGCGGGTCGCGCCGACGATGAAGCCGCGCTCCAGCATCATGCGGGCATAGACGAACGAGGCCGTATAGCCGGAGATGAAGACGAACAGGTCGGCCGCGTCGGAGAAGCCGTAATTACGCGTCGTGATCCAGTTCACGACGTTGTCGGGGATGTGGTCGAGGAAGATCGCCCAGTTGGCGACACCGCGAAACAGGTCGAGCCTGAGGTCACGGCCCTTCTCGGGGAGCGTGGCGTTGATGTTCAGGAAGGCCATGCGACGGGAGCTCTCGAAGGGGACGGTTTCGCTGAGGTCGGCGAGGCGGGACCGCCGGGCATGATTCCCGGGCGGACGGCGGGTACGCAATTGTCACAGTGCAGCATAATGACTATACCCCGGTGAGGGACCCGGGGGCCCGGAATCACCGATCAGTTCCCGAAAGGTGTCTCTATACTATGCCCGCGGTTTCCACCAATCGCTACCGTGACGCATCAAAATCGAACGAAAAGTCCAAGAGGCCGGACCGCCAATGACCGCACGCATTTTCAAGCCCGCCAAGAACGCGATGCAATCCGGCCGGTCCAAGACCAAGGAATGGCAGCTCGATTACGAGCCGGAGCAGCCCCGCGCGGTCGAGCCGCTGATGGGCTGGACCTCGTCCGGCGACATGAACCAGCAAATCACGCTGCGCTTCCACACCAAGGACGAGGCGGTCGCCTATTGCGTGCGCAAGGGCATCGCCTACCAGGTGATCGAGCCCCAGGAATCGCTGCACCGCCAGGTCGCGTATGCCGACAACTTCTCCTTCCGCCGCGGTGAGCCTTGGACGCACTGAGGGGCGTCGCTTCGGCCGTCCTCTGCGGGGAGCCCTTGGCACCCATTCCGCCGCGTGCTTCGCTGGTCCGCGTGACGGGACCATGACGAGGTGGGGGATGGCGGGGCGTGACCAGCTCGACGGCGTCGATCTGAAGATCTTATCCGAGCTGCAGCAGGACGGGCGGGTTCGCAACAACGAGCTAGCCCTGCGCGTCGGCGTGTCCGCGCCGAACTGCCTGCGGCGGCTCAAATCGCTGTTCAGCCGCGGCGTGATCCGTGCGGTGCGTGCCGTCATCGACGAGCGATTGCTCGGCTATGAGGTGGTGTCGTTCGTCTCGATCCAGCTCGGCAGCCAGGCTCAACCGGTGCTGGAGGCGTTCGAGGGATCGATCGCTGCAATCCCGCGCATCCAGCAGTGCTGGCGGATTTCCGGCGACACCGACTATCTCCTGAGATGCGTCGCGCCGAGCGTCGAGAGCATGCGCCAGCAGCTCCTGCATTTCGCCGCGATGCCCAACGTGAAGAATGTGCGCAGCTTTCCGGTGCTGGGCGTCGCCAAGGACGTGCCGCTGCCGGTGCAGGAGATCGCGGCTGCGGCGCCGGCAGGATAGGAGCCGCGCGAGACTCAACGGTATCTGCCGCGAAACTCGCGCGGGCTGGCGCCGGTCCAGCTGCGGAAGGCCCGTGAAAAACTCTTTTCGTTGCGGAAGCCGGCGAGTTCCGCGATCCGCTTGATCGGCGTGCGGCCGCGCATCAGCTCCTGCTTGGCAAGCTCGAGCTTTGCTTCCTCCTTGAGGTCGCGCAGCGAGGTGGCCTCCTCGCGCAGCCGACGATGCATGGTGCGGGTGGAGAGCGCGAGCTCGCTGGCGACATCCTCCGCGCCGAGAATGCGTCCGCGCGCCTCGCGGAGCACGCGCCGGACACGCTCGACCAGCAAACGATCGCGGCGATAGGGCAGCACGGTCAGCCGCAACGCGCCCTTGAGCATGCTGTCGAGGTCGGCGGCGCTGCGGGTCAGCGGCAGCGAGAGATAATGCTTGTCGAAGACGATGCGGGCACCGTCTGCGTCGAAGCGGACGTGCTTGCAGAAGATGGTCGGATAGACCGAGACGTGTCCGGGCTCGGAGTAGGGAAACTCCGCCGCGCGGAGTGCGATCGCGGAATCCACCGCCCAGCAGGAGAAGCCGAGCACATAGCGGAGCAGGGTGACGAGGCAGAACTCGCGCAGGGGCCCGAGATCGTGCTGCTCGCGAATGGAAATGATTGCGGTCTCGCCGCTGACCGCAAGCTCGAACAGCACGTCTTCCGTCAGCAGGCGATGATGCCGGCACCAGCGTTTCAGCGCGACCTCGAGATTGGGCGCGGTGATCGAGGCACGGCACAGCATGCCGTAAGTGCCGAAAGGCAGCCTGCGCGAGAACCAGCCGAGCGCCTCGTCATCGAGCTCGCGCATGGCGTGACCCGCCAGCGCCTCAAACTGCGCCGCGGTGACACGCCCGTCGGCAGATCCGACGAGGTCGGACAGAACTTGCCCCTTGCTCAATGCCTCGGCCGGATCTCGCCCATAACGGGCATAGGCCGCGACCACGCTGCGGACGAAGGCGGCGGGCGTCATGGCGCGACGGGGCGTGGCGGTTGCGGCCTGAAAGGGCATCGATAGTCCTTTGGAAAACCCTCGCCAAACTTGGCGGAAAATGCAACCTTTTCGACCGCCACGGCGCCCGGGCGGGGGTAGGTTTGGTGCCGACAAGAAATTCGCAGGGAACTGGAGGAATCGCCTTGAACATCCCGAGCATCGACTTCGATCTGGGCGAAGACATCGGCATGCTGCGCGACACCGTGCGCGCCTTTGTCGAGGCTGAGGTGGCGCCGCGCGCGGCGGAGGTCGAGAAGGCCAATTTGTTCCCGGCCAATCTCTGGAAGCGTTTTGGTGACCTCGGCCTGCTCGGCATGACCGCGCCGGAGCAATATGGCGGCTCCAACATGGGCTACCTCGCCCATATCGTCGCCATGGAGGAGATTTCGCGCGGCTCGGCCGCAATCGGGCTGTCCTACGGCGCCCACTCCAACCTCTGCGTCAACCAGGTCCGCCGCAACGGCAACGACGCGCAGCGGCAGCGCTATCTGCCGAAGCTGATCTCCGGCGAGTATGTCGGCGCGCTCGCGATGTCCGAGCCCAACGCCGGATCGGACGTGGTGTCGATGAAGCTGCGGGCCGACAAGCGCGGCGACCGCTATGTGCTCAACGGCTCGAAGATGTGGATCACCAATGGCGGCGATGCGGACGTGCTGGTGGTCTATGCCAAGACCGATCCGGAGGCCGGCCCGCGCGGCATGACCGCCTTCCTGATCGAGAAGGGCTTCAAGGGTTTCACCCACGGCCCGCATCTGGACAAGCTTGGCATGCGCGGCTCCAACACCTATCCCTTGTTCTTCGACGACTGCGAGGTGCCGGAGGAGAACGTGCTCGCCGGCGTGGGCGAGGGCGTCAACGTGCTGATGTCGGGCCTCGACTACGAGCGCGCGGTGCTCTCCGGCGGCCCGCTCGGAATCATGGCGGCCTGCATGGACGCGGTGGTGCCCTACATGCACGAACGAAAACAGTTCGGCCAGCCGATCGGCGATTTCCAGCTGATGCAGGGCAAGCTAGCCGACATGTATTCGACCTGGCAGGCGACGCGCGCCTACGTCTACGCCGTGGGAAAGGCCTGCGACCGCGCCAATCACGCCCGCAGCTTGCGCAAGGACGCTGCCGCCGCGATCCTCTATTCCGCGGAGAAGGCGACGTGGATGGCGGGCGAGGCGATCCAGGCGCTGGGCGGCGTCGGCTATACATCCGAGTTTCCGGTCGGCCGTCTCTGGCGCGACGCCAAGCTCTACGAGATCGGCGCCGGTACGTCCGAGGTCCGCCGCATGCTGATCGGCCGTGAGCTGATGGCGGAAACGGCTTAAACCCTCCACGCAACCACGTCACCAGAAACGCGGGACCACATGCCGCTCCATTCCAGCATCGACACGTCATCGTCGGATTTTGCGCGCAATGCCGACGCCATGCGCGCGCTCGTCGCCGATTTGCGCGAGAAACTCAGCCAGGTGGCCGGCGGCGGCGGCGAGGTCTCGCGCAACCGGCACACGTCGCGCGGCAAGATGCTGGCGCGCGAGCGCGTCGATCTGCTGGTCGATCCCGGGACCTCGTTCCTGGAGCTGTCGCCGCTGGCGGCCCATGGCCTCTATGGCGGCGACGTGCATTCGGCAAGCATCGTCACCGGCGTGGGGCGCATCTCGGGCCGCGAATGCGTTGTTGTCGCCAATGACGCCACCATCAAGGGCGGCACCTATTACCCGATGACCGTGAAGAAGCATCTGCGGGCGCAGGACATCGCGCGGCAGAACAATCTGCCCTGCGTCTATATGGTCGATTCCGGCGGCGCCTTCCTGCCGCTGCAGGACGAGATCTTCCCTGACGAGCGCCATTTTGGCCGCATCTTCTACAACCAGGCGCAGATGTCGTCGCAGGGCATTCCGCAGATCGCGATCGTGATGGGATCCTGCACCGCGGGCGGCGCCTACGTGCCGGCGATGTCGGACGAGAGCATCATCGTGCGCAATCAAGGCACCATCTTCCTCGGCGGCCCGCCGCTGGTGAAGGCCGCGACCGGCGAGGTGGTGACCGCAGAGGAGCTCGGCGGCGCCGACGTGCATTCGCGGCAGTCGGGCGTCACCGACCATTACGCCCAGAACGATGCGCACGCGATCGGCATCGCACGGCGCATCGTCGGCACGCTGAAGCCATCGACCCGGCCGAACCTCAACATGCATCCGCCGCGCGATCCGCTGTTCGCGGCGGAGGAGATTTACGGCGTCGTCCCCGTCGACGGCCGCAAGCCGTTCGACGTCCGCGACATCATCGCGCGCATCGTCGACGGCTCCGAGTTCGACGAGTTCAAGAAGCTCTATGGCACGACGCTGGTGTGCGGCTTTGCGCACATCTGGGGCTATCCGGTCGGCATTATTGCCAACAACGGCATCCTGTTCAGCGAGAGCTCGCTGAAGGGCGCGCATTTCATCGAGCTGTGCTGCCAGCGCGGCATTCCGCTGGTGTTCCTGCAGAACATCACCGGATTCATGGTTGGCAAGAAATACGAGGCCGGCGGCATCGCGCGCGATGGCGCCAAGCTGGTGACGGCGGTTGCGACCGCGTCGGTGCCGAAATTCACTGTGGTGATCGGCGGCTCCTACGGCGCCGGCAATTACGGCATGTGCGGCCGCGCCTATTCACCGCGCTTCCTCTGGATGTGGCCGAATGCACGCATCTCGGTGATGGGCGGCGAGCAGGCCTCGATGGTGCTGAGCCAGGTCCGCCGCGACAATATCGAGGCCAAAGGCGATAGCTGGTCGAAGGATGAGGAAGATAAATTCCGCGAGCCCATCCGCGCGCAATATGAGAGCCAGGGCCATCCGTATTACGCGACCGCGCGTCTGTGGGACGACGGCGTGATCGACCCGGCCGACACGCGGCTCGTGCTCGGCCTCGGCCTCTCGGCGGCGTCGAATGCGCCCATTGAACCTACGAAATTCGGCCTGTTCAGGATGTGATGCGATGGATAGTTCGAAGCTCTACCGCCGTTTTCACACGCTCCTGATCGCCAATCGCGGTGAGATCGCCTGCCGTGTCATCCGCACCGCGCGTGCCATGGGCCTGCGCACCGTCGCGGTCTATTCCGAGGCCGACCGCGACGCGATGCATGTCGCGCTCGCGGACGAGGCCGTGCTGCTGGGGCCTGCACGGGCTCGCGACAGCTATCTCAATGCGGAGCGGTTGATCGAGGCCGCACGGAAAACCGGCGCGGAGGCCGTGCATCCCGGCTACGGTTTCCTATCGGAAAATGCCGAATTCGCGCGGGCCTGTTTCGATGCAGGCCTGGTGTTTGTCGGCCCGACCGCCGGGATGATGACGGCGATGGGCTCAAAATCCGGCTCGAAAGCGCTGATGGAAAAGGCCGGCGTGCCGCTGGTCCCCGGCTATCACGGCGAGGCCCAGGACGATGCGACGTTGTCGAAGGCCGCGGACAAGATCGGCTTTCCCATCCTGGTGAAGGCCTCCGCCGGCGGCGGTGGCCGCGGCATGCGCATCGTCCGCTCGGCGGCCGAGCTTGCGCCCGCGATCGTCAGCGCCAAGCGTGAGGCCAAGGCCGCGTTCGGCGACGACCGCATGCTGATCGAGAAGTATGTCGACAATCCGAGGCATATCGAGGTGCAGATCATCGGCGACAGCCAGGGCAATCTGCTGTCGCTATTCGAGCGCGAATGCACCTTGCAGCGCCGTCACCAGAAGGTGATCGAGGAGGCACCGTCGCCGACGCTCAATCCCGCCCAGCGCGAGACCGTTTGCGCTGCTGCACGAAAAGCAGCGGGCGCGGTGAATTATGTCGGCGCCGGCACCATCGAGTTCGTCTCCGACGGCAAGGACGTGTTCTTCATCGAGATGAACACGCGCCTTCAGGTCGAGCATCCCGTGACCGAGCTGATCACCGGGATCGACCTCGTCGAATGGCAGCTGCGCGTTGCCTTCGGTGAGGCGCTGCCGATGAAGCAGGACGAGATCAAGCTCAACGGCCACGCCGTCGAAGCGCGTGTCTATGCCGAGAATCCGACCAAGAACTTCATGCCCTCGGTCGGAAAGCTCTCGACCTGGCGGCTGCCCGAGGAGACCGGCGGATTGCGCATCGACGCCGGCTATCGCGAGGGCGATACGGTCTCGCCGTACTATGACGCCATGCTGGCAAAGATGATCGCCTGGGCGCCGACGCGCGACGTTGCGATCGACCGGCTCAACCGCGGGCTGGAAGACTCCGACGTCCGCGGCATCGTCACCAACATTCCGTTCCTGTCCGCGCTGATCACGCACCCGAAGGTGCGGACGAATGCGATCGACACCGGCTTCATCGAGCGCGAGCTGGCAGCCCTGACCTCAACGGCGCCGGCGCCCAGTGAGCTCGAGCTGTGTGCCGCAGCCGCCGCGATCGTCAATGACGAGCGGCAGGCCGCGCAAGGGGAGGCGAATTCACCCTGGCAGACCTTTGGCTGGATGCCGGTCGGCCGCCGTCAGCGCAGCTTTGCGTTCCGGGTCGGCCACGGGCCCGAGCAGAAGATCAGCCTGAATTACGGCAGCGGGCCATCGACGCTGGTGATCGGCGAGCGCGAACTCGCGTTCACGGTTGCGCCGAAGGAGGGCGGCTTCGACCTGACGCTCGACGGTATGAAGTCCTCCGTCGCCGCCGTGATCGACGGCCATGAGCTGTATTTGCGCACGCGCAACGGTCGCTTCGACCTGCATTGGGTCGATCCGTTCGGCGGCGAGACCGAGGAGCAGGCCGGCGCGGACAAGATCGCGGCACCCTTGCCGGGTACCGTCGTCGCCGTGCTGGCCGAGGAGGGGGCGAAGCTCGAGAAGGGCGCGCCGATCCTGACACTGGAAGTCATGAAAATGGAGCAGACGCTGCGCGCGCCCTATGCCGGCGTGCTGAAGTCGATCAAGTGCAAGGTCGGCGATATCGTCCAGGAGGGCGTCGAGCTCGCCGTGGTCGAGGCTTCCGGAGAATGACATGAGCGATCCCGTCCGCATCGTCGAGATGGGGCCGCGCGACGGCCTCCAGAACGAGAAGACGCCCGTCAGCGTCGAGGCCCGCATCGCCTTCATCGAGGCGCTGGTTGCTGCCGGCCTCGACACGGTCGAGGTCGGCGCCTTCGTCTCGCCCAAGGCGATCCCGCAGATGGTGAGCTCGGATGCCGTGCTGCGCGGCGTTGCCCACGTGACCGGCGCGGAATTCCACGTGCTGGTGCCGAACGAGAAGGGTTATGACGCCGCGCGTGCCGCCGGCGCAAAGGTGGTCTCCGTGTTCGCGGCGGCCTCCGAGGGCTTTTCGCGCGCCAACATCAACTGCACGGTTGCGGAGTCCATCGAGCGGTTCAAGCCGGTGCTGGCGCGCGCCAGGGCCGACGGCGTGAAGGTGCGCGGCTATATCTCCTGCGTGCTCGGCTGTCCCTTTGACGGCGAGATCAAGCCGAAGGCGGTCGCCGATCTTGCGAGCACGCTGTGGGATCTCGGCTGCTACGAGATCTCGCTCGGCGACACCATCGGCGTCGGCACGCCTGATAAGGCCAGGGCGATGCTGCGCGCGGTGGCCGCCAACATTCCCGCCGCAAGGCTCGCGATGCATTTCCACGACACCTATGGCCAGGCGCTGGCCAATCTCTATGCCGGCTTGGCGGAGGGCGTCCGCGTCATCGACGCCGCCGCGGGCGGTCTCGGCGGCTGCCCCTACGCGCCGGGTGCGACGGGCAATGTCGCGACCGAGGAAGTCGTCTACATGCTCGAGGGCATGGGCGTGACGACCGGCGTTGACATGGAGAAGCTGCTGGCGGCGACCAATGCGATGAGCGGCGTGCTGGGCAAGCCGCCGGTGAGCCGCGTCGCGACAGCGCTGAATGCGAAGAAGAAGCGGGCTGCTTCCTAATTTTCCGTCATTGCGAGCGCAGCGAAGCAATCCAGAATCCCACCGCGGAAAGACTCTGGATTGCTTCGCTGCGCTCGCAAAGACGGCGGAGAGACCGTCATCTGCTTCCGTCCGGCCCCATCACCAAATCCGGCAGCCAGGTCGAGATATCAGGCACGAGGCAGAGCAGCAGCACGGCGCCCATCATCAGCAGCACGAAGGGCAGCGTGCCCCAGATCACTTCGCTCAGCGAGATGTCCGGCGCGACGTTGCGGATGACGAAGATGTTGAGGCCGACGGGCGGATGGATCAGACCCATCTCCATCACGATGGTCATGACCACGCCGAACCAGATGATGTCGAAATTGGCGGCGCGCAACGGCGGCAGGATGATCGGTGCGGTCATGAGAATGATCGAGACCGGCGGCAGGAAGAAGCCGAGCACGACCACCATGACGAGGATCGCAAACAGCAGCCCCCAGCGCGGCAGATGCATGGCGACGACGGATTCGGCGGCCGATTGCGAGATATGGAGATAGCTCATCACGTAGGAATAGAGCAGCGACATGCCGATGATCATCATCAGCATGGTCGATTCCCGGATCGTCGACTTCATGATCGGGCCAAGATCGCTCGGCCGCCACACGCCGTAGATCGCCGCGATCAATCCCAGCGCCAGCAGGCCGCCGAGGCCGGCGGTCTCCGACGGCGTGGCATAGCCGCCATAGAGTGCGGCCATGACGCCGGTCAGCAGCAGGACGAAGGGGAGCACGCGCGGCAGCACGTTGAAGCGCTCGGCAAGCGTATATTCGTCGCGGGCGAGGATCGCGGCTTCCGGGCCGCCGTTCTTGTAGGCCGCCTCGGCCGCGGCATATTCCTGACGGAAGCGGATCACGGCATAACCGCCGAACAGCGAGACCAGCAGCAATCCGGGGCCGATGCCGGCGAGAAACAGGCGTCCCAGCGATTTCTCCGCGGCGACCGCGAACAGGATCATGGTGATCGAGGGCGGCAGCAGGATGCCGAGCGTGCCGCCGGCGGCGATGATGCCGGCCGCGAAGCCGCCGGAATAGCCGCGCTTGCGCATCTCGGGGATGCCGGCCGAGCCGATCGCCGAGCAGGTCGCGGGCGAGGAGCCCGCCATCGCCGCGAACAGCGCGCAGGCGAAGACGTTGGCAACGCCGAGGCCGCCGGGCACCCGATGCAGCCAGGCGTGCAGCGCCGAATAGAGATCCTGGCCGGCGCGCGATTTGCCGATCGCCGCACCCTTCAGGATGAAAAGCGGGATCGACAGCAGCGTGATCGAGGCCATCTCCTCGTAGACGTTCTGCGTCACCGTATCCAGCGATGCCGCGGGCATGTAGATGCCCATGAACACGACCGCGACCGCGCCGAGCGCGAACGCAATCGGCATGCCCGAAAACATCACGAGCAGCGTCGCGACCCCGTAAGCGATACCGATACCGAAAACGCTCATGAACGCTTGGCTCCCGCGAACGGCAGCGCCAGCTGCACGAGGATCTGGACGCAGAGCAGGCTCATGCCAAGCGCCATCAGGGAATAGGGAATGGCCAGAGGCGGCGACCACATCGAGTTCGAGACCTGGCCGTCGACATAGGCTTCATGCGCCAGCGTCCACGACTTCCAGGCGAAGAAGACGCAGAACAGGAACGTCACGGCGTCGACGATCCAGAGCCGGATCCGGTTCGCCAGCGGCGACAGCAGGCCGACGAAGGCCTCGATGCCGATATGGCCGCGGTTCTGCTGCACATAGGCCGCCGTCATGAAGGTGGCGCCGACCAAGAGGAACACTGCGGCCTCGTCCTGCCAGTAATTGGCGGCCTTGAACAAAGCACGGCTCAGCACGCTGTAGCTCAGGATGGCGCAGGCGGCGACCAGCGCCAGCGCGGCGAACGCGACGATGATGCGATTGAGGACGGCGAGGCCGCGATCGAGCGCCGCCGCAAGGCCGGTCCTTGCGGCAGCATTCGCCGTGTCGTCACGATCCGGGAGCGGACCGTGGCTCATGCAGCGACGTCGGAGGCGAGCTTGAGCAGGTTCGCAGCGGTCGCGGTCTTGGCGCCGTAATCCTTCCACGCGGTGTCGCGGGCGATGTCGCGCCACTTGCCGACCGTCGCGGCATCCAGCGCCGAGACCTTTGCGCCGGCCTTCTCGTAGACCTTGGCGACCTCGACGTCGTCATCCTGCGCGCCCTTGCGGCCGAACGCCTCGAGCTCCTCGCCGACGGCGACCAGAACGTCCTGCTGGTTCTTCGGCAGCTTGTCGAAGATCGCCTTCGACATCATCAGAGGCTCCAGCATGAACCAGTAGGATGCGCCCGCGCCCGAGGTCAGCGACTTCGCTACTTCTTCGAGCCGGAACGAGATCAGGCTGGTGGAGGAGGTGATGCCGGCGTCGCAGGCGCCGGTCTGCATCGCCGCGTAGATTTCGTTCGAGGGCACCGACAGCACCGAGGCGCCGGCGGTCTGCAGCACCATGTCCATCTCGCGCGAGCCGCCGCGCACCTTCATACCCTTCGCATCCTCGGGAGCGACGATCGGCTTGGAGCGGCTGGCGACGCCGCCGGCCTGCCATACCCAGCTCAGGAGAATGATCCCCTTGTCGGCGAGGAAGTCAGTCAGCGCCTTGCCGACCGGCTCCTTCTTCCAGCGCATGCCCTGGTCGTAGGTGGTGACGAGGCCGGGCATCAGGCCGATATTGGTCTCCGGCAATTCGCCGCCGGCGTAGGGCATCGGATACAGCGAGATGTCGAGTGCGCCCTTGCGCATCGCCGAGAACTGCGCGTTGGTCTTGATCAGCGAGGAATTCGGATAGATTTCGGCGGCGATGTCGCCGTTGCTGCGCTTACTGACTTCGGCGGCGAACATGCGGCAGAGCCGGTCGCGGAAATCGCCCTTGTCGATGGTGCCGCCGGGGAATTGATGCGAGATCTTCAGCGTGGTCGCGGCATGCGCAGTACCGATGCCGAAGCGGAGAATGGCGGGCGCGGCGACGGCGGTCGCGAGCAGATGGCGGCGGGTAAGCATGACGTGATCCCCTTGGACTGTTTTCTTGTTGGCAGGATCGGGTTTTGAGGCCGGCCCAGGGCCCATCCTAGCCGGTCTTCCACCCGATATTCTCTCATCTGATAGTTCGAGATCGAATGCGGCTGCAAGTCGCGTCGTTGCTGCGACGCACACGCGGCTTGGCCCTGTTCCGGGCATTAGCACGATTGGCGAGCAGGGGCGCCGGCCTGACAGAAAAAAAGTCCGCAACGTCGCGTAACAAGCATGCGCGTCGATCCGTCGAGATTGTGTAGCGGCACAAGTCGCTGACAAACACCACCTTGAAGGGATTATTTCTCATGACCATTCGCACCCGCATCGTGCTCGGCGTCTCGGCTGCCGCTCTCTCGCTTGGCCTGGCGCTGTCGCCGGCCGCGTTCGCCCAGGACAAGATGGGCAAGGACGACGGCATGATGAAGAAGGAGACGATGTCCAAGGACGGCATGAAGAAGGACACCATGTCCAAGGACGACGGCATGAAGAAAGACACGATGTCGAAGGATGGCATGAAGAAAGACGACGGCATGAAGAAGAACTGATCTCTTGCCGTCGTGCCGGGCGCCTCGAGGGGGCGAGCCCGGCATGCGCTGCTCCGATTTCGGTCGAGGGCCTGACAACGTACGCGCGCGTTCGCGCGGACGTGGCTGGTCCGTACCGTCAGGATTTGACCTGAAGCACGTGCGCTTCAGGTCAAATTTTGTTGAAGGTCACTTCCGCTTGGACTTGCGGGCGGCGTAACGCGCGTCGCGCTTGGCCTTTTGCTCGGCCTCGACCTCAGCCGCCTTTGCTGCCGCTTCTTCCGCTTCGCGGGCGATCCGCGCGGTTTCCAGCGCTGCGGCCTCTTCCTCGCGACGCTTCTGCTCGGCCTTTTCCGCATCGCGCGCAGCCTTCGCTTCGGCGCGCTTGACCGCGAGAGCCTCGCGCTCGGCACGCTTCGCCACAACCGCGGGATCATCAGGCCCGGGCTGCGACTTGAATTTGTTCAAAAGATTCTTGCGCGCTTCCTGCGCCGCCTTTTGCCGGTCTGAAAACCCGGGTTCCCTAAATCCACTCACGGGCCTTGCCTTCCTCGCTTTCAATCCTACATCGGTGACTGTTGGTACGTCGGCTGGGCACAAGCAGGCACCACGCGACGCAGAAGCGTGTACATCGTCACGCGCCGCGAAGCCACCCATAATCGCAGCCGATCAGGTCAACGAAAATCGCTCGACCAGCCGATCCTTCGTAGCCCGGAAAAACTGCCGAATTGTGATGTCCCTCATAAGGGCACCCCAACGGCGGCGCCTAGCGTTCGCCACGAGACGGAGCACGGGCATGATCTTTTTCCGGCTGAGCCTGAAGGCCCTTGCAATCACGGCCGCGGCAGTGGCGGTAACAGGTGCGGTGCTGTTACTCGCCCGCCCGCAGCCCATCGAGAGCACCGTTCTGGGGGCCGCATGGGAGTGCACCCAGACCGCCTTCATCCTGACCAGCTGCGCGCCGCGCCGGCAGCAGGCGATCCCGGCGGTCGAGACCTCGCGCAAGGAGGCGCTGAGGGCGACCAGGGGCTAAGCGGCGAGGGGCAGGGCAGGATGTGACGCGACGTCGCAGAGGTGATAAAGGGCCTCACCGCGCGACAAGGTCCCCAAATCCAAGTAGCCATGTCCAAGCCTGATCCTGCCGACAAGCCCGGCGCGCCGCCAAAACCCCAATCCGGCGACAGTCGGCGCGGCGCAATCGCGGGTCTGATCATCGCCGCTGTCATCCTCGGTGTCGGGCTGTGGCTCGCCCGCGACCTCACGGCCGCCAGCAAGATGCAGGACTGCCTGATGTCGGGGCGAAGCAATTGCAATGTGATCGAGCCTGCCCGCTAGGCCGGTCTCGCCGGACACGCCCGGACGAAAAATTGCCGTGATCTTAATCATTTGTAACGGGACATAGCCGACCTGTCGGGGTCAATTTGACAGGCCGGTCATGTCCGTCGGCATCACCCAGGCGCGATCCGAATCGTCTATCGCGCGTGGACTACGGCAATTGCGAAAGTTGAGGGGGGTAAGCGCGCATGAGTGCGTCCAGCCGCATGAAGATCATCATTCCCATAGTTTCGGCCATGGCGTTGCTGGCAGTGTCAGCGCAAGCGCAGGACGCAGCGCCGCCGAAGGGCGCCGGCCAGCCGCCAGGGCAGGGCGCAGGTAGCCCACCCCCCGCCAATCCGAACATGCGCAAGGGTCCTCCGCCGCAACAGGCCGTGCACCCCACGCCTCAGCCCGGCGGCCAGGCCCACATGGCTCCGGGAGCAGGTCCAGGAGTAGGTTCAGCAGCAGCTCCGGGCCCGCATGGTCCGGGACCGCGCAATGCCGGCGGTCCGCCGCCCGGATCCGGTCGCTACATGGCCCGCGGGCCCGCGCCAGCGCGCGATTGGGGCGGACAGGCCTATCGCGGCCATCTTGCCTGGGACGGCGGACGCTGGCGCCACGAGGTCCACAACGGCCGCCCGGGCTGGTGGTGGGATGTCGGCGGCGTCTGGTATTATTATCCGCAGCCGATGGACGGCCCGCCTGCCTACATTTCCGAAGACTATATCGACGACGTGCCGGTGGCCTACGCACCGCCGGGTCCGCCGGTCGCCTATGAACCGCCGCCGCCAGCACCCGATCCCGGCGCGAGCGCGCTGGGCGGCGCCATCGTCGGCGGCGTGCTCGGCGGCCTGATTTCCGGCAACGCCTCGGGTGCGGCCGCAGGCGCCGTGATCGGCGGCGCGACTGGCGCGATTGCCGGTGCCACCGCTGCTTCGCGCCCCGGCTACTATTTCGCACAAGGCAATTGCTATTACCGCTATCCGAGCGGTCAGTATGTGCAGGCCGATCCGCGCGCCTGCTACTGAACGGCTCACGGCGACATCCGGCATGAATGGGGCGGGCCCGGTGCCCGCCTCAACGTTGCGGCGAGACGCGATAACTGTCCCAACTTTTCTCTGGCGCTCCCCGCGGCAGCGCGCGGCGCTCACAACAGTCGCGTCGGGACGTCGGCACCTCAAATTCGTCGCGGTAATATCGTGCGGAAGCGCGCACGCGGTGCGACCTTCGTCCACCGCAATCATACGGACGAAATTGCCACGCCCTTGTCCATATCGGCCGGTTAAAGTTGCCCGCATGTGCACGAAGTACGACCCTCAGCATGAAGCCGAGGCAGCAATGAAGCGCGCCGCGGCGTCCGAAGGCCCCGACCGGCAACGCCTCATCGAACTGGCCTTGGCGTGGCATCAACTCGCTCGCGATCGGCGCGACGACGAGCGAAGGGCCGATTTTCGTCTGACAGACAAGTCGACCCGGTTCGGGTCTTAGCACCAGTCATGAGAAAGCCCCGTGCTCGGGGGGATTTGCGAAACGCGCCGTTAAGACATGCGCGGCACTACGTTTTGCGGTCGCGATTCGTGCTTTGGGAACGAAGCAGAGTCGGACCGTGAACAAACGGAATGCTGGACCATTCGGGGCCCAAGCTAGAATCGCTCGACCGCCGTCGGCTGCTGCTGCTGGTCTCGATGCGCGCAGGCCTGAACGGCGGAGGCGAGCTGATGCTGGCTCATAGCAACGTCGGCAATGGACGCCTGCGCCAGCTCGATCCGCTTTGCGATCACGCCGGAGTTGACGTCCACGACTGCGTCGAGCGCCAGAAACGACATCGCGACGATCGCCACCGCAACGGCGATCCCCATTCTCGTCAATTCCGTTCGCGGCATCGGCAGTCCCTATCGGGCGCAGTTTGCCCGCCGCGCATAGATAGGGCGCACCCGCACGGTTCAAAGACCGGGGCGAGGGCACCCACGCGTTCGTGAAAGGCCGCGAATTGCAATTGGGCGTCACGCCGTGGCGTCGATCACGAACGCCGGCACCGGTCGACAAAATCAGGGCTGGCGATCCCGGCAGGAATCGAACCTGCAACCCTCAGAGTAGAAATCTGATGCTCTATCCAGTTGAGCTACGGGACCGTCCTGGGCCACCCCGGTTCGGGGGCTGGCCGTCATATATCATGCCAATAGGAAAAATCTGGTGCTTCGCCAAGCCTGAACCGAACCGTTTTCCAGGGAGCGGCGACAAAGCGGAACGGCGGAGTGTCAGGGTGCCGGGTCGAGCGGCAGCGTACTGGACGATGGATCACATCGCCGGGGGCGCTGACTAGCTTCCGGGACACGGCTGCCGGACGACTGGTCCGATATTGCTGCGCCCCAGGACGGCGTGCGCGGCGATATTTCGATCGGTCTCCTCTGGGCGTGCCTTGGGGCGTGACTTGCCATGGTGAATGCGACGATTTGCACCTTTGGTTCCATCGCCTTGAGTCCGTCACCTTTCCGCGCACTTTATCACCGACGCGGCGTTCGTCCGCGATTTCCGGGAGTCCTTCATGATCGGTCTGGTTCGCGCCGTCACACTCTGCGCCATGCTGGCGCTTGGCCTGAGCGCGGCGCAAGCCGGGGACAAGGCGTTCAAGCGCGACGATCTCGCCGATTCCGCGATCAAGCTGGAGGCGCAGATCAAGAGTGAGGCGGGGCCGGTCGCCAAGACCGGGGCGACCTTGCGCACCGACGCGGATGCCGCCTTCAAGCGCAACGATTACCGCACCGGGCTCTCGGTGCTCGGCCAGATCGCCGCCGTCACGCCTGACGACGCCGGCAACTGGCTGCGGCTCGCAAAGGTCATCTTCCAGATATCGCCGAAGAGCTCGAGCGAGCAGACTTTCCTGCTGGAGCGCGCCTCGACCGCTGCCTACATCGCCTACCAGCGCGCCGGCAATCCGGGTGAGGAGGCGGATGCGCTCGCCGTGCTCGGCAAGTCGCTCGCCGAACGCAAACTGTGGCGGCCGGCGCTGGATGCGCTGCGGCTGTCGCTCGATATGCGCGAGGTCGCCGATGTTCGCGGCAATTACGAGAAGCTGCGCGACGAGCACGGCTTCCGGCTGCTCGATTATACCGTGGACTCGGATCCGGCGAGCCCGCGTGCCTGCTTCCAGTTCTCGGAAGAGCTCGCCAAGCGCACCGACTTCGCGCCGTTCCTTGCGCTTGCCGGCCAGGACAAGCCGGCACTGTCGGCCGAGGGCAAGCAGCTCTGCGTCGACGGGCTCAAGCACGGCGAGCGTTACAACATCAATTTGCGCGCCGGCCTGCCGTCGACCGTAAAGGAAGGCCTGCCGAAATCGGCCGAGTTCAACATCTATGTGCGCGACCGCAAGCCATTCGTGCGCTTTACCAGCCGCGCCTATGTGCTGCCGCGCACGGGCCAGCGCGGCATTCCCGTGGTCAGCGTCAACACGCCGGCGGTTACCGTCAACGTGTTCCGGATCGGCGATCGCAATTTGATCAACACGGTGGTCGACAGCGACTTCCAGAAGACGCTGTCGAAGTACCAGCTCAGCGATCTCGGCGGCGAACGCGGCGTGAAGGTCTGGACCGGCGAGCTCGCGACTGCGACGACACTGAACCAGGACGTTATCACCGCATTTCCGGTCGACCAGGCGCTCGGTGAGCTCCAGCCCGGCGTCTATGTGATGACGGCAGCGGCCAAGGGCCCGGGCAGCGACGACGATTACCAGCTCGCCACCCAATGGTTCATCGTCTCCGATCTCGGCGTCACGGCCTATTCCGGCAATGACGGCATCCACGTCTTCGTCAATTCGCTGGCCTCGACCGATCCGGTCGGCAAAGCCGAGGTACGGCTGGTCGCCCGCAACAACGAGATTTTGGCGACGCGCAAGACCGACGAGAACGGCCACGTGCTGTTCGAGGCGGGGCTGGCGCGCGGCGAGGGCGGCCTGTCGCCGGCGATGCTGACCGTCACAAGCGAGAAGGCCGACTACGCCTTCCTCAGCCTGAAGACCTCGGCCTTTGATCTGTCCGACCGCGGTGTCGCGGGCCGTGCGGTGCCCGTGGGCGCCGACGCCTTCGTCTATGCCGAGCGCGGCGTCTATCGCTCCAGCGAGACGGTCTATCTCACCGCACTGCTGCGCGACGGGCAGGGCAATGCCGTCAATGGCGGACCGCTGATCCTGGTGATCGAGCGCCCCGACGGCGTTGAATTCCGCCGCGCCGTGCTGTCCGACCAGGGCGCCGGCGGCCGCACGCTTGCCGTGCCGCTGAACTCGGCCGTTCCGACCGGCACCTGGCGGGTGCGCGCCTTCACCGATCCGAAGGGCTCATCGGTCGGCGAGACCACATTCATGGTCGAGGACTACGTCCCCGATCGGATCGAATTCGACTTGTCGGCCAAGGACAAGCTGATCAAAGCTAACGCTCCTGTGGAGCTTAAGGCCGACGGTCATTTCCTCTATGGCGCGCCCGCATCCGGCCTCCAGCTCGAGGGCGACATGCTGATCGCGCCCACGAGCGAACGGCCCGGTTATGCCGGCTACCAGTTCGGCGTCGATGACGAGCAGACCACCTCGAACGAGCGCACACCACTGGAGAATTTGCCGGAAGCCGACGCCAACGGCGTTGCGATCTTCCCGGTGATACTGGAGAAGCAGCCGGCCTCGACGCGTCCGCAGGAAGCGCAGATCTTCGTCCGTATGGTCGAGACGGGGGGACGCGCCGTCGAGCGCAAGCTCGTGCTGCCGGTCGCGCCGGCGGCCGCGCTGATTGGGATCAAGCCGCTATTCGGCGACAAGAACGTCGCGGAAGGCGACAAGGCCGAGTTCGATATCGTGTTCGTCTCGCCCGAGGGCAAGACGCTTCCCCGCGACGGGCTGCGCTACGAGCTCCTGAAGATGGAGTCGCGCTACCAATGGTACCGCCAGAACAATTACTGGGAGTATGAGCCGGTCAAGTCGACCTCGCGCGTCGCCGACGGCGACGTCACCATTGCCGCCGACAAGCCAACGCGGATCACGCTGGCGCCCAAGCCCGGTCGCTACCGGCTCGACGTGAAGTCGAACGATGCAGACGGCCCGGTAACCTCGGTGCAGTTCGACGTCGGCTGGTATTCCGACGGCAGCGCCGATACGCCGGACCTGCTGGAGACCTCGATCGACAAGCCGCAATACACCTCCGGCGATACCATGACCGTCTCGGTCAATGTCCGCTCCGCCGGCAAGCTCACCGTCAATGTGCTCGGCGATCGCCTGCTGACGACGCAGACCATCGACGTCAAGGAAGGCACCGCGCAGATAAAACTTCCGGTCGGCAAGGACTGGGGCACGGGCGCCTATGTGGTGGCGACGCTGCGCCGTCCGCTCGATGCGGCAGCCCAGCGCATGCCGGGCCGCGCCATCGGCCTGAAATGGTTCGGCATCGACAAGCAGACGCGTACGCTCCAGGTCAAGCTGACGCCGCCGGCGTTGATCCGGCCGAACGCGATGCTGAAGATTCCGGTCAAGCTCGACGGGCTCAATCCGGGCGAGGACGCCAAAATCGTGATCGCTGCGGTCGATGTCGGCATTCTCAACCTCACCAATTACAAGCCGCCGGCGCCGGATGATTATTATCTCGGCCAGCGCCGCCTGAGCGCGGAGATCCGCGATCTCTATGGGCAACTGATCGACGGCATGTCGGGCACGCGCGGCCAGATCAAGTCAGGCGGCGACGCCGGCGCTGCCGAGCTCCAGGGCTCGCCGCCCGCGCAGAAGCCGCTCGCGCTCTATTCGGGCATCGTCACCGTCGGCGCCGACGGCAGTGCGGAAGTGAGCTTCGATATTCCGGAGTTCGCCGGCACCGCGCGCGTGATGGCGGTGGCGTGGACCGCGACCAAGCTCGGCCGCGCCAACACGGACGTGGTGATCCGCGATCCCGTGGTGCTGACCACGACCCTGCCGCGCTTCCTTCTCAATGGCGACCACGGCACGGTCAATCTCGAGATCGACAATGTCGAGGGCGAGGGCGGCGACTACATCATCAACGTGAAGACCGGCGGTCCGGTGAAGATGACCGGCAATGCCGCCACCACCGTCAAGCTCGCCGCCAAGCAGCGCAATTCGTTCACGCTTGCGATCGACGCCACCGCGGCGGGGCAGGCGACGCTCGACGTCGACATCAAGGGACCGAACGGCCTTGCGCTCGCGCGCCACTATGCGCTCGACGTCAAGGCGGCAACCCAGGTGCTAGCGCGGCGCTCGATCCGGACGCTGGCGAAGGGCGAGAGCCTGACACTGACATCGGACATGTTCTCCGATCTCGTGCCGGGCACCGGCAGCGTCTCTGTCTCGGCGAGCCTGTCGACCGCACTCGATGCGGCGACGATCCTCAAGGCGCTCGACCGCTATCCCTATGGCTGCTCGGAGCAGATCACGAGCCGCGCCATGCCGCTGCTCTACGTCAACGATCTCGCGGCCGGGGCACATCTCGCGATGGACACCGAAGTCGATAGCCGCATCCGCGATGCGATCGAGCGGCTCCTGGCCCGTCAAGGCTCCAATGGCTCGTTCGGCCTGTGGTCGGCGGGCGGCGATGATGCCTGGCTCGATGCCTATGTGACAGACTTCCTCACCCGCGCCCGCGAAAAGGGTTTTGTGGTGCCGGACGTCCTGTTCAAGAACGCGCTGGATCGTATCCGCAACTCGGTGGTCAACGGCAATGAGCCGGAGAAGGATGGTGGCCGTGATCTCGCCTACGGCCTCTATGTGCTGGCCCGCAATGGCGCTGCTCCCATCGGCGACCTCCGCTATCTCGCGGATACCAAGCTGAACAATCTGGCGACGCCGATCGCCAAATCCCAGCTCGCGGCAGCGCTCGCTTTGGTCGGCGATCGCAACCGTGCGGAGCGGGTCTATGGCGCGGCGCTCGATAGCCTCGCGCCAAAGCCGGTGCTGGAGTTCGGTCGCACCGACTACGGCTCGCAGCTGCGCGATGCCGCAGCACTGGTCTCGCTCGCAAGCGAAGGCAACGCGCCGAAGGCGACGCTGACGCAAGCCGTGATGCGGGTCGAAACCGCGCGCGGGCTCACGCCCTACACCTCGACGCAGGAGAATGCGTGGCTGGTGCTGGCGGCGCGGGCGCTGGCCAAGGAAAACCTCTCGATCGAGGTCGACGGCCAGAGCGTCAAGACCGCGCTCTACCGCAGCTACAAGGCGGACACGCTGAGCGGCAAGCCGCTGAAGATCACCAACACCGGCGACGCGCCGGTGCAGGCGGTGATCTCGGTGTCGGGCTCGCCGGTCACGCCGGAGCCGGCTGCATCGAACGGCTTCAAGATTGAGCGTAATTACTTCACGCTCGACGGCAAGCCCGCCGATATCAGCAAGGTCAAGCAGAACGATCGCTTCGCCGTGGTGTTGAAGATTACGGAGGCGAAGCCCGAGTACGGCCACATCATGGTGTCCGACTATCTCCCGGCAGGTCTTGAGATCGACAATCCCAAGCTGGTGTCGTCGGGTGACAGTGGCACCCTGGACTGGATCGAGGACGGCCAGGAGCCGGAGGATACCGAGTTCCGCGACGACCGCTTTACGGCGGCGGTGGATCGCGCCTCGGACTCCAAGGCGGTCTTCACCGTCGCCTACGTCGTGCGCGTGGTCTCGCCCGGCAAATACGTGCTGCCGCAGGCCTATGTCGAGGACATGTACAACCCCTCGCGCTACGGCCGCACCGGCACGGGCACTGTCGAGGTGCGGGCGGCGAAGTGAGCAGTGAGATGAGCGAGGCGCTGATGGACGGCGTAGATGGCCGGGACAAGCCCGGGGATGACGGAGCGAAGGGCGGGGGGCACCGTCTGCTCTCAACCCTCGCGCTCGCGTTCATCCTCACCATCATCGGCTTCATCGGCTGGGTCTATTCTCTCGCTCCTCTCCCGCTCGACGAGGCGCGTCGTGTCTCGACCACGGTCGTCGACCGCAACGGTAAATTGCTGCGCGCCTATGCCATGGCCGACGGACGCTGGCGGCTGCCGGTCGATGCGATGGCCAATGTCGATCCGACCTATCTCAAGCTGCTGTTCGCCTATGAGGACCAGCGCTTCTACGCCCATGATGGCATCGATCCGCTGGCGCTGGGCCGCGCCGCGGTGCAGCTCACCACGCGCGGCCACATCGTGTCCGGCGGCTCGACCATCTCGATGCAGCTCGCGCGACTGATGGAGCCGAGGCGGCAGCGCTCGCTCTACGCAAAACTGCACCAGATCGTGCGCGCGATCGAGCTGGAGCGGACGCTGAGCAAGGACGAGATCCTCAACCTCTACCTCGCACTCGCGCCCTATGGCGGCAATCTCGAAGGCATCCGTGCCGCCTCCATCGCCTATCTCGGCAAGGAGCCGAAGCGACTGTCACTGGCGGAAGCAGCGCTTTTGGTGGCGCTGCCGCAATCGCCGGAGACCCGTCGGCTCGACCGCTATCCGGACGCCGCGCGCATCGCCCGCGACCGCGTGCTCGACCGCATGGTCGAGGAGCATGTGGTCAGCGCCGACGAGGCGAAGCAGGCCCAAGCCGTGCCGGTGCCAAAGCTACGCAAGCCGATGCCGATCCTGGCGCCGCACGCGTCCGACAGCGCGCTGACAACCGTCAAGGATGCGCCGGTCATCAAGCTGACGCTGGATTCCAATCTCCAGAAAGTGCTCGAGCCCCTGGCGCGCGACCGCGCGATTGCGCTGGGGCCGAACATCTCGGTCGGCATCATCGTGGTCGACAATGAGAGCGGCGACGTGCTCGCACGCGTGGGGTCTGCCGATTATTTCGACGAGAGCCGGGCAGGGCAGGTCGACATGACCCGCGCCATCCGCTCGCCGGGCTCGACGCTGAAACCGTTCATCTACGGGCTCGCCTTCGAGGACGGTTTTGTCCACCCCGACAGCCTGATCGACGACCGTCCGGTCCGCTTCGGCTCCTACGCGCCGGAAAATTTCGACATGACGTTCCAGGGCACGGTGCCGGTGAAGAAGGCGCTGCAGCTGTCGCTGAACGTGCCGGCGATCGTGCTGCTCGACCGCGTCGGCGCGAGCCGGCTGGCCTCGCGGCTGCGGCAGGCCGGCGGCAATCTGGTTTTGCCCAAAGACGAAGCACCCGGGCTCGCGATGGGCCTTGGCGGCGTCGGCGTGACGCTGCAGGATCTCGCCCAGCTCTATGCGGGCTTCGCCCGGCTCGGCACCACCAAGCCGCTGCGCGAGGTCATGGCGGCCGTGGACGACCGCGAGCCGTTGCGGCTGCTGGATCAGGTCGCGGCCTGGCAGGTCGGCAACGTGCTTCTCGGAACCCCACCGCCGGAGAACGCCGCCCACAACCGTATCGCCTTCAAGACCGGCACCTCCTATGGCTATCGCGACGCGTGGTCGGTCGGGTTCGACGGCCGCATGACGATCGGCGTCTGGGTCGGCCGGCCCGACGGCGCGCCGGTTCCTGGCTTGATTGGCCGTGTCGCCGCTGCGCCCATTCTGTTCGATGCCTTCGCGCGGACCGGCAAGACGTTGACGCCGCTGCCGAAGCCGCCCAAGGGAACCCTGGTCGCCAGCAACGCGAAGTTGCCGTTGCCGCTGAAGCGGTTTCGTCCGGTCGGGGAGCTCGTCCGAACCGGCGGCGAGCAGGCGCTCCACATCCAGTTCCCGCTCAACGGCTCCCGGATCGACGTGGATCGCTCGGGCGGGGCCGAGGCTTCCGCCATGCCGGTTAAGGTCGCCGGCGGGGTGTTGCCGATGACTGTCATGGTCAACGGTACCGCGCTCGGCGAGATCGACGGGCGGCGCCAGCGCCTGATCGATCCGCCCGGCCCGGGCTTTGCACGGCTGACCGTGATCGACGCCGTTGGCGCCGCGGACACAGTTGTCATTCGAATTCAATGACTGTGGCTCAAGCGGTTGTGGCGATGGCGGTTTCAGCGTAAGCGGAACCAATGGCCGAGACCTATCCGACTCCCCGTTTTGGCGCGCCCCGAGAGCCGAAAATGCCTGTGAATCCGGGCAGCCGGCTCGTGCTGATGCTCGACTTTGTCACCGCCAGCCACGCCCGCGCTGTGGCCTTCCTCGTGCTGTGCGCACTACTGCTCTTCCTGCCCGGCTTCTTCACGATTCCGCCGGTCGACCGCGATGAGGCGCGCTTTGCGCAGGCCACCAAGCAGATGGTCGAGAGCGGCGACTATGTCGACATCCGCTTCCAGGAGGACGTGCGCTACAAGAAGCCGGTCGGCATCTACTGGTTGCAATCCGCCGCGGTCGAAGTCGCGACGGCGCTAAAGCTGCCGAAGGCTGAACTCCGGATCTGGGTCTACCGGCTGCCGTCGTTGTTGGGGGCGATCGGCGCCGTGCTGATGACCTATTGGGCGGCGCTTGGCTTCGTGACGCGGCGCGCCGCGGTCCTTGCCGGGCTTCTGATGTGCTCCTCCGTGCTGCTCGGCGTCGAGGCGCGGCTCGCCAAGACCGACGCGATGCTGTTGTTCTGCGTGGTCGCCGCAATGGGCGCGATGGCACGCGCCTATCTGTCCTGGCAGCGCGCCGAGGACGAAACCCATCCGCCCTGGAGCTGGCCTGCGATCTTCTGGACCGCGCTCGCCGTCGGCATCCTGATCAAGGGCCCGCTGATCCTGATGTTCGCGGGCCTGACGATCGTTGCGCTCGCGATCCAGGACCGCGATGCTTCATGGCTGTGGAAGCTGCGTCCGCTCTGGGGCCTGATGTGGCTGCTGGTGCTGGTGCTGCCCTGGTTCATCGCGATCTTCTGGCGCGCGGGCGATGCCTTCTTCGCCGACTCCGTCGGCGGCGACATGCTGAGCAAGATCGGCGCGCAGGAATCCCATGGCGCGCCGCCCGGACTGTACCTGGCGCTGTTCTGGATCACCTTCTGGCCGGGCGCGCCGCTCGCGGCGATGGCGGCGCCTGCGGTGTGGCGGGCGCGGCGCGAGCCCGGCGCGCAGTTCCTGCTGGCCTGGCTGATCCCGTCCTGGATCGTGTTCGAGGCGGTGCTGACCAAGCTGCCGCATTACGTGCTGCCGCTCTATCCCGCGATTGCGATCCTCACCGCCGGCGCGCTGGAGCGGAATGTGCTGTCGCGCTCCTGGCTGGCGCGCGGCTCGGCCTGGTGGTTCGCGATCCCCGCGGGCGGCTCGATCATCGCAGTCGTCGGCGCCGTCGTGCTGACGCGGCAGCCGGCCTTCGCGGCCTGGCCGTTCATCGCGGCCTCGCTGATTTTCGGCCTGTTCGCCTGGTGGCTCTTCGACAGCAACCGCGCCGAACGCTCGGTGCTCAACGCGCTGGTCGCGGCGCTGATGCTGGCGGTCGTGGTCTACGGCATCGTGCTGCCGTCGCTGACGCCGCTGTTTCCGAGCATCGAGGTCGCGCGCGCGCTGCGCAACGTCACCTGTGTCGGGCCGAAGGCGGCGTCGGCCGGCTATCATGAGCCGAGCCTCGTGTTCCTGACCGGCACCCAGACGCTGCTGACCGACGGATCGGGAGCCGCCGATTTCCTCAGGCAGGGAAGCTGCCGGTTTGCGCTGATCGAGCAGCGCTCGGAGCGCAGCTTCGTCCAGCGCGCCGAGGCGATCGGGCTGCGCTACAAGGTTGGGGCGCGCATCGACGGCTATAATTTCTCACAGGGACGCGCGATCTCGATCTCGATCTTCCGCTCCGAGGGCACCGAGTAGGATGCCGGCCTCAACCGATATTGCGCCGCGCGCGAGCTACCCCGCGCAATTGCTCGCGATCTTTGGCGGTGCGTTGGCTCAGCTCGTGCGTACGCCCTCGCATTCGCGCCGCGCCGAGGCCGCGCGAAAGCTGGCGCGGCATTCGCTGTGGCTCAGTGCGGCGGGCGCTGCTCTGATTATCGTGCTGATGGTCGCGTTCGACGGGACCGAGATCCAGCTGATGCCGGCGCGCGGCACGCCGGCGCTCTGGCCGATCCGCATCCTCACCGATTTCGGCCAGGACGAGTATGTGCTCTCGGTGCTGGGAGTTGCGCTGGTTGTCGTGGCGCTCGTTGCGGCGGGGCTCCACGGCGCCCGCCGCGTACTGCTATTGGGCTTGGGCACGCGGCTCCAATTCTTGTTTCTGTCTGTTGCCCTGTCGGTGTTCGCCGGAGAGATCCTGAAATATCTGATCGGTCGGGGCCGGCCCTTCGTCGGCGGCAAGGCCGATCCGTTCAACTTCATCCCGTTCGAGGGAACGGGCGCCTATGCGAGCCTGCCGTCTGGCCATGCAATCACGGCGTTCGCGCTCGCCTTTGCGGTCTCAACGCTATGGCCGCGTCTGCGCGTGTTCATGTTCACCTACGCGGTCGTGATCATCCTGACGCGGCTGGTGCTGCTGGCGCATCACCCGAGCGACGTCACGGCCGGTGCGCTGGTCGGCATGATCGGCGCCATGGCTGTCCGTTACTGGTTTGCGGCGCGCCGCCTCGCTTTTGCGATCCGGGCCGACGGCACCATCGTGCCGCTGCCGGGACCGCTTCCCGGGCGCCTCAAAAGGGTTGCCCGCGGGGCATCCGCCCCATAAAAGCGGCTGCTTCCCGGGGCTGCCGGTTCCCCCCGGAGGCAGGCCAATTCCAACCACGAGCTTCGATTTGTCGTCGTCCCAGCCTTCGGTTTCCATCGTCGTCCCCGTGCGCAACGAAGCCGACAACATTGCGCCTTTGATCGAGGAGATCACGGCCGCGCTCGATGGCCGCTGGGCCTATGAGATCATCTATGTCAACGACGGCTCGACCGATGCGACCGGCGAGCGGCTCGCGGCGATCATGGCGGAGCGGGACAATCTGCGGCAGCTGCGTCATGCCAAATCGGGCGGCCAGTCGGCGGCGGTGCGCAGCGGCGTGCGTGCGGCCCGCGGCGCGATCGTGGCGACGCTCGATGGCGACGGCCAGAACAATCCCGTCTTCCTGCCGGATCTGATTGCCGCGGTCGAGAACGGCGCAAATGTCGGGCTTGCCGCGGGACAGCGCGTCGGGCGCAAAGACACCGGCTTCAAGAAATTCCAGTCGCGCGTAGCAAACGGCATCCGCAACGGCATCCTGAAGGACGGCACGCGCGACACCGGTTGCGGGCTGAAGGCATTCCGGCGCGAGGTGTTCTTGATGATGCCCTATTTCGACGGGCTGCATCGGTTTCTGCCGGCGCTGGTCCGCCGCGAAGGTTTTGACATCGCCTATGTCGACGTGATCGACCGGCCGCGCCATTCCGGAGTGTCCAATTACGGCTTCTTCGACCGGCTGTGGATCGGGATCATGGATCTCGCCGGCGTGTGGTGGCTGATCCGCCGCAAGAAGCCGGCGCCAGAAGTGACTGAGGTGAAGGCATGATCATCCAATACGGCCAGGCGCTGAACAACTATCTCTACGACGTCTTCGTCGCCAAGTTCGATTTCTGGCTCGCCTTCGGCCTGGTCGCGCAACTGTTCTTCACCGCGCGCTTCCTGGTGCAGTGGATTGCGAGCGAGCGCGCCGGCAACAGCGTGGTGCCGATGGCGTTCTGGTTCTGCTCGATGGGCGGCGGGTTGATGACGCTGGTCTACGGCGTCGTCAAGCGCGAGCCCGTCATCATTCTCGGACAAGCGCTGGCGACGATCATCTATGTCCGCAACATCATGCTGATCATCAGGAACCGCGGCCGGACGTCGAAGACGCTGGACCGCTGATCCGGGACCAGGCCGCAAACCTCCCAAAAGCTGTTCGGAACCGATCCAAAACGGCGCTTGCTATTTCAAGACCGATCGGTTCATATATGGGCTATGCGCCACCAATCCCCAGTGCAGTCGCCGCGTGGGCGGCCCCGAGGTTTCGACATCGAGGCCGCGGTCGAGCGTGCGATGGATGTGTTCTGGTCGCGCGGCTATCACGGCACGGCGCTGCCTGACCTGCTGCGGGCTACAAAACTCTCGCGCGGCAGCCTCTACGCCGCCTTTGGCGACAAGCATTCGCTCTTCCTGCGGGCGCTCGATCGCTACATTGCCGATGCCCTGGCGCGGATGGAGTTCGAATTCGACCCGCGCAAGGATCCGATTGACGGCCTCAAGGCCTACCTGGCCGGTTACGTCGAGCGCACCAGCGGGGGCAACGGGCGGCGCGGTTGCCTGCTAGTGGCTACCGCCATGGAGCTGGCGGGCCAGGATGCCGAGGTTGGCCGGCGCGTCGCGGGCTACTTTAAGGCGATGGAGGGCAGGGTGGCGAACGCACTATCCCGCGCGAAGGCGGCGGGGCAGCTGGCCGACGGTGTTGAGCCTTCAAGTGCCGCCCGAATTCTCATCTGTTTCCTTTGGGGGCTGCGAGTGGTTGCCAAAACGGCACCGACGCGAAACACGTCGCAAGCCACCGTTGACGCTCTTCTCGACCGTTTCATTAGATAAACAACCCATGGACGTCTCCGCTATTGGCGCGTCGATATTTGGACTGATCGGTCTTGAAAGGAAAGGTGCCATGTCTGCCATCCAGATCGTCTGCGCGGTGGCCGTTCCCTTGCTCTGGGGTTATCAGTTCGTGGCCATCAAGGTGGGGGTTACGGAGTTTCCGCCGCTCTTCTTCCTCGCGATACGCTTTCTGGCCATCGCGTTGCTGCTTGTTCCCTTTGTCAAAAGCCCCACGCGGCAACAGTTCGGCCCTATCGCAGCTATTTCGTTTTTCCTTGGTGGACTGAACTTCGGGCTGTTCTATGTTGGCCTTGGGCTCGGCTCGGGAAGCATGTCGGCCGTTGCATATCAACTCGCGCCGCCTTTCACCGTCCTGCTGGCCTGGCCGCTGCTCGCGGAGAGGCCGTCCCTAACTACGTCCGCCGGAGTGGTGCTTGCTTTCGTCGGCGTGGTCGTGTTGGTGGCGGGGCCTGGCCTGTCGGCAAACGTACTTCCGCTGCTGCTTGTGGTCGGGGCAGCCTTCGCGTTCGCGGTGTCCAACGTCTTGACCAAGCGCTACGGCCCTTTTGATCCCCTGATGTTGATGGGGTGGGCGTCGCTGCTCACGGTGCCGCAGGTCATGTTGATGTCGTTGCTCCTCGAACATGGACAGCTGGCGAGCCTTGTCACGGCTGATGGACGTGGTTGGCTGGCACTCGCCTATACGATCTTCATCGGCGGCATTGTCGGGTTCAGCCTCTGGTTCTGGCTGATCGCCCGTTGCTCGATGGGGCGCGTCGCACCGTTTGGCTTGCTGCTGCCGGTGTTTGCGCTGATCTCGAGCGTCCTGTTCCTGGGTGAGCGCATAACGCCCAAGCTGATCGTCGGCGGGCTGCTCGCGATCTCCGGCGTCGCCATCACGCAAGTCAAGCCGCGCGTCGCGTCGCAGCCCTAGCGCGGCAGCGCCGTGGCGCCCGAGGCGGGCAGGGCGTTCGTCTCCGCCTCGGTCCGGCGATAGGGCTCGCCGGCCGCATCCAGCACGGGATAGGCGACCGAGCAGATATGCGAGTGGATGCGGCGCAGATCGCGCAGCACGTCCAGGTGCAGCGACGTGGTCTCGATGGTCTCGGGGCGGCCCTCGCGCAGGCGGTCGAGATGGCGTTCGACGGCGGCGAGCTCGGTGTTCTTCAGCGCAGTCTTTTCCACCAGCAGCTTGCGGGCCTCGTTGGCATCGCCCGACATGAAGACGCCGAAGGCGATCCGCAACGACTCCATCGTGCGCTTGTGGAACGCGGCGAGTTCGTCTGCGCCCTCAGCCGAGAACTGGAAGCGCCGCTTGATCTTCTTGGTCGCGAGCTCGCTCAAATTCTTGTCGATGATATCGCCGATATGCTCGAGGTTGATGGCGAAGGAGATGATCTCCATCGCGCGCCTTCCCTCGCTCTCGTCGAGGCTGCCGCGGGTCAGCTTGGTGACATAGAGCTTGATGGCCTCGTCGAGACTGTCGACCACATTGTCCGTCTTCGAGACCTGGTCGACCAGCGAGCGGTCGCCGGTCATCATCGCGGCCATCACCTTGCGCAGCATGACCTCGACCAGATCGCCCATGCGCAGCGTCTCGCGGGCAGCGTCCGCAAGCGCGAGCGAGGGCGTCTCCAGCGCCGTCTCGTCGAGATAGCGGGGGCGGGCCGGGTCGGTTTCTAGCACGCGATCCGGCAGAAGTTTCGTCAGCAGGCGCGACATGGTGTCGAGCAGGCCGATGAAGATGACGGCCGTGCCGACGTTGAAGGCGATGTGGAAGGCCGCAATCATCTTGGCGAGATCGGGCTGCCAGGCGTGCATGTGGCCGGCGATCGTGCCCAGGAACGGCAGAACCAGTGCAATGCCGACGACGCGATTGACGAGATTGCCGACCGGCAGGCGATAGCTCGCGGGATCGTCGCGTTTTGCGCCTTCAAACACGGGGTTGACGGCGCTGCCGAGATTGGCCCCGAGCACCAGCGCCAGCCCCGCATCGGGCGTGATGAACTGCGAATAGGCCAGCGACATGATCAGCAGCACGCTGGCGACGCTTGAATGCACGGCCCAGGTCAGAAGCGCGGCGACGATGATGCACAGAACCGGATCGCCAGTGATCGCCGACATCACGACGCGCACGCCCGGTGCGTTCTCCGCCGGCGCCAGCGTGTCGAGCAGGATGTGCAGCGACAACAGCATCAATCCAAGGCCGATCGCGATACGGCCGATATCCTTGATCCGCGAGCGCGGGCCGGAGCGGAAGGCGACGAGGCCGAGAACGAACAGTACGGGAGCTACGGCCGCGATATTGAACGACAGCGCCTGCACGATCAGCGTCGTGCCGACATTGGCCCCCAGCATGATGGCGAGCGCGGCGACGAGGCTGAGCAGACCCTCGGCGGCAAAGGAGCTGGTGAGCAGTGCGGTCGCCGTGCTGCTCTGAAGTAGCGCGGTGAGGCCCAGGCCCGCAGCGAGCGCGCTGAAGCGGTTGCCGAGTGCCTTGCCGAGCAGGCGTCGCAGGTCGGGGCCAAAGGCGCGCAGGATGCCGCTCTGGACCATATGGAGGCCCCACAGCAACAGCGCTACGCCGCCCATCAGATCGAGCAGAACCAACGTTCCCATGCTCCGTGTCCGGATTGGAGTCGAAGGGGCAGGCTAACGCCAAACGCCAGCGGATCAAACCCCTTGTTGGCGCGTCGGCGTTAACGCATTCGGTGCTTGCACGTTCCCGCGGCGTGTCTTGGCGCGTCCGCAGGCGCAATGCCTTGTGAGCAGGCTCACATTGCCGCTTTGAGGGCCGCAAAGCCGCGATCGAGATCGGCCTTGAGGTCGTCGGTGCTCTCGAGCCCGATATGCAGTCGCAGTGTCGGACCGTCCGGCGCCCAATTCGTCGCCGTGCGATAGTCGGTGCAATCGAAGGGAATCGCGAGGCTCTCGAAGCCGCCCCAGGAAAAACCCATGCCGAACAGCTTGAGCGTGTTGAGCATGGTGTCGACGGCCTTCTGCGGCACGGGCTTCAGCACGATGCTGAACAGGCCGGAGGCGCCGGTGAAGTCGCGCTTCCAGATGGCGTGGCCCGGATCGGTCTCGAGGCCCGGATGCAGGACGCGCGCGACCTCGGGCCGGCTGGCCAGCCAGTGCGCCATGTCGAGACCGGAGCGGTGATGCTGTGCGAGGCGGACCGACAGCGTACGCAGGCCGCGCAGCGCCAGGAAAACGTCGTCGGGGCCTGCGCAGACGCCGAGCAGGCGGATGCCTTCCGCGATCTGCGGCCAGGTCTTGGCGTTGGCCGAGATGGTGCCGAACATGATATCGGAATGGCCACCGATATATTTGGTGGCAGCCATCATGCTGATGTCGACGCCCTGCTCGAGTGAGCGGTGATAGAGCGGCGTGGCCCAGGTGTTATCGTCGATGACGAGCGCGTCGCGCGCATGCGCAATTTGAGCGATGGCGCGGATATCAGGCATCTCGAACGATTGCGAGCCCGGCGCCTCGACCAGCACCGCGCGGGTGTTGGGCTTGAACAGCTTCTCGATGCCGGCGCCGATCAGCGGATCGAAATAGGTGGTCTCGATGCCTAGGCGGGCGAGCATGCCGTTGCAGAAATTGCGCGTGGGACGATAGACATTGTCGCAGACCAGCAGATGGTCGCCGGTCTTCAAGACCGAGAGCAGGGTGGTCGAGATCGCCGACAGGCCCGACGGCACGATGCCGACGCCAGCGCATTGTGTCCCCTCCAACGCCATCAGCGTGTCCTGGAACGCCCGGGTCGTCGGACTGCCGTGACGGCCATAGGTGAACTCGCCGCGATGGGCGTGCAGGTCCTCGGCGGTCGGATAGAGCACGGTCGAGCCGTGGAACACCGGCGGATTGACGAACCCCTTCTGCGCCTTGGTGTCGCGGCCGGAGGTGACCAGCCGGGTTTCGGCGTGCTGCTGTGCGGGGTGGGAGGAATCCATGCGTCTGCTTTCAAAAAGCGTTTCCGCCGGGCGCGGATCGCGCGGTCGGGGCGGCCTGGGGGCCACCGACGTTAATAACAGAACACAGAAGAGTCCCGTCAACCCCTTGACCCGGCTCGCCAGTCGTTCTGTGATGCGCGGGTGCTATTCAGTCGCCGCATGTTGAGGGGCCTGCCGCGACCTTCGATCCATCGTCTGACCGGACCTTGCGCCACGGCCTCAAGTGCGGGCGCCTGCGACGAGGATTAAGGTATGGCCTCCCGGGATGGGCGAGTGTTCGGCAAGGTTTTCCAGCATGACTCTTGCAAGGCTACCCTTTTTGTAGGGAAAGTCTTGGCAGAGACACCGTTCCCGACCTTGAGATGACTTTGAAAGGCTTGAAGCCCATGAAACGCGTGACCCTGGCTTTCTCTCTTGCTCTCGCCGTCGGCCTCTCTGCCCAGGCCGCCGACGCACAAACGCTCAAGACCATCAAGGACCGGGGCACGCTGTCCTGCGGCGTCAGCCAGGGCCTGCCGGGCTTCTCCTCGCCCGATGACAAGGGCAACTGGACCGGGCTCGACGTCGACGTCTGCCGCGCCATCGCGGCCGCGATCTTCAACGATCCGACTAAAATCACATTCGTGCCGACCTCCGCCAAGGACCGCTTTACCGCGCTGCAGTCCGGCCAGATCGACGTGCTCTCGCGCAACACCACCTGGACCATCTCCCGCGATACCTCGCTCGGCGCCAACTTCACCGGCGTGACCTACTATGACGGGCAGGGCTTCATGGTGAAGAAGTCGCTCAAGGTGAATTCGGCGCTGGAGCTGAACAGCGCCTCGGTCTGCGTGCAGACCGGCACCACCACCGAGCAGAACCTCGCCGACTACTTCAAGGCCAACAACATGAAGTACGAGGTGATCGCGTTCGGCACCAACGACGAGACCGTCAAGGCCTATGAGGCCGGGCGCTGCGACGTCTTCACCACCGACCAGTCCGGCCTCTACTCCAACCGTCTGAAGCTCGCCAATCCCAACGACCACATGGTTCTCCCCGAGATCATCTCGAAGGAGCCGCTCGGACCGATGGTGCGCCACGGTGACGACCAGTGGTTCGACATCGTGAAATGGACGCTGTTCGCCATGATCACCGCCGAGGAGCTCGGCGTGACCTCGAAGAACGTCGACGAGAAAGCCAAGATGGAGAATCCGGAGCTGAAACGCGTGCTCGGCACCGACGGCAATTTCGGCGAACAGCTCGGCCTGACCAAGGATTGGGTGATCCGAATCGTGAAGGCCGTCGGCAATTACGGCGAGGTGTTCGATCGCAACGTCGGCGCGGGCTCGCCGCTCGCAATCAACCGCGGTCTCAACAATCTCTGGAACAAGGGTGGTCTTCAGTACGCGCCGCCGATCCGCTGATCCGGCCCGATCAGCCGGCACATGGCAATGAGCACCGAAGCTCGTAAACCGCCGCTCCAGATCGCGCTGAAGATCAGGCGGCTTCTGGGTGGCAAGGCAGGCTGGAACGGCGTCGCCGTCCAGTTTGCCTTCGCGGCGGTGCTGGGCTGGATCGCCTACGAGATCATCTCGAATGCCCGCGCCAATCTCGAAAACCAGCACATTGCCGCCGGCTTCGGCTTCCTCGCGAACAACGCCGGCTTCGACGTCAACCAGACCCTGATTTCCTATACCGGCTCTGACACGTTCCTGCGGGTGTTCGTGGTCGGGCTGTTGAACACGCTCGTGGTCTCTGCGGTGGGCATCGTGTTCGCTACAGTGATCGGCTTCATCGTCGCGTTGTGCCGGCTGTCGCCGAACTGGCTGGTGTCGCGTATCGGCGAGATCTATGTCGAGCTCATCCGCAACCAGCCGCTCCTGTTCCAGATCCTGTTCTGGTACCTGGCGGTGCTCGCGGCGCTGCCCAATCCGCGACAGAGCATCTCGCTGCTCGGCATCGCCTTTATCAGCAATCGCGGTCTCGTCATTCCACAGCCGATCGGCCAGGCCGGTCTGGAGCCGTTCCTGGCGGCGCTGGCATTCGGCGTCGTCGCCGCGCTGGGCTTGCGCATCCATGCGCGGCGGGCATTGTTCTTGCGCGGACAGATGATCCACATCTGGCCTTATGTGCTGGGCCTCGTCATCGGGCTGCCGCTTGTCACCATGCTGGTGTTCGGTCTGCCCATCACCGTCCAGCTGCCGCAGCTCAAGGGGTTCAATTTCGCCGGCGGCGCGCGCGTCATTCCGGAATTCGTGGCGCTGGCGCTGGCGCTGTCGACCTATACCGCGGCCTTTATTGCGGAGATCGTGCGCGCCGGCATCCAGTCAGTCCACAAGGGGCAGATGGAGGCGGGGTCCTCGCTGGGCCTGAGTCGCGGCACCACGCTGCGGTTGATCGTGGTGCCGCAGGCGATGCGCGTGATCGTGCCGCCCCTGACCAACCAGTATCTCAACCTTACCAAGAATTCCTCGCTCGCGGTCGCGATCGGCTATCCCGACCTCGTGTCGGTATGGGCCGGCACGTCGCTGAGCCAGACCGGGCAGGCAATCGAGATCATCACGATGACGATGGGCGTCTACCTCCTGATCTCGCTCGTCACCAGCGGCGTGATGAGCATCTACGGCTGGCGCCTGAACCGGAGCCTCGGCGCATGACCGACATCATGGCGTCATCCTTCGTCCGTCGGGACCTCGTCGCCGAGCGTCCCGCGCCGGTCAAGACTACCGGCTTTGTCGGCCTGCTGCGCACCCGCCTGTTCAATTCGCCGACCAATATCCTGCTCACGATCGTCAGCGCCTTGCTGCTCTGGTTCACCATCATTCCGTCCATCAGGTTCCTGATCGTCGATGCGGTCTGGAGCGGCAACGACCGCGGCGCCTGCCTCGCCGAGAACGCCGGATTTTCCGTCGGCGCCTGCTGGCCCTACATTCAGGCCAAGCTGCCGCAGTTGATCTATGGTTTCTATCCCGAGGCCGAGCGCTGGCGCGTCAATCTCGCGCTGATCCTGGCGGCTGCACTGCTCCTGCCGCTGCTGATTCCACGCCTGCCTGCCAAGGGCCTCAACGCCAGCCTGTTCTTCTTCGCCTTTCCGGTCGTCGCGTTCTTCCTCCTGCATGGCGGCGGCATCAGCGGCTTCGGCTTGAGCTGGACCGCCGGCCTGCTGGAACTGTTCGACGACAGCATCGTTAGCGCCGGGCACGTGCTGCTCGGCCTGAGCAAGACATCGGCCATCGCGCCGCTGCTGTGGGTTGTCGGCAATCTCATCGTGCTGGTCGGCATTGCGATCCGTTGGCTGATCTACCCGCTGACCTGGCTGCGCGACCAGCTCCAGGGGACGGGCCAGTCGGTCTGGGTCGATTTTGCCATCACGACGGCGTTCGTCTCGCTGATCGCCTTTGTCCTCGGCGGCGGCATTCGCACGGGGTGGCGCGCGCTCGCGTCGAGCATCGCCACCTTCGTCGCCATCGCGATGGTTATCATGCTGATGGGGCTCGACCACGGCGGCTTGCCGATCGTCGCGACGAATCTCTGGGGCGGGCTGCTGGTGACACTGGTGGTCTCCGTGACAGGCATCGTCACCTCTCTGCCGATCGGCATTGCGCTGGCGCTCGGCCGGCGCGCCTCAATCCCCCTGATCCGGATCTTCTCGATCGCCTTCATCGAGTTCTGGCGCGGCGTGCCGCTGATCACCGTGCTGTTCTTCGCCACCTACATGCTGCCGTTGTTCCTGCCGGGCAATTTCACTGTCGACGGCCTGGTGCGCGCGCTGATCGGCATCGCGCTGTTCACCGGCGCCTACCAGGCCGAGAACGTCCGTGGCGGTCTCGCCGCGATCCCGCGCGGGCAGAACGAGGCGGCGGCGGCGCTGGGGCTGTCCTGGTGGAAGACGACCTCGCTGATCGTGCTGCCGCAGGCGCTCCGCCACGTCATTCCGAACCTCGTCAACAGCTTCATCTCGCTGTTCAAGGACACCTCGCTGGTCTCGATCGTGGCGCTGTTTGACTTGCTGGGCTCGCTCCGGGCTTCGTTCTCGGATCCGAAATGGTCGACGCCGTCGACCGCGTTCACCGGCTTTGCCTTCGCCGGTATCATCTACTTCATCTTCTGCTTTGGAATGTCGCGCTACTCGCTCTTCGTCGAGCGCCGCCTCAACATCCACCGCCGCAACTGATCGAGGTCATCATGTCCGCTGATCCCATCGTCAACATTTCCGGCCTCAACAAATGGTACGGCGAGTTTCATGTGCTGCGCGACATCGACCTCGAGGTCAACAAGGGCGAACGCATCGTGATCTGCGGGCCCTCGGGCTCGGGCAAATCGACGCTGATCCGCTGCATCAATGCGCTCGAGGAATTCCAGGAGGGCAAGATCGTCGTCGATGGCATCGAGCTCGGGCCGAACCTCAAGCATGTCGACGCGGTGCGCCGCGAAGTCGGCATGGTGTTCCAGAGCTTTAATCTGTTTCCGCATCTGACGGTGCTGGACAATTGCACGCTGGCGCCGATCTGGGTGCGCAACATCCCAAAGAAGGACGCCGAGGAAACCGCGATGAAATTCCTGGAGCGGGTCAAGATCCCGCACCAGGCCAGCAAGTTCCCCGGCCAGATGTCAGGTGGCCAGCAGCAGCGCGTCGCGATCGCGCGCGCCCTGACCATGAACCCGAAGGTGATGCTGTTCGACGAGCCGACCTCGGCGCTCGATCCCGAAATGGTCAAGGAGGTCCTCGACACCATGGTCGACCTGGCGAAGGAGGGCATGACCATGCTGGTCGTGACCCACGAAATGGGCTTTGCCCGTGAGGTCGCCAACCGCGTGGTGTTCATGGACGCCGGCCAGATCATCGAGGCCAACACGCCGAACGAATTCTTCGCCACCCCGCAGCATGCCCGCACCAAACTGTTCCTGAGCCAGATCCTGCGCTGATTCCCGCGACATCCCGGAGGGGCCGCCGATCGGCCGGCAAGGTTTGATCTCGTAGGGTGGGCAAAGGCGCTCTTGCGCCGTGCCCACCATCTCTCCGCGATCGCCAGCGGAATGGTGGGCACGCTGCGCTTTGCCCACCCTACCGCACCGCCGCACGACCGCGCCGAAGCGTAAACTTTTACGCAATTTCATCGCCAGCTAAAAACCATAACACCTTTCGACACCCCCAGCACTTCACGCGTTCGAAAGCTCTTTCTGCGCATAACGCCCCAAAAAGGGGATGTGTCACATGCTCGGCTTCGTGTTCGGCCTCAATGCCCGCCTTGGGCGCCTGCATTTCTTTCTGGCCACGGTCGTGCTGGCGATCGTGATGACCGCGATCTGTTTTGCGATCGCAATGGCCGCGTTGCGCACGACATCACCGAGCATGGTCCATCCCGAAGATCTCACCCGAAACTGGGCCATCATTGCTGCGATGGTGTTCTTCGGCGTTGTGACCTTCACGCTGCAATCGATGCGCATCCGCGACATCGGCTGGGATCCGGTCTGCGTGATCCCGGCCTGGATCGCGCTCATGATCGTGGATCATGTGGCGGCAGGCCGGTTTTCGGCCTGGGCGATCGGCCAGGAGCATCAGGGCACGATGCTCGGCGGGCTGGTCAATCTCGCTCTGCTGCTGGCGCTCACCTTCTGGCCGGGCGCCGACAACGAGGGCTCTTACACCAACCCCTTCGAGCCGCCCGCGCGCGCAGCCGGCAAGCCGTCGACATCGGACCAGCGCCTTGCGCGCGTGTCGCAAGGCACGGCGCGCCCAACTTGGAGCTGAGAGCCTGGAGCTAGACGAACGGCAGCTTGACGTTGCTGCGCTTCTCCAGCCATTCCGGCACCGGCAGGTTCTTGGCGCGCATGAAGTCGGCGTTGAACAGCTTTGACTGATAGCGGCTGCCGGAATCGCAGAGAATGGTGACGATGGTCTTGCCGGGTCCGAGCTGCTTGGCGAGCCTCATCGCGCCGACGATGTTGATGCCGGTGGACCCGCCGAGGCAGAGGCCTTCGTGCTGGAGCAGCTCGTAGATCACCGTGACCGCTTCGGCATCGGGAATGAGATAGGCGTCATCGACCTTGGCGCTCTCGACGATCGCGGTTTTCCGGCCGAGCCCGATGCCTTCCGTGATGGAGTCGCCTGGCGTTGCCTTGGCTTCGCCGGTCCTGAAGTATTCAAACATGCCGGCGCCGTGCGGATCGGCGCAGGCGATCCGGATGTCCTTGTTCTTCTCTTTCAGGTAGCGGCTGACGCCGGCGAGCGTGCCGCCGCTGCCGACCGAGCAGACGAAGCCGTCAACCTTGCCGCTGGTCTGCTCCCAGATCTCGGGGCCGGTCGAGTCGTAATGCGCCTTGGCGTTGTCGAGGTTGTTCCACTGGTCGGCGAACAACACGCCGTTCGGCTCGGTCTTGCGCAGCTCGTCGGCAAGGCGGCGGCCGACATGCTGGTAGTTGTTCGGATTGGAATAGGGCAGTGCCGGCGATTCCAAGAGCTCGGCGCCGCACAGCTTCAGAAAATCCTTCTTCTCCTGGCTCTGCGTCTCCGGGATCACGATCAGCGTGCGATAGCCGCGCGCGCTCGCGACCACCGCCAGCCCAATGCCGGTGTTGCCGGCGGTCGCTTCCACCACGAGGCCGCCCGGCTTCAGCTCGCCGCGCTTCTCGGCTTCCTGAATCATCCATTTGCCGGCGCGGTCCTTGACCGACTGGCCGGGATTCATGAACTCGGCCTTGCCGAGAATGGTGCAGCCGGTCAGCTCGGAGGCGCGCTTGAGCTTGATGAGCGGGGTGTTGCCGATGGCTTCGACAACGTCGTTTTTGGTGGTCATGTCAGGCAAATTACCGGCTGGATGCGTGAAGTCATCGAGACCCTAAAGTAGGGCCGCCGGCCTTACAAGCGACCCTTGCAAGGCGGGCCGGCAAACTCTTATTGCTGCTTTGCGAAGATGACCTGCCGGACGTCGATATTGCCGGACAGGAATCCGGCCTCGCAATAGGCGAGGTAGTACTCCCACAGCCGCCGGAACCGGTCGTCAAAGCCGAGCGGCACCAAGCCGGGCCAAGCCGCGCGAAAATTATCGCGCCAGGTGGCAAGCGTCTTGGCATAATCTTGCCCGAAGATGCGCTCGCCGATGACAGGGACGTTGAATCGGTCCCCGAGCGACTTCAGCACCGCGGGCGAGGGCAGCATGCCGCCGGGAAAGACGTAGCGCTGGATGAAGTCGACCTCGCGCCGGTAGCCCTGGAAGAGCCGATCCTGGATCGTGATGGCCTGGATGCCGGCAAGCCCGCCCGGCAGCAGCCGGTCGCGCAGCTGGGCGAAATAGCGCGGCCAGAACCGCTCGCCGACAGCCTCGATCATCTCGATCGATGCGATCCGGTCGTAGCGATCCCGCTCGTCGCGATAATCCTGCAGTCGGATATCGACCTTCTCGGCGAGGCCCGCCTCGTGGATGCGCTTGCGCGCGAAGTCGCGCTGCTCGGTCGAGATGGTGAGGCCAACGACGCGTGCACCAAAAGTCTTGGCGGCGAATTCGGCGAAGCCGCCCCAGCCGCAGCCGATCTCGAGCAGCTTCTGGCCCGGCTTCAGGTCGAGCGCCTCGGCGAGACGGCGATATTTGTTGGTCTGCGCGGCCGCGAGGTTTGTGCTCGAGCCCTCGAACAGCGCCGACGAATAGGTCATGCTCGGATCGAGCCACGCCGAATAGAACGCATTGCCGATGTCGTAATGGGCGTGGATGTTGCGCCGGGCCTGGCGACGGGTGTTGCGGTTGAACCAGTGCTGCACCGTCTGCACGAACCGCATCAGCGGCTTGTCGCGCAGCATGGCCTGGATCAGATCGTGGTTGACGCAGAACAGGTAGAGAAATTGCGTCAGGTCCGGCGTATCCCAATCGCCGGCGAGATAGGCTTCCGCGATGCCGATATCGCCGCCATTGATCAGGCGCGCGGCAAAGCTGTAATTGTGCAGGCGCATCGCGGCCTTCGGTCCCGGCTCCTGTCCGCCCATCCGGATCAAGCGCCCGTCGGGCAGGGTGACATCAAGCGTTCCGCGCCTGAGCCGGGAGCCGAAGGCAACCGCAAGTCGGACGATGCGTGGCAGATCGGCGAGCGTTGTCTCTACAGTCTCGGGCGTCACCGAGATGGCATTCGACATCGGAAAATCCATCAATTGAACGGATAATATCCGACCGCGAGCTAGTCGCGCCCAACTCACCATGTCGCCAGACCCGAGCGCGCCCTGCATGCGGTCAGCGACCGGTAGTATAGGTGTACGATTTGCCGGCCGCCAAGATGGTTTCTGACCCAAGCTGCTCTGCTGCATTCGGTTGTGGCAACAGCCGGCATGACCGTGTCGGATGGCAGCAACACGCAAAAATGGTAGCGCATCGCCATCGGCATGAACGGCGAGCCGTAGAACAGTTTTTCTTGCTGTCGTCGCGGACGACCGCGATGCGCATGCCTGAAAGTGTCCTGCCTCGTGTGAAACAAGCTACGGTGCGTTGCGGCGCAGGTTTCAGTGGAGCAAAGGCCGCCTTTGCTGGTCTCGCGGCCAGTGTGGCCGCAATATCACATGAAATCTTGGTAAGCTTGAACGCGCTTCGGAATGACGCGACAAATCAAAAAGCCGCTGCGAGACAGTGGTTTTTTGTATTTTCATCGTCCAGACGCCGGGGACGATCAGGTGTGCTTTTCGCAGGTGCGGGACTGTCCCGCAGTTCCGCGCCCGGCTAGGATGAATCTCAGGTCCCGCAGAAAGCATCACGCCGTGAACGAGTTACAGAAAGGCCTCCGGCCGTCCGTCCGCGAATCGGCTAATCCGGCCGCGCGGTGGCGGTGTGATCTGCCCGGCAGGGGGTGGATGTGACACAGCGGGTTCCGGCCGTCGCCAAGCGGCACTTCCTCGAGCTTGCGTCCCGAACGCTGCGTACGTTCGCCGTGGTCTGCCTGGCGTCGAGCTCGGGCGCCTGTGTGCTGACCCAGGACCTTCCAGATCCCGCGCTCGATGTCCCCACGCAATACAAGTACACCGGGAAGGCGGACGCGCCGCCGACGCTGGATTGGTGGCGCGGCTTCCGCTCGACTGAACTAACGCAGTTGATGGAGGAGGCGCAGACCGTCAACCTCGACATCGCCGCCGCGGTCTCGCGGATTGTCGAAGCTGACGCCCAGGCGCGCCAGGCGGGCGCAGCGCTGTTGCCGAGCCTGTCGGGAGGCGGTTCGGAGACCTATTCGCGCACATCCGGCTCGAGCGCATCGGGCCTGACCAATGGCGGCCGTGAGGTTGTCAACTACTCCGCGTCGCTGAGCGCCAGCTACCAGCTCGATTTCTGGGGCCAGAACCGCGACGCGCTGCAGACGGCGGAGGAGACCGCCAATGCCAGCCGGTTCGACCGCGACACCGTCGCGCTGACGACGCTCGCAGCCGTCGCTAATGCCTATTTCCAGGTGCTGTCCTCGCAGGACCGCCTGCGCACCGCCCAGCGCAATATTGCGAGCGCGCAGCGTATCCTCGATGCCATCCGCGAGCGCCGCAAGGCCGGCACCGGCACCGATCTCGACGTCGCCCAGCAGGAGAGCGTGCTGGCCAACCAGAAGGCGCTGGTGCCGCCGCTGCGCCAGACCCTCGACCAGAACACCAATGCGCTGGCGGTGCTGGTGTCGCGGCCACCGGAGAGCGTGCGCGTCGCGGGCGGCTCGCTGGACCGGATCGCGATCCCGCGCGTCACCCCGGGGCTGCCGTCGGAGCTGCTGACGCAGCGGCCCGACATCCGCCGGCAGGAAGCGCAGCTCGCCTCGGCGACCGCCAATATCGGCAACGCCCGCGCGCAGTTTTTCCCGACCATCCAGCTCACCGGCAATGGCGGTTATCAGAGCTCGGCACTGGTGTCGCTATTCCAGCCGCACGCGGCGTTCTTCCAGCTGGTCGGCAGCGCAACCCAGCCGATCTTCGACGGCGGCAAGATCCTCGGCAATTTCGAGTACGCCAAGGCGCGGCAGGAGGAGTTGCTCCAGACCTACCGCAAGACCATCGTCCAGGCCTTCACCGACGTCGACAACGCGCTGTTCTCGATCAAGCAGACCACGATCAAGCTGCAATTGCAGCGCGATGTCGTCAACGCCTCGCAGCGTGCCTTCGACCTCGCCGAGCAGCAATTGCGTGCCGGCACCGCCGATATCGTGACCGTGCTCAACACCCAGCTGACGCTATTCCAGGCCGAAGACACGCTGGCGCAGGCGCAGCTCGCACGCCTTCTTGCCATTGTCAGCCTGTATCAGGCGCTCGGCGGCGGCTGGGAGCCGCGAATGGAGAAACCGGTCAATGCTCTTTAAGCCGGATACGAAGGACAACGCGAAAGCGGGGACGGCGAAAAAGTCGCGCGGCCGCGGCTTCGTCATGACCCTGATCACGCTCGCGATCCTCGGCGGCCTCGGCTATCTCGGCTGGACCGTGATGCACCAGCAGCCGCAGCAGGCGGGGAACGGTCGCAACCAGCAGCGGCCCGATCTGCCGGTGCCGGTGCTGGCGGCGACGCCCAAGGTCCAGGACGTGCCGGTCTATCTCGACGGCGTCGGCGCGATCCGCGCGCTCAACACGGTCACCGTGCGCTCGCAGGTCGACGGCAAGCTGATCGCGGTGAAGTTCACGGAAGGCCAGGACGTCAAGAAGGGCGACGTGCTCGGCGAGATCGACCCGGCGCTCTACCAGGCGACCTATGACCAGGCCGTCGCCAAGAAGGCCCAGGACGAAGCCCAGCTCGCCAATCAGCGCATCGATCTGACGCGCTACGAGCAGCTCGCGGCGTCCAATGCCGGCTCGAAGCAGCAGGCCGACACCCAGCGCGCGGCGGTCGCGCAGACCGAGGCGCTGGTCAAGGCCGACCAGGCGTCGATCGACAATGCGGCGGCGACGCTGAGCTACACCAAGATCGTGGCGCCGCTGTCAGGCCGTGCCGGCCTGCGCCAGGTCGACCAGGGCAACATCATCCACGCCGCCGACACCACCGGCCTCGTCGTCATCACACAATTGCAGCCGATCGCGGTGTGGTTCAGCCTGCCGCAGCAGCAGATCATGCGCGTCAATGCTGCCGCCGCCAAAGGCGTGCTCGCGGTCGACGTGTTCGGCAACGACGGCGTCACCGTGATCGACACCGGCAAGCTCACCGGCATCGACAACCAGGTCGACCAGACCACCGGCACGCTCAAGCTCAAGGCCGAATTCCCCAACGCCAACTACCAGCTTTGGCCCGGCCAGTTCGTCAATGTCCGCCTCAAGGTCGAAACCCTGTCGCAGGCGCTGGTGGTGCCGACATCGGCGGTACAGCGCGGACCGATCGGCACGTTCAGCTATGTCATCGGCGAGGGCGACATCGTCTCGGCCAAGCCCGTGACGGTGACGCAGCAGAACGAGCATGATGCGGTCATTGCCAGCGGCCTCACCGCGAACGACAAGGTCGTCACCACGGGCTTCGCCAATCTGTCTGACGGCTCCAAGGTCATCATTGGCCGCGACGAGCAGACGCCGTCGGCCGATCTCGCCCCGCGCAAGCGCACGCGCGCGCCGGACGGCCAGAAGGACGGACAGGGCAAGGACGGCGAGCACCGCGCCAAGCGGAGCAGCAGTGAGGGCGACCAGAAGGGCCAGACGGGCCCGGCGCCGGGGCCGGGGGCTCAACCATCGGGACCTGGAGCCAAGCAGCCATGATCCCGGCAACAGCCGCCTGAGCGGCAGGCGCATCTCATGGGTGTCTCCGAACCCTTCATCCGCCGGCCGATCGCGACCTCGCTGCTCGGCATTGCCCTGCTGATCGGCGGGGCGCTCGGCTATTTCGCGCTGCCGGTCTCGGCGCTGCCGCAGGTCGATTTCCCGACCGTGCAGGTCTCGACGCAGTTGCCCGGCGCGAGCCCCGACGTGATCGCCTCGCTGATCACTGCGCCCCTGGAGCGGCAGCTCGGGCAGATTCCGTCGCTGACGGCGATGAACTCGACGAGCTCGTTCGGCGTCAGCCAGATCTCGCTGCAGTTCGACCTCAACCGCGACATCGACGGCGCGACCCAGGACGTGCAGGCCGCGATCAACGCGGCCGCAGGCGTCTTGCCGAAGACGCTGCCGTATCCGCCGACCTACGCCAAGGTGAACCCGGCGGACGCGCCGGTCATGACGCTGGCGCTGCGCTCGGACACGATCTCGCTCCGCGCGATGAGCGACATTGCGGATACGCTGCTGGCGCAGCGGCTGAGCCAGATCTCCGGCGTCGGCCGTGTGTCCGTGCTCGGCGGGCTGAAGCCGGCCGTGCGCATCCAGGCGGATCTGGCGCGGCTCGCTGCCTACGGCATCGCGATGGAAGATCTGCGCGCCGCCATCGCCAATGCCAACGTCTCTGGGCCGAAGGGCTCGCTCGACGGCGCCCAGCAAGCCTACACCATCGCGGCCAACGACCAGATCGCCGCCGCGGAGGCCTACCGTCCCATCATCATCGCCTATCGCAACGGTTCGCCGGTCACGATCGCCGACGTCGCCCAGATCGTCGACGGGCTCGAGAACGACCGCACCGGCGGCTGGTACCAGGGCACGCCGGCCGTCATCATCGACATCCAGCGCCAGCCCGGCGCCAACGTCATCGACGTCGTCAGCCAGATCCGCGCCGAGATCCCGAAAGTCCAGCGTGCGATTCCGGCCGGCGTGAACCTGACCATCGTCTCCGACCGCACCGTCACCATTCGCGCCTCGGTCCACGACGTGCAGTTCACGCTGGTCCTCAGCGTGGTGCTAGTGACGCTGGTGGTGCTGTTGTTCCTGCGCTCGCTGCGCGCCACGCTGATCGCGGGCGTCGCGCTGCCGCTGTCGCTGATCACGAGCTTCGGCATCATGTATTTTGCCGGCTTCAGCCTCGACAACCTGTCGCTGATGGCGCTCACGATCGGCACCGGCTTCGTCGTCGACGATGCCATCGTCATGATCGAGAACATCGTCCGCCACATGGAGAACGGCGACAGCGCGATGCAGGCCTCGCTGAAGGGCGCCAGCGAGATCGGCTTCACCGTGATCTCGCTGACGGTGTCGCTGATCGCAGTGTTCATTCCGCTGCTGTTCATGTCAGGCCTCGTGGGCCGCATGTTCCGCGAATTCGCACTGACCTTGACGATCGCGGTGGTGACCTCGGCCGTGGTGTCGCTGACGCTGACGCCGATGATGTGCTCGCGGCTGCTTAAGCACGCCCATGAGGAGTTCGCGGTGCCGGGGCTGGCCGCCGTCAGCCGCTTCATCGACCGTACCGTCGAGTTCTACCACCGCACGCTGCTCGTGGTGTTGCGGCATCAGCGCACCACGCTGGTCGTGACCTTTGCGACGCTGGCCGCGACCCTGGTCCTCTACGTCGTCGCGCCCAAGGGTTTTCTGCCGCTGCAGGACACCGCCTCGATCACGGCGGTGACGGAAGCCGGGCCCGATGTGTCGTTCGGCGAGATGCAAAAGCGGCAGGCCGACGCCGCCGACGCCATCAAGGCCGATCCTGACGTAACCGGCGTGGTCTCGGTGATCGGCGCGGGCTCGGTCAACCCGACCACCAATGTCGGGCGCCTCGTCATGACGCTGAAGCCGCGCGGCGAGCGGCGCGACGATGTCAGCGCGGTCATTGCCCGGTTGAAGGACAAGGTCTCCGGTATCCCCGGCATGACCGTCTACTTCCAGCCGGTGCAGGACGTGCAGATATCGACCCAGTCGAGCCGCTCGCAATACCAGTACACGTTGACCGGGACCGACGCGACGCTGGTGTCGGAATGGGCGAAGAAGCTCGTCGACGAGATGCGGCGCGATCCCCTGTTCCGCGACGTCTCCTCGGAAGCCCAGGAAGGCGGCCTGCGCGCGCAGCTCGACGTCGACCGCACCCGCGCCGGCCAGCTCGGTGTCAGCCTGCAAGCCATCACCGACACGCTGAACGACGCCTTTGCCCAGCGGCAGATCTCGACCATCTACGGCCAGGCCAACCAGTACCGCGTGGTGCTGGAGGCGCTGCCGATGTACCAGCGTGATCCCTCGATCCTGTCAAAACTGTACCTGCCGGGCGGCGCCAGCAGCGCCCTCGTCGGCGCGCCAAACGCCCAGGTGCCGCTCGATGCGGTAGCCACGCTGAAGCGCACCACGGCGCCGCTTGCAATCTCGCACCAGGCGCAATTCCCGGCGATCTCGCTCAGCTTCAACCTCGCGCCGGGCGCCGCGCTCGGCGACGCCGTCGAGGCGGTCAAGGCGATCGAGACCCGGATCGAGATGCCCAACAGCATCGTCGGCGTCTATGCCGGCGATGCCGCCGAGTTCGCCAAGGCGCTCGCCGGCCAGCCCTGGCTGTTGCTCGCCGCCGTGATCACGATCTACATCGTGCTGGGCGTGCTCTACGAGAGCTACATCCACCCGATCACGATCCTCTCGACACTGCCCTCGGCCGGCGTTGGCGCCATCCTGGCGCTGATCCTGTGCGGACAGGATCTCTCGGTCATCGGCCTGATCGGCATCATCCTGCTGATGGGCATCGTCAAGAAGAACGCGATCATGATGATCGACTTCGCGCTGGAGGCCGAGCGCGGGCAGGGCATGCCGGCGCATGAGGCGATCGTGCAGGCCTGTCTGTTGCGCTTCCGCCCGATCATGATGACGACGCTGGCCGCGCTGTTCGGCGCGCTGCCGCTGGCGATCGAGAGCGGCACCGGCGCCGAGCTGCGCTTTCCGCTCGGCATCTCCATCATCGGCGGCCTGCTGCTGAGCCAGCTGCTGACGCTCTACACCACGCCCGTGATCTACCTCGCGCTCGACCGCATCAACCGCCGCCTCGAGCAGGCGCTGCCGCCGCCCGAGCCCGACGCGCCGCCTACGGCCGGCGCGACCGAGGGGATGCAGTGATGGTATCGATCTCTGAGCCCTTCATCCGCCGCCCCGTCGCGACCACGCTGCTGTCGATCGGGCTGTTCCTGCTGGGGGGCGTCGCCTACGAGTTCCTGCCCGTCGCCTCGGTTCCGAATGTCGACTTCCCCGCCATCTTCGTCTCGGCGAACCGCCCCGGGGCCGATCCGTCGGTGATGGCTGCAACCGTGGCTGCGCCGCTGGAGCGGCGGCTCGGCGAAATCGCAGGCATCAACCAGATCACGTCGACCTCGTCGCTCGGCACGGCGAACATCCAGCTCCAGTTCGACATCGGCCGCAACATCGACAAGGCCGCGCACGACGTTCAGGCCGCCATCAACGCCGCGCTGGTCGACCTGCCGAGCGATCTGCCGGCGCTGCCGCGCTTCCGCAAGGCGAACACGGCCGGCGCGCCCGTCTTCGTGCTCGCGCTGACCTCCAAGACGCTGTCCGCCAGCGCCATCTACGACGTCGCCGACACGGTGCTGGCGCAGCGCATCTCGCAGGTGCCGGGCGTGGGCGACGTGACCGTGAGCGGCGCCGACCAGCCGGCGGTGCGGATCCAGCTCAACCCGGTCGCGCTGTCGAATGCGGGGATCGCGACCGACAACGTCCGGACCGCCATCATCAACGCCAATCCCCTCGGTCCCGTCGGCATCTTCAACGGCGAGCGCCAGAGCGAGACGCTGTCGCTGAACAGGCAGATGCGCACGGCCAAGGAATTCCGCGACATCGTCATCAAGAGCTCGAACGGAAATTTCGTCCGGCTCTCCGACGTCGCCGACATCGAGGATTCCGTCCGCAACGCGCGCTCGATCGCCTGGTTCAACAAGCAGCCGGCGGTGCTGATCCAGATCACCAAGCAGGGCGACGCCAACGTCATCGACACGGTCGACCGGGTCAAGGCGCTGATCCCCGCGCTGAAACAATGGATCCCGGCCGGCGTCGACGTCTCCACCCTGGTCGATCGCACCTCAACGATCCGCGCCAGCGTGATGGACATGCAATGGACGCTGCTGGCGACCGCCGTCCTGGTCATGGTCGTGGTGTTCGTGTTCCTGCGCCGCGTGACGCCGACGGTCGCGGCCGGCATCTCGGTGCCGCTGGCGCTGGCCGGCACCTGCGCCGGGATGTGGGTCGCCGGCTTCTCGATCGACAATCTGTCGCTGATGGCGCTGGCGATCTCGGTCGGCTTCGTGGTCGACGATGCCATCGTCATGATTGAGAACATGTTCCGCAATCTCGAGCACGGCATGCGGCCGATGCAGGCGGCGCTGGAGGGCGCCAAGCAAATTGGCTTCACCGTAGTCTCGATCAGCCTGTCACTGATCGCCGCGTTCACGCCGCTGATCTTCATGGACGGCATCGTCGGCCGCCTGCTGCGCGAATTCTCGCTGACGCTGACCTTCGCGATCGTGGTCTCGACGCTGGTGTCGCTGACGGTCACGCCGATGATCTGCGCCCACTACATCCGGCAGACCACTTCGGGGTCCGCCACGCTGTTCGACCGCCTGATCGAAGGCTCGCTGTCGCGCATCGTCTCGTTCTACACCCGCACCCTGCGCGCGGTGCTGGAGTTCCCGCTGCTGACGCTGCTGGTGTTCTTCGCCACCATCGGCCTGACGGTGATGCTCTACGTCAAGGTGCCCAAGGGCTATTTCCCGACGGATGATTCCGGCTTCGTCATCGGCGCGACGCGCGCCTCGGCCGACATCTCGTTTCAGTCCATGCTGACGCTGCAGCAGCGCCTCGCCGACATCGTGATGCAGGATCCGGCCGTGGCCGGCATCGGCTCGACCGTGGGCAGCGGAGGCGGGGGGCCGGGCGCGGCGACCTCCAACCGCGGCACCATGTTCATCAGCCTGAAGCCGCCCGAGGAGCGCGACCACATCTCGACGCAGGTCGTGATCGACCGGTTGCGGAAGGCACTGTTCGCCGTGCCCGGCATCCGTCTCTTCATGTTTGCTGCCCAGGATGTCCGCGCCGGCGGCCGGCAGAGCGATTCCAACTTTCAATACACGCTCTCAAGCACCGACCTCGACCTGCTCCAGAAGTGGGCGCCGATCGTGGCCAAGCGGATGGAGACGGTCGAGGGCATCACCGACATTTCCAGCGACCGCGATCCCGGCGGGCTTCAGCTGACATTGAACATCGACCGCCAGAAGGCAGCAGCGCTTGGCGTCAAGGTTCAGGACATCGACAATGCCCTGAACAACGCCTTCTCGCAGCGCCAGATCTCGATCATCTACACCCAGCGCAACCAGTACATGACCGTGCTGGAGATCGATCCGAAATTCCAGGTCGATCCGTCCAACCTCGATCGCATCTATGTCGCCGGCGCTGGCGGCGTGCAAGTGCCGCTGTCCGCCGTGGTGCACGCGACGCGCGGGCTCGCTGCGCTTGCGGTCTATCATTCGCAGTCGGTGCCCTCGACCACGGTGTCGTTCAACACCTTGCCGGACGTGGAGCTCCAGGCCGCTACGCAAAACATCCAGCGTGCGGTCGACGAGCTGCACATGCCCGAGGGCATTCGCGGCAGCTTTGACGGCAATGCCGGCGATTTCGCCAAGACCAGCGGGCGTCAACCACTCTTGATCCTCGGCGCGCTGGTCGCGATGTATATCGTGCTCGGCGTGCTCTATGAGAGCCTCGCCCATCCGCTCACGATCATCTCGACGCTGCCCTCGGCCGGCCTCGGCGCGCTGCTCGCGCTCCAGATCACCAACACGCCGCTGACGGTGATCGCCTTCGTCGGCATCATCCTCTTGATCGGCATCGTCAAGAAGAACGGCATCATGATGGTCGACTTCGCGCTCGATGCCGAGCGCCAGCGCGGCCTGTCGTCGGCGGAAGCCATCTTCGAGGCCTGCCAGGCGCGCTTCCGTCCGATCCTGATGACGACCATGGCGGCGCTGTTCGCCGGCATTCCGCTGGTGGTCGCGACGGGTCCCGGCACGGAGCTGCGCCGCCCGCTTGGCATCACCATCATCGGCGGCCTGTTCGTCTCCCAGATCCTGACGCTGTACACGACACCCGTGATTTACCTCTTGATCGACCGCCTGCGCCGGCGGTCCGAGCCGCAGCCACTCGCGGCGCCGGCGGAATAGGTTGTTGCAGCACCGCTTCAAGCGTATAGCGGCGGCATGTCGAACCCAGCTGAAACCACGGCCGCAGCGCCGGAGCCTGTTCCCGAATGCCCGCACTGCCAGAAGCCGATGCCGCTCTGCATCTGCGACAGTGTCACGCCGATCGAGAGCCGCCTCGGACTCCTGATCCTCCAGCATCCGCAGGAGCAGGACAGGGCGCTCGGCACTGCGCGGCTGACTGCGAAGCATTTCCCCAAGGCGACGCTGCGGGTCGGCCTGTCCTGGCCGAGCCTGTCCAAGGCGCTCGGTCACCCCGTTGAAAACGCCTCGCACTGGGCCGTGCTCTATCTCGGCTCGGCCCGCGCGGCCGACCTCGAAGCGGAGGGTGAGATCGTTGCACTCAACCGCAAGGGCGAGGTCGCGGAGAACCAGCGCGCCATCCTCGGCAAGCTCGAGGGTGTGGTGCTGCTCGACGGCACCTGGAGTCAGGCCAAGGCGCTGTGGTGGCGCAATCCCTGGATGCTGAAATGCCAGCGCGTGATCCTCAATCCCGCGCAGCCCTCGCGCTACGGGCGGCTGCGCCGGGAGCCGCGCAAGGACGGACTGTCGACCATCGAGGCAGCCGCAACGCTGCTGGCCTGTCTCGAACGGCGCCCCGACATCGCCGAGACGCTGAACGCGAGCTTTGAACGGCTGTTGACGCGCTACCGCGAGGTTCAGGCCGAGATGCCGGAACTGGCGCCAAAGCCGGCGCCGAAAGGCCGGCGACGCGATTTCCGCCGCGGCAAACGGTCCTGACTTCAGCCTGCTAGTTCTCGACGCTCTCCTCGTCGTCCTGCGTCCCTTGGTCGGGCGCGGAAGGCGGGAAGATGCTGTCATAGATCGCGCGCGCCTCACGAATGAGGCGAGCTCGCTCCAGCTCGGACTTCGGGATAAGTCGGACGATCTCGCCCACGTGCTCTCCAGCGCTCGCTTGTTGGGACTGCATCACCCAGGTGATGCGAACTTTATGCCAAGCGACCTGAATCCGGGGTTTCCAACCACCCCGGGCAAACCCGGTGAGGGCGATGCCCGCAGGCGCGGCACGACCGGCGCTTGGGGGCGGTTTTATGCTCGGATATCAGGGAGTTGTGATGGAGGCCACGACCAGAATTGAACTGGTGTACACGGTTTTGCAGACCGTTGCGTAACCACTCCGCCACGTGGCCTCAACGAGGGCGGAGCAATATAGGGGATCAGCGGTTTAGGCAACCCCGCGGCCGTCGCACGACGTCGGTCTTAGCGACAACGCCTCAGCAGGCGGCGTACCAGCCGTCTGGAAAGGGGACGAGGGGCCAGGCACCCTCATTGTCATTCGCGGCCATTGGAGTTCTGGCCATTGGATTTCTGGCCATCGGATTTCCCTTGGGCGTCGCGTGAAAGCTCCACGAGCGGGGCACGAATTCCTGCTCCGGCGCGGGCGCGAAATCTTCGTTGATCATGGCGTCGCGGACGGTATCCAGCAGCAAGTTGAATTCGGCTTCGCTCATCACACCCTCCCGAACGCGGATGGCGCACTGTCGCAAAGCCGGCTTGTTTCCCGATTGACCCGATCGTTCGCATTTTAACGATCGGGCGATCGAGATCGGTTTGGTTAGCGATTCCTGAAAATCCCCGCGGAGACACTAGGTTCCTCCGCCGCCCCGCCAGTGTGAAAGAGATCACATCCGGCGCGATTTATTCCTCCTATCTCTTTGCACATGCCGGCCAACGCGGGCCGGCGCGAGCAGGGCAGACAGGAGACCGGTCATGAAGGCGAGGTTCTTGCGGTTTGCGGGTGTGAGAAGCCGGGCGCGTCGTGCCTCGACGGTCGGGCTGTTCCTGACGCTGTTTGCCAGCGCCGCCCAGGCGCAGCAGGGCACGCCGGAGCAGCGCCGGGCCTGCACCCCCGACGTCTATCGGCTCTGCGCCGGCGAAATCCCCAACGTCCGCGCCATCACGGCCTGCCTGCGCCGTAACCGCTCAAGCTTGAGCGAGGCTTGCCGCACCATGTTCGACCAGGCCGGCGGCTGAGCGCGGCCTGTGGATTTGTGCGCAGCAAGTGGCTCGTGCGGGCTCACGAATCCGGCATAGTCGCCCTGTGGATATGCTGCGGACAGGCTGTGGAAGGCCGTGACGGTACCGCGGACCCTCAAAGCAGATGCGTCTTTCGAGCGTCATATCTCTGTCAAAGCGCTTCACTAAATAATTCGAAAGCTACGCAGAGTGGGTTACGCCTTCGGCTAACCCACCTACAAGCCTTTGTGCTGCCCGACGGGCAAAACACGCCAGGGGCTCGGTCAACCCGCCTCCACAGAAATATTCCACTTTACCGAAATTCGGGTTGCAGTGCGAGTTGGTGGCGCGAGGTGTTGCGTCCAGCTCCGTTTTTGCGAGCGCAGCAAAGCAATCCAGAATCCCACCGCGGAAAGACTCTGGATTGCCTCGTTGCACCAGCGCAAAATTGCTTCGCAATTTTGTCGCGGGCTCCTCGCAATGACGGAGCCGAGAGGACATGCGTCTCAACCTGGGTCTCATGCCGCCGACGCAGCTCGCGCCTTTGCTTAAATTGCAACCCGTGCGTGCAAGAAGTCTTTGATTGGCGGTGATCTAGAGGTGATGGCCCGCCTTGAACGCGGCCCGGCGCGACAGCGACTAACCCTCAGAGTGCATCAGGATCAGCGGAACGTGATCGACCTTCCCTCTTGTAAAGCACTAAAATGGTGCTTTAGTGCTTTCCATGAGCCCGTCGCCCCGACATGCGCCTTCGGCGCTGCGTTACAGGCTAGCCCCTGACCCGGCCGCCAGGGCCGCGATGGAGGCGACGTTTAGGGCTTATGACCGCATGATGGAGATCCTCGACGAGGTCGCGCGGACCCATAATGTGGGCTCCAACGTCGTCCTGCTGCATGCCCATGCCTATGAGCCGATCCGCAAGCAGACCGCGCTGCCGTCGCGGCTGGTGACGCTGGGCCTGCGCGACCGCGCCGACTATCGCGCAGCGCAAGGCCGCCGCCTGCCGCTCGACGACAAGCTCGCCAAGATCAAGGGCCCGGCGACCATTTCGATTTCAACCGTGCAGGGCCGCTTCAGCGTGCCCTTCGACTACGTCGGCTACGCGGAGGGCTGGGGGCAGAGCGTGCCCGCGCACCTGATCCGCACCGACGACGGTTTCGAGGTTCACTACGGCGTCACGCCGAACAGTCTGCCAGAGGAGGAGAACGCTATGGATACCATCGCTGCCGCTCCCGAAAATTTCCTGTCCCGGGTCGGACGTCTGATCGCCGGCATCGCCTATGACGCGATCGAGCAGGCGGAAGGCAAGAACAAGCTTGGGGTGGTCGGACAGGCCATCCGCGAGATCGAGCGCGCGGAGAGCGAAGCGCGCGATGCGCTCGCGGCCGCGCGTGCCGAGGAATACCGGCTCAATGCTCGGCGCACCGAGATCGAGCGCGAGATGACAGATCTCGCCGCGAAGATCGAGGGCGCGATCGCGGATAGCCGCGACGATCTCGCCCGCGCCGGCATCGCGCGGCAGATGGATCTGGAGGCGCAGTTCGAGGTGCTCTCCCGCGCCATCGACGAGAACAATGAGAAGATCGAGAATAGTGTCACCTCGCTGCGTGCCGTGCTGTCGGCGCTCCAGGATGCCGAGCAGCGCCGCGCCGATCTCCAGAAGAGCGAGGCTCTCGCAAGCCACCAGGCCTCGACGTCACCCCGAAAACAGGGCGGCGCCTCGGCCGCGGCGAAAGCACTGCGTGCGGGCAAGGCTGTGGCGCGCGCCACCGGCGTGCCGCAAGGCATTCCGTATTCGAGCGACATCGACGAGCTCAGCACGTTGCATCGCGACAAGGAGATTGCAGCGAGGCTGGCGCGGTTGAAATCGCGCTCTTGAGTAATGTGTCATGAGCGCTCTGCTCGAGCACGTGATTTCGCCGGAGGTCAGGCCGTTCGCGATCGCGGCGGCCATGATCCTCATCGTTGGCTCTATTGAGGTCGTCTCGATGCTGGTCGGGGCGTCGCTGAGCGAGATGCTCGGCACCAACATCGATTTCGGTCATCCCAGCGACAATGGGGTGATCAACGCCATCTCCTGGATCAATGTCGGCGGCGTGCCGCTCTTGATCTTCCTGCTGCTGGCGCTCGGCGCCTTTTCCATCACCGGCTTCCTGATCCAGGACATTGCGCGGATGATCGCCGGTCCCTTGCCGGCGACACTCGCGTCGGTCGGGGCGGTGGCGGTGTCGGTGCCGCTGGTCCGCGCCGCAAGTGGGGCCATCGCGCGGATCATTCCCAGGGATGAAAGCTATGTGGTTGGCCTCGGCGATCTCGTCGGCCGCGTCGGCGAGGTCGTCATCGGCCCGCTCGATCAGGGGCCGCCCGGCCGCGTCAGCGTCGCCGACATCCACGGCAACAGGCATTTCGTCTGGGCGGTTGCAGCGCCCGCATCGGGCCCATTGCCGCAGGGAACCCTGGTCCTTCTGGTCGATCGCGCCGGCACCCGCTTCGTGGCGGTCAAGGCCGACGATGAACTCAATCCGTCCAGGCCCACTCTAACAAGTCCACTCTAATCAATCTAAGCAGCCAGCAAGTCATTATTGGAGAAAGTCATGTTCGACATCGCAGTCCCGGCCACGATCGGCGTCGCGCTGATCGTCGTCCTCGGGATCGTCTTCACCATCCTCTACAAGCGCGCCACCCGCGACGAGGCCTTCGTGCGCACCGGCCTCGGCGGCAAGAAGGTCGTGCTCGATGGCGGCGCCATGATCCTGCCGATCTTCCACTCCTACGCCAGCGTCAATCTGAAGACGCTGCGGCTGACCGTCGAGCGCAAGGAGCGGGAATCCCTGATCACCAAGGACCGCCTCCGCGTCGACATCGTCGCCGAATTCTACGTCCGCGTCCGGCCCGACGATGAGAGTATTGCGCTCGCGAGCCAGACGCTGGGCGCGCTGACGAATGACGCCGAAGCCCTGCGTAACCAGGTCGAGGCAAAATTTGTCGACGGCCTGCGTTCGGTGGCGGCCACCATGACCATCCTGGAGCTGCAGGAAAAGCGCAGCGATTTCGTCAAGCACGTGCAGGCGACCGTGGAGTCCGACGTGAAATCCAACGGTCTCGAGCTGGAGTCGGTTTCGCTGACCAAGCTCGACCAGACCGATGTGAAGTTCTTCAATCCGGAAAACTTTTTCGACGCCGAAGGCCTGACCCAGCTGAAAACCGTCACCGAGACGCGCAGGCGCGACCGTAACTCGATCGTGCGCGACAACGAAGTAGCAATCGCGCAAAAGGACCTCGAGGCGCGGCAGCAGACGCTGACGATCGAGCGGACCAAGAAGGAGGCCGAGCTGTCGCAGGAGCGCGACATCGCCAACAAGACCGCGAGCACGAGGGCTGAAGTCGCAACCGCGACGCAGACCGCGCGCCTGACCGAGGAGAACGCACGCATCGACACCGACCGTGCGGTCGCGGAGAAGGAAGCTGGCGCCAAGCAGGTCAAGGAAACCGCGGTCATCGAGTCCGATCTGGCGATCAACAAGCGCAAGACCGACGCGCAGCGCGAAATCCAGATCGCAACGCAGGAGAACGAGATCCAGATCGCATCCAAGAGCAAGCAGACCTCGGAAGCCGTCGCCGAGGCCAAGGCCGCTGAAGCGCTCGCCGTCTCGGCAGAGGAAAAGGTCGTGACCGCGCGCGCCGTCGAGGTCGCCGACCGTTCCCGCCTTACCCAGGTGCTCGCCGCCCGCACCGAGGCCGAGCGCAAATCGACCGAGCTGATCGTGGCGGCCGAAGCCGAGAAGAAGGCGTCGCTGGACCGCGCCGAGGCTGTCAAGACGCTGGCCACGGCTGAAGCCGAGTCGAACAAGATCAAGGCGGTCGGCGTCAGGAATATCGGTGAGGCGGAGGCTGCCGTCATTACGCTCAAGAACGAAGCGCAGAACAAGCTTGGCACCAACGTCATCGATTTCGAGCTCGCCAAGAAGCGGATTGAGACGATGCCGTTGGCACTGGCCGAGATGGTCAGGCCGATCGGCAACCTCAAGGACGTTCGCATCCTGCACACCGGCGGCGCCTTCGGCGGCAATGGAAACGGGGCTGCGGGCGGCGGCGTCGGCTTCGGTGAGGGGCTTGCCGGCGAGCTCCTCAAGGTCCACGCGCTGCGTCCGATGATCGACGAGATCCTGCGCCAGAGCGGTTTTGCGCCGGGCGATGATCCCGTGAAGGCGCTGGTCGGCGCTGTTACCGGCAAGGCCAATGGTGCCGCGGTAACGCCGCCGGCCGTACCTGCGCCGGAGAAGACAAACACCGCCGATCTATGAATGCCGGTTCATTGCTGCGGAGAATTCGAAACGATATGAACTGGCTCGTTGCGCGTCTCGCGTCGCGCAACGAGCCGGAGAATTTCACATGAAGTTTTTTCTGTCTGGACTGATCGCGATCGGACTTGCGATCGCAGGTGCTTCGTCGTCGTTCGCCGCCGATGCCCGCAACGTCACCGTCGTCAACGAGACCGGTTATGCCATCAAATTCCTCGGCTTCAACGCGCCGGACGATGGCCTGGACGAATGGGACAACGAGCTGGACAAGGTTTTGCAGAACCAGGCCTCGACCTATGTCGAGTTCGACGAGGACGACGAGGGCTGCGTCTGGAACATCCGCGTCGACTGGCAGAACTATGACGAGTCGGTGCTCTGGAAGAACGTCAATCTCTGCAAGATGACCGCGCTCCGGCTGCGCTACGATCCCGGCACCAAGACCACGTCCTTCACCGCTGAGTAATCTTGACTTGACCCAGGCCCGAAGAGGGACCCGGCGGGCCCTTCCTCAATGCTTTGCGAAGGATGACGAATTCGTCCTTTGCAAGCGCAACCGGCTTTGTTATACGCAGCCGCGCGCGAACGACTGGTTCGCCTTTTCCTCGGTAGCTCAGCGGTAGAGCATCCGACTGTTAATCGGATGGTCGCTGGTTCGAATCCAGCCCGGGGAGCCAAATTCCGCTTCGTTTTCAATTATTTGTTGGCGTTCGCTGATGCGGCGCGCGATGTCGCACGATCAGTTTCTCCGCGTCGTTACGCTTGCGTCCAGCAGAATCGCGCTCAAGCGGATGTGTGGGACGGCGGCATCCCCACTACGCAGACGGCACCAAATCGACTTAATTCGAATCGAGCTTGGTGGGGCCGGACTCTTACGGAGCTGATTCCCATGCCCGACATCCAGATCGACCGCGCCCACCTGGCCCCCTCGATTCTGCCGGCCGATATTCCCGAGCTGAGCGACGATGAATGCCTGGCTTGTCTGGCCCGCGCGGTCGAGACCCCCGATTCGGCGCGGCTGGACGAAGTGGCGGCCCTGATCGGCCGCCTTGCCGTCGCGATCGAATAGGCCATCTCGCCTCCGATGCCTGCGTGGCGTCGCCGTTGGTTCACCGGCCAACGGACGTGTTGCGTTTTCGCGGAGCCTGCTCCAAATATGCCGCCAAGTTTCGTCCGCGGCTATTGTCCGCCTTGCAGGGTCCGCAAATGTCCGGTTTCTCGACCGCGCGCCTAAAAATGGTCGATGGCCAGGTGCGCACCAATGACGTCACCGATCGCGGCATTCTCGATGCCATGCTCACGGTTCCCCGCGAGGCCTTTGTGCCGGCGAACCGGCAGGCGCTGGCCTATCTCGACCTCGATCTCGATGTGAGCGAGGGCGGCGCCAAGCGCTTCCTGATCAAGCCGCAGCTGATCGGCAAGCTGCTCCAGGCCGCCGAGATCGGCGAAAGCGACAACGTGCTGGTCGTCGGCTGCGCCACCGGCTACCTCGCCGCGCTGGCCGCCAAGCTTGCGCGCCAGGTCACGGCAACGGAGAGCGATTCGGCTCTGGCTGCGAAAGCCAAGGACGCCTTCGCCGGGCTCGGGCTCACCAACGTGACCTGCAAGGTCGCCGCCTGTGCCGAGGGCGATCCGGCTGCCGCGCCCTATGACGTGATCATCCTCAACGGCGCGACCGAAGTGACGCCGGACGGGCTGTTCGGCCAGCTCAGGGAAGGGGGACGCCTGGTGGGGGTCACGGCCGAATCCCGGCCATCACGGGCCATGATCGTGACCCGTACCCACGGCGAATTCGGCCATCGGTCGCTGTTCGACGCCGCCGCCCCGGTGCTTCCGGGGCTGGAACGGGCCGCCGCCTTCGTCTTCTGACGGCCGAAACCCCGTTAAAATCCCGTTCTGAATCAGAAGTGTGGCCGGGATGCTGCACGTGAAGAGTTTCCGCTGAGAACAACCCGGAGGTAGTTCCGTTGCGCTCGGCCGCGTCCTATGTTGCAGCGGGGCAACGACTCCACTTGGATACGGTAACCCGGCTCGCGGGCACGAGCCGGGCGTTAAAATGAACGGATTTTCGGATGCATGGGGTGAAGCTCTTCACCGGAGCTGCGGTTTCGGTCCTGCTGCTGGCACTGGCCGGGACGACGCCTACCTTGGCGGATACGATCGAGGCCGCGCTGGTGCGCGCCTATCAGAACAATCCGCAGCTCAACGCACAGCGCGCTCAGGTGCGCTCGACCGACGAAGGTGTGCCGCAGGCCTTGTCGGGCTACCGCCCCAAGGTCAATGTGACCCTCGGCACCGGGTATCAATATCAGGATACCCAGCAAGCGCAGAAGGGAGCGACATTCAATGGCGTCCTCCAGTCCAACAGTGCGAGCCTGACCGTTAATCAGACGCTCTACAACGGCAATCAGACTGCCAACAGAACGCGCGCGGCGGAGAGCCAGGTCTCGGGCTCCCGCGAGGCGTTGCGTGTGCTCGAGCAGACGGTCCTGCTGCAGGCTGCCACGAGCTACATGGACTACCTGCGTGACGCGGCAACTCTCGAAGTTCAGCGCAGCAACGTGCGCGTGCTCGAGCAGACGCTCAAGCAAACGCGAGATCGCTTCAACGTCGGCGAGGTCACGCGCACAGACGTGGCGCAATCCGAAGCGCAGCTGGCTGCCGGCAAGACTCAAGCGCTGACCGCCGAATCGAATCTCACGACGACGCGCGCGACTTTCCGCCGGATCATCGGAAACGAGCCGACCAACCTTGCTCCCGGCTCGCCGGTCGATCGCTTCCTGCCCGGGACGATCGCCTCTGCGGTCAGTCTCAGCCTGGTGGAGAATCCCAACGTCACGGCGTCGATGTACGGCATCGACGTCAACTATCTTCAGGTTAAGATCAACGAAGGCGCACTGCTGCCGACGGTCACGGTTCAAGCTGGCGTGAGTACGGCCTACCAGCAGACCCTCCAGGTTTTCCGAACGAATACCGCGTCCGCCATCGCGACTGCTTCGGTGCCGATCTTTCAAGGCGGCGCTGAATATGCGCTGATCCGCCAATCGAAAGAGAACTTGGCGCAGCAGCGCCTGAATCTTGAAACCACCCGCGACCAGACCCGCGCGAACGTCGTGCAGGCCTGGGGCCAGTTGGAAGCCGGCAAGGCGCAAGTGCAGTCCGCGCAGGCGCAGGTCACGGCTTCCGAGATCGCGCTGAACGGCGTCCGCGAAGAGGCCAAGGCCGGCCAGCGCACCACGCTCGACGTGCTCAACGCACAGCAGGCCCTGGTGAACGCACGCGTTGCACTCGTCACGGCCCAGCATGACCGCGTGGTGGCGTCCTATTCGGTGCTCAACGCGGTTGGCCGCCTTGCACCGCAGGTGCTCGGACTCAACACCACGGTCTACGATCCGAGCGTGCACTACCAGCAGGTCCGCGATAGCTGGGTCGGCGTGCGTACGCCCGACGGACGCTAAGACCCGTAGTCCTCCGGTCGGCCTCGCAAACTGCCATGGCCGACCGGTGCTTTGCTTGCAATCACCAAAATCCCTGACATAGCCTTGCCAAGAAGCTGCGGGTCGATTCGCCCCGCATCCAATGTTGCATGCGTAATGCTTGAGTGACGGGGCTGGGGCGCGCCGCCTCACGTTGAGCCGTGATCTGGGGACAAGTCTGGCTGTCGCGACGAAAATGTCGGGGCGCACATCCGGAACCGGCCAATCCTGTCGTGCTTGGTGTAAAACAACGCATGCGAGGGCGTTGATGATGTGGAGTCGGAGATGACGCAGCCTGCAAAGGTCACAGAACCCTCCATGGAGGAGATTCTGGCCTCGATCCGGCGCATCATTGCCGATGATGAGGCCAAGCCGCCGCCCGCAGAGGCTGCAAAGCCCGCGCCGGCACCCGCCACGCCCGCACCAAAGCCCCAGGCGATGGCCGACATTCCACCATCCAAGGTCGCGCCTGCAAAACCTGCCGCTGAAAAGCCCGCGCCACCGCCGGCCGCGAAGCCCGCGCCGGCGCCGCCCCCTGCGCCAGCAGCGGATGTCGGCCCCAACAACCAGGACGACATCGACGCGCTGCTGGCGGGCCTCGACGAAGCTACGCCTGCGCCAGAAGTGCGGGTCCCCGAACCCGAGCCTGAGCCCGAACCCGACGTGCTCGAGCTGACCGACGAGATGGCGATGGACCCGGAGCCGACGCCCGCGCCACCGCCGCCGAGCTTCCACAGGGTCGAGCCGCGCGACGATCTCGAATTCGCCGAAGCGCCGCCGCCCCGTCCGACATCGCCGCCGCCATCCTATGCATCGGTCGACTTCGATGCGCCGCCACTGCCGCCGCAGCAGCCGATCCTGGCCCAGTCGACCGTCTCGGCGGTCGAATCCGCCTTCAATTCCCTGGCCCACACGGTGCTCAGCAGCAATGCGCGGACGCTGGAGGATCTGGTCAAGGAGATGCTGCGTCCGATGCTGAAATCCTGGCTCGACGACAATCTGCCGGGCCTCGTCGAACGCATCGTGAAGGCCGAAATCGAGCGGGTCTCTCGCGGCGGCCGCTGAAGTAGGCCGCTCGACCCCGATAAAACCCTGCTCCTGTGTCATAATCGACCTGCCGGTCGGGCCGGAAAGCCCTTTTGCCGCTGAGCTTTCCGTTGACTTGAACCCCGCGCGCGGCTTTCTAGCGCCCCATGATCGAGAAAAACTACCAGCCCGCCGATATTGAAGCCCGCATGTCCGTCGTGTGGGAGGACAGCCTTGCCTTCAAGGCCGGTCGCCCCGACCGCCGCGACGCCGTGCCCTTTACCATCGTGATCCCGCCGCCGAACGTGACGGGCTCGCTGCACATGGGCCACGCCCTCAACAACACGCTGCAGGATATCCTGTGCCGGTTCGAGCGGATGCGGGGCCGCGACGTGCTGTGGCAGCCCGGTACCGACCATGCCGGTATCGCCACCCAGATGGTGGTGGAGCGCCAGCTGATGGAGCGCCAGCAGCCCGGCCGTCGCGAGATGGGCCGTGAGAAGTTTCTGGAGCGGGTCTGGCAATGGAAAGCCGAGAGCGGCGACACCATCATCAACCAGCTCAAGCGCCTCGGCGCCTCCTGCGACTGGTCGCGCGAGCGCTTCACCATGGACGAGGGCCTGTCGAAGGCGGTCGTCAAGGTGTTCGTCGAACTGCACCGCGACGGCCTGATCTACAAGGACAAGCGGCTGGTGAACTGGGACACCAAGCTCTTGACCGCGATCTCCGACCTCGAAGTGCAACAGACCGAGGTCAGGGGCAACCTCTGGTATCTGCGCTATCCGATCGAAGGCAAAACCTTCAATCCCGAGGATTCCACGACCTTTATCGTGGTCGCCACGACGCGCCCGGAGACCATGCTCGGCGATACCGGCGTGGCTGTGCATCCGGAGGATGAGCGCTACCAGAAGCTGGTTGGCAAGAACGTCATCCTGCCGCTGGTCGGCCGCAAGATTAAGATCGTCGCCGACGAATATTCCGATCCGGAAAAGGGCTCGGGCGCGGTCAAGGTGACGCCGGCGCACGACTTCAACGATTTCGAGGTCGGCAATCGCCACGGCCTGCGCCGCATCAGCGTGCTCGACAAGGAAGGCTGCCTCGATCTCCTCGACAACGAGGATTATCTGAAGGGCCTGCCTGAAGGCGCCTCGCAATTCGCCGAGGAGTTCAACAAGGTCGACCGCTTCGCTGCGCGCAAGCGCATCGTCGAGCGGCTGGAATCGTTCGGCTTCGTCGAACGGATCGAGCCGCACACCCACATGGTGCCGCATGGCGACCGCTCTAACAGCGTGATCGAGCCGTATCTCACCGATCAGTGGTATGTCGACGCCAAGACACTCGCAAAACCCGCGATCGCGGCGGTGCGTTCGGGCGAGACGTCGTTCGTGCCGAAGAACTGGGAAAAGACCTATTTCGAGTGGATGGAGAACATCCAGCCCTGGTGCATCTCGCGCCAGCTTTGGTGGGGCCATCAGATCCCGGCCTGGTACGGGCCCGACGGCAAGGTCTTCGTCGCCCAGACCGAGGAGGAGGCCGTCAGCCACGCGCTCGGCTATTACGTCGAGCAGGAAGTCATCACGGCCGAGCAGGGCCGCGAGATGGCGCTCGACCGCAACAAGCGCGAAGGCTTCATCACCCGCGACGAGGACGTGCTCGACACCTGGTTCTCCTCGGCGCTGTGGCCGTTCTCGACGCTCGGCTGGCCCGAAGACGCGCCCGAGGTGAAGCGCTATTACCCGACCAACGTGCTGGTCACGGGCTGGGACATCATCTTCTTCTGGGTCGCGCGCATGATGATGATGGGCCTTCACTTCATGAAGGAGGCGCCGTTCTCGACCGTCTATATTCATCGCCTCGTTCGCGACGAGAAGGGCGCGAAGATGTCGAAGTCGAAAGGCAACGTCATCGACCCGCTCAACCTCATCGACGAGTACGGCGCCGATGCTCTCCGCTTTGCGTTGGCGCGAGAGGCGGCCCACACGCATGACATCAAGCTTTCGTCGCAGCTTGTCGAAATCAATCGCAATTTTGCGACCAAGCTCTGGAACGCCTGTCGCTTCGCGGAGATGAACGATTGCGTCTTGCCGGAAGGCTTTGAGCCGGCGAAGGCGAAGGAGCCGCTGAATCGCTGGATCGCACACGAGACAGCACAGGCCACTCGCGAGGTTACAGAGGCGCTTGAAGCTCATAGCTTCAACGAAGCTGCGAGTGCAATGTACCGGTTCGTCTTGAATGTCTATTGCGACTGGTATGTCGAGCTCGCAAAGCCTGCGCTGCTCGGCGCCGACGGCCCGCTGAGGGTCGAGACCCGCGCCATGGTTGCCTGGGCGCGCGACGAGATCTTGAAGCTGCTGCATCCCTTCATGCCCTTCATCACCGAAGAGCTTTGGGAGGTGACGGCCAAGCGCGACGGCCTGCTCGCGCTGGCGCCGTGGCCGCTGAAGCCGTCCGGTCCGACGCCGGAGCAGCTTGCGATGCTTGCGGCTGCGGCCGGTCCGACCGATCCGCTGATCTCGCCGGCATTGGTGATGCCGATCTTCGACCATGCCGACTTCGCCGATCCGAAGGCTGAAGCCGAAATCGGTTGGGTGATCGACCTCGTCACGCAGATCCGCTCGGTGCGCGCCGAGATGAACATCCCGCCGGCGACGCTGACGGCGCTCGTGCTCGTGGGTGCCTCAGCCGAGACCAGGGAACGTGCACCGCGCTGGATCGACGTCATCAAGCGCATGGCGCGGCTCTCCGACATCTCCTTTGCCGACCGCGCGCCCGATGGTGCAGTTCAGCTCCTCGTCCGAGGCGAGGTGGCCGCGTTGCCGCTGAAGGGCGTGATCGACGTCGCCGCCGAGAGCACGCGTCTCGACAAGGAGATCGGCAAGGCCGACGCCGACATCAAGCGCGCCGAGTCGAAGCTCGCGAACGAGAAATTCGTCGCCAACGCGGCCGAAGAGGTCGTCGAGGAGGAGCGCGAAAAGCGCGAGGCGGCGCTGGCCCGCAAAGCCAAGCTGCTCGAAGCGCTCGAGCGGCTGAAGCAGGCGTCGTAACCTTATTTCGGAAACGGCTTGCTGAGGAATTTCGAACCCCTGACGCCATAGCGCCAGGGCAGCTCGACGGCCTTGGTGATGCCGATGCGGATGCCGGTCGCGACCTCGACATCCTCTGTCCGCGCATGCAGCGCGATCGGCGGCCGGTCCAGCGGCAGTGTGTTGTGCGCGATGGTGATCCCAAGCGCTTCGGTGAGCTTGCCCGGGCCCGAGCACAGCGCGTGCAGATCCTGGAGGTGGCGGCGGCGGCGCATCGCGGCGAGGCCATGCGTCGGCTCCAGCGCGCGGATCAGCACGGCGGCGGCCGAACCTTCCGCCTCGCAGACGAAGTTGACGCACCAGTGGATGCCGTAGGAACGATAGATATAGGCAAAGCCGGGCGGGCCGAACATGATCTGGTTCCGCGGCGTCGGGCCGTTGTAGGAGTGCGCCGCCGGCTCGGTATGATGATAGGCCTCGACCTCGACGATGATCCCGCCGACGCCATCGACCAGCATGGTCGCACCGATCAAATCGGGCGCGACCTCGCGGACATTGCGGTCGAAAAAGCCGCGCTTCAGGGCTTTGCCAAGCCGCGGTGTGGAAGTCTTCGAGGTTGGAGCCATTCGACGTGAGAATCGCCAGAGAACAGAGCAGGATATTGCCCATATCTGCCATGTTCCCTGAAGCAGGGCGAGCCGGGTTGCAGCAGGCAACCAGACCGACTAGGTAGGACCTGAACAGACCGGACACCCCATGGTCGTTATTGTCGATACCATCACGAACCCGTTGCGCCCGCGCCACCCCGAAAAGGTGAACCGCCCCGATTCCGCTTCGCCGCCGAAGCCGGACTGGATCCGCGTGCGCGCCCCTAATACCCGCGGCTATGCCGACACGCGCAACATCGTGCGCGCCAATGGCCTGCACACGGTGTGCGAGGAGGCGGGCTGCCCGAATATCGGCGAGTGCTGGGACAAGAAGCACGCGACCTTCATGATCATGGGTGACACCTGCACCCGTGCCTGCGCCTTCTGCAACGTCAAGACCGGCATGCCAAATGCGCTGGATGCGGCCGAGCCGCAGAACGTCGCCGAGGCCGTCGCCAAGCTGGGACTCGCCCACGTCGTCATCACCTCGGTCGACCGCGACGATCTCGCCGATGGCGGCGCCGAGCATTTTGCACAGACTATCCGTGCGATCCGGGCCGCGTGCCCCTCGACCACGATCGAGATCCTGACGCCCGATTTTCTTCGCAAGGAAGGCGCGCTTGACATCGTCGTCGCGGCCAAGCCCGACGTCTTCAACCACAATCTCGAGACCGTGCCGTCGCGCTATCTCAGCGTGCGGCCCGGTGCGCGCTATTTCCATTCGATCCGGTTGTTGCAGCGGGTCAAGGAGCTCGATCCCGCGATCTTCACCAAGTCCGGCATCATGGTGGGCCTCGGCGAGGAGCGCCACGAGGTGCAGCAGGTGATGGACGACCTGCGCTCCGCCGACGTCGACTTCCTCACCATCGGGCAGTACCTCCAGCCGACGCGCAAGCATCACGCCGTGATGCGCTACGTGCCGCCGGACGAGTTCAATTCTTACGAAAAGGTGGCTTACACCAAGGGCTTCCTTATGGTGTCGGCGAGCCCGCTCACCCGTTCGTCGCATCATGCCGGCGAGGACTTTGCGAGACTGAAGGCTGCGCGGGCCGCAACGGCCCGCTGAACCGCTATGCCCAAATTTTCGAGCAAGCGCCGTGTCAATCACAGCGCATCCAAGATGTTTGATCTGGTCGCCGACGTCGAGCGCTACCCGGAATTCGTGCCGTTGTGCAGCGCGCTGAAGATCCGTCAGCGCATGGCGAAACCCGACGGCACCGAGGTGCTCGTCGCCGACATGACGGTGTCGTTCAAGCTGGTCAAGGAATCCTTCACCAGCCGCGTGACGCTCGATCGCGCCAATCTGAAAATCCTGGTCGAATATCTGCAAGGTCCGTTCAGCAATCTCGAGAACCGCTGGACGTTCGAGCCCAAAAGCCAGCAGGAGGGCCATGACGTTTGCGATGTAGGCTTCTTCCTCGCCTATGAATTCAAGAGCCGCATGCTGGCCATGCTGATGGGCTCGATGTTCGACGCTGCGTTTGCGCGCTTCTCGGCCGCGTTCGAGAAGCGGGCCGATGCGATCTACGGCCGGCCGAAGCTGGCGTCGTCCTGATCAATCCACCGCCTTCACCACATCCGGCGGCTGCGAGGCGTAATACGCCACTCACGCCTCGATGAGCGACGGTGACAAGTGCAGTTTGTGCCAAAACGCTGGGGAGTGACGGAACACCCCTTGCCGTGGACGGCACATCTGGACCGGCTGCTTTTCGTGAGGAGGACAATTACAGTCCGAGTCGGGCGCAGGGCTTGTGTAGCGGGACCCAGGAGACATGGCGCGCTGGAAACAATCGTGGAGCGACGACGACCTCAATCGGCTCAGGAAACTTGCAGGGACCAAGCCAATCACGTTGATCGCGAAGGAGCTCGGTCGGACCACGGGAACTGTGCTCGCGAAGGCGATCGAGCAAAACCTTCCCGTCATCCATCGGATCGAGCGAACCTCGCAAGGATCGGACCTGCCTTGAATGTCGTATTCCCGCCGATAGATACCGGGGAATTCAGGTCGACCTCACCTATGCGATCCGGCAACGGGCGTCTGACGGTCGGTCGGGCTCGAAAGGGATCGTTCTCCGCAACTGCGAGTTCTCAACCGAATGTTCCGGTTGGAGATATCATGACCATCAATTTCGACACGCTGAAAGCCTCGCTTGTCCTGTATGGGCTCAACGCGATCTACGCGATCCTGCTGCTTGCAATCGGCTGGTACCTGTCCGGCGCCATGCAGCGCGTCGTCACGCGCATGCTCGCCGTCGGCCATCGCGTCGATCCGCTCGTCACTCTGTTCGTGTCCAGTGTTACGCGCTACGGCGTGCTGGCGGTGGTCGGCATCGCCGTGCTCCAGTTGTTTGGCATCCAGACCGCAAGCCTCGTTGCGGTGTTGGGCGCGACGTCCCTCGCAATCGGTCTGGCGCTACAAGGCACCCTGTCCAATCTCGCGGCCGGCGTGATGCTGCTGCTGTTCCGGCCCTTCCACATCGGCGATGACGTCGAGGTCGGCGGCAAGGCCGGCAAGGTGAGATCGCTGTCGCTGTTCATGACCGAGCTGGTAGCGGCCGACAACACGCAGATTCTGTTGCCGAACGGGCAGGTGTGGGGCGCAGCGATCATCAATCACAGCGCCTATCCCGGCACGGGCGAGGTCAAGGTGACGTTTCCGGTCCGGGCAGGTTCAGCCAATACACTCGCCGACCAGATCTTGAAGGAGTTGCGCGACGATCCCCGCGTCGACGCGCGGACCGAGCCGTCCGTCAACGTGTCCAAGGTGATCGCCGCCGATCCGGCCGCGCCTGTCGTGGAATTGACGGTGAGCGCGAAGGTGAAGCCGTCGGATACCGATGCGGTCAAGCAGCGTGTGCTGGACCACGCCAGCGCGCTGCTGGCGGCGGCGTAGCGTGCATCAGCCCCGCGGCGACCGCGGTGGCCGGCGCTTCACCACATGCCGGCGTGGCGAGCGGGTGACGCGGGGACGCAGTCTCGTTGCGGCGGCGGTGCGGCGCGGCTTGGCCGCGGCCTGCGGGCCGCGGGCGAGTTCCATCAGCATGCGCAGCGCCTCGACCACGGAGCGCTGGCGCACGGCGGTGCGGCCGATCGCGCCAAAACGCTGCTCGCGATGGATGATGCGGCCGTCGCGCGCAGCAGCGGCAAAATGGACGAGGCCGACCGGCTTGCCGGGCGTGGCCCCCCCGGGGCCGGCAATGCCGGTGATGGCCACAGCAAGATCGACGCCAGCACGCTCCAGCGCGCCGACCGCCATCGCGGTCGCGGTCTCCTTGCTGACGGCACCGAAATTGGCGAGCGTGCTGGCCTCGACCCCGAGCATCGCGCGCTTGGCGTCGTTGGAATAGGTGACGAAGCCGCGATCGATGACGTCAGACGAGCCGGGGATGTCGGTCAGGGCGCCGGCAACAAGACCGCCGGTGCAGGACTCGGCGGTCGCGATCGTCAGCTTGCGCATCCGGCACAAATCGAGCAGCGAGCGGGAGAGGGCGCGTGCGTCGCTGCCGCCCATGGCCTAGACGCTCCAAATCTTCTCGTTAAACGGCAGGCGAATGGTGGCGCTCGCGGTGGCCGCGATGCCTTCCTCGCGGCCGGTGAAGCCGAGCCGCTCGCTGGTCGTCGCCTTCACCGCGACGCGGGAGATGTCGACGCCGGAGATCTCGGCGATGCGCGCGCGCATGGTGTCGCGTAAGGGACCGATCTTCGGCCGCTCGCAGATCATGGTGACTTCGAGATTGGCGACGCGGCCGCCGCGCGCCGTCACGCGCTCGATGGCGTATTTCAGAAACCGGTCGGAGGAGGCGCCCTTCCACTTGGTATCGCTCGGCGGGAAGTGCGAGCCGATGTCGCCGTCGGCCAATGCACCGAGGATCGCATCGACCAGCGCATGCAGGCCAACATCGCCGTCGGAATGGGCGAGGAAACCCTTGGTGTGCGGCACGCGCACGCCGCAGAGCATGAGATGGTCGCCGTCGCCGAAGGCGTGCACGTCATAGCCCGTGCCGGTCCTGATGTCGCCGAGCAGGCTGGCCAGGCGCGCTTCCTCGCGCACGAAATCCTCGGGAGTGGTGAGCTTCATGTTGGCAACATCGCCTTCAAAGGTCGCAACCGTCAATCCCGCCCATTCGGCGATCGCGGCATCATCGGTGAAATCGCCTCGTCCGTCCTTTGCCGCGCGACGATGCGCCTCGAGGATGACGTCGAAACGAAAGGATTGCGGCGTCTGCGCGATTCGTAGACTTGCCCGATCGGGTGTGTCCTCGACATTGCCGTCCGCGCTGGTGATCTTGATGGTGTCGGTGACGGGAACGACGGGGATCGCCGCGCCCGTCCGGCTTGCCGCTTCGATCGCCCGCGAGATCACGCCGGCCGAGACGAAGGGACGCGCGGCGTCGTGGATCAGGACGATGTCGGGCTTGTGCCTGGCGAGCGCTTCGAGACCGGCGAGCACCGAGGCCTGACGCGTCGCGCCACCATTGGTCGGCGCCTCGTGCTGCAGCCCTGCGACCGTTGCCGTGAACATGGCGCTGTCGTCGGGGTTCACCACCGGTTGCACGGCGAACACGTCGGCGTGGGTGCTGAAGGCTTCCATGGCGCGGTAGATCACGGGCACGCCGCCGATCTCACGATATTGCTTCGGGCCGCCCGCGCCTGCGCGCAGGCCACGACCGGCCGCGACAAGAACGACTGCGGTGCGCTGTGATTTCGCCATAGGACTCAAATATTCGACTGTTTAAGGAGAGGCGCCGGGCATGGGGTGATTGCCGGCATGCCTCTAGCACGGCAGGCCCGCAAAAAAAGGGGTTTCCCCGGATTGTGGGATTCAGCATTTTGCTGCACTGCACTTGAAAGATTTGCAGAACTGTCTAAACTGTAGGCATGGCGCTTGACTGCACAAGAATTGTGCGCAAGATAGGCCATGGCAGGCGCGATGAGGCCCCTGTCCACTCAATGAGACCGCTGTGACCGGCCCGGCAAGATCAGGCTCTAAGCCGTTGAAAATAGGCGATATTGAAATCGCTACCCCGGTCTTCCTGGCACCGATGTCGGGAGTGACGGATTCACCCGTCCGCCGGCTGGCCGCCGAACTTGGGGCGGGTCTGGTCATCTCCGAAATGACGGCCAGCGATGAGCTCGCTAACGGTCACCGCATGTCGCGGTTGCGCTGCGAAGCGGCCGGGATCGGGCCGCATGTGGTCCAGCTCGCCGGCTGCGAGGCGCATTGGATGGCGGAAGGCGCCCGGATCGCCGAGGCCGAGGGCGCCGACATCATCGACATCAACATGGGCTGTCCCGCCCGCCACGTCACCGGCGGCCAGTCAGGCTCGGCCCTGATGCGCGACCTCGATCATGCCGTCAGCCTGATCGAGGCCACGATTGCCGCTGTGAAGGTTCCGGTGACACTGAAGATGCGGCTCGGCTGGGACGACCGCACCCGCAACGCGCCGGAGCTCGCGCGTCGCGCGGAGGCCGCCGGCATCAAGCTCGTCACCGTGCATGGCCGCACCCGCTGCCAGTTCTACAAGGGCGAGGCCGATTGGGATGCGATCCGCGCGGTGCGAGAGGCCATTTCCATTCCGCTCGTCGTCAACGGCGACATCACCACGTTCGAGAAGGCGCTCGCGGCGCTCGAAGCTTCCGGCGCCGATGCCGTGATGATCGGCCGCGGCGCACAGGGCCAGCCCTGGCTGCCCGGCGAGATCGGCCGGCGCCTGAACGGCGGGGCGGCGGAAGCCACGCCGTCGCTCGCAACGCAGCTGCATTATGTCCGCACGCTCTATGAGGGCGTCTGCGCGCTCTATGGCCTGCGCGTGGGCCTGAAGCACGCGCGAAAACATCTCGGCTGGGCGCTTGATGTCGCGGCCGGTGCGAGCGGCGCGCCGGTCGAGACGCTGAAGGCCTGGCGCCGGAACATCCTCACATCTGAGGATCCGGGCCTCGTCCACCGCTCACTTCAGGATGCCTTCGACGATTTCGCATGGAGCGCCGCTGCATGAGCTCAGCTGCTGACCATCGCCGGCCGCTTCTGTCCGAGAGCGACGCGATCCTGGATGCCTTGCCCAATCCCGTGCTGATGATCGGACCGGACGGCAAGATCGTCGCAGCCAATATTGCGACCGAAGCGTTCTTCGATATCTCGACGCAGTTCTTGAAGCGGCAGTCGCTGAAAGAGCTGGTGCCGTTCGGCAGTCCCTTGCTGGCGCTGATCGACCAGGTGCGCTCGTCGAACTCGCCGGTCAATGAATACAAGGTCGATCTTGGCACACCGCGCATGGGCGGCGACCGCCAGGTCGATCTGCATGTCGCGCCGCTCACCGAACGGCCCGGCCACATCGTGGTGATGCTTCAGGAGCGCTCCATCGCCGACAAGATGGACCGGCAGCTCACCCATCGCAGCGCCGCCCGTTCGGTGATTGCGCTGGCCGCCATGCTGGCACACGAGATCAAGAACCCGCTCTCCGGCATCCGCGGCGCGGCACAGCTGCTGGAGCAGCAGGCCTCGTCCGAAGACCGCATGCTGACCCGCCTGATTTGCGACGAAGCCGACCGCATCGTGACGCTGGTCGACCGCATGGAGGTATTCGGCGACGAGCGGCCCGTGGTGCGCGGCCCCGTCAACATCCATTCGGTGCTCGACCACGTGAAGCGGCTGGCGCAGTCGGGCTTTGCCCGCAACATCCGCTTCATCGAGGATTACGATCCGTCGCTACCGCCGGTGCTGGCCAACCAGGACCAGCTGATCCAGGTGTTCCTCAATCTGGTGAAAAATGCCGCCGAAGCGCTGATCGACGTCCCCGACGCCGAGATCCAGCTCACCACCGCGTTCCGGCCCGGCGTGCGCCTGTCGGTCCCCGGTCAAAAATCCCGGGTATCCCTGCCGCTTGAATTCTGCGTGAGGGACAATGGACCAGGCGTGCCGGACGATCTTCTGCCCAATCTGTTCGATCCCTTCGTGACCACCAAGCAGACCGGCTCTGGCCTCGGTCTTGCGCTGGTCGCCAAGATCATTGGCGATCACGGGGGCATCATCGAATGCGAGTCTCAGCCGCGCAAGACCACCTTTCGCGTGCTGATGCCGATGTATTCCACATCGGTGAAACATCCCGATCACAGCAGTCGCGACGGCTCTGCCGGGAAGTCGTCGTCTGCATCACAGGGGGCAAAATGAGGATTAACGATGCCCGCAGGTAGCATTCTCGTAGCTGATGACGACACCGCCATCCGCACGGTTCTCAACCAGGCGCTTTCCCGGGCCGGGTATGAAGTCAGGCTGACCGGCAATGCCGCGACGCTGTGGCGCTGGGTCAGCCAGGGAGAGGGCGATCTCGTCATCACCGACGTGGTGATGCCGGACGAAAACGCCTTCGACCTGCTGCCACGGATCAAGAAGATGCGGCCAAATTTGCCGGTCATCGTCATGAGCGCGCAAAACACCTTCATGACGGCGATTCGCGCCTCCGAGCGCGGCGCCTATGAATATCTGCCAAAGCCCTTCGACCTGAAGGAGCTGATCGCCATCGTCGGCCGTGCACTAGCCGAGCCGAAGGAGCGGGTCGCGACGCCTGACGACGACGCCGAGATGGAGGCGATCCCGCTGGTCGGCCGCTCGCCGGCGATGCAGGAAATCTACCGCGTGCTCGCGCGGCTCATGCAGACCGACCTCACCGTGATGATCACGGGCGAGTCCGGCACCGGCAAAGAGCTGGTGGCGCGCGCGCTGCACGATTACGGCAAGCGCCGCAACGGCCCGTTCGTTGCGGTCAACATGGCGGCTATCCCGCGCGACCTCATCGAGTCCGAATTATTCGGCCATGAGCGCGGCGCCTTCACCGGCGCCAACACCAGAGCGTCGGGCCGCTTCGAGCAGGCCGAGGGCGGCACGCTGTTCCTCGACGAAATCGGCGACATGCCGATGGAGGCGCAGACCCGCCTGCTGCGCGTGCTGCAGCAGGGCGAATACACCACGGTCGGCGGCCGTACGCCGATCAAGACGGACGTGCGCATCGTCGCTGCCTCCAATAAGGATCTGCGCGTCCTGATCCAGCAGGGTCTGTTCCGCGAGGATCTTTTCTTCCGCCTCAACGTCGTGCCGCTGCGGCTGCCGCCCTTGCGCGAACGTATCGAGGACCTGCCCGATCTGATCCGTCACTTCTTCGCGCTGGCCGAGAAGGACGGCCTGCCGCCGAAGAAGCTCGATTCGCTGGCGCTGGAGCGGCTGAAGCAGCATCGCTGGCCCGGCAACGTGCGCGAGCTCGAAAACCTCGCCCGGCGCCTCGCTGCGCTCTATCCGCAGGACGTGATCACGGCCTCCGTCATCGACGGCGAGCTCGCGCCGCCCTCGGTCAGCCCAGGTGCTGCGGTCCAGCAGGGCGTCGACAATCTTGGCGGTGCGGTGGAGGCCTATCTCTCGTCGCACTTCCAGGGCTTCCCGAACGGCGTGCCGCCGCCGGGCCTCTATCACCGCATCCTCAAGGAGATCGAGGTGCCGCTGCTCACTGCCGCGCTGGCCGCCACCCGCGGCAACCAGATCCGCGCCGCCGATCTGCTCGGCCTCAACCGCAACACGCTGCGGAAGAAGATCCGGGATCTCGATATCCAGGTGTATCGGAGCGGGGGCTAATTTCGGAACGGCGGCTCAGCTCCCCCTGCCAAAGGTGAGCTGAGCCTGTCCGCATCATCGGGCTGAAATGTTCCGCCGGATCTGACCAGGCGCGCCACGACCGGCTGCGTATTGGCATCTCCGCCGTCTGGTCCTGCCTGCTGGGGCCATTGACCAAGAGGTCAGTAGCCACGATCAGCAGCAGCATCGCCGTCACCGTGATCACGAGAAAAATCCTGTCCATGCCGGGTCAAGCCGGGATGGCCTGATTCTGTTCCGGCCGCCACCCCTGTGGATGCGCTCGTCCGTCGCGGCGCGGACGCCGTGGAATTGTCACAATTCGGCAACAATGTGGTACGAATACATCAGTACCCGCCCATCGCGGACCCGTTTTCAGCACCCCATTGCCGGAATGACCAGCGCAGACACCTCGGCCGCATCCTTTGACACGGCCCCAGCGGAAGAGCCCCGGCGTTGGTCGGTGCGGCGCTGGCTGGTGCCGTTTGCGGTGGCGCTGGCGCTGTTGTCGGGCCTCCTGACCTTCCTAGTCCTCACCGGCCTCACCAGGATCGATCCGACGCCGGAGGTGGTCCGCTCGTTCTACCTGATCAATGCGGGCACGATCCTGCTGCTGGTCGGCATCATCGTGCGCGAGCTCTGGCAGCTGATCCTGGCGCGGCGGCGGGGCAGGGCGGCGGCGCGCCTGCATGTCCAGATCGTCAGCCTGTTCTCGATCGTCGCGGTGCTGCCGGCGGTGCTTGTTTCCGTCGTCGCCAACGTCACGCTCGAACGCGGTCTCGACCGGCTGTTCTCGGGGCCGACCAAGGAAGTCATCCAGAACTCGCTGGATATCGCACGGGCCTACATGCAGGACCATGCGCAATTGATCCGCGGCGACATCATTGGCATGGCCAATGACATCGCCCATGCAAGGCCACTCTACGACCAGGATCGCCGGTCGTTCCGCGAGCTGCTGACCGCCAGCGCCGGCTCCCGCAATCTGCCGGGCGCGATGATCATCGACAAGAACACCAATATCCTGGAGTCAGCTGACACCGGCATGCGACTGGCGTATTCGCCCCCGGCGCCGGACTTCCTCAGCAACGTCAACGAATCCGAGCCCGAGATCGCGGTGCTGCCAGATGCGAGCTACGTCGCGGCAGTGATCCGCCTGCGCGCCTTCAGCGACACCTTCCTGTACGTGGCACGGCCACTCGATCCGAAGGTCGTCAGTCAGCTCAAGCAGACCGAGATCAGCGTCGCCGAATACGCCCAGATCGAGTCGCGCCGGCTCGGCATTCAGGTGGCGTTTGCGCTGATGTTTGCGGTGATCGCGCTGACCATCCTGATGGCCTCTGTGCTGATCGGCCTGAACTTCGCCAACTCGTTGGTGGCGCCGATCCGGCGGCTGATGAACGCGGCCCACACCGTCTCGACCGGCGACCTCCATGTGAAGGTGCCCGTGCACCAATCGGAAGGCGATCTCGCCCAGCTCGGCGAGACCTTCAACAAGATGACGCAGGAATTGCGCAGCCAGCGCGACGAGCTCGTCAACGCCAGCGACCTCATCGACAGCCGCCGCCGCTTCATCGAGGCGGTGCTGTCCTCTGCAAGCGCCGGCATCATCGGCGTCGACACCTCGGGCAGCGTCGGCATCCTCAACCGCTCCGCCGAGAAGCTGATCGGGCATTCCGAGGCCGAGACGCTCGGTCATCCGCTCTCCGACGTGCTGCCCGAGCTCGACGAGATGATGAAGACGTCGCGGGAAGGGACCCAGCGCCTGGTGCAGGGCCAGATCACGATCACGCGCGACGGCACCGAGCGAAATCTTTCAGTGCGCGTCAGCGCCGAGAAGAACCAGCCGCACGACAGCTACATCATCACGCTCGACGACATCACCGAGCTGGTGTCGGCGCAGCGCACCTCGGCCTGGGGCGATGTCGCGCGCCGTATCGCCCACGAGATCAAGAACCCGCTGACGCCGATCCAGCTCTCCGCCGAGCGCATCCGCCGCAAGTTCGGCAAGGACATTACCGAGGCCAAGGACAAGCAGATCTTCGAGCAGTGCACCGACACCATCGTGCGCCAGGTCGACGATATCAGGCGCATGGTCGACGAGTTCTCGCGCTTTGCGCGGATGCCGAAGCCCGTGATGGAAGGCGAGGACGTCGCCGACACCGTGCGGCAGGCGGTGTTCCTGATGAAGGTTGCCCATCCCGAGATCGAGATTGAGGCCGAGTTCAGGGACGATCCGCTGCGCGCCCAGTTCGACCGGCGGCTGATCTCGCAGGCGGTCACCAACATCATCAAGAACGCCACCGAGGCGATCGAGCAGGTCCCGGCGGAGGAGCTCGGCAAAGGCCGTATCGACGTCGTGGTGTCGCGCGAGGACGAGGACGTGCTGATCGACGTCGTCGACAACGGCATCGGCCTGCCCAAGGTCGCGCGTTCGCGGCTGCTCGAGCCCTATGTGACGACGCGCGCCAAGGGCACCGGCCTTGGCCTCGCCATCGTCGGCCGCGTGCTGGAAGACCATGGCGGCCGCATCGAGCTGAAGGACGCCTCCGACTTCCGCGAAGGCCAGCGCGGCGCCTGGATGCGGATGCGCTTTGCGATCTCCGGCGAGGCCAAGAAGGCCGAGGGAGCCGAGCAGGCGCAGGAAACAAAAGAGCCGGCGGGCGAAACCAAAGAGCCCGCTGAAAAGACCAATGATTCAACGAAAATCGAAGCCTCATCAGGCATCTGACAAGATAGGCGCGACCCCATGGCAAGTGAAATTCTGATTGTCGATGATGAGGCCGATATTCGGGATCTCGTTGCGGGCATCCTCGAGGACGAGGGTTTCGTCACCCGAACCGCACGCGACAGCGACTCGGCCTTGGCCGAAATCGCCAATCGCCGGCCGCACCTGGTGTTCCTCGACATCTGGCTGCAGGGCTCCAAGCTCGACGGCTTGCAGCTGCTCGAGCAGGTCAAGAAGGACAATGCCGATCTGCCTGTCGTGATGATCTCCGGCCACGGCAACATCGAGACCGCGGTCGCCGCGATCAAGCGCGGGGCCTATGACTTCATCGAGAAGCCGTTCAAGGCGGACCGGCTGATCCTGGTCGCCACCCGCGCGCTGGAAAACTCGCGGCTCAAGCGCGAGGTCAAGGAGCTGAAGCAGCTCGCGCCGAGCGCCAGCCAGCTCGTCGGCCGTTCCCCGAGCGTGAACCAGCTGCGCCAGACCATCGAGCGCGCGGCCAAGGCCAACAGCCGCATCCTGATCGTCGGCCCCGCCGGCGCGGGCAAGGAATTGGCCGCCCGTACGCTGCACACGGCCTCGGGCCGCGCCGACGGCCCCTTCGTCGTCATCAATGCCGCCGCGATCACGCCGGAGCGGATGGAGCACGAGCTGTTCGGCGTCGAGCAGTCCAACGGCGAGCAGCCGCGCAAGGCGGGTGCACTCGAGGAAGCCCATGGCGGCACGCTGTTCATCGACGAGATTGCGGACATGCCGCGCGAGACCCAGAACAAGATCCTGCGCGTGCTGGTCGAGCAGTCGTTCCAGCGCGTCGGCGGCACCGGCAAGGTTCAGGTCGACGTCCGAATCATCTCCTCGACCGCGCGCAACCTCGAGGAGGAGATCGCGGTCGGCCGTTTCCGCGAGGACCTCTATCATCGGCTTTCGGTGGTGCCGATCCGCGTGCCCGCGCTCTCGGAGCGGCGCGAGGACATTCCGGAGCTGATCGACTATTTCATGGAGCAGATCTCGGCCGGCAGCGGCCTGCCCAAGCGGCAGATCGGGCAGGACGCGATGGCGGTGCTGCAATCGCATGTCTGGCCGGGCAATGTGCGCCAGCTCCGCAACAACGTTGAGAGAGTCATGATTCTGGCCGCGGGCGGACCGGAGGTGATTATCACCGCCGATATGCTGCCGCAGGATGTCGGCTCGATGGTGCCGGCGATGCCGACCAGCAACAATGGCGAGCACATCATGGGCCTACCGCTGCGCGAGGCTCGCGAAGTGTTCGAGCGCGACTATTTGATTGCCCAGATCAGCCGTTTTTCAGGAAATATTTCTCGCACGGCCGAGTTTGTTGGCATGGAACGTTCGGCGCTGCATCGGAAGTTGAAGGCGCTGGGCGTCGGCTGAGGCCCCGGCGCCCCGGTCAGACCGCAGGGATAAGCGAGAAAAATCATCGATTTCCGTAGTTTTTCGGGGCAATCGAGCAGGCCCTGCCGCGTCAAGCGGCTTGCCTAACAAGCCGACCTGTCCTCTAATTGATCTGCCGTTCCTCCGAGGGGGATCTCATGAGGGACGGCAACCGGAAGAAGGCCTCTTTTTTGAAAACAGGGTCACGACCGGCGCAATAAAAAGAAACTCAAAGCGAGAAAAAAACAATGGCGGCAGACCGCGCACAAAACCTGCAGGACACTTTCCTCAATCACGTTCGCAAAACCAAAACGCCACTGACGATCTTTCTGGTCAACGGAGTGAAGCTCCAGGGCATCGTGACCTGGTTCGACAATTTCTGTTTGCTGCTTCGGCGCGACGGTCATTCGCAGCTCGTCTACAAGCATGCGATCTCGACCATCATGCCGGGCGCTCCGATCCAGCTGTTCGAAGGCGGCGAGGATCAGCCGGCTTGAGAGTGATCTGATTGGAACCCCGGAATTTCGACGGGGATGCCGACCGTCCGCGGTCGGCAGGGGCTAAGCAGACGGGGCGGGTGCTTGTCATCGGCCCCTATTTGCGAGTGCGCGCAGGCGGTGCCGACGCGCAATCGGAGAGTCACATCCAGCGCGACGCCGAGGCCCGGCTCGACGAAGCCACCGGCCTCGCGCGCGCCATCGATCTCGTCGTTGCCGACGCCGTCATCGCGCCGATCAGCCAGATCCGGCCCGCGACCTATATCGGCAAGGGCAAGGTCGAGGAGATCGCCGCGCTGGCCAAGAGCCTCGACGCCGAGCTCGTGGTGATGGATTGCGCGCTGGCGCCGATCCAGCAGCGTAATCTCGAGAAGGAGCTGCACGCCAAGGTGCTCGACCGCACCGGGCTCATTCTGGAAATCTTCGGCCGCCGCGCCAAGACCAAGGAGGGCTCGCTCCAGGTCGAGCTTGCGCATCTCAATTACCAGCGCTCGCGCCTGGTGCGATCGTGGACCCATCTCGAGCGCCAGCGCGGCGGTTTCGGCTTCATGGGCGGTCCCGGCGAGACGCAGATCGAGGCCGACCGCCGCCTGATCCAGGAGCGCATCTCCAAGCTCGAGGGCGAGCTGAAGAAGGTGCAGGCGACGCGGCGGCTGCATCGCGCTGGTCGCCAGCGCGTGCCGTATCGCGTCGTCGCGCTGGTCGGTTACACCAATGCCGGCAAGTCGACGCTGTTCAACCGCCTGACCCGTGCCGACGTGCAGGCCGCCGACATGCTGTTTGCAACCCTCGATCCCACCTTGCGCGCGCTGACGCTGCCGCATGGCGGCAAGGCGATGCTGTCGGACACCGTCGGCTTCATCTCCAATTTGCCGACCCAGCTCGTCGCCGCCTTCCGCGCCACGCTGGAAGAGGTGCTGGAGGCCGACGTCATCCTGCATGTGCGCGACATCTCGCATGAGGATGCCGAGGCGCAGCAGAGCGACGTCGATGCGGTGCTGCGCCAGCTCGGTATCAACCCCGACGATTCCGGTCGCATCATCGAGGTCTGGAACAAGATCGACCGTTACGATGCCGAGCAACGCGAAGAGCTGCTCAACATCGCAGCGCGCAGGCCCGAGGATCATCCGGCGATGCTGGTCTCGGCTGTATCAGGCGAGGGGATCGACGCACTGCTCGCCACGATCGAGGAACGGCTGGCGGCCACGCGCACCACGCTCGACCTCTCCATCGATGCCGCCGACGGCGCCGGCATCTCCTGGCTGCACCGCAATTCCGAGGTGCTGGCCAAGGAGTTGCACGACGGCCGCTTCGACATGACCGTGCGGGTGGACGAGACCAAGCGGGATATCGTGGTGAACAGGTTCGACGCCGTGCCGCGCGTGGCGTGATCTCTCCCCACGTCGTCCCGGACAAGCGTAAGCGCAGATCCGGGACCCATGACCACGGACGGCTGGAATTGGCACGCTGGTGGCTCCAGCCTGCTTCAACATGTACGGTCGGGGTAATGGATCCTGGCCTTCGCCGCGACAACAGCGGAGTTAGACTAGAGCGTTAGCCGATCAGGTTGCAAGTACCCTGCGGCCACGAAGTAGTTTGTGGATTCTGCGGGCGTGTAGGTGTCGACGATGCGACCAATA